>DATJYY010000152.1:0-10990 GCA_035499395.1 Solirubrobacteraceae bacterium
TCGGGCTCGTCTCGGTCAGCCCGTACCCCTGTTGTATGCGGCATCCCAGCCGCTTGGCACATGCCTCCTCCACCTCGGCCGACAGGGGCGCAGCGCCGGAGCCGATGAACTCGAGGCTCGAGAGGTCAAACTCATCGACGAACGGATGCTTAGCCAGCGCGAGTGATCGGCGGTACTAACGCGGCACGAGTAATCCGGAAGTCCTGGATCACGCGCAGGAACTCGCGGAAGTCAAACCGTGGCATTGTCACCACTGTGTTGCCGAAGTAGATCGGTATGTTCATGCACCAGACGAGCCCATAAATGTGAAAGAACGGCAGCACGCGACGACGCGCTCATCCCGATCCTCTTCCTCCCACCGCTCGCAGGAAATGGACTGGCAGATGTTCGCGACCAGGTTTCGATGGGTAAGCAGCACCCCCTTCGGCAGCCCAGTGGTACCGCTCGAATACGGGAGCGTGACGAGATCCTGGGCCGGATCGATCATGACCTCCGGCGGCTCGACGCCCGCCAGTCGCAGCGCGGCAAACGGCGTCGCTCCCTCGCCTGCGCCGTAGACGAAAATCTCCTCAACGCCAGCTCGTGCGCTCGCGGCGGTCGCCTTCTCCAGCAGCTCAGGCACGGTAACCAGCAGACGTGCGCCGGAATCGTTGAGCTGCGCCGCAAGCTCATCCACGGTGAGCAGCGGATTGGCGGTCGTGTTGACCCCACCAACCGTCGCGACTGCGTGAAAGGCGACCGCATATTCGGGGAGGTTCGGAGCGTAATGAGCGAAAACGTCTCCCTTGCCGAAGCCACGCTGTGCAAGGCCCGCGGCGACCTCCGTCACCGACTCCCGAAGCTGCGCATACATGATCGTCTGGCCGCTCGACGCATCGATGAAAGCGGGCTTGACACTGAACTCCTCGACACGCGCGAGAACATAGTCGGTGAGAGATACGGCCGGAATCTCGATATCCGGAAACGGACTGCGGATCACCACCTGGAGACCTCCTCGCTGCGACTGTCCGGGCGACTCTACGCCGATCCCGTCAATACCGGCAAGAACTTGCGAAGAAATTGCGATCGAAGTCCTCAACCCCCGCCGGTGAAGCAGACGTCCAGCCTGCCTTCCCAGTCGTCGCCAAGCGAAAGCGCCGAACGGCGCGTCCTCGCTCACGAGGGTTATCGGCCGGGCACCGGAGCTTGCTTCTGTTGTCGAGCTAACGGCGGGTTCCATGCTCAGCGACCGGCGCACCCTGCAAGAAGCATGGCCCCCAGCTTGGAGCGCTATTCAGATGCGGCGAGGCGGTCTAGAAGCTTGTCGTCAGCCGTGGCGTCGTCGGTCAGACCGCCATGAATCCCAAGACTTCGTCCGCTAACACGCTCGGCGCCGTCATCTGAGCCACGTGTGCCTGCCCGGCAAGTGTCCTCAAGCGCGCATTGGGGAGCGCGTTGCCGACTGCGGCGATCGACCCCTCGACCCAACCGGCCGGGTCGAACTCGCCCCTGAGCAATAACGTAGGCGTGTCGAGGCGCGCGAACCGGTTGGCGTTGAATCGGTATCCGGCCCCCGCGCGGAGCTCTCGCGGGACCGTGTGCGCCGCCGCTAGCTGCACCGGCCACGTAGGAAGGCTACGCAGCTGTTCGATCTGATCGCCGGACATGCCCGCGACTTCTCGCAAGGCGCTAATCAACAACCCTTCGCGGTCGTCCTTGCGCAGCATTTCCTCCAGCCGCTCGATGATCCCGGGCCTGGCGTTGCCACCGGTAGAAGGCTCGTACAGAATCAACCGCTCGACCTCGTCGGTGTCCAATGCCGCCTCCAACGCGACTAGGCCGCCCAGCGAATGACCGAACAGGCTCACGGGCGAACCGACCGAATCGACCACGGCGACGACATCCTGGGCGTCCGCCTCGACCGAGTACCGATCACTGTCACCGCTTGCTTCCCGCCCGCGCCGATCGACTGCGTAAACCGTGCAGCGCTCGATCAGGAACGGCACAACGAGCCCCCAGCTCGTGTGATCAACGAACGTGCCATGCACGAGCACCAGCGGCGGACCAGCTCCGTAAATCCAAACCGCGATCCGAGTACCGTCCCTCGACGTAACTAGGCCCGGTGAGTCGCCGTCGCCCACTGTTAGCTCCCAGGCAGACTCTAACCCGGTCGCAGCTCGATTGCCAGCGCTCCCGGCCACACGCGACGCTCAGTGCTGGACCGATCCTTCCGGAGAATGCAGCCAGCATCGACCGAACCGGCGCGGGCAACCGGCACGGAACGCCAGCCGCAGCGCCGCCAGCCTGGTCTGCCGAGTATCGCGTTCGGCGACAACGCAAGCGTCTGGCCCCGCCCGCCGGCTTCCCTCGTCCTCGCCACGGTGGAGTCGACACCTGCACTGCCGCTTAAGTCGTCGACCGGTAGTAGCTCGAAAGTCGACGGCCGTCGCGACGCCGGGCGCCGGGACAAGCGCGCCTCCCTCGGGTCCAAGGTCCGGGCTGACTTCTGCTTACAGGTGCCGTCTTCTGCTTGTTGTCACGTCACCTCGGCTAACACGTGCTGCTGCTCACGGAGGTGAAGCGGGCGTCTGCCGAACGAGGTGCCCGCGGACGATCGCGAGTGCCAAAACGCAGTCGTTGCCCGCCGCGAGGAACTCTGCTGCTTCGTCGACCTGACGTATATCGCTGACGCAACACCGCGGTCGCTGGAAGGCCACGCGCCGGCGAGCACGGCGCTGTCGCTCGACTGGGCCGAGCGGTCACACCACCGGCGCCGCTGGTGACTCGTCTGAGATCGCGTTCGCGTCGATCGCGAAGCGTGGTGGGCGAGGGACGGCCCGGCGCAACCGGCGTGCCGGAGCCCTGACGCACCGCATGGGTGAGTTCGTTGGACGGGAGCCGACTGCGCGAAGGCGCAACCGCGTTGAAGATTGGTACACGAGTGGGCGCGCGACGGGCCTCAGCGCGACCCTGGCGCGCGGGCGGTCCCGGTCGCCTCGGTCGGGCTCGCGGCGCCGGGATGCGCTCGTCAGGACGGCCGCGTTGGGCTGAGTCTCTCCTCAGTCGCGCCGGTGCTCCTCGGCGTTCGGAGCGCTCCCGCGCATCCGCGCCACGGCCGTGGACTTGCCGAGCACCTCCTCGATGTGGTGATCGAGCAGCCGATCGTCCTCCACCGGCGGTTGTTCGGACTGGCCGTCCTGCCGCGCGCGATTGTCCGGGCCTGGCTGCCTCTTCCACACCAGCTCTACCTCCTCACTTGCATTCAAGATGTTACGCCGGAGGCCGAGGTTCGAGCAAGATTCGATGGCTATGACACGCGCGGCGGCGCGTCGGCACCTTGGGGCCGGGCGCCCGTCCGCGAACTAGCCCGGTGCGGGACGCTAGCGTTACGGACGGCAGCGATCTCGTCCGGAGCCGACAACGTGCAAGACCTGATAGTCGCGGTCGACATCGGTACGACCAGCACCAAGGCGATCGTGTATGACGCCCAGGGCGCCGCTCACGGGTCGGGTGATCGGGGTTATCCGCTGCTCGAGCCGCAGCCGGGGTGGGCGGTCCAGGATCCGCTCCAGGTAACGGCGGCCGTGCTGGGGGCTGCCCGCGCATCACTTTCGGGAAGTGCAAATGTCGCCGGGCTCGCGTTCAGCAGTGCCATGCACTCGCTGGTCGGTCTCGACGATCACGACCGGCCGCTGACCGAGTTGCTCACGTGGGGCGATAATCGGGCCGCGGAGCAGGCCGAGCGGCTTCGCGCGGAGCATCCGAAGCTGCAGGCGAGCACGGGCACCCCGCTGCATTCGATGGCACCGCTGCCGAAGCTGATCTGGTTCCGGGAGAACGAGCCTGAGCTGTTTGGGCGTGTGCGAAGGTGGGTGGGAATCAAGGAGCTGATCGTTCACCGACTGACCGGGGAATGGGTCATCGATGTGTCGTGTGCGAGTGGGACCGGCCTGATGTCGCTCGATCGCCTCGATTGGGACCCGGTGGCGCTGGCCGTCGCGGGTGTCGAGCGCGACCAGCTGTCTCGGGTCGTGCCGTGCGAGGAGACGTTGAGCCTCACCTCGGGTGAGCTCGGGCTTGCGAGCGGGACGCCGTTGGTGATCGGCGGCGGGGACGGTCCGCTCGCGAACCTGGGTCTCGGAGCCGTCCGTCCCGGGGTGGCGGCTTGCTCGATCGGTACCAGCGGCGCGCTGCGCTTAACGGTCGAGCGCCCCGGGATCGACCCGGCCGGAAGGTTGTTCTGCTTCGCGCTTATGCCCGGCACATGGGTGATCGGCGGAGCGATCAACAACGGCGGGGCCGTACTCGCGTGGACCGGCAACGCTCTGGCACCGGAACTCGGCCCACACCCAGAACGCGAGCTGCTGCGGCTGGCGGCGGCGGTTCCTGCGGGAAGCGAGGGACTCATCATGCTTCCATATCTCCTGAGCGAGCGAGCGCCTCACTGGGACACCGTCGCTCGCGGTGCCTACATCGGACTGCGGCACTTCCACGGCCGCGGACACTTGGTCCGCGCCGCGATCGAAGGCGTCTGCCAGCAGCTTGCGCTCGTGCTCGCATCGATGCGCGACGCCGGCCACGAAGTCCGAGAGATCAGAGCGACCGGCGGTTTCGCGCGCAGCGACCTCTGGCGGCAAATGCTAAGCGACGTCCTCGGAACGCCGATCGGATTCCCCGCGGCCGCTCAGGGCTCCGCGCTCGGCGCTGCATTCCTGGGGATGAACGCCCTCGGGCTGGCCGACTCGCTCAGCCACGCAAGCGACCTCGTCCGGATCGCCGAGGTCCGTCACCCTGATCCAGACAACGCCTCGACGTACGCCGCCCTACTGCCGCTATTCGCCGATCTCTACGACGACCTCATGCCGGCGTTCCGGACGCTCTCACACCCCGAGCGCGAGCGCCGACGATGACCGCCCGTCGGCCGCGCCAGACGGCGGCGGTGTCGTGGTCCGCGGGACCGCGCGCGGCCTAACCGGGTGTCCAGGGACCGATGAGGCACCTGGCGGTCGAGGTTGACTCGCCGCCGCGAGCCGAACCGGACGTGACCCCTCTTGTGCGAAAGCGGCCGCGCTGAGCCGCGGCCACAGCATCCACGTCGTGACTCGTTTGGTCACAGAACAGGAGCGCGGTTAACGACCTGCCCTGCACATCCGATCAGATGCCGAGCGCGAGGGCGCGGTCCTGCTCCGCCGGGTCGAACCGGAAGCAGCCGGCGCGTGTAGCGGCCGGTTCGTCGCTGCCCCGGGTCGTCCCAAGCGAGAGCGAGGGCCTGCACGACCGCATTCGTGAACGACCGACAGTCTCGGTGCGATACGGCACGATCCTTGCCGACTGCCGGTCCCGGACGCGGAGCGGGAGTGCCGCATCGCGCTTCGACATCAGTTGTGGAAATCGTCCAACGCATCAGCCAGCTGAACGGTCCCCGGCTCTTCCGCAACGCGGGGAGGGAGAAGTCTCGTTGGCGCTGTTCGTGTCGCTGATCCCATTCGTCCATCTGAGCAGTGTCAGTCTGGTCGCGAGATGCGGACACGTCCGAGTTCGGCGAAGCAGCAGCGCCGCCGTTAGCTCGTCGTCACCGAAACGAGTTAGCGACCACGTCGCGATGCATCTGGAGGTTCGGGCTGGCGACGGACACGTGCTCGGATGCCGGAGCTTCCGCTTCGCCGCCAGGCTGAGCGAGACTTGCGTCATCGCCGTTCTTTGCGGCCGGTAGTCCGGTGGAGCGGGAGCTCGGCGACGATGTCGGCTCTGGGGGTCCGGTGTGCGCCTGTCTGAAGCGTTCCTCCGATCAGCTCCAGCCGAGCTCGCGCGGTGGCGAGTTTGCCGAGCAGTTGCCCAGGCCCAGACAAAGAATGACCGCTGAGCTCGATCCGCAGCGTGTCGCGCTCATCATCAGCGTTCATGTTCACGTTCAGCGGTCCATCGAGAGCCTTGATTGCGTCCTCGACGACGTGGTAGACGCAGGTTTCAATTTCTGGGGGTAGATCGCGCGGATAGCTCTCGCAGTGCAGCGTGATCCGTCGTACTCCACGCGAGCTTTCCCGTTCCGCGATCGTCTCCAGCGCGGTGGCTAACCCGAGATCATCAAGCGATGGTGGCCGCGCGCTGAGCGCGAGCTCGCGAAGGTCGACCAGCGTGGTGCGAGCGATGTCGCTGACCTCCTCGAGCTGCTTGCGTGTGAGCTCCTGGTCGATGTCGCGCTCGAGGACATGCAAGCCGAACAGAACTCCGGCCATCGCCTGCGCGGCCTGATCGTGGAGCTGGCGAGCGATTTCGTGCCGCTCGGTCTCCTGACTGTCGAGGATCTGGTTAACGTTGCGCAGGTGGCTATCTAGGCGCGTGCGAGCGTGTTCGAGTTCGGCGTGAAGGGCTGCTCGCTCGCGCTCGAAAGCAAGCAAGCGCTGGTTGTCTGCAGCGACGCCTGCGTGCAGCGCCAGTTTCGCCGCCACGACACGATCCTCGGGGCTGAGGGATCGGCCGGGCGTCGACCCGACCGTCAGGCTGCCAAAGTCGATGTCGTGCGCGCTAATCGGGATGCGCAGGGCTTCGCCCGCAGGGCCGCCGATCTCGATCGGGGGCATGCCGCCCAGCTTCACCCGCACGCTCGCCACATCGAGCGCCAGCTCGAGCTCCTCGGCCAGCGCCGCCGGCAACGCATCAAGATTGTCCAGGCGCGCCAGCCTCAGTCCCGAGGCCAACAGCCGCTCCTGGCGGTCACGGCCGGCCCGCATCCGCTCGCTGAAACGGCCGGCGATCATGCCCGCGATCAACAACACCGTGGTGGAGGCAGCCAACCCGACCGGGGTCAACTCCGAGTCGCGCCCCGACTCGACCAGCAACAGCGCGAGCGCGATTATGGCTGCACCCGCTCCGCCACGCACACCGAACTCGAGACCGGCCAGCACTACCGGCAGCACGTACAGCACGGCGAGCTCGTCCAAGTGGCGCTGGCTGAGCAGTCACGCGGCGAATGTCGCGATGAGCAGGAGCGCGGCGAAGGCGAGCACCACGACCCGTCGCTCCGCCCACCGGCGGACCGGAAACTCGGCGAGTTCTTGCTCTTCTGTGGACTCGGGACGGAGGGGCCCATCGTGGGACATCGCGCTTCGACGACCGGCCGCCGTCGCCAACGAAGACGCGCTCGCTACCCACGCGCCGAGCCGGCGCCCGACGAGCCCAGAACGGCGATCAGGAGACAAAGCCCATCCCTGTGGTCACGAAGGTTGTATCGCCGAGTGATACAGCCGCGCCACGCGCGCGGCATGCGGAACCGTCCACGCGCGGTATAGGTAGAAACCCCCAAACCCAACCGCACTTGACCCGCAAGGACGTCCACTCGCGGGTACTGAAACGCACGAGCGGTCGATACATACACGAAGTCGTCCTCCGGGCGCCGCACGCGACCCAGACCCGTGGGGACGAGATCGGCGAACGCGCTGGCTCGCGCTCGTCCATGAGAAGCAGGCAGGGTGTTTCGCGTCGTCCTCCGATGACTCTGAGTGGTCGCTGCATCAACGTCGGAGATCGTCCTTGAGCAGAGAAGGGAGGAGCAGGCGCAAGCTGATCGTCACCACGAACATGAGCCTCGACCGCGTGATCGACGTGGCCGGCGGCTGGTGACCCGCTCGCGCCGGTCGCGCAGGCATCGCTGCGGTCACCGCCGAGCACTCGCACGCAGCGGACGGGCTGTTGCTCGGCCGCCGGACGTTCCAGGCGGTCCGGACTTCAGGCTTAGCGAGATCAGGGACCGATAAGCCTCGCCGATTACCTCAACCGGGTCCCCAACTACGTCCTCGCGAGCACACTCGAGGAGCCGCTGTGGGAGCAACCACGATCCTCCGCGGCGACCCCGTCGGGGACGTCGCTCGCTTGAAGTCAGCTGACGGTGCCGACATTGTCGCCACCGTCAGCGTGCAGCTCGTTCACGTCCGCGTCTCGGGGGCCTCGTCGACGAGTACCGCCTGTTCGTATCTCGACCACCGTCGGCGAAGGCGCCCGTCTATTCGCCGAGTCGAACAGCCGCGACTCAAGACGCGACCGTTGGCGTCAGGCGCCGCTCCACGGACGCGCCGCAACAACAGCTCGGCCCACCGCCCTCCGCCGCTCGATCCGCGACCGTCATGGTCGACCGCCTCCCCCAACGCTCGCTGACACTCGACCGCCCAGCAGCTGTTCTTAGCCGCCGAGTACGAGCGCCCACGGTGCCGTCCTCTAGCTTTCGAGAGGATGACTCGATAGCGGGACGACCAACGGTGTCCCCCACCTCCCTCCGCCCGGCGAAGAGAGGAGCTCCGGAATTCGGCCCGTCTCCGTCGCCAGCCTGATACGCGCCGCGCCGGCGGGCGGCCGAGGGCTGCGATGGCCCGGCCACCCGTCCATCGTGCCGTCGCCGCTAACTCGTCTCGGTGACGACGAGCTAGCGGCGGCGCTGCCGCGTCGCCGAACTCGGGCGCGTCCGCATGTCGCGACCAGACTGCTCAGATGGACGACTTGCATAACTCTCGCGGCACGGCTCGGATCGGCGTCGCGAGACTGCCCCCTTCGTTCCATGGGGAAAGCGAGCCGGACGCCTGGTGCGCGGGCTCCTAGCACCAGGGAGCAGGGAGAAGAAGTCGTGGCGCTAGCTGAGCTGTCGAAGTCCAGCAAATCTGCAAGCGACAGCGACTTCCGTTTCGCGGTACAGAGCGCGCGCTCGGCGACGCGCTGGTACGACCAAGTTCCTCAGTTTAGGCCCGCGATAGGACTCGGTTTGCTCTGTAACAGCAGGTCGGTGAGCAGGCCCAGCTGTCCTAGTGCGGCGTGAAGATGAACCGAGTGTTGGGCCGGGGCGCTCCTCCATTCCGATGACTTCGCCACAATGCGCAAGAGCAGCCGATCCCTCCGACCGCCTGTCGCCGTGCCTAGCCCCACGTCACCGCGCGAAACTTGCACGCCGATCGCGGGTCTGCGGTCACCCCGGATAAGGAAGACCATCGGCGGTGGTAGCGGCCGCGGGAGCGTTCGTGTCGCCGCACCGTGATCATGCCTGACGGTCATCGCTTGCCGCGCCGTGGGTCGGCCGGGTCCAGCAGGGCGACATACCCGCAGCTGCTGGTGTTAGCGCGACGTGTCGCGGTGCTGGGCGCGATCGTCGCAGGCTTTCTGTGTCTGGGTGCGGTCGGGCTGGCGCTGGCGGAGGGGGTGGGCGCCTGGTACGCGTTCCGCTGGGCGCTCGATACTGCGGCGACGGTCGGTGGGTTCCCGCAACCGCGCACTCTCGCGGGGCAGATCATCCACGTCATGCTGATCGTTTTGGGCGTTGGTACGCTGTTCTACGGGCTCGCGACGCTGACTGAGTTAATCGTCGGCGGACAGCTCGTTGACGTGCTCGCGGCCCGACGCACGCGGAGGATGATCGACTCGTTGACCGATCACCACATCATCTGCAGCTTCGGCCGTGTGGGTCGCCAAGTGGCTCGTGACCTTCGCGCCGCTCGCGCTGAGTATCTGGTGGTGGATCCGCTCCCCGAGAACCACGAACTGGCCCAGGACCTCGGCGTGCCCTTCATCGAGGGCGACCCCGCCAACGACGGGGTGCTGATTCAGGCCGGAATCGAGCGCGCTCGCTCGATCATCGCGTGCGCAGACTCCGACCCGCAGAACATCTTCATCACGCTGACTGCACGCGAGCTTCGCGCGGACATCCCGATCGTGGCTCGAGCCGCGGTGGAGGACTCCGAGAAGAAGCTCAAGCGTGCCGGTGCTGATCGTGTGATCTCACCCTACAAGGCGAGCGGCACCGAGATGGCCCGTCTCGCTCTGCACCCACAGTTGCGCGGGGTGATCGACGTGGACGCCGAATACCGGCTCGAGAAGCTCGTCGTCGGCGAGGACTGCGAGGGAGCAGGGCAGCTGATCGGCGACATCCGCGGGAGCGCGATGATCGTCGGCCTGCGCCGCGGCTCGGTCTTTCATCCTCAGCCGCCGGCCGACACCGTGCTGCTGCCCGGTGACATCATCAACGCGATGGGCACCCCGGACGCACTCGGGCGGCTGGACAACCTCTTCGAAACGCCCGGCCAGTTAGCCACGCGCGGTCGCGACGACGATGGCAAGCGAGACACCAGCGCCTAGCGGCTAATCCTGCAAGTTCCAGCGGACCGTGTCCGGGCCGCACCCCCCGCTCTGGACAGGCCTTGTATCCAAATCGAGGAGGCATCCTGCCGAGAACCTGACGCCGGTGCCGTAGAGAGACGAGCAACGGGAGCCGCTGACGGCGGGGCCTCAGGGCTCCTCCCTCCCGTCGAGACGACCACAGTCGGAGCGACGGACCCCAGGGCCGAACGCGCACGAATTGCAAGCACCTCGAGAACACGAGAGTCACGGCACCTGCCGAGTTGGCTACCGGATCTGAGCACAACCGGCAGAGTCGCCGGGGGTCCGCCGGGAACTTCTGGTTGAACCCGACATTGGGGAAGTGAGGCGGATGGTCCAGCTGGCTGATGCGTTGGACGATTTCCACAAGTGGTCCTCGGTCGCGCCCGCGTGGTTGCTCATTCCAAAGGCGGAGCGGAAGTCGACCGGCGCGGACCGCAGTGTTAGCTCATCGCTCCGTTCGCCGCGCCTCTGCAAACGAGCGGCCGCTTCCGCTAAGGACGATGAGGAGGGGTGATTGCGTCGCTTCCGCAACCGGCCAGGAAGGCGGCAGCAACCGAGCTCGCCAGCGCTCGGTGAGCTTAAGCGCGCGTTCTGGTGCGGGTCGGTTAGAGCAGGCGGCAAACCTGTCCGCTCTCCAGAAGAGGGAGCCATGCCTGCTCATCAGTTGTTGGACGCCGCCGGCCGTCCGCGGTCCCCGGCGACAATGCCCGGCCATCACGCCGGGAGAGTCCCGCCGAACAAAGGCCGCCGTTACCCGGCCGATCCGCCCACGGTCGACGAGATCGTCGCGGTCATGCGCCAGGCCGGCGACAGCCGTCACGGCCGGCGGATGCGGGGACTGATCGTTGTGCTGTGGCGCGCGGGCGTTCGGATC
>DATJYY010000153.1:0-36099 GCA_035499395.1 Solirubrobacteraceae bacterium
TGAGCTCGGCCCTTGGTGTCAAGGTCGTGCTGTTATGCGTGCTTGTGGTGGAGGTTGTGTGTTTGGGTGAGGGTGTCGCCCGTCGGTCATGGATGATCCGGGGGAGTGTGGCGGGATGAGAGTTGGGGTTTGGCTCCGTGGCGGCCCTTGCTTATCTAGGCCCGCGGCCCCGAGCGTTGGCGGCCGGTGACTTGATGGTTGATCGGTCGTTCCGTTGGAGCGACTGCGGCCGCTCGATCTTTCGTGGGCCGCCGCGCCGGTCGGCGTGGGTGCCTCGATCGCTGCGGGAGCTCTGGACGAATCTCGATATTGAGCGCGGCGTCCGGAGGATCCTTTCCTCGGACGAACGAGAGTCGCCGGCGGCGACCGCTAGCGGTCGCCTTGTTGGCAGCGAGTGGCGGTCGGGTTGCCGGCGGGGGCGATTTCAGCAGGCGTACACGGCTCGCGGAGTGTGGCTCGGTCCTAGCGCCTCAGCTCACGAATCCCGCACGCGAGGCCCCTTGACTTTGGCGGGCAAAGTATGTTAGCTTTGTGTCGCAAAGCAATTGGGAACGAGGCAGCACATGCCAGGAACACACGACATCGATCAGACCCCGAAAGCGGACGACGGTGACGGGCTGGATCCGCGCGAGGCGGCGCGGCTGCTCGCTCAGACCGAGCGGGAGGCGCGTCGGGAGTTCAATCTGACTCCGCCGTGGATTGCGACGGCCATGGCCGCCGTAATCCTCGTCGCCTATGGCGCGCTGTGGCTCTCGACCCGCGGGCAGCATCCATACCAGGGGCCGAGCCTTGGCGTGGTTGGGCTGGTGTATGCAGCGGTGGCCGTCTCGATCGCCGTGTCGGTGAAGGTCTACCGGCGCGCGAGAGCCGGCGTCAGCGGACCGTCGGTGCGCCAGCAGCAGGCCGAGGGGGTCGCGATCGTGGTGTCTTTCGTACTCGGCAGCCCCGTGCTTCAGGGCGCCCTCAAGCACTATGGCGCCAGCGATGCGATCGTCTACGGGGTGATCCCAGCGGCGGCGCCGCTGATCATCGTCGGCACGACTACGCTAGGGATCGCCGCCAGCAAGGCCGACTGGCCGCAGTTCGGCGCCGCGCTCGCGGTCGTGATCGCCGGCGTTGTGGCCGCGTTCGTGGGGCCGAGCGGTGCGTGGCTGGCCGCCGGGATCGGCCTGTTCATCGCGGTGCTCGGCTACGCCGCGGCGGATGCCTTGCGCCGTCGCCGTGTGCCACTGCGGGCATGACGGCCGATTCGCTGGACCCGGTGATCCACGCCCCAGCGCGGCTGCGGATCGTCGCGACACTGGCCGCGCTCCCCGACGGAGCCAGCCTTTCTTTCACCCGCCTGCAGGACATGCTCGAGTTGACCCCCGGCAACCTGATCACCCACCTGCGCAAGCTCGAGGACGCCGGCTATCTCACCAGCGAGACGAGCGGCAACGGCAGAGCATCTCGCACCTCGATCGCGCTCACCCGCCAGGGCCGCGCGGCGCTCGACACCTACACCAACGCGCTCCGCGACCTGCTCGACGGGCTGTAGCGCCGCCCCCGGAACGGTCGCCAGAGCGCGCTCGCGCCCCGCAATCCACGTCGGGACACGGCTGCCGGGTGGGCCGACGGATCCCAGCGGTCGCAGTGGCCGATTACCGCCGCGACATCAACGAAGGTGTTTCCCGGCCCGTGGGCGTAGGCCCCGTATTCGCCATCGGCATGTCCGTAGGGCTGCGCGCCGCGCGCGGACGGGTCGGCCGCCCTGCTTTCCGTGGAGGCGGTCGTACAAACCCGGCGAGTGTGGGATCGGTTGTGTCGAGGTCATAACGCTCCGGGCGCGTCACAGAGGCGCTCGCCGAAGTTTGGCGATTTACCCCTCATTTTTGAGGGGTAAATCGCCAGTGACCGGGGGTCACACCATCGGGGGTCGGTCACAGCCCCTCGCGACCTTGTGAGCCGACCACAATGCCAATCGTTTACGCGACAACCTCCGCGCATAGAAGGCGTGAGCACCGCCCCGACGAGATACTCGTGTGGGAGTGAGAGCGCCGGCTTGGCCGGCAACGCTCAACGTCCCCCATGTGCCCACTCTCCTCGCGCCTGCAACCACGCGCCGCAAGTGCTCGCCGTCCGCCTAGCCGCGCAAGTGAGATGCCGGCCGGGTCCGATCGCGCTAACCGCCGGGCTGACTGTAACCGTGATCGGCGCACCAGCGGTCAAATGAACGCTGGTTGATCAGTGGAAAGCCCTTCACTCGCACGCCGAACCGCTCAGACATGAGCGTCTTCAGGCGCCCTCGGCCCCTGACGAACTGAATCCAGATCGCAGCCGCGATCAGCAGGAACAGCCCGCCGGCGAAATCACCGAGCGTGCCGCCCGTGGACAGAAGAAGGCTCCCAACACCCGCGATCGGCGTTGCACACGTGGCAGCGATGCTACGGCGCCTGAATCGCCACAACTCGTCGGCACCTTCCTCGCCGAGCCGAGGCATCCAGATCACGTCAAACTTCTCGCGCGTCACCGGTCAGGGAAATCGGGTGACGCCGCCGAGGTGCTCGCTGTTCGCGGCGGATTCCTTTCCGGCTGGTGTCGGCATTCGGCACTGGCATTCTGGTGTTGGGAAGTGTCCGCCGACGCGATGGGGCTCCGCGACTACAGACTCGGGTCGTCCGAACCTGGCGAGTGTGGGGTGGTCGGGTTGAGTGCTGCGACGAGCCCGGATTGGTCCTCGGCGCTCACGATGAGTCGACGCATCGGGGCCCTGAGCGGACCCAGCCACACCCACTTCGACCGATTCAACGTGATCTCGACAAGTCCGGTACCGGCGCCATTGACAAGGGCGGTGCCTCGCCAGTAGTTGACCCCGCGCAGCACGCTGAGTCTAAAGGGACCACGCAGTTCGCCTCTGTTCAGTGATCGAGCAGATGCCACCGCCTCGCGAGGGATCGTGGCATGAAATGCCCACCCCATGCGAACATCGACGATTGAGGGACTCATCGTCACGCGCGGCGCCTTCCGACTTGCCCCAAACGCCGTCATGAGGGTGCGGCTGGGTCGATCGACCCTGATCGGGAACGTCCTCTCGTTGATCATGATCCCTCCTCGGGAAAGCCCCAGACGCATCCGGAGCGCGTGCTTGATCAGATTCGCGGTCTCTCCGAGCCGGGGCCGCTGCTGATCCTCGTCGGCGCCCGCCATGAGTACCGCGAGGATTTCCTGCTCGTGCTCGTACCGGAAGGCGCGCGGGTAGCAGGCCAACAGCCGCCGGTAGCGTCGCTCGAGGTGTGCGGAGTCACTCATGTGACCGACCCTGTCGCCGGCTTCAGGCGCGACAACGCGACGCCCGCGTTCGCCTGCAACCGGGCCGCCTCGGCGGCGAGCAGCTCTCCGCCTGCGGGCGTCAGCCGATAGTAACGGCGCAGTCGGCTATCCACGATCTCCTCCCGGTCGACCTCGATGAGCTTGTCCGCGCGCAGACGCTCGAGCGCCGCGTACAAGGTGCCGGCCTTCAGCTGGACACGGCCGGCTGAGATCGCTTGGACGTCGGTGATGATCCCGTAGCCATGCTGGCTGCCCGCGGCCAGGGCCGTCAGGATCATGAATGTCGCCTCTTGCATCGCCCGCCTTGTCATAGCACCAGCATATACAGTTGAACTATCTATTGCCAAGCGTGGCCCTGTCCCGCTAGTCGCACGACGAGGCGAATAGCGGAGCGACGCCGTGACCTCGATCGGTTCTTCAAGACACCTGACCACCCCAACCGACGGCGGCTCAGGGACTGGCGCGCGGGACTCGATACTCCCTCGCTCCGCGCCGAGCAACCGGTGCCGCCTTCACCAAAGCCCATCGGAGCACGAATGCGGGTGTCGACCCGCGGTTGCTGACACACACCTGCTGGTCGCCACAAGCGGGCACCTGGTGCTTGCAGGCTGCCGGCGGCTCGTTGCTTGGCAAGCACCGGCCGGGACGATTGCGGCGCGCCCGGGGATCAGCTCAAGCCCGAGCTGGCGCGGGATGGCAGCGGCTGCATGACTGCTTGGCCTGAGATGCAGCAGTCCGGATCCGGTCACATGCGATCTATCTCACTGCCGGTGTCGGGCGATCTCGGCACCGCCAAAGCGGGCGGAGCTCGATCGCTCGGTGTGCTCATCCCGACGCTCCTGGACGGCTTCGTGCTGATCGCGCTCCCCGCCTTCCTCGCGCGAACGGTGACCGTGCTTTGTCTCGGATGCGGTATCGGGCTCCCGTTATTCGTGACCAGGCTCTCCGACCTTGCGGACCGGCGTTCGGCGCGGTCGGCCCGGGTTGGTGGCCGGACTTCTTGCGCTCGTCGCCTTGTGCGGCTGTGGATCGACCGACAGCGCGGCGCCGCGCCCGCTCCGCCGGCCGCGTTGCTGGCTCAGGCGCGTCGCCGCTCAGTTTCTCGTCGTGGCGGATATCGAGCGCCGGCTGCTATGGGGAGCTGGTGACGCTCGAGCCGACCGGGTGGTGCTGGTCCGCAGGGGGGCGCGGCCGCTGCTGGAGGAACTGTTCCGGTCCTGGGGCCAGCCCTTGTCCGCGCGACGCCGGGCCTCGTTCACCGCCGAAGGCTGACCGGATCCGGGTATACGTCGACGGCCCGGCGTTGGCGGGGCCCGGTGGCTCGCGTGCCGCCTCGGGCGCATTCGGAGATTGTCCTCGAGATCGGCCCTCACGTTCCGCCGCACGCTGCCTATACGTTCCCACCCGGATACTGACTGGGCGCGCCGGTTCGCGCGCCATACGGCCGTGACATAAGGCTTTCCCGAATGGCCGGTATTTTCCGTGCCCGATGCCCGTGCGCCCCCAACGCGACCTCGTGATGCGCGGCGGAGTGGCGCCTGAGGCTGGTCGGGCGTTCGTTGCGGTCGCACCGGGCGTCGCGGCGGTCATTTTGGCGTTCGTTCTGGTCCGAGGGGCGCCCAGCTAATGCGATCTGCCGCGCGCCCCGGCTACGCAACTGCCTAGCGGGTCGGCCGGGTGACACGATGCGATCCGCGGTCGCGACAGTCCTGGCCCTCGCTGTTCTGTCGTTCACTCCTGCGTCGGCGCTGGCCGACGGGGACCCGGCCAGCGATGTCCTGCTCGGGCAGAACGTCTTCTACCCCTACAGTCCCGGCGTCTCGAGCAGCCTGCAGAAAACGCTGAACGGCGAGACCGCCGCGGCGCGACGACACGGTTTCCCGATCAAGGTGGCGCTGATCCCATCGCCCGCCGACCTGGGCGCGATCCCAACGCTATTCGGAAAGCCGGCCCAGTACGCGAGCTTCCTCGATCAGGAGATCAGTTTCGCGGGATCGGGGCAGCCGCTCCTGGTCGTGATGCCCAACGGATACGGGACCCGGCACCTGGGCTCCGCCGCGACGCGAGCGGCTGCTTCGCTCGAGCCACCGGCCGGCAGCCATGGCGACGATCTTGCCCGGGCGGCGATCATCGCCCTACCAGAGCTGGCCGCCGCGGCCGGCCATCCAATCGGCGATGTCACGAGCCAAACAAGCGGGAGCGGCGCAGGCGCCGGGGTGGCGGTCGCGGTGCTCGCGGTCGCGGCGATCAGCACGGCCGCCGTGATACTCGCGGTCCGCCGACGGCGAACGGGAGCCCCCTGATTCCTGCGTTCCCGCGGCACACGGCGCGCCTTCGGTTCGGGCGGTGAGGCTGTGGTCAGTCGAGGGCCCGCTGGCGGCCAGGGAGTAGCGGGAAGGAGCGGGCGGGCCGGGTGGGGAGGATGTAGTTGGCGCGCTTGACGACGAAGATGAACTCGTTGATGCCGTTGTTGACCGTGTCGGTGATGCTCGGGTTCTGGAGCTGTGCCGATGAGGCGTTCATGGCGTTGCGGGTGGTGATGAAGTCCTCGATCGTACGTTGGATCGAGACGAAGTGCAGGCCGGCTTGGCCGCCGTCGATGGTGTTGAAGTCGCGGCGGAGGATGAGCGGTTTGTTGTTGCGTCGGGCGCGGGCGGACGTCTGCGCGTGGCCGATCACGCCGTAGTGGTTGATTGCCTGGTTGAGCAGCTTGGGGTCGCTGCGGGCGTCGGTGGTGACTTGCGCGACTTGCTCTGGACTGACCTGGGGGGCGTACATGCGGGCGACGCGTTCGCGCTCTGAGAGGTTCTGGTACCAGGTGTCGAGACTGAGGCGCATGTAGCTAACTTGCATCGTGGTGCCGCCGGCGAACGGACCGTTTTCGATCGTGACGTCGTCCTCGCTGGCTTGGTTGCGTCGCAGGCTGGACTTGAATCCCATGAACAGCGGGGCATCCTTGGGGACGTGGTTGCCGGGTGGGATGCCGCCGACGTCCTGACGTTGGGCGGGAAGCCCGGCGCCGGTGAACCCCGTTCGAGTTTCCTGCCAGCGCAGCGCGCTCGAGACGTCGAGCGGGCCGTCGGCTTCGCGTAACCGAGCGGTGCCGAGCAGCGCGGCCTCGATCGCTGCGAGACGCCGCTCGTCGTCACAGGCTAGGTGGATGCACACGTCATAGTCGTCGATCGCGGGTGACTCGAAGTCCGACAGCCCAGTGGCGGGTGGAATCGGCGAGGTGACATGCAGTGACCGCTCGAAGTAGCCCGGTCCCCACCCGGCGGTGAACAGGAGCCCGGATGGCCCCCATCGGTATGCGCGTTCGAGCGTGCGTAGCGCGGCCTCGAGCACCCGGGCGTGCGCCGGACTCGGGGTGGCCTCGATGTTGAAGAACACCAAGCGATCGAAGCGAGGTGAGATCGGGTTCCCGTCCGAGTCCCGAGCGAGTGTCGCCGTCCAGGCGTGTTGGTGTACCGGGAGGCCGGGGGGCTGACCGCCGAGCGGTACCGTCGGGCTCGGCTTGCCGCGGTTCGTGAGCGCACGATCGAGGCCGATCCCGGCTGCGGCCCCGCCGGCGACGACGGCGGAGGCCCCGAGCAGGAAGCGCCGCCGGCTCAGCATGCTCGCCTGTCCCCGCCGGATCATGCTCGGCTCATGACGGTGGCGTCCAGTGGAAGGTGAGGTTCACCCGGTGCGGGTGCAGCCACACGTTCTGATATTCGACGTGTCGCGCGGAGACGGGCGGGCTGACGAGCAGGCTCAGCTGATAGGTGCCGGCGCCGGGAACGCTCACGTCGTTTCCGTAGTGGGGTCCCATATATTTCGAGATCATCGGCCACTGGCGGGCGTCGTAATAGATCTTGCTCTTCTGGCTGATCGTCGCCCAGACGGTCGCGTACGGGATCGCGACTCCGGTCTGGGCGTCACTGAGCATCACCATCAAGTGAAAGCTCGCCTTCGGTCCGGCCTTGACCATTTGCTCCCTGGTCCCGTTGTAGATCACGAATGGCAATGGGGTCGTCGCCTGCGCGCTGATCTTCATCCCCTGCCAGGTCGCCGACCCGAGCAGCTGTGTCGGTACGGCCTTGATCCCGTTCACCGACACGCTGCCCCCGCTTTTGGTTGAGCCCGAGCCCATGTTCATGCCGGCCATGCCGCTCGAGCCGCCCGAGCTCGCCGACGTAGTCGCCGACGAGGGAACGGTCAGGTTCTTGTCCGCGCTCGCGCAACCCGCGAGCAGGATCGCGAACGCCGCAATCGGCGCGGCGCGCAGCGCCGCAGTGGCGAATCTATGGCTTCCAGACATCGGTGGCGCCTCCTTGAGAATCGTGAATTTCCGGCGACCGGGACCCCGCCCCCGGATGGCGGGGCCCCCGATCGTGGTGGCCAGTGGTGATTTCGTCGGTCGGTCCCGGTCAGCCCGCTACCGCGACCTCACGCGCCGGCGGGCCTTCACGAGCACTTTCAGTCGCTGGCCGTTCAGAGGGCACCAGCGAGTACATCGCGCAGGCGAACAGCACGAACAGCAACCCCGCGTTGGGGTCGGTCGCGCCGCCCTGGAAGATCCCGCCGAACCCCTGCCCCACAACCCAGTAGACCAGGCTCAGGACGATCGCGGCTACCAGGAACTCCTTCGGATGCCAGTCCAGCGCGACCGCGAGCCCGATCGCGATCGAGATCAGCGCGAGGATGACGGCGATCACTAGCCCGTTGCCCTTCGACCCGTCGACCGCCCATTGCTGCACGGTGCTCAACCAACTCATTCCGGACGGCGCCGCGCTGATCGCGTTGCTGATCGCGTTCGCGCTGCTGCTCGGAGCCTCCAGCCACAACCACGCCATCAGCACCCACAACCCGCCCCACGCGATCCGCGCGCCGCGGATCCCCAACAGCCCGCCGGGGCGTCCGTTCGGCCACACAATCGCGCCGATGACCGCGTACAGGATCACCGCTCCCGGCGCCCCGGTCAGTGGACTGGCCATCGTCATGAACAGCATCCCGAACGCTTCGCCAAACCACCAGACCACGAACGCCCAGAAGAACGACAGCACCAGCGCGGGCTTGACCGTCGTGCGGTACAGCAGCCCGAGACCGATCGCCACCTGAACCAGCGCGAACAGCGTGTTCCACAACACTTGGTCACTGTGGAGCGTGTGAGCGCCCCACGTCACGCTGCTCGCCACCCATCCCGGCTGACCAGACGTCATCCCGGTCAGCATCGCGATGAAGCCCTTGCCATACATGAACGACTGGAACTGCAGAGCGCCGTCCAGCAGCCAGATCAGACCCAGCACGGACTGAACCGTGCGAGCACTGTCTGACGCGAAGTAGGCACGCAGCCCAGACATCGTCGACCCACGTGCGGAACCCGTCTCGGCTCTCACGCGCAGGTCAGCGGTTCCGGTACTCATGAACCATTGACTCCTTTATCGGTAACAGGGACCCTCACCCGGAACCCAGAACTCACCAGCGCCAACGGCGCCCGGAGAACCAGCGGCATATCGGGTGAGGCGGGATCCGCCGCGGGGCTCACGGTGGGCGAGCCCCGCGTGTCAGCAGAGCCTCGGAGGCCCCCGGCCCGACCAGCCGTTGACCAGCGGCGCGGGTGCGACCAGCACTGCATCGCTGGGACGCGCGACAAGCGGCGCTGGTCCGATAACAGCAGCATGCGGTCGTGCCTGCTTGCGAGCGACCTCCTGCACGAGCCAGCGCGCGCCGTGCAGGACGGCCGCCAGGACCAGGCCGATGCACAACGCTACGGGGATCGACCACCAGCCGCCGTAGCCGAAGATCCCGACCCATCCCGCCGGGTGCCCGGTGGCGAACAGGCCTTCGAGGAACTCCTGGCACGCAAATATCGCGACCAGCGCCGCCGAGCACACAAGCCACATGGCGGTCAGCGACACCGTGAAACGAGCCGGCGAGGTGTGACCTCCGAAGGCTCGGCCTAACGCCCGCAAGAAGCCACCGGTAGCCAGCGCCAGCAGGAGAACCAGCCATGGCACGACCGAGTGCAGATAGGAGTGGCCAGTGCGCTGCAGCTCGATACTCGCGTGGCCGCCGTACGCCAGCATGTATCGCAGCTGGTGCACGGCGAACGCTGCCGGCGGAAGGAGCGCCGCGTAGGCGAGCCCAGCGATGCGACCACGCGCTCCCGCATATCCGTGCGGACCTGCGGAGACCCGTCGGTGACCGCTCATCGCGCTACCCGACGCACAGAAGCATCACGGATTCGCTTCGCAGTTGTCATTTCGACAGGGCGTAGCTGCTGATGTCCTGGTTCAACGTGCCCTCGGAATCGTATTGGCCGGTGTGCACATAGACGACCCTGCCCGCCCGGTTGATGAAGATCGTGGTCGGAAGGTCCCCGACCCCTTGAGGGACGATGCTGGTCATGTTGCCGGTGCTGGTCTGGTAGCTGGGGTAGCTGACGGGATGCGCCGTCAGGAACGTGCGGGCATCCCCGGCCGAGTCGTCGGTGTCGGCGCCGAGGAACGCGACCTGCCGTCCGTAGCTGGCGGACGCGGCGGCGAACAGCCCGAACTCGGACCGGCAAGGCCCGCACCAGGACGCCCAGGCGTTGATCACGATCGGATAGCCGCGCAGCGCCCGGATGCGGCCGGCGAGCGCGGACTGATTTCCAAGCAGCTGGTCGGCCTGCTCGTGCAGCGAGGCGAGCGGTGCCGGGGAACCGCCGAGCGCGTGACTGACGGCCGCGGCGCCCGAGGGGGCGCGGACCCGGGCGAGCGCCGCGTTGACATAGCGGACCAGCACATTCGTGCTCGGCCACCCGGCGGTCGAGACTTCGCGGTAGTAGAGGAGCTGACCAGTCGAGGAGACCAGCACGATCCACGGCAGCCCCAGGACCTCGTATCCGTCGGCGAGCTTTCCGCTCTGGTCGAGCGCAACGGGGTATGACAGCGGATGGGGCAGGCGGTTCAGGAAGCCGGTCAGCGTCGTTGAGCTCGGTTCCACGCTCGCCTCATCGACGGCGGTCAACCGGGGCAGCCCGGTTCGGGTTGCGATCGCCTGATAGCGGTTGAGTGCATCCAACTCCCCGCCGAGACCGCTGGTCTCCTGATCCCAGGTCGCAAAGAACACGAACAGGCTGGCGGACCTCCCCGGACCGAGCCTGACCGTCCCACCCCCGGCCCGCGCTACGGTCGCCGGCTGGCTCGGGGCGGTCGGCTGGATGCGCGAGTAGGAGAGATCCGCATGGACCTTGGGGCGGCCGGGAAGCAGGGCCGCGACGCTCTGGGCCAGCAGCTGCCCAAGTTGCGGGACCGCGGTGTACGACATCTGGGTCATGTACAGCCGCGACAGTCGGCCGCGGCGGTCGATCACGAACAGGGCCGGCGTGTGGGTGATCTCCCCAGCCTCGATCGCTGCCTCGATCCCGTAGTCCTTCCACACCTGCTTGAGCTGCGGCAGCGTGCCGGTCAGGAATCGCCACGAGTGGAGCATCCCGTGGAGCTCCGAGTAAGACCACACGTCCTCGAGCGAGATCGCGGCCGGGTTGGCATCGACTCCGAGGAGCTGCACCTGAGAGCCGGCCTTCCCCAGCATGGCCTTCGCCTCGAGCATCGCGGTCGTCGTCAACGGGCACACCGTGGTGCATTCGGAATCGTTGAACGCGAGGATTACGACCTTGCCTCGGTAGGAGTGCAGCGAGACGGGCTGACCGAACTGGTCAGACAGCGTGAAATCGGAAGCCACGCCCGACACAGGAGTGCCGGGGTCCAGATACGGATTCGCGGCCAGCGCGTCCGCCAGGGACTGCGCCGGTGCGTTCGACCGAACCAGGACCACTGCGCCCGCGACAAGCCCGATCAGCAGGACAGCCCCGCCGGGAATCGCCAAGCGAGCCGCCGAGGGCGGGGGCAGGCGCCACCGCAAGCGGATCGACGACCGCGGGCGAGCCCAGCCCCGACGTCGCATCGTCCGGCGGACCGCGAACGCGACGCCGGCGACCCCCACGAGCGCCAAGACGACGATTCCGAGCACGTCATCAGCACTGCGCCGCGGTGCCGGCGGTTGCGCGCCGGGGTTGGTCGTCGCCGCCGGCGCGCTGGCCGTCGCCGTGCCGGAGGGGAGCTTCACGCCCGCGGCGAGAGCCAGCTTCCCGACCGCGGCCTCCGCGGCGTTGAACAATCCGGCGGCGCCTGACCCGATCGAGATCCTTGCCAGCACGCGGTACGCCGATGTCGGCGAGTGGCCGGGCCAGTTGATGCCGAACCCATTCGGCATCACTACCAACAGGCGCTGCTTGTAGGCCAATGAGAGCTCGTACCCCAGGAACCGGGCGTAGGTCCGCGGCTGGCGCCACAACTCTGTGACCGCACCCAGGTCCTGCGTGCCACCGATGATCGCGACTCGAATCGGGAACCCGCGGCCTGCGGCTGCCTTCAACAACGCTCCCAGCTCAACCTGGTGCTTGACCGACAGGCCGACCTCGGACCCGGCGAACAGATCTTGGTACACCAGTACGTCGCTTCCCGGATCACCGTCTGCCCGCGCTGTCGACACCGGCATTCCGACCATCACGGCCACGAGCACCGCAAACAGGCAGGCACGCAAGCTCAGCCCACATTGGGGCCTCGCACACGCCCGAACCGGACTCCCATCGGCCGGGAGGACGACGGACATGTCGAGCATCAGCAACAACTGCCGAACAGCACGATACGCCAAGCGCGCGGGCGGAGCACCGACGCGACCCATCGAACTTTCGTGACCCCGCACGCTCCGCCGCGGCACTCGGCCTAAGTCGACCCATCCTTACGACGAAAGCGCAGCGGGCGCGCGCGGAAGCTGGCTGTCCAGGCCAGCGCCATCAGCAATCCACGGCACGCTGGCGGTCGAGATCGATAGCCGCCGGATCGAACACGACCTACTCGGCCGCCAGGGCCGGCTGCTGCTCGCCTACCTGGTCCTCCACCGACTGCGCGCGATTCGGCGCGGTGGGCTAATCGACGCTCTGTGGCCCCGAACGGCACCCGCCGCGGCCGACACCGCGCTGCGCGCGCTCATCTCAAAGCTGCGCAGGCTGCTCCCCGAGAACATGCTCGACGGCCGCACCGAGCTGCGCCTGCGCCTCCCGCCCGACGCGAGCTCGGAATCGCGCCGTGCACCGAGACGCTCCAGCTCCACGCCGACCTGCTCAAACAAGGGGCAATTGCCGCCGGCTAAGTACTCTCGGCAGCCTGATATCTCGATGTTGTACCCAACGGTGATGGCGCGGCCCGATCGGGCCGCCGGTGAGTGTCAACAGATTTGAACTCGGCCCCGGCTCCTCCACCTCCACCGCTAGAGACGAAAACACCTCGCGAGTAACGCTTGCATCCCCTGGCGGCTGACTCGCAGCAGGAAGCTGCGATCCAGACATTTTGTTGCAGCCGTGAGGTCGGGCCTTTCCGAGTCGCTGCACCTCTCGCGAGCGGCCTTCTGGCGCGGGATCAGCGCTCGGACGTTTCGTGGTCAGCCGCCGATCCGGTGGCGAATGGCACGGCGGGCGCGTTCGATCGCGATGTTGTCCGCGTGGAGCACGGCGATGATGTCGGTTCCGGCGAGGATCGCCCCGAGTTCGAACGCGAGTTGCTCGGGGTCGCTGTTTGGGGGAAGCTCGTTTGCCGCTTGGGCATCTCTCGCGGTCTGGGCGAGGAGCTCGCGCCATTGCCGCTGGTAGAGCGCGACGCGGTCGTGCACTGGGCCGGGGCGGCCTCCAAGCTCCGCCGCTGCGGCGACGAAGAAGCACCCCCCGGGGAATACGCGCCGCTCGACGTAGGACAGGAACCCGTCGCATAGGTTGAGCAGCCGCTCGCGACCGGGCGGCGGCGCGGTGAGCGCTGGCGTGACGACCTCTTCGAGGAAGCTGGTTCGTGCGGCGTCGATCGTCGCGAGCTGTAGCTGCTCCTTGGAGCCGAACAGCACGTACACGCTGCTCTTCGGCATCCCGGTCGCGTCCGCGAGCCGCGCGATCGAGATGCCATCGAGGCCTTCGAGCGTCGCCAGAGCCGCCGCCTGTTTGAGCACGCGCGCGCGCGAGCGCTCACCGGGAGCGCGGGGTCGCACCGTCCGCTTGCTGGGGGCGGCGGTCTCGGCTGCTTGGCTCTTTCTCATTTCGACTCGCGGTGCTCGCTTGACAGGTTATACGAACGTCCGTACAGTCCACGATTGAACGATCGTACGTATAAGAAGGAGGAGTACGAATGGGTCTCGACCAGACATCGGTGGCAACGCGTCAAGCACCGCTTCGTCAGCTCTACAGCAAGCTTCCTGCTGAGGCAATGATCACCAAGCACGTGCGCACGACGACGCCCGACCTGCGCGACCCGTTTCACAGCACCGTCTGCCCGCAGAACGTCGCGCACCCGCAAACCCCGTACGGAATCGAGTGGTCCCTCGGAATCGACGAGGCGGTCGGCGGGCTCCACGACGCGCCAAACCCTGGCGACATGCTCTGCGCAGCGCTCGCCGCCTGCCTGGAGGGCACCGTGCTGATGATCGCCAATCTGCTTCGGATCGAGCTCGAGCAGCTCAACGTCGAGGTCACCGGCCGGGTCGACGTCCGCGGAGCGCTGGCGATCGACCCTTCGGTGCCCGTCGGGTTCCAGACGATCGTTACCAATGTGCGGATCCGCGCGAGGGCCGGTACACCGCCACGGCTCGTCGAGCAGCTCTGCGCCGCGTCCGAGCGGCTGTGTATCGATCTTCAGACGCTGCGCCACGGAGTCAACGTCGAAGTAGCGTTCGACGCGGACCCGGCCGCGGCGGTCCACCCAGATCCCAGCCAGCAAGCGAGCGAGGTCTCAGCGCCGCTCTCGGCCTGAGCGAGCGATCTTCACCGGCCGGTTCGGCGGAGACGCTCGCGTCGCGTGGCCGACCGGTGCCGCCGGCGAGGGCCCGGGCCGCACCATGGTCATGGCCGCGCCCACGACGGAGAACCTCGACCGCGTCGCGCGGCTGCTCGACAGCGGCACGCTCAGGGTGCCCGTCCAGGCCACCTACGAGCTCGACCGCGCCGTCGAGGCGCTCCAAGCCCTCGGGACCACCCATACCCAGGGCAAGCTCTCCATCCGCATCGCCTGACTCGTCAAGTGCCGAGCGGCCGCCGGCCGCCGCACCGCGGCGGCAGGCGGCCGACACGGATGAAAGGCCATGCCCAATCTCAGCCCCCCACACATCCGCCTCGTCTGACGCGAAGCGGCCTTGAGAAAGTCACCCGGGGCGCTCATCACACCGCTATGCGGCACCGGGGCGTCCCCACGCGATTTACACAAGAGCCCGGGCAGCTGTACGAACAACTCGCCTTAGACCCCGGCGGAGGCCGCAGCTGCGGTATTGGAAACTGTCCCACCTCTGCAAAGAATTCGAACCGCCCTCCGAACCAGCGGGGGCGGTTCTTCTATGAGGACCGCGCGGCCGCGGGTGGGGAGCGCGCGACGGAGCAAGGTCGGCCCGCGCCGTGGAGCGACGTACCGCAGCGCTCGCACCGTCCGATCGGCGCGGACGGGTCGTGAGGCAAGGGAACGGGCCTTGCGTTGCAAATGTAGTGACATTACGATAAAACTGCCGCCGCAGTGGAGGAGCCTCAGCCAGAGGGCCCCGCGATACGGCTCCGTGCAACCCGATTGGAGGCTCGATCTCCCAGACGTCCAAACGGTCCCGCGTACGGTTTTCTTCGGCTCTGAAACGGTCGCTGTCACCGCTGAGGGGCGCCGCCGACGGGGCCCGAAGTCTGAGCGCGGTGGCGGTCGGCGAGAACGCGGTGGTGCCCGATCCGCTGATCGAGGGAAGCGAGCCAGTCCGGGGGGTCGAGCGCGGGTATTGGCGGACGGCGTGGTACGAGTTCCGCCACGATCGGCTCGCAATGACGGGGCTCTTATTCGTCTCCATCCTCGTGCTGGCCGCGTTGCTGGCGCCGCTGGTCGCTCCGTATGAGGTCAACCAGCAGCTCGCGAGCGGGTTGACGGCGGCTGGCAACCCCAAGCCTCCCGGAGGCCAGTTTCTCCTTGGCACCGATTCGCTCGGCCGCGACGAGCTCACGCGGCTGATGTACGGCGCGCGCGTGTCACTCGTGGTCGGGCTGGGATCAGCGCTGATCGGTGGCGTGCTCGGCCTTGCGATCGGCGGCGTCGCCGGACTCTTCGGAGGCTGGGGCGAGAAGCTCTTGATGCGTCTGGCCGACGTGATCCTGAGCTTCCCGATCCTGCTGCTGGCGACCGCCGTGCTGGCGGTGTCCTCGCCGAGCGTGATCTCGATCAGCATTATCGTCGGCGTCGGCTTCGCCGCCTATCTGGCGCGCGTCGTCTACTCCCAGGTCGTGACGCTCCGCGAGCGCGACTTCGTGCTTGCCGCCCGGACGGCGGGTGTCAGGCGCGGCTGGATACTCGTACGCCACATCGTCCCGCACGTGATGCCGAGCGTGATCGTGTTCAGCACGCTGGGTGTGGCGACCGCGATCCAACTCGAGGCGGCGCTCAGCTACGTCGGCCTCGGGATCCACCCACCGACGCCGTCTTGGGGCAACATGATCGCCGACGGCCAGACTTATCTCACGACTGACGTGTGGCTGGTGCTGCTTCCCGGCCTGGCGATCATGTTTGCGATGCTCGGCTTCTCGCTGGTTGGGGACGGGATGCGCGACGCGCTGGATCCGACGCTCGAGCGCTCGGTGCAGGTCCACCTGGGAGGGATCGGGTGACTCGCTATATCGCCGGGCGACTCGGCTGGGCGGTGCTGGTCGTGTTCGCGATCACGATCATCACCTTCGGCGTCGCGTTCCTCTCGCCGGTCGACCCGGCGCGGCTGTACGCCGGCCTCCGCGCGACCCACGCGGAGTACGAGATCGCGCGGAGGCAGCTCGGGCTCGACCACCCGATCGTCGTCCAGTACTGGCTCTATCTCAAGCGGCTGCTCCACGGCAACCTCGGGACCTCGTACTCCACCGGCGAACCTGTCCTGAGATTGGTACTGAGCCGCCTGCCGGCGACGCTCGAACTGGCTGCCGCCGGCCTGCTGGTCGAGGTCGTCATCGGGCTGCCGCTCGGCGTCCTAGCCGCGCTCAAGTGGCAGGGACCCGCCGACCGGATCGTGCTCACCGGGTCGCTGCTCGGTGTCGTCGTGCCGCAGTTCGTTCTCGGGTTCGTGCTCCTGTACCTGTTCGCGTACAAGATCCCACTGTTCCCGCTCGGCGCCACCGACTCGCTGCCGGCGCTCGTCCTGCCCGCGCTGGCACTCGGCCTGCCTGGCGCCGCCTGGTACGCGCGGATGGTCCGATCGTCGGTGCTGAACGTGCTCGGAGAGGACTTCGTTCGCAACAGCCGGGCGAAAGGGCTGTCGGAGTGGTCGGTGGTGACGCGCCATGTGATGCGCAATTCGGTCGGGCCGGCCGTGACCATGATCGGGCTCGACTTCGGGATCTTCCTGGGCGGCGTCCTGGTCGTCGAGCAGGTGTTCGGCTGGCCGGGCATCGGGCAGCAGGCGTGGAACGCGATCACTGCCAACGACATTCCGGTCGTGCTCGGGACGGTGATCGTCGCCGCGACCGCGGTCGTGATCTTCAACCTCGTCGCCGACATCGTCAATGCGCTTCTCGATCCGAGGATCAAGTACTCATGATGGCGTCCGCGGTCGAGGCGCCTGAGAACGCGCTCGAGGTCCGTGGGCTGAGTACGGTGTACGGCACCGCGCGCGGACAGATCGTCGCCGTTCGCGACGTCTCGTTTCGGATCGAGCCCGGCGAGGCGGTCGGGATCGTCGGCGAGTCAGGCTGCGGCAAGACGGCGATCGCGCTTGCGCTGCTGGGGCTGCTGCCGCGCAACGGGCGGATCGCGTCGGGCCAGATCCTCCTGCGAGGAACAGAGCTCGTCGGCGCCACATCGAAGGTGTTACGCGATTTGCGCGGCCGGAGAATCGCGATGGTGTTCCAGGACTCGATGACGTCGCTCGATCCGGTGATGCCGATCGGGCGCCAGATCGCCGAGGGGATCATCACCCACCTGGGAGTCAGCAAGGACGACGCGCGACGGCGCGCGATCGAGCTCCTGGAGGAAGTCGGCGTGCCGGATCCCGTCAAGCGCTTGGCCAGCTACCCGCACCAACTGAGCGGTGGCCTTCGCCAGCGGGTCGCGATCGCGGTCGCGCTGGCGGCCGACCCCGACGTCTTGGTCGCCGACGAGCCGACCACGGCCCTCGACGTGACGATCCAGGCGCAGATCCTCGACCTGCTGGAGCGCGAGCGCAGGCGCCGTGGGATGGCCCTGATCCTGATCACCCACGATCTCGGTGTCGTCGCCAGCGTCACCGACCGGGTACTGGTGATGTACGCCGGCCGCGTCGTCGAGTTGGGCACGACCGCCGAGATCTTCGCCGACCCGCGCCATCCCTACACGCTCGGATTGCTGAACTCGATGCCGCGCGTGGAGTCGGTTCTGGACCGGGAGCTGCCGACGATTCCCGGGTCACCGCCGAGCGGATACGACGAGCGGCAGGGCTGTCCGTTCATTCCGCGCTGCAGCTTCGCGATCGATACCTGCCGCAGAGTGGACCCGCCGCTCGAACCTGCGGCGGGCGGCGGCGAAGCGCACCAAGCCGCCTGCCTGGTCGACACACGCACAAGGAGGTCCGCGCGATGAGCTCGGACCGAACCGACCAGACGCCGCTGGTACAGGTCGACGATTTGGCCATCCGATTCGACGTCTCGGCGCGCAACTGGGGACTGAGGTCACGAGTCTTCCGTGCGGTCGACGGCATCAGCTTCGAGGTGGCAAAGGGCGAGTCGCTCGCGCTCGTCGGCGAGTCGGGATCCGGGAAGACGACCACCGGCCGCGCGATCCTCGGGCTGTACCGGCCGGCGAGCGGATCCGTCCGTTTCGACGGCGAGGAAGTCAGCAAGCTGAGCGGCCCGGCATTGCGGCACTTTCGCCGGCGTGCGCAGATGATCTTCCAGGACCCGTACGCGTCGCTGAACCCGCGTATGAAGGTCGGTGCGATCATCGCCGAGCCGCTGCGGGCGCATGGCTTCGGCTCCGCGAGCGCGCGCCGGGAGCGCGTGACCGAGATGCTCAGGCTCGTCGGGTTGCCACCCGACGCCGCGAATCGGTTCCCGTATGCATTCTCGGGTGGCCAGCGTCAGCGGATCGGGATCGCGCGTGCGCTCGCGCTCAGTCCCGATTTCGTCGTCGCGGACGAGCCGGTCAGCGCGCTGGACGTCTCCGTGCAGGCGCAGATCCTGAACCTGCTTGCTCAGCTGCGCGAGGAGCTGTCGCTGACGATGGTGTTCATCGCGCACAACCTGGCCGTCGTACGCCACGTGGCCAGTCGCGTGGCGGTCATGTACCTCGGAGAGCTGGTCGAGATCGGCACCCGCGATGACGTGTTCGCGCGGCCGGCGCATCCGTACACGCGAGCGCTGCTGCGCGCGGTGCCGCCCCCGGATCCGGCGGCGGGCTGGAGCGGCGCGGAGGTATCGCTGCGGGGAGACATTCCGAGCCCGATCGATCCGCCTCCGGGATGCCGTTTTCACACCAGATGTCCGGAGGCGATCGATATCTGCAAGACGGTCGTGCCGCAAGTGCAGACGTTCCCTTCAGGTCGCAAGGTCGCCTGCCACCTCGCCTCGCCGGAGAAGTACGACGCCGATCCCACGGACACCGGCCCACCGAGACGTCCATGAGTCAGCGCCCAGCCGTCATACGCCCCTTGGCCGAGCATCCGCATCCTCAAGTCCAGGCGTTCCTCGACGAAGCGTTGCCGAGCGAGTGGCCGCCCCTCCACAGCCTGACTCCGGGGCAGGCGCGCGCTCAGGTGGACCTCGAGGTCCAGGCGATCGCTCCTGGTCCGAGCGTCGCACGGGTAAGCGAGGCGGCGATCGACGTGGGCGGGGAGACGATCGCCGCCTGGGTGTATGCGCCCACCCGATCCGAGGCCGAGATCGTCTGGTTCCACGGCGGCGGGTGGGTGGTGGCGGGGCTCGACAGCCACGACGCCATGTGCCGGACGCTTGCCAACGAAGCACACTGCACGGTCACCAGCGTCGACTACCGGCTGGCGCCCGAGCACCCCTTCCCGATTCCGTTGGAGGACTGCTGGCGGGCTCTGCAGTGGGTGGCCGACCGAGCCTCGTCGCGGCCGCTGATCGTCGGTGGCGACAGCGCGGGTGGGAACCTCGCCGCCGTGTGCGCGTTGCGCGCCCGCGACCGCGCAGGCCCCGCGCTGTCCGCTCAGGTCCTGGTCTATCCGGTGACCGACTGCGACATGACGACCGCGTCGTATGAGGAGTACGGAGGCGATGAGGAATTCCTGACTAAGAAAGACATGGCCTGGTTCTTCGATCACTACGTTCCGGACCCCGAGAAACGCGAGTCTCCGGACGTGTCGCCGCTACGGGCGCCGAGTCTGGCGGGCCTGCCGCCGGCGGTCGTCGTGACCGCGGGGCTCGACCCGCTGCTAGACGAGGACCTGAGCTATATCGCGCGGCTCGACGCCGCCGGCGTACCGGTGACACACCGTCACTACGGAGACATGACACATGCGTTCTTCCCATTCGTGAGTGTGTTCGACCGCGCCGCCGAGGCAATCGCGCAGGTGGGGCAGGACCTGGCGCAGACCGTCGGGCGTGCCTCGCGACCGACGAGCAGGACGTGGGGACCTTGACCGACAAGGGCATTTGTCGTAACGTTCCGACATTAGGAATTCCGGCGACGGCGCTGGTCTGCCCAGGCGACCGGCGAGCCACCCACGCCACGTGAAGTGAGGAGCCTCGGATGAGTCAACAATCGGGACGTCGGATTCCCCTTGACTGGGACGCGGCCGGGGTGAGGCGCCGGGAGTTCCTGGCGGGAGCCGCGGCGCTCGGCCTGGGCGCGGTGGTAAGCGCGTGCGGCGGAACGTCGAGCACGACGAAGACGGCTGCAACAAGCCTCGATTCGACCGGGGTGTTGAAGTTCTCGATGAGTACGACCATCCCGGGCCTCGACCCACAGAAGTGGTGGAACGGCGCCGCAGCCTGCGGCCAATGCGTGATCTACGAGAGCCTGCTGACGATCGATCCCTACTCATCGAAGCTGGTACCGCTGATCGCAACCGGACTACCGACGGTCACGAACAATGGTCATAGGTATACGTTCAAGCTCCGCCCCGGAATCAAGTTCACCAACGGTACCCCGCTCACCAGCGAGGACGTGAAGTACTCGTTCGAGCGTCTTGTGATCCCTTCGTTCGAAGCCGAGGCCGGCAGCCTGTACGCGGCGCTCCCGATCAAGGGCATCTCGGACGTCGTCAATGAGAAGGCAAAAACGCTAAGTGGGATCACTACGCCCGACCCACAGACCGTGGTGTTTGAGTTCGACTACCCCGACAGTACCTTTGTCTACTTGATCGGACTGAACATGGCCGGTGTCGTCTCGAAGCAGGCCGCCGAGTCCCTGGGGTTCAACAAGTACAACTGGTCCCCGATCGGAACCGGGCCGTTCACCGCGAACGTCGTAAACCGCGAGAGCAACATCGTTCTGAACCGCAACAAGTCCTACTGGAACCCGGGCATCCCGCGGTATGCCGGCGTTCAGTGGCGGATGGGCATCGATGACACACTGGCGATGCTCCGAATCCAGAGCGGAGAAGATGACATGATGTACGACCCGGTTCCGGCCGGATCGGTACAGACTGTTCTGGGCAATCCGACCTACGTCCGCGACCACCAAGCGGTCAAGACGCCGCAGGACAACTGCTACTGGATGTCGTTGAGCTTGAAGGACCCATTGCTCAAGAATCCAACCGTTCGCAAAGCGATCGCTATGGCCATCAACAAGCCCCGGGTGCTGCAGGCGATGCATGGGCTCGGCCAGGTGGCCACCGGTGGTTTCTTCTCACCGTTGAGCCCGTATTACCAGAACGGCCTGGCCTACCCGTACAACCCATCGGAAGCGAAGAGCCTGATCCAGCAGGCCGGGGTGCCCAGCGGCGCGACGGTGAAGATGTGGAGTTCCAACCGCTTTCCATACCAGGCAATCGGTCAGGTGATACAGGCCGATCTGGCTGAGATCGGGATCAATGCTCAGTACATCCCGATGGAGTACGACGCGTTCACGAGCTTCACGGGCAACAGCCCGGCCGGAATGTTGCTGTGGGCCTGGGAGTTGGCCTACCCGAGCGGTTCCTACATCGTCGACTCCGCTTTCACCACCGCCGCGCAGAAGGCGGGCTGCTGCAATTACCCGTGGTACTCCTCGCCTTCGTTCGATCAGCTGTCGGTGGACGCCCACCGGAGCACGAGCAGCTCGCAGATCGACGCCCTCTACCGGCAGATGGACAAGATCATCGTCCAGCAGGAGGTTCTGTGGATCCCGCTCGTGTATCCAGTGCGCCTCGACTTCGTCAGCGCGCGAGTGCGTGATTTCCAGGCGTCGGTCGGCGGTGGTGAGGATCAGCAGCGCTTCTTCTACAAATACGGCCTCGCGTGAGCCAGAGGAACCGATTGCGATGAACGCCGGTAAGAGCCGCAGGCTCGGGCGCCTGATCGACAGTTCGGGACGGACCGTAATCTTGCCGCTGGACATCGTCGTCCCGGTTGGGCCGTTCCCCGGCGCGCACAACACGGGAGCACTGATCGACATGGCCCGTGAGGCCGGGGTAGACGCGGTTATCCTCCGGTGGGGCGAGGCGAAGCGGTTTGCCGATCGCGTCGGTCCGGCTGTCGGCCTGATCGTTCGGCTGAGCGGCGCAACCGGACTGAACGACGCCGACGCACCTCAGGCGGTCGTCAACACTGTGCTCGCGAGCCTCAAGATCGGCGCCGACGCTGTCTGCGTCGATCTGGAGTTGGGTGTCGACCGTGAGACCGAGTCGACACGTGCGTTCGCTCGAGTCTGCGAGGAGGCCGATGAGCTCGGGGTGGTCGTGCTCGCCGAGGTGCACGTACCGCCTACTGACGGAGAGTCAGAGATCACGCAGGCCGAGGCGCTCGCATGGGGCGCGCGCACGGCGCGGGAGCTCGGCGCCGATCTCATCAAGGTCGCGTATCCGGGCTCGTCCGATGCCGTGGCGACGGTCTGCGAGTTGGCTGAGATTCCGATTGTGATCGCGGGCGGCGCGCTGCGCGAGCCGCACGAGGCGCTTCAGGCGGCCGAGGCGGCGCTGCGCGGCGGAGCGGCCGGCACCGCGTACGCGCGCAACGTGATCGGGCACGATGCCCCGGCAGATATGCAGCGGGCGCTGGTCGACCTCGTGCGCGGACGCGAGACGCTCGGCGACATCTACGCGCGCCTGGCGACCGGACCCGCCCAGTCTCGTGTTTGAGGTGTCCGAAGCAGGCCGCGGCGGCCCCGTCGACCGCTCCTCCATGGGACCCCTAGTGACCTGTGTCGCCAACCCGCGCTACTTCGCCGACGCCACCGGGCGTCCCGTGTACCTGTCCGGGTGCCACACCTGGGCGGTAGTGCAGGACGGCGGGCCCGAGTCGCCGCCGGCGCCAATGGACTGGTCCTCGTTCCTGGCCTCGATCGTCGACTTCGGTCACACCTTCACGCGGCTGTGGACCTGGGAGCACCCGCGGTGGGCGTCGTGGTGGAAGGGCGACTACCACTTTGCTCCGGTCCCGTGGGCGCGGGTCGGTCGGGAACCGGCGCGTGACGGAGGACCGAAGTTCGATCTGGAACGCACGGACCAGGAGTGGCTGGCACGACTGCGTGACCGGGTCAGCAGCGCGCTCGACGCGGGCATATACGTGTCGGTCATGCTGTTTCAAGGGTGGAGCGCCGGGCCAAAGCCCGATCCGTGGAGCGACTGCGAAAACCCCTGGATCTCACACCCGTTCCACCGTGACAACAACGTGAACGGCATCGATGGTTCGCCCGACGACGAGCAGGGCTATGACCGCGTTCACACGCTCGCCGACCCGAGGATCGTCGCGCTCCAGGAGCGACACGCGCAAACCGTGATCGACGCCGTCAACGAGTTTCCCAACGTCCTATACGAGATCGGCAACGAGCACGACGGCACGCCAGAGAACACCTCCTGGCAGTACCACATGATCGATCTCGTGCACGAATATGAGCTGAGCACAAAGCCGTTTCAGCATCCGGTCTACATGTCCGCCCAATGGCCCTACCCGCGTAACCAAGACCTGCTCGCGTGTCCGGCCGAGGCGATCGTGCCGTTTGCCTGGCGGGGCCCGGGCGACGAGCGCTGGGAGTACGAGCCGCCGTCCACGAACGTGGGCAAGGTGGTGTTTCTGGACACCGACCACCTGTGGGGTGTCGGCGGCAATGTCGACTGGGTGTGGCGCTCGTTCATGCGCGGTTACCAACCGCTGTACATGGATCCGTGGGGATACGACCACATGGATCCGCTGGCACCGGCGGGTCGCGAGGACGTCCGCAAGGCGCTCGGCGCCACGTGCCGGCTGGCGGCCGAGCTGGACTTAGCGCAGATGCTCCCCCGGCCCGACATCGTGAGCACTGGCTTCGCTCTATACAACGGCGCAGATCGGGCGGTTGTCTATCAGCCGTATGAGGACCGCCTGTGTCTGAACCTGGGCAGGTCGCTGGAGGGCGCCAGCGTCGAGTGGCGAGACCTGGTCGACGACGCCAAGCGCGCGCCGGGGTCGGTGCGGATCAGCGGCCACGCCGGTCTGATCGACCCGCCGTGGCCCGGTCCCGCGCTCGCGATCGTCGCGCTCGATCCGAGACGATGAGCACCGCCGCGCGATCGACAGGGCGGCGCTACGCACTTGTCACCGGCGCCGCAGGGGGAATCGGTCGAGCCGCCGCGCTCCGCTTGGCCGGCGAGCAGACCTCAGTGGCACTCCTCGACGTGCGGGGAGCAGAACTCGCGGCCGTCGCGGCGGAGGCTCGCGAGCATGGGGTCGACGCGCTCGAGCTCGTCGCCGATGTGTCCGACGAGGACGCGGTCGCCGATGCGTTCGAGTCGGTCCGCTCGCGCTGGGGTGGGCTCGATGCTCTCGTCGCGGCTGCGGGAATCTCGATGAGCGTCACGGGGGACGCGCGTGTCGACCAGCTCGAGCTCGCTGCCTGGGATCGTCTGATCGCGACCAACCTGACGGGTATGTTCCTGACCTGCAAGCATGCGGTCCGTCTGATCGAGGCCTCGGGAGGTGGCTCGATCGTCGTGATCGGATCGCCTACAGGTTTGTACGGATTTGCGTTCGGGGAGCACGGCTACAGCGCTTCCAAGGGTGGCGTGCACGCGCTCGCACGAGCGATGGCGGGGGAGCTGGCGCCGCTCGGGATCCGGGTCAACATCGTCGTGCCGGGCTTCATCGACACGCGGATGAACGCGCACGTGATTGCGGACGAGCAGTCGATGGCCGACGCCGAGCGCTTGATCCCGCTGCGACGGATCGGACAGCCTTCTGAGGTCGCCGGCATCATCTCGTGGCTGACCTCCGCCGACGCCGGCTACGCGACCGGCGGCTACTTTCCGGTCGACGGAGGACAGATGTGTCTGTAAGTCAGCGCCGTACCGGAGCAGGCGCGCCCCCCGGCGACGGCGCGACTACATGGACCGACGCCGCGCTGAGCGACGAGACCGGGGTCCCGCTCTACATCCAGATCCGAAACCTGCTTCGGGAACGAATCCGGCTGGGCGAGTGGGCCGCGGACGAGCCGATGCCGACCGAGGAGGAGCTGGTCGCCCACTTTGGCGTGAGCCGGACAACCGTGCGGCAGGCGATGAGCGATCTCGCCAACGAAGGGCTCGTCGTCCGCCACGCCGGCCGGGGTACTTTCGCCCGGCAGCCGCTGATGGTCGTTCGCATGCAGCAGTGGCACAGCCTCACCACCGACATCGCCCGCCGGGGGCTCAAGCCCTCGAAGAAGACCCTTCGAGTCGAGAAGCTCGACGCGCGTGCCGAGATTGCGCATCGTGCCTCGGAGTTGGCCGAGGGGGACATCCTCCACATCCAGTCGGTTCGCTATGCCGACGGGATTCCGATCGTCGTGCTCGACAACTACTTCCCGTTTGAGCTGTGCGGTTTCTTGACCCAAGTCGAGCTCGACGCGCCCGACAATTCGATCGAACACGCGCTCGCCGAGCACGGAATCGAGCTGGCGCGGGCCAACGGGGAGATCTCGGCCGCGGCCGCGACCAAGGAGGAGGCGAAACACCTCGAGATAAAGCCGGGAGCACCGGTGGTCGAGATCGCCATGAAGACGTACAACGCCGAGGGGCGGGTGGTCGAGTACTCGCGCGCGGTGGTCGTCAGCGAGCGATACCCGCTTGCGATGTATAGCGACTGGAGTGTCGAAACCAAGGCGATCGCCGCGCCGCAATCGCCGTCGCAATGAGGGGTTCAGACGATGCATGTTCAGGCCCACGCGGTGCCCGGCACCGTTGATCCGCCGGCGCGGCTGTTCATCGGGCAGTCGCTTAGAGAGCTGCCCACGCCCGCACTTCTGCTCGACGTCGCAGCGATGCGGGACAACCTGGCGGCGATGGCGACGTGGAGCAAGGATCACGCTGCTATCCGGCCGCACTTCAAGGTCCACAAGTCGGTGCACATCGCCCGCGAGCAGATCGCCGCCGGCGCGATCGGCATGACGGCCGCGACGATCTGGGAGGCTGAGTCGCTCGTCGCCGGAGGCATCAACGACGTCCTGATTGCCAACGAGGTCGTCGGTGAGGCCAAACTCGAGCGCCTCGCCGGGCTCGCACGCGGTGCCCGGATGACGGTCGCGGTCGACCATCCCGATGTCGTATCCGCCCTTGCGCGCGCCGGTCAGAACCAGAGCTCGACGGTCGGGGTGCTCGTCGAGGTTGACGTCGGCATGCACCGCGGCGGAGTGCGGTCGATTGCGCAGGCCCGGTCGCTCGCCGGTGTCGTGGCCGGAATCCGAGGCGTGGAGCTCCGCGGGGTGATGGGCTACGAAGGACATGTCGTACTCGAGCCCGACCGTCAGCGGCGAACCGATCTCGCCCGGGAGGCGATGGACTTCCTGGCCACATATGTGCAAGCGCTACAGGACGATGGGCACCGGATCGAGATAGTGTCGGCCGGGGGGACCAACACTTACGACATGACCGGCGTGCATCCTTGCGTGACCGAGTTGCAGGCCGGCACGTATGCCGTCGTGGATCACACGTACGCGCGCTTGGCCCCCGCCTTCCGTCCTGCTCTGAGCGTGCTCGCGACCGTGGTGAGCCGTAACGGCGGGACGGCGATTCTCGACTGCGGCACAAAGGTCGTCGCGGTCGATGTGGCCCCGCCGCACTCGCCGATCGGCCGGGTCCGCGAGGTGCACGAGGAGCACACGCTGCTCGATGTCGAGGAGGGCGGGCCGCCCGCCGTCGGCGAGGTGCTGGAGCTGGTCGTCGGATACAGCGGCGGGACGGTAAATCTCCATGACGTCTACTTCGTGGCCTCCGGCGATGAGATCGTCGACGTGTGGCCGATAAGCGCTAGGGGGCCCGGGTGGACGAACCCGCGCCCGACCGGGGGAGCCGGCAGATGAGCAGCACGACACCGGCGGCCGGTCTGTCGCGGTACGAGCTGTGGTACGGGCGCGCGGAGGCGCCGGCCACGCGGGAGCGGTTGACTGCCGGAGGCGTCACGGTCGAACTCGAGGGGGCGGAAATCCGCTCGGTCCGAATCGGCGACGTGGAGCTGCTGCGAAACGTCTACGTCGCGCTCCGGGACGAGGAGTGGGGCACGGTCGCCGGCACTCTCTCGGACTGCGAGATCAGCCGCGGCGACGACGAGTTCTCCGTCTCGTTCACGATGACCCACCGCCGGCCGCCCGTGTCCTTCGCCTGGCGGGGGAGGATCACCGGCGAGCGGTCTGGCGTGGTCAGCTATGAGTTCGACGGCACGGCCGAGACTGCGTTCAAGTACTGCCGGATCGGCTTCTGCCTCCTGCACCCGCCCGGGTGCGCGGGTCACCGATACCGGGGCCGCTCGCCCGCCGGTCTCGTCGAGGGAACGCTGCCACTCGAGATCGGACCGCAGGTATTCGAGCGCGGCATCTACTGGCCTCTGTTCCCTTCCGTCGACGAGCTCGACCTGGCGATCGACGGCGATGCCGAGCTGAGGCTCCTGTTCGAAGGCGATCTGTTCGAGGTGGAGGATCAGCGCAACTGGACCGACGCCTCGTTCAAGACGTACTGCACGCCGCAGGAGCTCGGCTACCCCTTCGATGCTCGTGCCGGTGAGCATTTCCATCAGAAGGTCACCATCCAGGTGACCGGGGATCTGCCCGCCGCCAGCGGCACGATCCGGGCCGCACCGGCGCCCGGACCCAAGCCTCACTGTGTCGAGCTCGATCACGGGAAGCGGGGAGCGCTTCCGCCGATCGGCTTCGCGCTTCCCCGCGAGTCCGATCGCCACTCGGACCACGAGCTTGCACTGCTGCGAGCGGCTCATCCCGCTCACCTACGAGCCGACCTGGTGCTCGGCGGCGATAGCTGGACGGCTCGGCTGGATGGCGCGGCCGACACGGCCAAGTCGCTCGGCTGCCCGCTCGAGATCGCCGCCTTCGCGCGAGCACCGGCGCAGCTCGACGAGTTGCTCGACGGGCTCATGTCGCTACCGGTCTCGCGCCTGCTGCTGTTCGCCTACGAACAGGAGATGTCGGATCCGGCGATGACCCGCCATGCGCGCGAGGGGATCGCCAGGCGTGGGGCGGGTTTCCCGGTGATCGGGGGTACCGATCTGTGGTTCGCCGAGCTCAACCGCGCCCGGCCTGACGTAACCGCGATGGACGGACTCGTCTACACGATCACGCCCCAGGTGCACACGTTCGACGAGGAGTCGATCGCGCAGTCGCTCGAGGCGCAGCCAGACACGGTGCGCACGGCCGCAACTTTCTCCGGCGGCCTGCCGGTCGTCGTCAGCCCGGTCACGCTGCGGCCGCGCGACGTCGTCCACGTCGACCACTTCAACCCAGTCGCCGCCGGAGGGGACATGCCGTTCTCGGTCGACCCCCGTCAGTCGTCGCTGTTTGCCGCAGCCTGGACCGTGGGCAGCATCGCAGCGCTCGCGGGCGCGGGAGTAGCGAGCATGACCTACTACGAGACGGTGGGCTGGCGCGGCATCGTCCCGGGCGACCTGCCGCTGTCGGCGGCGTTCGTCGGGGCGCCTCCGCACGGCGCTTTCGCCGTCTTCCACGTGTTTGCCGACGTGCTCGAGACCGGTGGCGAGACCACGCTCGTCCAGTCCCGGTCGGCATGGCCAACCGAGGTGTGTGCGCTGGCGTTGAGCTCGGGTGAACGGCTCAGGGTCTTAGTGGCCAACCTGACGCCAAATGCCGTCGGCCTCGAGTTGCGAGGGCTTCCGGCGGCGACGGCGTCGGTCCGTATGCTCGACGAGCACACGGCCAACCAGGCGCTCTCAGATCCGCTCGCCTACCGATCCCGAGCCGGCGAAGAGCTGACCGTCGGCGGCGGTCACGCTTCGCTGCACCTGGCGCCGTTCGCCGTGGCGCGTGTCGAAGCCCCGGCCGCGCGCTGAGATGAGATGACACGACTGCTTGCCCTCGATCTGGGGACCACCTCGTTCAAGGCGATCGTCTACGACGAGAGCGGGGTCAAGCTGGCCGAGCAGCGTACCGACCCGCCGGACCGGCGACTCGAGATCGCTGGGGTCCCGGTGGACATCTGGGAAACCGAGGCTCTGTGGGATACCGTCGCCGACCTGCTGCGGCGTACCGTCAGGCCGTTCGCGGGGGAGGTGGACGGGCTTGCGATCGCGCAGCTGGGGTTGATCGGGGTCCCGCTCGACGCGTCCGGCGAGCCTCTCTTCCCGTTCGTGACCTGGATCGATCCATTGGCCGGGACGGGCGCCGTGCTTGCCCGCAGCGGGTTGACAGACGCCCAGCTGTTCGCGGTTGCCGGCAACCGGCTGAACTCAATCTACCCTCCGGCGTGGATCGGCTGGATGTCAGAACACGAGCCGCGGTTCGCCAACGGTATGCGTCGCTGGGTCTTCATTGGCGACTGGCTGGCCTACCGGCTGTCGGGCGTCCTGACCAGCGATTACTCGATCACTTCGCAGACGCTGGCGCTCGATCAGACCGAGTTGGCCTTGCGTGCAGATCTGCTCGGCGCCTTCAGGCTCGCCGAGGACCTGTTTCCGGCTCCCGAGCAGGCGGGCCGAATCGTCGGCGAGGTCACCGCGGAGGCCGCGGCGGCGACTGGGCTGCGCGCCGGGGTCTCGGTCGTGTTGGGCGGTGCCGACTGGCTTGTCGGGGTATTTGGCTCCGGGCTCACCGAGCCGGGTGACTTCGGGATTCTCACCGGCACATGGGAGCTCACGTTCACGTGCGCCCGCCAGCCATGCCTGACTGAGGTCGCATGCGAGAGCGGCGCGATCTGCGACCCACACGTCGCCCCCGGCCGTTGGGCCCTCCGGATCGAGGCGCTGTCGGGCGAGGTGACCGAGTGGAGCCGTCGAAATCTGCACGTATCGGACACCCCGACCGGCGAGCTCAGCGCGTGGACTGACATCGTCGCCGCCTGTGGGAGCGTGGCGCCGGGCTCCGGCGGGGTCGTGTTCATCCCGCATCTGTTCGGGTCCTACGGCCCATCGCACGACGAACTCGCGCGCGGGGCCTTCGTCGGCCTGACGGGTGCGACGACGCGGACCGCGATGGCGCGCGCCGTGTTCGAGGGCCTCAGCTTCCAGACGCGAGCATCGGTCGAGGCTCTGACACGTGCGACCGGGGTACGGGCCGGGCGCCTTCTGGTCATGGGCGGCGGAGTCAAGAACGAGCTGTGGCTGCGAAGCCGGGCCGAGGCACTGGGGCGAAGCGTCGAGGTCGTGGAGGATCCGGACGTGACGCCGCGCGGCGCCGCCATGCTCGCCGGGATCGGGATCGGCCTGTTCAGCGATGCCGGCGATGCGGTGGCTCGGTTCGCTCCCCCGACCAAGCTCGTCGAACCGGACGCCGGCAACGTCCGCCTGTATCGGGAGATCTACGACGACGTATACGCGCCGCTCCAGCGCTCACTCGCATCGGTCAATCACCGCCTCGCACGCCTGGCGGAGATAGGAGAACCAAGTTGACGGACGCACAGGCAGTCGGCGGATCGACGCCGGCGAACTCGGTCGCCAAGCCGACCATCCATCAGGTCGCGTCGATCGTCAGAGACCTGGACACAAGCGTGGCCCAGCTGCAGCGGAGAATGGGCTGGGGCCCGTGGGACGTGTATGAGTACGTACCCGGGCGGCTCCGCGAGCTGACCGTTCGCGGCCAGGCGGCGGAGTTCACTTGGATCGGCGCCGAGGTGGAGATCGGCCCCGGGACGTACGTTGAGCTGCTGCAGCCGACGTCGAACAACGGGATCTTCCACGAGTGGCTAAGCGCTCACGGTGAAGGCATACACCACGTCGGTTACTGGGCCCCGAGCATCGATGAGGCGCACCGGCTGCAGGACGAGCTGACGGCCGACGGGACCGAGGTGCTGCTGAGCGCCTGGATCGACGACGTGTACTTCTACTACCTCGACACGCACCCGATGTACTACGAGGTTTGGGCCGGTGACCTCGATTCACTCTCGCCGGTGCGCCGGATTGGGAACCCCGGCGAGGTTTGAGTACACCGTTGGGCCTGATCACCGGCGGCCTTTCCGGGATCGGCGCCGCCACAGCAGTCGAGTTCGGCAAGCTCGGCGCGCGGTTGGTGCTGCTTGACATTTCCGGCGACCGGAGCGGGGTCGAGGGTCGTGTTCGGACCGCCGGCGGGCATGTCACCACGATCGCCTGCGATGTCTCGAGGTCGCCGGAGGTCGAGGCTGCGGTCGCCTCGGCGGTGGCGGCGATCGGTGGACTCGACTTCGTGGTGGTGAATGCCGGAATCGCCGAGCAGAGCCTCATGGCCACCGGCAACCCGGAGCGCTGGGCCGAGGTCGTCTCGACGAACCTCCTCGGTTCGATGAACACGGTTCGCGCCGCGCTGCCATTCATGCGCCGGCAGCGTCATGGCCACATCCTCGTCGTCGCCTCGGTCTCGGGCCGAGAACCGTACGTGGGAGAGCCGGCCTACATCGCGAGCAAGTTCGGCCTCGTCGGGCTGGCGCATGCGCTTCGGATGGAGGCAGCCAACTACGGGGTGCGGGTAACCGTGGTCGAACCGGGGACCGTCGCGACGCCGCTTACTCTGGACAACCCTGTGGTCAGGCCGCTGCTCGACGCGATCGAGCCGTTGACGCCAGAGGACGTCGCGCGTTGCCTGGTGTTCGCCTACCAACAGCCACCGCGCGCGGTGATCAGTGAGCTCGTGATCCGCCCGCTGAACGAGCCAACGAACGAGTTACCCGGCTTCCGTGACCCCGCGCCGTGATCGCGCAAATCCTTCCGCGGACCATTGTTGCGATTAACGGTGTACACAACAGGCCGGGCAGCTGTACGAGCATCCTGCCGGAGGAGCCTCGATTGCCTGTTGTGCGGCATCTGGAAGCTGTCGCACGTTTGCAAAGGATTCGAACCGCCCTCCGAACCGGGGGGCGGTTCTTCTGTGAGGGCGAGTGCGTTTAGGGTCGTGACGGCGCGGTAGAAGGGCGTCCGATGTGAGGGGTGACGAGTTCGAGGCGGATGGGTCCGAGGAGGGTCCGCAGCATCTGAGCTGATCTTGCGGTCAGCTGGTCGAGCCGCTGGTGGATGTTGCTCATGCGGAGGGTTGGCGGCGCCGGGGTGGGGCGTTGGCCCGGAACTGGGTGATCGCGCCGTCGAGGGCGGTGCGCAGCGGCTCGGGGTCGCGCGAGGCCTTTGCAAGCAGCAATCCTCCCTCGATCGCCGCGAGCATGATCGTGGTCAGGCGGTCGAGATCGGCCTCGGCCGTGATCAGGCGGTTGTCGCGCAGTCGGGCAAGCGCTCCGCGGATCGCGTCGCCCCAGGCCCTGAATGCCTCGTTCAGACTGATGCGCAGCCCGTCGTCGGTGTCGGCCAGGGCGGCGGTGAGGGTTCCGATCGGACACCCGCCGCGCCCGCCGCGCTGCTCGACGCCGGTGACCATGAGCTCCGCCCATCGCTCGAGGCTCTCCCAGTCAGATACGGCGGCCAGGGCCCTCGCCTGGAAGCCGAGCACCCCTGCGCACTGGTGCCCGACGACCGCTTCGACGAGGCCGCGCTTGTCGCCGAAGTAGTGGTAGAGCTGGCTCTTACTGGCGGCGGTGGCCGCTCTGACGTCATCGAGGCTGGTGCCGGTGGCGCCTCGCTCGGCGATCAGCTCCGCGGCGGCCCGCACGATCCGTTCACGCGTGGCGCGTCCCTGGTTCGTAGTCGGGCTGGCACTCATGTTCCGATTTGCTTTCGTGGCTGGACGCAGCGGTCCAATAACTGATTACGAAAAGCTTACAGAAGTCTTAACGCGGCATCGGCAGATCTAACGATTCTGTGTCATCCGCGGACGAGGGGTTGAAAGCGCAAACGGCGGGTGGTCGAATGAGTTGGACTAATTAGTCCAACAGTGATCGGCGGCGCCGGGATGCAACGCCGTCACTGCTCACTCCCCCAACCCCAAGGAGCAGCCCCATGCGTTACCAGCCGAGGAAGTGGCGAACCGTCGCCGCTGCAATGATCGCGTTCGGCGCGGCGGTGGCCGCGCCCGCGGTCGCGGCCGCGCATCCAAGCCGTGACGGCTTCGTGTACGTGAACGACAACGCCGCTGGCACGAACACTGTGGCGGCGTTCGTCCGACACCCCGATGGCGGCCTGACGCCGGTGCCGGGATCGCCGTTCAACGCGGGCGGCGCCGGATCGGGCGCCGCACTTGCCTCGCAGGGCGCCATCCAGGTCTCAAGCGACGGCCGGTACGTGCTCGCCGTCGACGCCGGCAGCAACGAGATCTCGGTTCTGCGGATCGGGCGCGACGGCGCACTTGAGCTCGTGCCGGGCGGCGTCGTCCCCTCCGGCGGCGCACAGCCAGTGAGCGTCGCCGAACACGACGGGCTCGTGTACGTGGCCAATGCCGGCGCCGCCGACTCGAACTACACGGGCTTCGCCCTCACCGACGGCGGTCATCTGCGGCCGCTGGCGGGCTCGACGATCCCGCTGCCCGCGACAGCACAGCCTGGCGATGTGCTTTTCAACCGGACAGGGACCAGCGTGATCGGAACGAGAGTAGGCACCTCGCAGATCGACAGCTTCGCGGTCACCTCGCACGGCCGGCTGATCCCGGCTTCGGGATCTCCGTTTGCAGCGCAGGGCGTAGGCCCGTTCGGCAGCGAATTCCGGCCAACCAACCCCCACCAGCTGTTCGTCTCCAACGCCCATAACGCGGCGGGCGACGGCACGGTCTCCGCCTTCCGGGTCGCCCGTGACGGCACGCTGTCATCGATCGGGAACTCGCCGTTCGCCGACCAGCAGACCGCGCCATGCTGGGTCGAGATCAGCCACGACGGCGCGTTCCTGTTCACCGTCAACACCGGATCAGGAAACATCTCCCGCTACGCAATCGCTCCCGACGGCACGTTGACGCTGCTGGGCTCCACCCAGGTCAGCTCGCAGGCAGGGGTCGGCGCGGTCGATGCCCGGCTGAGCACCAACGGCCGGACCCTCTACGTCGACGAGAGCCGACTAGACAGCCTCGGCGTGTTCGCGGTTGACGGAGGTCAGCTGACCGAGCAGGGGACAGTGGCGCTTCCCACTGGCGCCGCACCCGCCGGCGTCGCCGTTTCCTGACGGATCTCCAGAGAGCCAGGGTCGGGAGCCGAGCGCTCCCGACCCTGCACGATTATCAGTCGCCGATGTCAGCGCGGCGCACGAGGCGGGATTCGGGAAAGGCATGAACTACCGGTTCGAGACCGGTCGCTGCGGGTCAGCGGCCTACGCGTCGGCTGGCGCGTCCTTGCTGTGCCGGGGGCTGCCGACCGGAGGGCCCCGGGCCCACCTTTTCGCGAGCGGGTACACCCCCCGGGCTGGCCGTCGCCGCATTCCTCGCCATGATCGGCGCGGCCATCGCCGCGATCGTGATTGACCGGCGAACCTTCGACCGGCACACCACGATGCTGGCGCACGGGGACAAGCCGGCCCGCGTCCCGACAGGGCTCTTCGAGGGGGCGCTGTAACGCCTACGCCGCTGGCCTGACAAACCCGGGACCCTCGAGACCAGGAGAAGAGCGATGGACGCTGCTGTTTATGTTCAGACCAACGATGACGCCGGAAACGAGATTGTTGCCTTCCGTCGTGCCGACGATGGTGCGCTCGCCCCGCTGGGGCGTTATTCCACGGGTGGGCGGGGGACCGGTGCGCCCCACTTGCCCTCGCAGAGCTCAGTCGTCGTGAGCGTGGACGGCCGGTGGTTGCTGGTCGTGAATCCGGGGAGCGACGAACTGTCGGTGTTCGCGGTCGAGCCGGATGGCTTGCGACTCACCGATCGCGTCGCTTCGGGTGGGACCAGGCCCACCAGCGTGGCCGTCCGCGGTGCGCTCGTCTACGTCCTCAACAACGGTACGCCGAGCATCAGCGGATTCAATCTCGTGGACGGGAAGCTGACCGCGTTGGCGGAATCGACTCGCTCGCTGAGCGCTGAGGACGCCGATCCGGCGCAGATCTCGTTCACAGCGGACGGTCACGCCCTGATCGTGACCGAGCGCGGAACCAACAGCATCAGCAGCTTCGTAGTCGACGATCACGGCTATGCCGAGGGTCCCAGGACGATCAGGTCCTCGGGTCAGACACCGTACGGTTTCGACTTCACCCCGGGTGGGTCGCTGATCGTCACCGAGGCTTTCGGTGGCACGGTCGGAGCGGCGGCTGCGTCCTCCTACACCGTGACCGGCATGGGGGAGCTCATGCCGGTGAGCGGCTCTGTTGGTGACAAGCGGAGCGAGGTCTGCTGGGCCGCGGTGACTAACGACGGTCGGTTTGCCTTCGTGACGAACTTTGGCGACGGCACCGTCTCGAGCTATGCGATCGGGCCCGATGGCAGCCTCACCCTGCGCGAGCCGGTGGCTGGCGCAACCCGGCACGGCCGGAAGGGCGTTCGCGACGAGGCGATCTCCAGCGATGGCCGGTATCTGTACGCAATCGACGCGGATGCTCAGAAGGTGTTCGGCTGGGCTGTCGGGCAGGGCGGCGAGCTCACGCCGGTCGGCGAGTTCGATGGCGTGCCGGACACGGTCGCCGGACTGGCGGCGAGCTGATCGAGCGCGGTGCCCCTTGGCATCTGACGATGTCTCCGGGAGATACGTCAAAGGTCTCATCTCCGAGCCGGAAGACCAGATTGCCGTCGACGAGGAAGATGTTCTCTTCCTCCTTGGGATGGATGTGCATCGGCACACCGGTGCCGGGCGCTGCGACATGGACGAAGCTGACCAGCGTCCCGCGGCTCATTTCCGAGGTGATCTCCAGATCAGGTCCATCCCCAAAAACGAGATGCGCTTCCCCGATCCGGCTGGAGCCTGCATGGATCGAACCTGTATCTGAGTCACCTCTGCTCCTGGCGCTCGCCGGGATCCTGACGCGGGTGAGCCGACCGCTCCCTCGCTGCCAATACGCGCCGTCATTGAAATCCCCGAATGAGGTGAGCAACCTCCGCCCGGCGCGAATGCAGCTGGGAGCCTACGGCGCAGCCTGGATTGCTCGGCACTCGGAACGGGTCCTGCTGCGCTGGTGATCGCCGCCATGTTCTCCTCAAATGGGGAGCTGGAGCGTCTTTCCGCGTAAGGCCCTCTTCCGAGCGGTCGTTGGCGGGCTTGTTCAAGCCGAACTGAGACTTGCCGGCGACCATCGGCCGTAGAGGATTCGCATGGGTTCGGCGATTGCGGCTACCACCGACGGCGCAGCCGAAGAAGCTCTTGCGCGTAGCCAGCGACCGCGACGGGCGACATGAGCAACTGATAGCTAAG
>DATJYY010000154.1:0-30290 GCA_035499395.1 Solirubrobacteraceae bacterium
GCCAGTTCGGCGAGCCGTGGCGCCCACCCTCGCCACCGCGCGACACCTAACGTCCAACTCGTCCCGTCCCCGCCGGCGAGATTGCAATGCGGGGCCACTAGCGACCCTAACGTCCAACTCGACTGGCGGAGGGTGGTGAGACGGACGTTTGGGGCCGCGCTCACGCGCCCCCTCGGGGAAGTTCGCCTCGACCGGGCAGGGGTCTACACACGAGTTGTCCGTGACCCCGATGGCATGCAATCCGCCGGGCTGATCGAGCGAACGCTCGCGGCGCTGGCCTCGCTGGGATTTCAGCCCGGGCGAGAGGGAGAGCTGACGTACGTCGTGTGCAACTGTCCGTACCGTGACGCGGCCGGAGAAAGCCCAGAGGTTGTCTGCGGCCTGCACCGGGGAATGAGCCGCGGCCTGCTCGATGTGGTCGCGCCGACGACGAAGCTGGCCCGGTTTGTGGCGAACGACCCCGACGAGGCAGGCTGCCTCATCGAGCTAGCTGCTCGCGTACCCGGTGTCAGTTCCTGACCGTCAACCGGCGGGATGCCCGTCGCGCTCGCGTTTGAGCCGGTCCTCGAGCGATCGCAGCGCCCGGTTGACCTGATCGAGTTTGTCCTGCGCGTCCTGGACGAGCTTCTTGATCTCGCCCAACTGGTCGGTCGGGCTCTTCGGTTCGTCCGCCACACCGACAACCGTAGCGCTGCGTCACCCTCGAACTACAGCGGCCGATCGGCTGTGCACGGGCGCGGCCTCCATGGGAACCGCGGCACTGGGCGCGAGCCACACGACGAGCAGCCCGGCGAGCACCATGACGCCGCACGCGAGGCGGAGCGAGGTGAGCTGCGCCACGCCGCCGATCACCGGGGGACCGCCGAGAAAGCCGAGGTAGCCGAGCGACGTCACCGCGGCGAGCGCCGGCCCGGTGGAGACGCCCGGCTGATCGGCGCCGGCTCGGAACAGCGTCGGCACTACGCCTGCGAGCCCGAGCCCGAGCGCCGCGAACCCGGCGATCGCGGCCGGCGCGGTACCGGCCGCCAGGCCGGCGGCGAACCCGAGCGCGGCCAGTGCGCCGGAGCGCCGCAGCAGGCCGACTGAGCCCCACCGGCTCCACAGGCGATCGGCCATCAGCCGTCCCGTCCCCATCGCGACGCTGAACACCGCGTACGCGATCGCGCCGAGTGCCGCTGAGGAGCCCAGGTCATCGTGCACGAGCTTCGCGCTCCAATCGGACGCTCCGCCCTCGGCCATCAGGCAGAACAGACACGCGATCCCGAGCAGCACGAGCCGCGTCGGGAGCGCCCGCCAGCGCATCGTCGGCGCGTGGGCGTCGGCGTCCTCGTCGCGCGCCAGCAGGGCGCCGGTGGCGACCAGCCCGAGCACGCCGAACAGCAGTGACGCGGCGGCGAAGTGCGGGAGCGGGGCGACGTCGAGCGCGGCGGCGAGAGCTCCGAGGCCGGCGCCGGCAAAACCACCGAACGAGAACGCGGCGTGCAGCGAGGACAGGATCGGCCGTCTCATCCACCGCTCCACGGATACGCCCTGCGCGTTCATCGACAGATCCATCGCGGAGCTGGTCAGACCCACGAGGAATAGCGCAGCGGCCAGCCCCGGGATGCTCCGTGCCAGCGCCGGGAGGAGGATCGCGCCCATCAACCCGGCGAGCGCGACCCGGGTGAACGTCCGGCTCGAGCGGCCCGGCAGCAGGCGCCCGACGATTGGCATCGCCACCACCGCGCCGACTGCGGGGGCCAGCAGCGCCAGCCCGAGATCTCCGGTGGTGGCGTGGACACGATTCGACAGCGCGGGGATGCGCGAGGCCCAGGTCGCGAACAGCGCGCCGTTGACGAAGAACACGGCCGTGATGCCGGCGCGCGCGTTCATGCGCGCAGCACGTCGATCCCGAGCGCGCGATACGGTTCGAGCGCGGCGTCGTCCGCATCGGAGTCCGTGACCAGACACGTCACCGCGCACAGCGGCGCGACCACGACCGACATCGCGGTGCCGAGCTTGTCGTGGTCGGCGAGCGCGACGACATCGCCGGCGCCCTCGATCATCGCGGCCTTCACGTGGCGCTCCTCGAGGTCGTCCGTGGTGACGCCGATCTCGGGGTGCAATCCGCAGACGCCCAGGAACACGACGTCCGCGCGGATCAAACGCAGCGCCTCGACGGCGGTGGCGCCGACGGTAACGAGCGAGTTCGGGCGCAACGTGCCGCCGACGACGGTCACCTCGAGACCGGGATGATCGGCCAGCGCCAGCGCGATCGGCGGGCTCGTCGTGATCACGCGCGCGCGAAGCTGTGGCCTGGCGACCAGCGCGCGAGCAACCTCGAGCGTCGTCGTTCCGCCGTCGAGCACGACTAGCTGGCCGTCATGCACGCACTCGGCGGCGCGCCGCGCGATCGATGCTTTCGCCTCCGGTGCACGCCGTGCCCGGGCCTCGAACGGCGCGCCATCGCCGAGGCGGGGCAGCGCACCACCGTGGACGCGGCGGAGGAGACCGGCGTCGTCGAGCTCCCGGAGATCGCGGCGGATCGTGTCCGAGGAGACGTCGAGCTCCGCGGTCAGATCGGCGGCAAGCACGCGGCCATGGGTGCGCAGCCGGTCGAGGATGATCGCGCGTCGCTCATCGGTCAGCATCTGCCGGATACTACACGTTTATGCCGGTTCGTGCAGAAACGTGCACGAATTCGCAGCCGGGACCGGTCGCATGGCATGGTCCATCGGAATGGACAACGAGGCGCAACTGATCCTCGCCGGCGGGGGTCTGCTCGCGGCCGGCGTGGTGGCGTCCGCCGTGGCCGCACGACTGCGCCTGCCAGCGCTGCTCCTGTTCCTCGGCCTCGGGATGCTGGTCGGCAGCGACGCGCTCGACTGGATCGACTTCGCGAACTACTCGCTCGCCCACCTGGTCGGAACGATCGCGCTCATCCTGATCCTGTTCGAGGGCGGCCTGACGACCGGATTCCGGGCGCTACGGCCGGTGCTCGGACCGGCGAGCTCGCTGGCTGCGATCGGGACCGCGGGGAGCGCGGCGATAGCGGGCGTCATCGCGAGCTGGCTGTTCCACTTCTCCATCGCGGAGGGTCTTCTGCTGGGGGCGATCCTGTCCCCGACCGACGGGGCGGCCGTGTTCGCGCTGCTGCGCGGAGTCCGGCTCCCACGAGCGGTCTCGCTGACGCTAGAGGGAGAAGCCGGCCTCAACGATCCGGTGGCGGTGATGCTCGTGCTGGTGATGGTCGAGGTGATTCGCGTGCCGGGGTACGGTCCGCTTGACGCCGTCTGGTTTCTGGTCAAGCAACTCGTCGTCGGCGTCGGCATCGGGGTGCTCGTCGGCGCGCTCGCGACGGCCGCGCTCAAGCGACTGGGATCGGCTCCCTCGGGACTGGCGCTCGTGGCGTCGTCCGCGACCGCAGCGATCGCTTACGGCGCGGCCGCATCGCTCGACGGATCCGGATTTCTCGCGGTCTACCTGGCCGGCCTCGCGGTCGGCGACGCCGATGTGCCCTCACGTCGCGCTCTGCTGCCGTTCCACGAGGGACTGGCGGCGGTGGCCGACATCGGGATGTTCTTCGCGCTGGGGCTGCTCGTCTTCCCGAGCCAGCTCGGGTCGGTGCTCGTCCGGGGCACGCTGCTGGCGCTGCTGCTCGCGTTCGTCGCCCGTCCTCTGTCGGCGTTCGCGGCGACGGCGCGCAGCCGGTTCAACGGCCGCGAGCGGCTTCTGATCGGCTGGGCGGGTCTCCGCGGCGGCGTGCCCGTGGTGCTCGCGACGCTTCCGCTGATCGAACACGTGCCGCGCAGCCTCGAGTTCTTCAACCTCGTGTTCTTCGCGGTGCTCGTATCGACGCTGATCCAGGGCGCGACCGTCGAGTGGCTGGCAAACCGTCTCGGCATGAGCTCGACCGCGGCATGAAGGCGATTGCGCCAGCCGCGTGCGTGGGTATCGTAGATTCGAGGCGTGTTCGGCTCGTCCATCCGTGACATCCGCGCTCGATGGAGATGCTCCAGGTCAACCTGCTCCCGACTGCTCATGCGCCAGGAATCGCGCGTCGCTCCCTGGCCGACTGGCTGGCGCCGGCGGTCGACGCCGACGAACTCGATACGGCGAGACTGCTGGTCAGCGAACTGGTCACCAACGCCGTCGTGCACGGACACGGCGAGATCACGCTGCGTGCGACGGTCGACGAGGATCGCGTGCTGGTGGAGGTGATCGACGAGGGCCACGGTTTCGAGCGGTCCGTGCGTCAGCAGGATTTCGCCGCGATCGGCGGGCGCGGGCTGGCGATCGTCGACGCGGAATCCAGCCGCTGGGGGATCCATGAAGGGACGACCCACGTTTGGTTCGAGCTCGAGCGGCCGGGACCACGACTCGGACCCGCCAACAACCCACGGAGCGGGGCGACCGAGCGGGCTGACCTCAGGTGGGGCCTTGCGGGTCGGTCGCCGGATCGCCGTCGCCGGCCGTGACTCGACCGCCGTCCGCCGTGACTCGACCGCCATCCGAGGTGATTCGGCCGCCTCCGGATCGCGTGCGCACCCGACCCGACTCCGGCGGCCGACCGGCGAAGTCCACGACCATCTCCAGGTCGCCGGGGCATTCCGGCGAACCGACGTGATGGGCCGACACGGCGTTACGCCACGAGGCCGTTGTCGCGAACCCGCACGCGCGACAGCAATACAGCGGCACGACTCTTCGATTCCCACGTGCCGGAGGCTTGAAACCGCTTTCGGCGACGCCTTCGGCCCAAGATAGGCACCGGCCGCCGCCAACTTGGTCGTCGCTTCCGATGCGACCCAGGCTCTGCGCGCATAACTTGGCCGCATGACCAGCAGCCGGCTGCACCGCATCGCGACCCCCGCCGAACCCGAAACCCCGCGTGACGCGATTCCCGGGGTAGCGCCGTCCGAGGAAATCACGCCGGCGGAGCTGCGACTCGCCTCGCGCAACCACGACATCCCGGTGGTCGATCCGGCGGTCTGGCGACTGACCGTCGGCGGACGGGTTCGCCGAGAACTGTCGCTGTCGCTGACGGACCTGCGCGCGCGGCCGGCGATGACGCGCGCGGTCACGCTCGAGTGCGCCGGCAACGGGCGCGCCCACCTTTCGCCACGCCCTGTCAGTCAACCGTGGCTTCTCGAGACGGTCGGGACGGCCGAGTGGACCGGCACCTCGCTGCGCGGGCTGCTCGAGGAGGCCGGCGCGGACGGCCGCGCGTCGAGGTTCTGTTCCGCGGCCTCGATCGCGGGATCGAGGGCGGGGACGAGCAGCACTTCGAACGCAGCCTCCCGCGGGCACGGGCGACGCGCGAAGAGGTGATGATCGCGTACGCGATCAACGGCCGGCCGCTACCGCCGCAGCACGGCTTGCCCGCCGTCGGCGCTGACCTCGACGTGCACGACCGGGCCGTAATCCGGACCAGGCACGGCCGGACGACCGCGAGGTGGGCGTGGCGCGAATGGGAGTGGAGCTGGAGTCCGGGCGAACCCGGCATCCACGAGCTCTGCTGCCGCGCCACCGACAGCACCGGGCGCACCCAGCCGCTCGAGCCCGCCTGGAATCTCGGCGGCTACGCCAACAATGCGGTGCAGCGGCTTCGCGTCGTGGCCAGGCCCTCGGGCGCCGCAGTCACAGCTCCATCGTGAATATCTGGCCTTGCCAGCCGTTCAGCTCGAACCGGCTCGAGCGCATGAACCCCTGCTTCTCATACCAGCGCACGAGCCCGGGAGCGTGCGCCCAGCAATCGACTCGCAGGATCTCCGCCTTGCGCTCGTAGCCGAGCTCGATCGCTCTGTTGACGAGCGCGGCGCCTATGCCTCGCCCGATCAGCCGGCGCGAGCTAAGCAGCAGGATGATGTAGAGCTCGGGCACCGGCGCTGCCGGCGCCCACGCGGGGGCGGGACCGACGACCAGAATGCCGACCGGCTCGCCGCTCAACTCAGCGATGTGCAGTCCCCCGCCGGTCCGGAAGCCGTAGACGCGCTCACGGATCCCGGGCCGCTCGGAGAACGGGGTCGCGCCCCACTGTCCCGTTTGCCCGCGCTCGACCAGCCACGCAATCGCCTCGTCGAACATCGCGATCACGGCCGGTCCATCCGCTTCGTCTCCCGCCCGGATCGTCAAACCGCTCACGGACATCTGACTCATGATTATCGGCGCTCAGAGCTTCGGCGCCTGTCCACTCCGTTAAGCGGTGAAGCCGTCTTTCACGCCGGGATGACGGTGCGCGGTTTGACTTCGCCAGACTCCACATCCATGGGAGTCGTGTGGCGACTGCTTCCGGCGGGGATCGCGGACACGTTGCCCCTGTGCCGCTGGCCCGACGCAGCCGAGGAGCGCGGCGCTCCCGAGGCGTGGCTCACCGCCGCGTCGATCTGGGAGCTCGCCGCCTATCTGCGCGCGACCGGAGCCGTCTACGACGCGTCGAAGCCGAGGATGCCGAGTCCCCGCCGGCGGTTTCCGGAACTCTCCCGCCACGAGATCCAGGCGCTGTGGGAGGGAAGTCCGCCACCGGGCGTGTCCGGCGACCGGGTGCGCGAGTTCTACGACGCCGAGATCGCGGCCGCACGCACCCGCCCGTCGTGCCCCGGAGTTCCGTCCTTCAAGCTGTTCGACAACGGCCCGCCATGGCACGTGACTGCGACCGAGTGCGCCGACCTTCTCCGCGCCACCGCCGATCCCGATCCAGCGTCCGAGGACGCGGGCAGAAGCACCTGGCTGGAGCTGGTCGGGCTGGTCGAGCAGGGCGCGGCCTCGGACGGCCTCATCACGTCCTGACGGGTCGGCTCGATGACGACGGCATCACGCGAGCGCCTCCTCGTCAACTTCTTCTACGCCCATCCGGTCGGGCACGCGGTCGAGGCGCTCCACTACTGCCTCGGGCATCAGCTCGCGGACCCCACGCGCGAGGTCTCGGTCGTGCTGAATGCGGCCAGCACGGTCGAGCTCGCGGGCTTCTGCCCGTTCGTCTCTCGCGCGTACGCGGTAGCGCACCCGCTGCTCGAGCCGTGCCCGGACTCCGCGGCGCGTCAGGCCGGCATCCCCCAACAGTGGGACTGGGTCCTCGACGACTTCCGTCGCGGGCAGGACATTCAGCTCTCGATGTTCCCCGGCCTGCGCGACTACTACGCGGCGAGCGATCGGCTGCTGACCGCAACCCGCGGCCGGACGTACGTGAGCTCAACGGCGCCGGGCTATGTGCCCCATCAGCAGCTGCGGCTCGAGTTGCCCGAGCCGGTGCGCGCCGCGGCGGCGAAACGGTTCGCCGAGCCGGCTGGGACCGGGCGAATCGCGCTTATGCCATCCGGCTCAGGCGAGCGCTCGCTGTATCCGTCGGCCCGCTCGTGGCTCGCGATCCTCGATGCGCTCGCAGACGCTTTCGGTGGCGTCGAGATCGCGTTGATCGGCAAACTCCGCCGCGACGGACGGACCACCAGTTCGTTCGTGCGCGGTGAGCTCGATGCCCTGCTCGCGCACCGCTCCGGGCCGCTCGACTGCTTCGACGCCGCGCTTATCGAACAGCTCGCGGTCGTAGAGGCGTGCGACCTGTTTCTCGCCCCCCACACCGGTTTCGGGATGGCCGCGCTCGCCGTCGGCACCCCCTGGCTCGCGCTGTCTGGCGGCCGGTGGTTCGAATACTTCTTCAACCGGGTCCCGTTCCGCTCGATCATCCCCGACCCCGAGCGCTATCCGAGCTTCACCCAGTTCGCCCCGGCCGCCGTGGTCGACGACGCCGGCGACGGCCCCCGCACCCCGAGCATGACCGCCGCGCGGATCCACGAGGACCTCGACCGGATCGTCGGCGCGGCGCGGGAGCTGATCGACGGATCGCTCACCTACGAGCGGTCGCTCCGCGATTACTTCCGGGCGCTGCTCGACGCCCACGGCGGCCAGGCGAACCAGATCTGGTCGATCGACGGCGTGCACCTCGGCTACATCTGATGCGCGATCCGGGGTCCGTTGCCCCATCGTCTACCGTTCTGCGGGCAGGGTCGGGACCTACTACGCACTCAGGAGCAGCCCATGTCTGTCTATAACCAGCCTGCCTACGGCGGCGGCGCCGCGCTCACGCGCGATCAGACGCGAGCGGTATTCGGCCAGGTCATGGGCCTGGTCGCGGTCACCGTCGGGTTCGCCGCCCTCGGCGCGTACATCGGGCGGAACCTCAGCGGCGGCGCGGGGATCCTGTTCTTCATCGCGGCGTTCGCCTGCGTCTTCGGCCTGAACATCGCCAACTCGCGCGGGCGGGAACAGCTCGCGATCGCGCTCCTGTTCGGCCTCGGTCTGTCGCTCGGACTCGCGGTCGCCCCGGTTATCGCCGTGTACGCCAACGCCGACCCGGCCGCGCTGTGGCAGGCGGCCGGCGCCACCGGCGCGTTCGTCGCCGGCTGCGGAGCGTTCGGCTACGCCACGCGCCGAGACCTGTCCGTATACGCCCGCGCCCTGTTCTGGGCGCTGCTCGCGCTGATCGTCTTCGGGCTCGTCACGATCTTCATCTCGATCCCCCAGGCCAACATCATCTATGCCGTCCTCGGCCTGGTGATCTTCGGCGGGTTCACGATCATCGACTTCAACCGCCTGCGCCGGGCGAACAACTACGCTGCCGTCCCGATCGCGGCCGGCATCTTCCTCGACATCTTCAACGTCTTCCTGTTCTTCCTGCAGCTGTTCGGGAACGGCCGGAACTGACACCCGCACCGAGCCGGTCGTTCGTCCTACAGTTCCCGGCGGAGGAGATCCCGGCGCTCGCCGCCCGCTTCCCGGGTTCGGATGATCCGTCGCGCCTGGCGGTCGGAGTGGTCGCGCGGAGTCGCGGCCATTACACGCGCGAGGAGTTCCTACAGGTGTGCGCCTGGAAGACCGTGCGCAGCCGCCCGAAGGTCGCGACGAACACCGAGGCCGCGATCGTCGACGCCACCGGTCGCGCTCTCTCCGCCGGCGACGAGGCGACCCGCATCGCGGCGCTGCTCGAACTCGACGGCGTCGGGGTGCCGACCGCATCGACGCTTCTGTACTTCGCGTTTCCCGACGACTACCCGATCCTCGACGTCCGCGCGCTCGAGTCGCTCGGCGTCAAGCCTCGATCGACCTACCCGGTGAGCTTCTGGCTCGAGTACCTGGCCGCCTGCCGAGGGCTGGCCGGCGAGGCCGGCGTCAGCCTCCGTACCCTCGACAAGGCACTATGGCAGCACTCCAAGGAGCTCAGCCGAGCGAGATCGTGCTGGTCCGTCGCCGGTGCGGACCTCTGAGCGTCAGGGTGTACGTTCCCCGCCGGAGCGGGCGCAGATCAGTGACCACGAGCTGTGAGCGACCGCCGGCGAGCTGAGCGCGCGTCCCGGTCGCATAGGTCACGCCGCCGCGCGAGATCGTCGCTCGATCAACGCCGGGCGCGGCCGCGTCGACCTTGCCGAAGACGAGTCTGTGAGAGCACTTCTCCCGCTTGACCCTCGCCTTGCGCTTCTTGCCCTTGTCGATCACGGTCTTGCACGTCACCAGCTCGACCCTGGCGACGGGCTTCTGAGTACTGGTAGGCGTCGTCGAACCCGGCGGCGGCGTCGAACCCGTCGGCGCCGGCGCACCCTGAGAAGTGCTCGAAACCACCGGCGCGCTCGTGCCGGTACCGGACAGCGGTACTTGCAGCGGACCGTTGGTGTAGTCGTTGGTTGCGATCTGAAGTGTGGCCGAGCGCGCGCCGGGAGCCCGAGGCGAGAAGTACACATCGATCTGACACCTCGCGCCCGGAGCGAGACCGCTCACGCAACCGCCGGCGCCGATCGCGAAGTCACCCGGATCTGCGCCTGTCAGCGACAGCGACGCTCCTGCGAACTCCAGCGGCGCCTGTCCCGTGTTTGTCACGGTGAGCGTGGTCGGAGCGCCGAGTGATCCAATTTCGGTGCTCGCGAACGGCGACGGCGTCGCTGGGCTCACGTCCGCGACGGGCACTGACACGGCCAGTGCGAACGGATAGTTCGCGCCGGTGATGAAGCCGAGCTGTCCGCTCCCCCCTTCCACGGGCGCCGACCCGATCGTCCCGGCGGTGTAGTCGCTCCAGAGAATCTGCTGGCCGTGCACGGCGACGCCGACGACGGTGCCGGCGCCGGTGACGAAGCTCTGGTCTACCTGTGTGCCGTCGAGGTTCGCCTCCCCGATCGTCTGACTTGTGCTGTTCCCCCAGTAGAGGTGATCGCCGTCGAGCGCGAGCCCGGTGATACCGTCGGCGCCACTGACGAACTTTTGATCGACGTCGGTCCCGTCGAGGTTTGCCTCGCCAACCGTGTCGGTGGAGAGATTGGTCCAGTAGACGTGCCGCCCGTCGACCGCCAACCCGCCGGGCTCGCCGGTCACCGGGATGAAGCTCGCGTTCACGCCGGTCCCGTCGAGGTTCGCCTCCCCGATCGCGTTTGTGGACCCGTTTGACCAGTAGATGTGGTGTGCGTTGACCGCGATGTCAACGACGCCGGGAATGCCGCTGACCAAACTTGAGTTCACCACCGTGCCGTCGAGATCCGCCACGCCGATCGTGCCGTCGGTCAGGTCGGAGTAGTAAATGTGTTGGCCGTCAACCGCGAGCGCGAACACCCCCTGCCGGTTATCGTCGAGACCGGTCATGAAGCTCTGATTCGCGTTGCTCCCGTCGAGGTCGGCCACGCCGACCGTGCCGTTGCCTACGTTGCCCCAGTAGATCTGCGGAGCCGCGAGCGCGGTGCCCACTGCCGGTCCCACCATGACACCCAGGGCACAGATGAATCCCAGCCCCACCGACCGACGTCCAGCCATCGAAACTCCTTTTTCGATCCCTAGCACGGCCCTTCCCGGCGCGGCGTCTATCGGAAACAACGGAAGACGGTGCGCGGGACTTACGCTCCCAACGCGCCGTCGGGAAGGGTGCGGCCCCTACGAACGTGAGCCCTGCTCGCGGGGAACGACCATGAAGCTGTACAGGAACAGCGTGTCGTTGCCGTCGTCGAACAACTCGGACAGGTGGACCGGCCTGGCCGCGGCGGCTGCGTCGTCCCACTCCTCGAAGGCACAGTCGGTCGCGAAAGCGCCCGGGATCGTCCGGGATTTCATCGCCCTTCGATGAGGATTCGATGAGAAACCTGACCTCGCGAGGATCTAACCGTCGATAGGCAAAGCGACGGAGAGGAGCAACATGCCCAACGATGACCGGCTCGAGCTGGCACGCGACGTCTACCGAGCGTTCGCAACCGGGGACCGCGCGGCCGTCGAGCGCTCGCTGACCGACGACTTCATCTTCTCCAGTCCACTTGACGTGGGTTTGGACCGTACCGGTTACTTCGAGCGATGCTGGCCGGGAGCGGGTCTTGGACAGGAGTTCGAGTTCGTCCGCCTCGTGCAGTCCGGCGACGAGGTGATCGTCACCTACGAGGTAGAGCATCCTGACGGACACAGGGGCAGGAACACCGAGGTCCTCAGCTTCAGGGGTGACCAGGTGTGCGGGACTGAGGTGTACTTCGGGTGGAATGTAGAGTGACCGCGGAGGCCCGCATGCAACCCGCTGAACCACACCCAGACGCGTCGCTAGCCGGCTTGCTGGCGGCCGTTCCGTTCGTCGCCACGCTCGGGATCGAGGTTGTGTCCGCGAGCCCCGAGGAAGTAGTGGGCCGGCTCGCGTGGCGCGAGGAGTTGTGCACGGCGGGCGGAGCATTGAACGGCGGCGCGCTGATGTCGCTTGCGGACAACATGGGAGGCACGTGCGCCTTTCTGAATCTCCCTCCGGGCGCGGGTACAGCGACGATCTCGTCGTCGACCAACTTTCTCCGCGGGGTGAGGGAGGGGTACGTCACCGCGACGTCCCGGCCGCTGCGCGTCGGCAAGTCGGTGATCGTCGTGGAGACCGAGCTGCGCGACCATGACGGCCGGCTCGCCGCACAGACGACTCAGGCGCAGGCTGTGATCGGGCCTTCGGCGACCGGGGCCTTACCGAGCTCTCGCAGCTTCTGATCGAACGCCACGATCCGCCCCGTGTCCACGTAGAAGTCGTCCTGCTCCACGATCTTGCCCCAACGGGTCCGGGCGAGGATCACCACCCGGTTGGCGTACAGCTCTTCGCCGTCGGGCCCGGTCGCCCGGTTGTTGAAGCGGCCGATCAGCGTCATCGCCCACGGCGGACCTTCGATCCACAACTCAGTGATCTCGCCCTGGAGCCCAGCGGCGGTGAACTCGCGCAGGAACCGCTCGATCGCGGGCTTGCCGCGGTAGTCGCCCGACCATCGGTGCGGGCCCTCGTTGAAGTGGAGCACCGCGTCGTCAGCGTAGCCCGCGAGCAGCGGCGCGTAGTCGCCGGCGTTGAGCCGGCGCACGTCGCGGCGTAGCTTGATCAGCGCCAGGCGCGGCAGTAGCGCGCGAGCGGCGATCGCGGCGCCGGCGCCGGCGAGGAGACTCGGCTTGTGGATCATGAGTTCACCTCGGGGGGATCGTGGATTAGCGCAGCCTCGACAAGCGCCACCGCGGCGTCGGCGCAAGCGTGCATGGGCTCGGTGCTGCGCAGCGAGCGGCTGAGCAGGAACGCGCCCTCGAGCACGGCGAGCACGCTCAGCGCCAGCGGCCGGGCGCGCTCACGCGAGATGCCCGCGTCGACCGCATCCTCGGCGACCGCCACCAGCCACGACTCGAACACGTCGGCGGTCGCCTGGCGGAGGGGCTCGTGCGTACTGGCGATCTCGCCGGCGACGGTCGCGATCGGGCACGCGTCGGCGAAGTCGGTCGCCTCGAGCGTCTGTCCGGCACCGGCGAAGAAGTCGCGGACCGCGGTCGGGAGGTCCGGCGCGGCGCCGGCGATCGCCTCGTACAGCGCCAGGAAGAAGCGGCCGCCGGTCCGCAGGACGTCGTCGGCCAGCTGCTCCTTACCGCCGGGAAAGAAGTGATAGACCGAGCCGAACGGCGCCCGCGCCTCCGTCGCGATCTGCTTGAGGCCGGTGCCGGCGTACCCCTGGCGACGGAACAGCTCGGCGCTCGCGTACACGATGCGGTCGCGCGTGGGGATGTCGGTGGCGGCAGGCATCGTTGGCGCCGTCGACCGTATCATTAATAGAACGTTCTATCTAGCGGCGGGTCGGCGCCTGGCGGCGGCGAGGGGCTCCCGGGCCGCCTACGGTTATGGGCGTGGAGTGGCCGCGCGCCGAACCGATCGAGGCGGAACGTCTCACGCTCGAGCCGCTGCGCGCCGACCACGCCGGCGAGATGGTCGAGGTCCTCGCCGACCCCCGGCTGTACGAATACATCGGGGGCGCCCCTCCGTCACCGGAACAGCTACGCGCGCGATACGCGCTCCAGGCGGTCGGCCACTCGCCCGACCGGCGCCACGGATGGCTCAACTGGATCGTCCGCGAGCGCGCCACCGGCGCCGCCATCGGGACCGTGCAAGCGACTGTCACCGCGACGGACGGTCGGTGGGAGGCCGAGATCGCGTGGGTCATCGGCACGATGCATCAGGGGCGCGGGTACGCCAAGGAGGCGGCCGGCGCGATGGTGGGATGGCTTCGCAGCCAAGGCACGGACACGATCACCGCGCACATCGATCCGGAGCACGAGGCGTCGATGGCGGTGGCGCGACACCTCGGCCTCGCCGCCACCGAGGTGGTCGAGGGCGGTGAGACTCGTTGGGAGTCGCCGCCGGGACCTCTTGCCTGGCCAGAGGCGTAAAGGGGACGATGTGCACCGATCTGACCAGCGGCTACGGCCACACGATCTGGAAGGTGGACGCCGCCACGGGGCGGGTCCTCCATGTGGCTCCCGCCCCATACGGTTCGTTCGAGCTTGGCGCCGCGAATGGGTACGTCGTCACGTCCTCCCTGCTGCGCGGCACACTCGCGATCTACAACGAGGAGCTACACCTGTTGCGTGTGGTGCACGTCGCTCCGGCGGCGCGCGAGGTGGCGATCAGTTCTCCAGCCTGAAGCCCACCTTGAGCCCGACCTGGAAGTAGTCGATCGAGCCGTCGTCCTTGAGGTGCCCGCGGATCTCGGTCACCTCGAACCAGTCGAGATGGCGGAGGGTCTTGCGCGCGCGGGCCAATGCGTTCTGGATCGCATCGTCGATCGTCCCGGGGGACGACCCGACGATCTCGCTGACGGAATAGACGTGATCTGTCATCTGATCTCCTCGGTAGATGGAGGGAGGACTTGCCGCTGGCAACGTAACTCTTTGCCGGCTGCGGCGTATTCTTGCTAGCTGCTTGCAATGCTTTTGCTAAGCTGCAAGCACAATCAACCCGACCACCGGAGAGAAGACATGGCAACCACCGCATCGACCAAAACGGCTATTCCCTCGTTCGAGACCGCTTACGAGCAGGTCAAGGACAGCAGCGAGCAGTTCCTCGCGGCCGCCCGCAAGGCCGGCAACCTGTACCTCGACTCGTACGAGAAGGCCGTCGACCGGACCGCCGAGCTCCAGCTGAAGCTCGCGGGCCTGAGCCAGCAGGAGTGGCTCAAGAGCCTGATCGAGGCCCAGGTCGACGTCTCGAAGGAGATCGCCGGCTCGTACACCGCGACGGCGCGCAGCTTCCTCAAGTAAACATCCGTCGCCACGCGTTAGTAGCGTTCACTAACTGACGTTATTAAGAAGCACCGGTGGGTGTACCGCCGGTGCTTCACCGTTTAACGGTATTTCGCTGGTACTTCGCAGTTTCTTCGCAAGGAGGTCGAACATGACCGTCGTGCCGCAATGCCCCCCGGCTCCCGCGCCAGGCATGGCTTCGGGCCTTCTCGACAGCTGGCTCGACGCCGGGACCGCCACGCTGGAAGGCCTCGGCAAGTGCTGGGCCGCCACGCTTCAGCGCGGGCCGGCCGTGTTCGATCTCCCGCGGTGGCTGGCCCTGACCACGGAGCGGCGGGCGCCGTCGTGGACGACGCCGCACGAGATCGTGTTCGACGAGCCGCTGGCGCGGCTGCGCGACTTCTCGGTCTCCAAGCGGCGGGTCGTGCCGACCCTGGTGCTCCCGCCACAGGCCGGCCATGACTCGTGCATCGTCGACTATTCGGCTGACCAGAGTCAGATGCGGACGATCGTAGAGGCCGGACTCGAGCGCGCGCTGTCGCTCGACTGGGTTGGCGCGACGCAGGAGACCGCCGACGCGTCGATCGAGGACTACATGAACGTGGTCGACCGCGCGATCGAGCACTGCGGCGGCCGCGTCAACCTGATCGGCGATTGCCAGGGCGGCTGGCTCGCGACGATCTACGCCGCGGTCCACCCCGAGCGGATCAACACGCTGACGATCGCGGGAGCGCCGATCAACTTCCATGCCGGCGAGCCCGTGATCCACGAGGTCATCCGCCGCGTCGCGCCCGATGGCGACCTGCGCTTCTACGAGACCCTGGTCGCGTCCGGAGGCGGCATCCTCCGCGGCCGGCACATGCTCACCGGCTTCATCATGATCCAGCCGAGCGCCGAGATCTCGCGCCAGATCGACCTGTTGCTGAACCTCGACGACGCGGCCCACGTGGCGCGCTACCGCGAGTTCGAGGACTGGTTCAAGCACACCCAGGACGTCCCCGGGGCGTTCTACCTCTGGATCGTCCGAAATCTGTTCCGCGACAACGCGCTGATCCGCGGGTCGCTCGAGGTCCGGGGCCAGAAGGTCGACCTGGCCCGGATCGGGATGCCGCTGAACCTGCTCGCCGGTGCCACCGACCACATCACGCCGCCCGATCAGGTGTTCGCGCTGGCGGAGCACGCTTCCACGCCGGCGGACCTCGTCACGCGTCACATGAGCAGCGGAGGGCACCTCGGGCTGTTCATGAGTCACGAGGCGCTCCGCAACCACTGGCCGAAGGTGCTGTCCGAGGTCGTACGTCACTCCCGCGCGTCGGCGCCGTCGGGTCGGGGTAGCCATCGCTAAAGAGCACCCGGAGAAAGGGAAGCAGCGATGGGAGATCGAACCCAGCGAGTCAAAGGCAAGGCCGAGGAGCTGAAGGGACGCGCCAAGCGCGAGACCGGAGCCGCGACCGGCCGCCCCGGCACCGAGGCGCGCGGCGCCGGCGAGGAGACGAAGGGCAAGGCGAAGAACGCGGTCGGGAAGGCCCGGAGCGCGGTCAAGAAGGCGACGCGCTAGTCACTCGGCTACGTAATGGCGCTCGCCGGCGGCGTCCACCCACACCCGCAGCACTCGCCGCGTGCGCGGGTCGCGGAAGCGCTCGCCGGTGGGCCGCCAGTCGGGCGCAGGCTTATCGGCCTCGCCGTGGCCGCGGCCGCGGCGGGGCCGGGGCGTCGGCTCCGGGATCGCGCTGAGCGCCGGTAGATCGTCCACCGCGACCGCGGCCTGCTCGCGCGTCTCCGCCTCGGCGACCAGCGCCACCCGGCGCTCCAGCTCGGCGATGTCGAGCCGCCCTTCGGCCGCGTGACGCTTGAGCGTCTCGTATAGCTGCTCGCGATCCGCGTCCCCCAGCAGCATCATCTGAGCGACCACTAGCCGACGCGGTCTACCTTGACCGCCGTGCCGTAGGCGACGATCTCGGTGAACTGCTGCCCGATCTCCGAGGAGTCGAACCGAACCGCGACGATGGCGTCGGCGCCGAGCAGACGCGCGTTATCAGACATCCGGTCGATCGCGTGGCGCCGGGAGTCCTCGAGCAGCTGTGTGTACTCGGGGATCTCGCCGCGCCGAAGGCCCTTGAACGAGGCGGCGACCCCGCCGGTGAAGCCCATGCTTCGAACCACGAGCCCGTAGCAGACGCCGAGGTTCTCGCGGATCCGCATCCCGGGCAGCTCGAGCGCGGTCGTCATCGGGAGATCGACGGCGGGAGCTGACTCGGACATCCGCCCGCAAGTTATCAGGGGCCGGTGGATCGATCGAGCTCCGCCGCCAGCTACCGTTCGCCTGTCCATGTCCGGTCGCAAGGCACTACTCGCGATGTCGCTGGCTGCCGTGTCGCTGCCGGCGGCCTGTGGCGGCAGCAGCTCATCGAGCTCCCAGGCCGCGGCGGCGTCGTCGACCAGCTCGACCGCGACCACGGCGACCTCTGCGACGACGACGACCGCCGCCAAGGCGCCGTATGGCCCGGAGGGAATCCCGCTCGAGAAGGGCCCCGAGCTCGCGCCCGCCGGCACCACGTCACAGGGCGCCACCGTCGACGGGGTCCAGTGTCAGGCCCAGGAGCAGGTGCTCTACCACATCCACGCCCACCTCCAGGTGTACGTCAACGGGAAGCCGCAGACGCTCCCGGCGGCGATCGGGATGGTCGGGCCGGTGTCCGAGCAGACGCCATACGGCCCGTTCTACGGGGCGCAGCAGTGCTACTACTGGCTCCACACGCACGCCACCGACGGCGTCATCCACATCGAGTCGCCGAGCGTCCGGATCTACACGCTCGGAAACTTCTTCGACGAGTGGAATCAGCCGCTCAGCGCCAACCAGGTGGCGGGCGAAAAGGGCAAGGTGACCGCGTTCGTCAACAACAAGCCCTGGACCAAGAGCCCGACCGCGATCCCGCTGATCGCCCATGCGTCGATCCAGCTCGACGTGGGCTCGCCGGTCGTGGCGCCGCACGAGATCTCCTGGGCCGGCACGAACCTCTAACGCAATCGCTGCCGGCGCCGGCGCGAGACCTCGAACCCCACGCCGACGAGCACGAGCACCCCGAGCCCGATCGCGGTGGCGGTGCCGACGTCGGAGATGACGTCAAGCACCGGCGGCCCGGCGTAGTAAGCGCCGAGCCCGATGCCGATCGCCCACACCCCGGCGCTCACGATGTTCGTCGCGTTGTAGATCACCGGACCGGACCGATGTATGCCCGCCACCCACGACGGCGCGAGCAGGATCGCGATCACCGTGAGCCGCTTGAACACCTCCTCCCCCCGCTCCACCGCCTTGATTCGCAGCCCGCGGAGCGGACCGGGCGCGGTCATCACCGTCCGGCCCGCGTACCACCCGACGAGCCAGCCGACGAGCCCGCCGGCGACCGCCCCCACGAACGCCCAGATCAGGACGGGCTTGATGTCGAGCTTGTGCTTGGCGGCGACGATCGCGGCGGCGATGAGCAACGGCTCGCCCGGACCGGGGATGCCGACCCAGCTTGCGAACGCGCCGAGCGCCAACGCGAAGTAGTCGATATTCGCTTGCGGGACATGGTGGTGGAAGACGTGGAGCGCAAAGACGAGCAACCCAACCGATCGTGGCACACGGCCAAGCGCCTAGACTCCGCCGCGATGCTGATCCTCCCGCCCGGACACGCCGAACAGCTACGCCCGCGCTGGCAGATGTCCGCGCGCGAGAAGTGGATGATCGGCGGCGTGCTCGGCGTCGTCGCGGCGCTGGCCGTCGTGCTCGTGATCTCGTTCGCGTCGAGCACCCCGAGCTCGACGTCGGGCTGCATCTACGCGACGATCCCCGCGGTCACTGGCGCCGAGCAGATCCATCAGTGCGGCGCGACCGCGAAGTCGACATGCGCGACGGCGCATACGCCCGGCGCCTTCAGCCCGGAGGCGGCACAGGCGATCTCGAGCGCGTGCCGCAAGGCCGGCTTGCCGGTCGGTTAGAGGCCTCGCCGCTCGACGACGCGGACTGATTTTGAGCTCCTAACCCCCCGTAAACCCGGTGGTTGCGGGATCGGCTTATCCCAATGTCCAGAGCCCCCTTCGGTTTGCTGGACCTGAGGACATAGAAGGCCCACGAGCCAGCGCAGACACTAGTCGCGGAAATTGGCGTGCCAGGACCTGCCACGGAACGGGTTGGCCTGCGCGCAACGTCCTCAAGTGCAAGGAGATCCAGTTGCCGCTTGAAGCACCCAGTTGGCTCAACTCAGGAGATACCTCCTGGCAGCTCACCGCCGCAACGCTCGTCGGGTTGATGAGCGTGCCCGGCCTCGCCGTCCTGTACGGCGGTGTGATGCAGAAGCGCTGGTCGATCAACAGCATGATGCTGACCTTCGCAACGTTCTCGATAGTGCTCGTCGTGTGGGTGCTGTGGGCGTTCAAGATGGGCTTCGGCTCACCATTCCACGGCATTTCGCACGCCGGCTTCTTCGGGAACTTCATCGGGAAACCGGGGCCGGTGCTGTCGCACACAGAGCTACAGCACCAGGCGAACATCCCGCTCATCGGGACGATGGGGTTCCCGCAATCCGCGCTCGTCTACTTCCAGTTCGTGTTCGCCGCGATCACGCCGATCCTGGCGCTCGGGTCGGTACTCGGGCGGGTGAACTTCAAGGCGTGGATCCCGTTCTGCCTGCTGTGGATCACGTTCGTCTACGCGGTTGACGCTTTCCTGCTGTGGGGCGGTGGCTTCTTCGCCCAGCACGGCGCGGTCGACTTCTCCGGCGGCTACGTGATCCACCTGTCCGCGGGCGTGGCCGGATTCGTGGCGGCCGCGGTGATCGGGCCACGACTACAACGGGACCGCGAGATCGACGCGCCGAACAACGTCGCGATGGTCGCGGTCGGCGCCGGATTGCTGTGGCTGGGATGGAACGGCTTCAACGGCGGCGACCCGTACGCGTCGAACATGTCGGCGGCGGCGGCGGTGCTCAACACCAACCTGTGCACGGCGGTCGCGCTTCTGGTCTGGATCATGTGGGACTACCTGACCGGCCGCAAGCCGTCGCTGATCGGCACGGTCAACGGCATGATCGTCGGCCTGGTCGCGATCACGCCGGCCGCGGGCTACGTGAACGGCTGGGGCGCGATCGCGATGGGGATCATCGCGTCGACGATCGTGTACTTCGCGCTCAACTACCTCAGCCGCCTACGACCGTTCCGGAACGTCGACGACACGCTCGGCGTGGTCTACACGCACGGTTTCGCCGGCCTCGCGGGCGGTCTGTTGGTCGGCATCTTCGCGGACCCGGAGATGGCGCTGTATTACAAGACCGGCCCGCACGGGCTGATCGCGTCGGGCGGAGTGGCCGGCTTGATCCACGGCAACCTGACGTTGCTCAAGTGGCAGTTCCTCGCCGCGCTGTGGGTGATCTGCTGGACCGCGGTGATCACGTTCCTGCTGCTGAAGCTGGTCGGCTTGTTCATCCCACTGCGGATGTCCGAGAAGAATATGGAGATCGGCGACGTCGCCGAGCACGGCCACGAGGTCTACCCGTCCGACGTCCCGTCGCTCGGGTACCCCAACGGGATCCCCGGGGCGGTTCCCGCCGGGGCCGGTGCACCCGCCACGCCAACGACCGCATGACGGAAACGGGGCATCGGGTTGGGAGGCGCTTCTGAGCGCCTCCCAACCCACGCCTCTGACGATCGTGTCGCGGGCCGTCGCCGGCGACGATGGCCTCGAGCGGGTCGCGCGGGCCGCATCCGACGCGCTCGCCCGGCCAGTGGCGATCGTGCTCCCCTCGTTGGGGGCGCCGGTCGTGTGGCCCGCGGATTCGATCCCCGAGGCGCTGCTCGGCGAGCTGGCGCAGTACGCGGCGGCGGCCAGCGCGGGGGCGCCACCGAGCGGCGGCCCGGCGGCGGTCGCGGATGCGGTGCCGATCCGGATCGGGAGCGACGTCGTCGGGGTCGTGGCGGCGTTGCGGACGAACGGAACCGGCGTCGCCACCGCCGCTGACGAAGGGGGGTGGCTCGAGGCAGCGGCCGCCGCGGTCGCGGTGACCAGGCTCATGGACGACGGCCGGCGGGGCGACCCGGGACTCGCGCTCGTGAGGGCGCTCGTCACCGGGCCGGGCCCGGACCCAGCTGCGCTCCTCGCCGACGGTCTGCGGCTCGGGGTCGATCTCGGCGCCGGCGCGATCGCGGTGTGCGCCCGCGGGGCGGCCGACCCTGAGCTCGCCGACGCCGACGGGGCGCTGATCGCGAACGTCGGCGGGGACCGCGTCGTGGCGCTCGTGCCGCTTGCTACCGAGCATCCCGAACGCGCCGCGGCGGCGCTCGCCGACCGGTTCGTGGTGGCCGGGCTCGAGGCCGCGGTATCGGCGCCCCGCCGGGAGCCGTCGCTGATCCGCGAGGCGATCCGCGAAGCGATGTTGCTGGCGGAGCTGTCATGTACCCCGGAGGCGGCGCTCGCCGGCCAGGATGAGACCTACCGGCTGCTGATCGGGGTGCTGCTGCGGGACCCCGAGGAGCTCGAGCTGCTGCAGTCGAGCACGATCACGCCGCTGCTCGCGTACGACGCCGAGCACGACACCGAGCTGCTGGCGACGCTGGGGACGTTCCTCGCGCACCACGGCTCGACCACCGAGACCGCCGAGGTGATGGGGCTGCACCGCCACACGGTCGGGTACCGGCTGTCGCGCGTGCACGAGGTCTCGGGGCTCTCGCCGTACGAGTCCGACGGCCGTGAGCGCCTCGGCCTCGGACTCAAAGCCGCGCAGATCCTCGCTGCCGCGGAACGACTATGAAACCCGGATAGGCTCGCGCCTACCAAGTCAAAGGAGACAAGAGTGGCCACCACAGAGAGCGAACAGACGGCGATCGCCGCCGGTGCCACCAGCCCCGCCGAGGTGCTGGACTTCGCCGCCGAGCGCGGCGTCGAGATGGTCGATCTCAAATTCGTCGATCTGCCCGGGACCTGGCAGCACATGACGCTGCCGATCGGCGCCCTGGACGCAGGCGACTTCGAGTCCGGCCTCGGCTTCGACGGCTCGTCGATCCGCGGCTTTCAGGAGATCCACGAGTCGGACATGCTCCTGATCCCTGACTCCTCGACGGCCTTCATCGATCCGTATTACACGCGCTCGACCCTGTCGCTGATCTGCTCGGTGGCGGACCCGGTGCTCGGGGAACCGTACGCGCGCGACCCGCGGTTCGTCGCGCAGAAGGCCGAGCAGCACCTCGTCGCCACCGGGATCGCCGACGTCGCCTACTTCGGACCCGAGGCGGAGTTCTTCGTGTTCGACCACATCGCCTACGAGCAGGTCGAGAACAGGGCGTTCTACGAGGTCGACTCGGGCGAGGGCTTCTGGAACACCGGCGGCCTGGCGAGCACGAAGCCGAACCTGGCCTACAAGCTGCGACAGAAGGAGGGCTACTTCCCGGTCCCGCCGGCGGACTCCCTCGCGAACCTGCGCAGCGAGATGGTCGCGACGATGGAGTCGCTCGGGATCCGGTGCGAGTTCCACCACCACGAGGTGTCCTCGGGCGGCCAGGGCGAGATCGACATGCGGTTCCAGCCGCTGCTGCGGATGGCCGACCAGATGATGATCTACAAGTACGTGGTCAAGAACGCGGCTCGCGACGCCGGCAAGACGGCCACGTTCATGCCCAAGCCGATCTTCCAGGAGAACGGATCGGGCATGCACGTCCACCAGTCGCTGTGGAAGGACGGCGATCCGCTGATGTTCGGGCAGGGCGGTTACGCGCACCTGAGCGACCTGGCCAAGCACTACATCGCGGGGCTGCTAACGCACGCCTCGGCGCTGCTGGCGTTCTGCGCGCCGACCACGAACTCGTACCGTCGGCTCGTGCCGGGGTTCGAGGCGCCCGTGAATCTGGTCTACTCGGCGCGCAACCGCTCTGCCTGTGTCCGGGTGCCGATGTACCACGAGGCGCCCAAGACCAAGCGGATCGAGTTCCGCTCGCCCGACCCGGCGGCGAATCCGTACCTCGCGTTCAGCGCGCTGATGCTGGCAGGGCTCGACGGGATCAAGCGCGAGCTCGACCCGGGCGAGCCGCTCGACGCCGATATCTACGAGCTGCCGCCCGAGACGCTGGACAAGATCGCCACCGTGCCGTCGTCGTTGGAGGCGTCGCTGGACGCGCTCGAGGCGGACAACGCGTTCCTGTGCGAGGGCGATGTGTTCACGCCCGGGTTGATCGAGGCGTATGTGAGGTACAAGCGCGAGGAAGAGGTCGACGCGATCCGGATGCGGCCGCATCCGTGGGAGTTCGCGCTGTATCACGACGCGTAGTTCACGGGACGCCTTCCCGTTTGCCCGCCGCTTGAGGTTCCGCGAGTCGAAATGTGGGCGCGCTTCCAGGAGTGCGGGTGAACGGGGATGACGTCCCGTTCACCCGTCCGCGGCTCGGAGCGCCACTTACGCGGTGCCGCTGCACGGCTCCGCGTCTCGAGAAGCTGGGGCCCGGGACCTGCACAGCGCGACAATGGCGCGGTTTCAGCTGGACCGTGCCGAGTTACGCATGACTATCGCGCGCAACTCGACACGGCCTGCAACCCGAACGCCGTTTGTCGGCCTATGCAGGTGATTTCGGGTCGCGGCGGGTGACCCGGGCGCGGAGGCGCGACCATGCGCTCGGCTCACGGGGCTGAGTCTTCTGCCATTCCTCGCGCGTCGGCAGCTTGCCGGCCTTGCGGGCCGCCATCACACATTCGGTGTGAGCATGGCGCCGCCCGTTCGAGTCGCCCTCCGGATACATCAACATGTGCTCACTCAGCGCCGGCAGGCGGCGGCCGCACAGCGGGCAGCGGTACGTGGCGGGCTTGTGGTTCTGGGCCCGGCGGATGTACCACCATCGCGCCTTGGGGCGATCGGCCATGCGTCCAAGCATTGCATCGAACCTCCGCCTGGATGGGTATCTTCGATGGCTGATGGAGCATCGGGATGAGCGGATCGTGGTCGAGACCGACCGCTACCGGATAACCGGCATGCTGCGCCTGCCACGCGACGGGTACCGCAGCCGGCTCACGGACTACCTCAACTCCTCCGAACGCGCGTTCGTGGCGCTGACGGACGTCGAGCTCGTGCCGTTCAACGGGGGCGAGCCGGAGCGCCGGCCGTTCCTGGCGGTGTCGCTGAACCATGTGGTGTTGGCGATGCCCCTCAACGGCGACGTTGCCGACTGAGGCGGCGTCAGCCCGCCAACACATCCGTAACGCCGGCGCGGCTGGGATGTATCTTGTGGGTATGGCCACACGGCAGGCAGACGAGCTCGAGGGCCTCAGCCGCAGCGAGGTACTGCGCGCCTCGCCGCGGATGTTCGATTCCGCGCTGTTCGAAAGGTTCTCGCGCGTCCACTGGACCGTGCCGCCGATCATCTTCGTCCCGGTGATCACGATCATGCTGATCGAAGGGTTCGTGCACGGGGTCGGCTGGATGGCGCCTCTGTGGCTCGTCGCCGGCTATCTGTTCTGGACGCTGACCGAGTACTGGCTGCACCGGATCGTGTTCCACTTCGAGCCGGAGAAGGGGATCGGGGCGCGGCTGCACTGGATCATTCATGGGGTCCACCACGACCACCCGAACGATCCATTGCGGCTGGTGATGCCCCCGGCGCTCAGCGTGCCGCTCGCCGCGTTGTTCGTGTACGTGTTCTACCTGGTGATCGGCAGTCCGGGTTACCTGCCGTTCGGCGCCGCGTTCCTCGCCGGATACCTGGGCTACGACATGCTGCATTACCACGTGCACCATCACCGGCCCAAATCGGCGCTCGGCAAGAGGTTGCGCGAGCTCCACATGCGGCATCACTTCCAGGACCACGAGCGCGGGTATGGAGTGAGCGCGCCGTTCTGGGACCACGTGTTCGGCACCGCGCCGAAGAAGACGACCCGCTAGCGCGGGCCCGGTCGAGGGACCGCGGATCGATGGCCTTGGGCTCGCGGATCGCGGGCATCGCGATGGCGCTGCCGGAGCGGCTCGTCTCCAATGAGCAGATCGCCGTCGGCCTCGGGGTCGACGCGGACTGGATCGCGAAGCGGACGGGCACCCGCGAACGCCCGTGGGCGACCGCCGACGAGCGCCTGTCCGAGCTCGCCGCGGACGCGGGCCGAGGAGCGCTCGACCGGGCCGCCATCGGCGCCCGCGAGCTCGACATTGTTTTCGTCGCAACCTCGACTGCTGACGAGATCACCCCCAACGCCGGACCGCTGGTCGCGGGGCTGATCGGGGCCGACGGCGCCGGGGCGCTCGACGTCGGGGCCGCCTGCACCGGCTGGCTGTCGGCGCTGGCGATGGCGTGCGGCCAGATCGAATCCGGACGCGCCGAGCACGCGCTCGTCGTGGGCGCGGACTTCCTGTCGCGCTTCCTCGACGTCTCCGACCGCGACACCGCCCCATTGTTCGCCGATGGCGCCGGTGCCGCGGTGGTGTCGGCGACCGACGAACCGACCGGCCGGATCGGGCCGATCGTGCTGCGCTCCGATCCCTCCGGATCGCACCTGATCCGGCTGGACCGGGGCGACATGATCCGCATGGACGGACGGGAGTCGTTTCGGGCGGCGGTGGCCTCGATGTCGGACGCGACGACTGAGGCGCTCGCCTCCTGCGATTGCCGGCCCGAGGACATCGGACTGTTCGTCTACCACCAGGCGAACTCCCGGATCATCCGCGCGGTCCGCCAGCGTCTGGGGCTGCCGGAAGAGCGCGTCATCGACTACGTCGACCGGTTTGCGAACACGTCGACCGCGACGCTCCCGATCGCGCTGTCCGTGGCGGAGGCAGAAGGACGGCTCCGGCGCGACGATCTCGTGCTGTTGGCAGCGTTTGGCGGAGGGCTCACCTGGGGCGCGACCGTCATGCAATGGAGCGCGAAGGCGCCCAGCCCGCTGATCGCTCAGCCCAGCGTGACGCCGACCGTGTAGAAGGCGACGTGCTGCGTGCGCGCCTTCGGGATCTGCTTGGTCACGCGCAGCGTGTGACGGCGACGAGTAAGCGGACGATCGTGCACTTTGCCGAGGCGACAGTCCGCCTTGAGGAGCGCGGCCTTGACCTGTGCGAGCGTCTTGTGCCCGAGGCCGGGCACCCGGCACGGAATCGCCGAGAACGGCAGCAGGCCGTGGTCGGCGACGCGGACCGCGCCTGGCTCGGCCGCAACCAGATAGCGGTTCTTGGGTCCGAACTCCCAGTACGCGCCGGACGGCAGGCCCTCGACCACTGTCCCGACCATCGGCCGGTAGAGCATGTGGGCGGCGGGGTCGAAGAGGTTCTGGACGTCCCACGGATCGATCGTCACCGATGGCTTGACACCCCCGAACACCGTCCAGTTGCTGACGCCGAGTGGGGCGCCGCCGGCGACCCGATACGTGAGCCCGGTGGTCGTGGTCAGGAACGTGCCGTCTGACGGCAGCGGGTTGAGATGTGACAGCGGGTTCCCGACGTTGTCGATGTTCCACTGGTCGACCAGCAGTGGCTGCGGTTCGCCGAACTGCGTGAGGTCCGAGACGTACAGCGGCGCACCCCCCGCGATGAGGTACACCGCCCCAGTGTCGGTCTCGATCAAGGTGCCGTCCGCCGGGACGGGGTTGAGCGTGTCGAACTCCTGCTGGGTGATGACCGTGTACGGCTGCGCGCCGCCCACGTCGCTCCAGCTGTTGACGAACAGCGGCGCGCCGCCCGCCATCTCGAAGAAGTACGGCGAACCGCTCACCTGCACGTACGAGCCGTTCGGGAACAGGGCGCCACCGGAGGCCGCGCCGGCGTCGACGTAATCGCTGTCGATGTTGATGGTGACGCCGCCGTAGGTCGCGTTGTGCCCTCCCTGGTACTGATGGAGGCGCTGATGGTTGGCCCATTCGGTGCTCGGAACGACGGAACTGTTGGTGTTCGCCTGGCCGTTCCAATTGGCGATCCAGAGTTCGTCGGGCTCGACGAAGCCGGTGCCGTTGGCGGCGACGAGGTCGCGGATGCCCGAGTTTTCGCTGCTGTAGACGCCCGAGAGGTAGCCGTGAGCGTGGAGCTCGGTTGTCCAGGCCGACAGGAACGCCAGCACCGCCTGCGTGTTGGTGCCGCCGGTGGTGTACGCCTCCATGTCGTCGTAGATCGGGTTGCCGGGCGACAAGCCGTTGGCCTCGGCCTGGGCAATCGCGTCGTCGGCTGCCGAGGTGCCTTCGGTCGTCGCCTGAGACGGCACGATGCCCGCGCACCCGCAGCCGTTCTTGGGCGCCTGGAGACCGACGTAGATCGGGAGCAGGCTCCAGCCGGCCGCCGACTCCTCATCGACCCACGTGGGACTGAGGTTTGACTGCGAGCAGGCCTCGTTGACGCCGCCGATGTAGATGCCGACCGCGCGGTAGGGCGATGCGCCCCACGCCGACATCGCCGACGGGCTCGGGGTCGAGCAGGCGTCGAAACCGAGGCCGGTGAACACGGGGTCGCCGGCCCGGTGAATCGCGCGTGGACTCGCGCCGGAGGTGTGGACGGCCGGCTTGCGGGGGTTGCTCGATTGCAGCGAGTGCACTCCGAGCGCCCGCGCGATTCGTGCCGGGTCGCCATGCCAGGTCGCGGTGATCGTGATCCCGTCGGCCGGAACCCCGAGCTGCGTCGACGATCCGCCGCGGGGCTGCGCGTTCCGGTCGGCCGCTCCGGGAAGGGCAGGCCCTGACGCGCCACCGCCCGCGCCCGCGGTGTGGGCCGCCAGGGGCGACACGAGAATCGCCTCTGTGCGCCCGACCGCGTGCGCCGGGCAACGTTGACGGGCGCTCGGCTGGCCTAGATACACGGCGTGGCGGTTGAACCGCACGCAAACCGCCGGTTCCGCTGCGAGGTCGTACACCGGCCACGACACGGGTACGACAAGCCGGTAGCCGTGATAGCGAACGACCTTGGTGTGGGGTGCCGCAGCCGCCGCGGCAGTCCCGGTCGGGGCCGCGAGCATCACGAACAATGCCAGCGTCGTAACTCTGAGTCGCAGTCGGAGTCGGGGCAATCCACGCATCCGCATACCAGCTACCGCGCCGGCCGCGCTCAGCTGACCAATCGTGCTCGCTGACCAGCGAGCTACCTGGTGGCGGGCATCCTAGCGAGGTCGCCGGAGCCTCGCAAAGACGGCAATAGAACTCACACCGACGGGTGCGACCGCGCTAGATGCAGGTGCTTTAGCGGAGGGGGCGGGATTCGAACCCGCGGTCCGCTTGCACGGACTCTGGTTTTCAAGACCAGCGCATTCGACCGCTCTGCCACCCCTCCAGGTCCGAGCGACGGTACCGCAAAGCCCATAGACATGGGGAATTGCCTGCTAACACTAGGAATCTTGGGAGTCCTCCGACCGGGTGTCCGAACCGCACGTGGGTCAGTCGAAGTCAGCCGAATTCAGCCTTCTGAGGTGTCTCGTTCCCTAGCCGTTCCCTTGAGCGCATTCCGCGACACGGCTCTGGCGCCGTGCGCGGGCGGCCCGGGCGACGCGCGCGATGTCAGCGGTTTCTTTGGCTGTGCGATGAGATCGTCCGAGAAAGAAGAAGGCGTCGGCTGGTCGAATCGGCGACGCTACGCGGCTGCCGACGATCCCTTGTTTTGGTGGCTCGCGAGACATCCGGTAGTTGGTACAAAATCAAGGCGCATGTCCGAGTTCGCCCCGACGCTGCGGGTGGATGAGATCGCTGGTCGGGTCCGGCTGAGTCTGGGCTGTCTCTTCGCCGCCGAGGGTCTGACGTTGCAGGAGGCGGCGGACGAGTTGGTGTGGAAGATGCTCGTGACGCTGATGGCGTTCCGCTCCCGCGGCGTCAGCGGACTCGGCGTCGTGTGTCGTCCGGACATCGGGCTTGTGACCTTTCTCTGGGAACTCGACGGGATCGCGGCGGCCGGTGACGATATCCGCGAGCGCCTGTTCGGCCCGAGCGGCATGGCTGCGTAGCTGTCCCCGTAACTACCAGAGGCCACGCATGGGTTCACCACTGGTCTTCCTTCTGTTGTTCTAGGCGGTCGGCAGACGGCCGGCAACCGCAGGGACGTCGGCTGCTGGGGTCCGCAGCCCCTGGGCGACAGTGAGCCGGTACTCGGAGGGGCAGCGGATGTCTTGCCCGTTAGGTCCGACGCGACCATGCACCGTCGCGGTCAGCGGGCCGCCGTCAGCCCCCTGGCAGCAAAGGCATGGGGAGCCCGTGCGGCGACGGCGAATGCCTCCACGCTCATGGTGAACTGCCGGACACCGTCCGGACCCACCCCCGGTCGTGTGCAGTGATACTCCCAAGGTGGTGGACGAACCCCACGGCTTTCAGCTCAGGCCGATGGGCTCTGCGATGCCTCTACTGGTGATGAGGCCCGCTCGGATCCGCGTTCCGGTGCGCCGAGCGGAGCGCCCTGGTCTGGCTCGCCGGGGGGTTGAGCGTCCTCGGGACTCGTCGCATCGCGCGATCGAGGTGAGCCGACTACGAGCCGCGCTTTTGCCTGTGCGGCGTTCGCCGCGACCAGCCGGGCCTCGGCCACCGATAGCTGCGGTGCATCGATGACGCTTGTCCGGGCGAGGTAGTCCTGCAAGCCTCGGCGTCTGCGACCGAACGCGACCGGCAGGTACCCAGCGAACAGCGGAATCGCGGCCAGGACGAGCCCGACCGCTCGGACGACTGCTCGCCATGGTGTGAGCTTGTCTCCCTCGTTCGGCACGACCCGAAACTCCATGATCCGGGCGCCGGGAGTCTGACCAGTCGTCGACCAGAACACGACGAAGTACAGCATCGCCCAGAGGGCGAACGCGACGGCCCCCACCGCCACCATCGCGCTCCTCCAGCTCCTCGGCAGGTGGGCCACGGTGACGATCAAGCTGCCGCCGATCTCCACGATGAACGCCGGGATGATGATCAGCCCCGCGTCCAACGTGAACGCGAGCGTCCGCGCGACAATGCCGGTGTAGTGCCGCTCGGTCTCGCCGGTGTCCGCGCCCGGCGTCGTCCCGGCCACGACCGCGGTAGGCGCGGGACCGACCGGATGTTGGGCGGACGGGGATGCTGCTTTCACCTCCGCTTCCGCCGGCGGCGCGGACCTGTTCGCGAACGCCGATGGCCGGTGGCCGTTCCTATCGTGGCGAGCCTTCCGCAGAATCCAGTCGTCGGCGTGGCGTGCGCGAGAGCGCAACTCACCCCCGACCTGATCCGCAAAGCCAAGGCTCTGCTGCGTCACCGCCGCGGTGACGGCTGGACTGGCCGCGATCTCGTCGACGAGGCGCCATAGCGCCTTGCTAGCGAGCAGGCGGTCGACGAACTCGTCGACGAGCCCGCTCGCGAAGAGCGTGTCGACCACATGCTCGGCGCCCTCGGTCTCGAGCGCCCTCGTGAGCGCCGTCTGAACCTGCTCGCTGTCCAGCGCGTCCGCGAACAGGCTTTGGAACAACTGGCTGTCGAGCACCACCTCCGTCGCGCCCTCACGCAACGGCTTCAACGAGGCCGCGGCAAGGCTCCCCATCGCCGACAGCGGGCGTGCGGCGCGCGACCTGCGATTCGGTGTCTTACCCTCACTCACCGTCGTGTCCCCCTTTGGAACTTCGTGAACTAGAGGCCTGTTTGGGCTTTGATTTTTCCGGAGTTGACGGCTTTGGTGAGGGTTTGGTAGTCGCGTTCGTTTTGGTCGGCGTAGGCCTTGGAGAAGTCGACGATCGCGCGGTCGAAGGTGTCGCTGTTGCCGAGGTAGGCGGCGATCGCGATCCGGTCGCCGCTGCGGGCGTGCGCGCGGGCGAGGGTCCAGCCGCACAGCTTGCCGTAGGCGGCCATGCCTTCGGGGACCATCTGTTCGATCTCC
>DATJYY010000155.1:0-55272 GCA_035499395.1 Solirubrobacteraceae bacterium
CGGCGACAGCGTTGGGAACCGGTCGTAGATCTTCGTCGGCGCGATCATCGGCGTGCGCACGAGCGGCATGTACACGGTCGTGATGTGGACGCCGTCGTCGATCACCTCCGGTCCGATCGAGCGCGCGAACGCGTCGAGCGCCGCCTTCGAGGCGACATAGGCGGAGAACCGCGGCGTGTTCATCTGCAGGCCGATCGTCGAGACGTTGATGATGTGTCCCGAGTTGTGCTCGCGCATCGCCGGCAGCAGGTCGAGGATCAGTTTCACGGGCGCGAAGTAATTGACCTGCATCGTCCGCTGGTAGTCGTGGAAGCGGTCATAGGCTCGGTCGACCGAGCGGCGGATCGACTTGCCCGCGTTGTTGACGAGCACGTCGACCGACTCGTGCTGCTCGAGCACGTCCCCACACATCCGGTCGATGTCATCGGTGTCGGTCAGATCGCATGTGTGCACGTAAGCGACGCCGCCGAGCTCCTCGATCTCGTCCGCGACATCCTGGAGCTGATCCGCGCGCCTGGCGACGAGCAGCATCGTCCCGCCGGCCTCGCCAATCTCGAGCGCCGCGGCCTTGCCGATCCCCGACGACGCGCCGGTGATCATCACCGTGCGTCCGCTGACCGCGTCCTCGAGCGAGCGGGCGAGCACGTCGCCGGCGCCTGGGATGCGCTGACCGAACGCGCGCAGTGTGCGGATGCCGTCGGCGGCGATGTCGAGTGGATTGGGGGGAGCCATGTGCGCGAGCGTATCTCAACCACGTCCATCCGAGCCGCATGCGAACATGTGTTCGTCCATGATCGCTTGCGTCCTCCTTCCCCGTTTCCAACTGACCGTCGCTTCCGAGGGCAGAACGGAGTTGCTGCAGGCGCCCACGGCGCTCGCGCCGGAGCCGGGCGGAACGCAGCAGATCGGCGAGGTCTCACTCTCGGCCGAGGCGTTCGGCGTCCATCCCGGGATGCGCCTCGGGGAGGCGCTGGCGCGCTGCCCCCGTCTCACGCTCGTCGCTCCGGATCCCGCCGGCGTCGCCGACTCCTGGGAACGGCTGCTCGTACGCCTGGAATCGATGGGTGCTGCCGTCGAGCCCGAGCGACCGGGGCTCGTCTGCTTCGACGTGCGCGGGCTGTTGCGGTTGCATGGCGGTCTCGAGGGCGTCCTTGCCGCGGCACGCAAAAGCCTTCGCACGCCGGCTCGCTATGGGGTGGCGCCGTCGAGATTCGCCGCGGTGGCAGCCGCGACTCGCGCCCGGATCCGCCGGCCGGTGGTCGTCTCGGGTGGGCGCAAGCAGGCGGGTGCGTTCCTCGCGCCTCTTCCGGTTGCGCTGTTGCGCGCCCGCCCGGCGCTGGCCGACCTGCCAGAGGCGCTCGAACGTCTCGGGATCGGCACGCTCGGCGAGCTGGCGGCGCTGGCGCCGGCGGCGCTGGCCGACCGGTTCGGCACAGCCGGCCTGCATGCTCACGAGTTGGCGAGCGGTGGCGACGGCGCGTTGCGGCCACGGCCGGCGAGCGAGTTCCTGCGCGAGGTGCTCGAGCTCCCGGAGGCGGCATCGGGCATCCAGCTGGAGCGCGCACTCGGGCTGCTGATCGATCGCCTGCTGGCCCGGCGGGAACGGCGCGGCCGGACGTTTCGGGCGGTCGTGCTGTCCGCGGTGCTCGTCGAGCAGGGCGGGACCTGGCGCGAGCAGGTCGTGTTCCGCGAGGCGCTGGCCGACCCGGTGAGGATGCGGCTCGCGCTCGGCCCGCGGCTGGCACTGATGCCGGCGCCGGCGCAGCAGCTGCGCCTGGCGGTGGAGCGGTTCGGACCGCACGCGAGCGATCAGCGAAGCCTGCTGGATGATCCGGCCGCGGCCCGCAAGGCACGCCTGCGCGAGGCCATCCGACAGACCCGAGCGGCCGCCGGTCCGGACGCCGCCCTGCGCGTGCTCGAAGTCGATCCCCAGTCGCGCTTTCCCGAGCGGCGCGCGGTGCTGACGCCATTCGAGGGCTAGGGGGGCGTGAGGTGACCGGACCGCGCCGGCTATCCGTTCCCAGTCGGGTCGCGGTCACCGCCGGCGAGGGGGGCTGCCCGATCACGGTCGACGGCCGGACCATCGACTCGGTGCGCGAGTCTTGGCTGGTGGAGGACCGCTGGTGGACCGAACGACCGCTTCGCCGGCGCTACTGGGAGGTCGTCACGACGTGCGGTCGCGACGAGATCGTGTTCTGCGACCTCGAGAAGGGGAGGTGGTGGAGGCAGCGCTGACCCCCGGTCATAAACTGCGGCTCATGGCTGACCGATCGATAGCGGCGCTCGATCCCGGTCCCGTCGCCGTCGGCACCTGGAGCGGCGGACGCTTCATGCACTTCGGCGAGACGCTCGACGACGAGCGGTTCATCGCGCTGATCACGCCGGACGAGTCGATCCGGACCGTGATGACCGCGGACGTGTACGGCGCGGGCGAGGCGGACCGGATGCTCGGGCGTGCGATCGCGGGTCGCCGGCGCGGCGAGATGTGCGTCGTCGGTGCCGTGGGCCACGACTTCTACACGGGCGAGCGGGACGGCCCCAAGGGCTTCCCGCGCTTCACCGACCCACGCCTGCGCGGCGCGTCGGATTACGCCGGCTATCTGCGCATGGCGACCGAACGCAGCCTCGAGCGGTGCGGAATCGACGGCTTCGACCTGCTGCTGCTGCACAACCCCGACCGGACCGGTTACACGAGCGAGGCGGTGTGGGAGGGGATGGCGGCGCTGCGCGACGCCGGGCTGACGCGCCTGATTGGGGTCGCGCCGGGTCCCGCCAATGGCTTCACGCTCGACCTGATCGACTGTCTGGAGCGTTTCGGCGCGCTGCTCGACTGGGCGATGATCATCCTCAACCCCCTCGAGCCTTGGCCCGGAGAGCTGTGCCTCGACGCCGCCGCGGCGGCGCAGGTGAAGGTGATCACACGGGTGGTCGATTACGGCGGTCTGTTCTACGACGACCTGATGCCGGGGCAGGAGCTGGCGCGGCAGGACCACCGGAGCTTCCGGCCGGCCGGCTGGATCGAGCAGGGCCGCGAGCGGCTCGAGCTGATGCGGCCCGTGGCCGAGCGCGCCGGGCTCACGATGATCCAGCTCGCGTGCCAGTGGAACCTCGCCCACGCGCCGGTCGACTGCGTCGTGCCGACGCTGATCCAGGAGATCGGCGCCGGCGCCCGCCCTGTCGAGAGTAAGCGGGCCGAGCTCGCCGCGCTCCCGGCCGAGCAGCGCCTATCCCCGGACGATGTCGACGCGATCCGGTCGATCGGCGACAACACGGGCTGCATGGCGCTCAAGGGCGCGAGCCCCGAGCACTCTGGCGAGGAGCGCCCGGACCGTTGGGATCTCGACGACCACCTCGCCCAGGTCGCTGAACGCTGGGGGATCGCTCCGGACCGCCAGCTTGTCAAGGTCGCCGCGCCGCTCTAGCTTCTAGAGTCTCGGGGCATGGCGACGAGCTTCCGACTCACGGGCAGGGTGCGGCTGCGGAGCGGTCCGCTTCGAGGTCACCGCGCCGCCGGTCTCGGCCCAGTACTGCCACTGCACCCGCTGCCAGCGCCGCACGGGCACGGGCGCCTCGGCGAACGCCCGGCTGGAACCCGGCACTACGCCGCTCCGTGGGAGCCGGTTCCCGACGACGGTCTTCCGCGCTATCCCGAGCGCCGTCTCGCCGACTGAGAGCCGCTACTCGGCGCTCTGCTGCTCGGCCTGGACCCACTCGCAGCCGACCGAGAGATCCTCGACCCCCATTGCGGCGGCGACGTTCAGCCACATGCCGTAGCGGAAGAACTCGTCGATGCGCTCCGGCTCGGCGTCGCACAGCTCCTCGACGCGGACGACGAGCCGTGCGTAGCACGCACGCACCCGTTCGCGGATTACCTCGTCGTCGCAGGCCGCGTACGCCTGGTGCTGGAGCATCAGGTAGTCGCGGTCGGAGGCGAGCAGGTCGACGTACGCGTTGCCCATCGCCTTCAGCACGTCAATGTCCGGCGGGGCGGTCGCCGGATCGAACTCGGCCGCCGTCCGGGCGAATAGCTTCGCCACCCGGTCAAAGCACCGCTCCACGGCGGCCAGGAACAGCTCTCGCTTGGAGCCGAACAGGCTGAACACGTACGGCTGCGCGACTCCGACCTGGCGAGCGATCCGATCGACCGGCGTACCGTGCAGGCCGCCGTGCGCAAACTCGTGCACGGCGGCGTCAATGAGCGCGTCCCGGCGCTCGGCAGCCGGGACGCGCTGGCGGGTTGTCTTCTGGTTGGCTGCTGGTGTGGTGGTCACGGTGTGGTCCTCGATCCTAGGGCACGATCAGACGGTCTGACCAGCGAGCTCTCCGCGGTACGCCTGTCCGGCCGCCGCTTCCTCGGCCGCGTGCGCGGACGCCGAGGCGCGAGTGTTGAACGGGAACACCGTCGCGATCAACGCACCGGCGGCCAGCACGGCCGCACCTACCCACAGCGCCGGGGTCAGGCCGGCGACGTAGCTCTCGGGCGACAGGTAGCTGCCGTGGCTCGTGAACACGGTGGCGAGCACCGCGATGCCGAGTACGCCACCGAGCTCGCGGATCGCGTTGGTGGCCCCGGACGCCTGTCCGGCTTGCGAGGTCCGCACCGATGCCAGCACCGCGTTGGCCGAGGGCGCGAACACGAGTGCCATGCCGCTTCCGGCCAGCGCGAACGGGATCACGAGGCTCGCGTAGCTCGTGTCGACGCTCGCCACGCTCGCCATCCAGCCGAGCGCGATCGCCTGCAGCGCGAGCCCGGCAATCATGAACAGCCGGCTGCCGACACGCTCGGACAGGAAGCCCGCCACCGGCGCCACGACCATCACCGCGCCGGTCCAGACCAGCAGCTTCACGCCCGCCTCGAGCGGCGTGTTGTGCAGGACGTTCTGGAGGAACTGGCTCAGGAAGAAGATCGAGCCGAACATCCCGAAGTACATCGCCAGCGACACCGCGTTCGTGACCGCGAAGCCACGGTTGGCGAAGAACTCCATCGGCAGCATCGGCTCGTCGCTCCGCAGCTCCTGGGCGATGAACGCCAGCACGAGCGCGACGCCGACGGCCAGCGAGATCACGACCTCGGTGCTGCCCCAGCCGAGCGACTGCGAGCGCACGAGGCCGAACACGATCCCGAACAGCCCGGCCGAGGCGAGGACGACCCCGGGGACGTCGAGGTGCTTGACCGATCCAAAGCTCTCGGAGAGGCGAGAGCCGGCGAGCGGGACCAGGGCGAGGCCGATCGGGACGTTGACCCAGAAGATCAGGTGCCAGGAGGCGGCCTGGGTGAGCGCCCCACCGACGAGCGGCCCCGCCGCGACGCCGATGCCGCTGATCGCAGACCACACGCCGAGGGCGAGCCCGCGCTGCTCGGGCGGGAATGCCTCGGCCAGCAGGGTCAGGGTCAGGGGGGTGACGATCGCGGCGCCGACTCCCTGGAGGGCGCGGGCGGCGATCAGGAAGCCGATCGAAGGGGAGAGCGCTGCGGCCGCGGATCCAGCGGTGAACACCGAGATCCCGATCATGAACATGCGCTTGCGCCCGAACCGATCGCCGAGCGCGGACCCGGTGAGCAGCAGCACCGCGAATGCGAGCACGTATGCGTTGACCGTCCACTCGAGCGTCTGGATCGAGGCCCCGAGGTCGCGGTGGATGCTCGGAAGCGCCACGTTCACGACGAGGTTGTCGAGCACGGTCATGAACAGGCCGAGCGAGACGATCACGAGTGTCCAGATCCTGCGGCTTTGGCTTGTTGTCTTCGGCATGGGCTCCTCCGGTGCTTCTTAGTGAGTGCTAACTGCGACGAAGATTAGCAGCCACTAATAAGTTGTCAAGGGCTAAGCTGAATCGGCGCTGGGTAGTCAGGGCGCGAACTGATTTACGCTCGCGCTACGCCCAGACGGGTACCACTCGTTTGGTGAGCAGGGAACTAACCGAACCCGGGTCGGGTCGCGCATGGCTCGGTCCGAGTCCTCGCAGGCCGCTCGGCCTGCGGCTCCGCCGTCGGGTCGACTGGCCCATCGGCGGCGCGGTCGACCGGAACCTCCGCCGTCGGGTCGAGCGGAGCATTCGCGACCGGGTCGAGCGGAACGTTCGCGACCGGGTCGAGCGGATCCGTCGTGGGCGGGTCGAACGGAACCGCCGCGGGCGGGTCGAGCTGGCCCACTGGGGCGGACTCGACGGACTCCGGGGGATCGCGGTGGCCGCCGTGCTTCTGTACCACGGCGGCGTCACGTGGGCTAAGGGCGGGTTCCTCGGGGTCGAGGTGTTCTTCGTCCTGTCGGGCTTCCTGATCACCTCGCTGCTGCTCGCCGAGTGGGGAAGGTCGGGCGCGATCTCCCTGGGAGCGTTCTGGGCCCGCCGGGCCCGCCGTCTGTTGCCGGCGCTGTTCTGTCTGGTCGCGGTGATCGGGCTCTACTACGCCGCGGCGGGCTCCTCGCAGGCGATTCCCGGGCTGAAGGGAGACGGCATCTCGGCGCTGACCTACTACAGCAACTGGCATCAGATCGCGGCCGGAGCGAGCTACTTTGCCACCAGCGGGCCGGTGTCGCCGCTCGAGCACACGTGGTCGCTCGCGATCGAGGAACAGTTCTACCTGCTGTGGCCGATCCTGCTCGGCGGAGTACTGTGGCTCGCGACGCGGCTCGGGCGGAGCCCCGAGAGCCGGCGCCCGCTCTTCGTATTGCTCGGCGTGACCGTCGCCGGCGTAGTCGCGTCGGCTGTCGACATGGGGTCGCTGTTCGACGCCGGCCGGAACCTCGACCGCGTCTACTACGGGACCGACACCAGAGCGGCCAGCCTGCTGATCGGCGCGTCGCTGGCGATCGGCGTCGCGATCTTGCGCGCGGGCACGATCTGGCGCGCGAGCAGAGACAGCGCGGAATCGGCCGTCGGCGCGACGACCGCCGTCCCGAGCCCGTCCCCGGGACCGGGACGCGCACTCGGGCCCGCCGCGCTGCTCGCCTTCGCCGGCGTGCTCGCGGCAGCCGCGTTGGTCGGCGGCTCGGACGGCTGGCTCTACCCGTACGGACTGCTCGGCCTCGACGTGGCGGTCGTGCTGCTGATCCTGGCCGCCGTGGCGTTACCGGCGTCGCTCGCGGCGCGAGCGCTCGCGGTCCGCCCGCTGCGCGCGCTCGGAAAGATCTCCTACGGCCTGTACCTCTGGCATTTCCCGCTGTTCCTGTGGCTGAGCGCCACGGCGATCGGGGTCAGCGGCACCGCGCTATTGCTCGTGCGGCTGGCGGTCACGCTGGCGGTGAGCACGGCGTCGTATTTCCTGATCGAGCAGCCGATCCGACAGCGCCGGCGCCCCACGTGGGTGGTGCGGGCGCTGGCGCCGCTCGCGGCCGGTGGCGCGGTGGCGGCGCTGCTGCTCGCCTCGGCGGCCGACCAGTTGCCGGCGGGCATTCCCGCCGCGGCGACCCTGCCTCAGCCCCCGCCGCGGCTCCGCGGCAACGACTCGCCGTGCACGGTCGCGCTGAAAGACGCGCCGGACTACGGCGTCGCGCCCGTGCCTGGGAGCAAGGAGACGCAGTTCGTCTACACGGCCCTCGGGTACCACAAGCTGACCTGGAGCGGCTCAGGGCAGAAGACGTTCACGACCTGCCCGCCCAAGCGGGTGCTGCTGGTCGGCGACTCGCTCGCGTTCACGCTCGGCGTGCCGTGGCTCGGCAACGAGGAGCGCTACGGCGTCGAGCTCGCGAACGCCGCACGGCTGGGATGTGCGTTCACGACGCAGGGCGAGCTCGACGTAGACGGCACCTGGGAGGCCCAGTCGGCCGGGTGTCAGGACGCGGCGCAGGACTGGGCCAAGGAAGCCGGCGCAACGGGCGCGAAGATGGTCGTCGTCGAGCTCGGGTACAGGGACCAGCTCAACTGGAAGATCAACGGGCACGTAGTTCACCTCGGTCAGCCTGCGTTCGACGCCCACGTCCAAAACCAGATCAACCGGTTCGTGACGCTGATGGCGGCCGACGGCAGGAAGGTCCTGTTCCTGTCGATTCCGTATACGAGCCCGCCCAACGAGCCCGACGGCTCGCCGGCGCCGGCTGCCGATCCCGCCCGGCGCGCGCTGATCAACTCGATGCTCCAGGAGGCGGCTCGGCGCGATCCCTCGACGGTGTCGGTGCTCAACATCGACCAGACGGTCTCGCCCGGTGGCCACTACGACGCGAAGGTCAACGGGCAGCTGTGCCGATTCGATGGCGTCCACTTCAGCGCCTACTGCAGCGAGCTGCTCGAACCGCGCGTTCTCGGCGAGGTCCGCAAGCTGATGGGCTGACCGCTGATCGGCGCCGCGCTGTCGGCATGCTGACCGCCGGCCCGAGGTCCGAAAACTGGTCGGCTGACCGCGACGTTACTTTCCCCCAGAGTGCGTCGATACCTCTGGGCACCGGTGGCGCTGTTCGTGCTGATCAGGATCGCGGGGACGGTCTTCGATCCCGACCCCCCGGCCGCCGCAACGCCGGTGCCGGTGCCGGTGGGCAGCCACTGGATCGCAACGTGGGGGGCGAGCCCCCAGGCCGCGACCGGCGGCAACCTGTCGCGAGCCGGCTTCCGGAACGTCACGATCCGCGAGATCGTGCTCACCAGCGCCGGCGGCGCCAGGGTCAGGGTGCGGCTCACGAATGCATTCGGCAGCGGGCCGCTCCGGGTCGGATTGGCGGCCGTCGCGATCGACCACAGTGGCCCGAGCACGGTCGCGGGCACGTCCCACGCGCTGTACTTCGGCGGCCGGCGATCGGTGCTGATCCCGCCCGGTGGCGAGGTGACCAGCGATGCCTCGCCACTGGAAGTCCCGCCCGCGACCCGTCTGGCGATCAGCTTGTACCTCCCGCTGCCAACCGGCCCCGCCACCCAGCATGCGGACGCCGAGCAGCTCAACTACGTGGCGACTGGAGCGCACGTCGCCGGCGGCGGCCACCCGTTCAAGGTCCGCACCGGCTCCTGGTATTTCCTCGACGGGGTTGATGTGCTCGGCTCGCGCCGCACGCTCGGATCGGTGATCGCGCTGGGCGACTCGATCACCGACGGCGTCGGGTCTGCATTCGGCAAGAACGAGCGCTGGCCAAACGACCTCGAGCGCCGCTTGAACGCTCTGTCTGGGTCCACGCTCGCCGTCGTCGATGAAGGAATTGGCGGCAACCGGGTCCTCAACGACGCGCTGTGTTGCGGCGTCAACGCTATCGCTCGGTTTGTGCCCGACGTCCGCGATCAGCCCGGCGCCCGCGACGTGGTCCTGCTCGAAGGAATCAACGACATCGGGTACAGCCAGAACCGCGGCCCGCTGACGGCGCCGCACACGAACGTGTCCGCGCTCCAGATCGTCGAGGGCTACGAGCGGATCATCACGCTCGCCCACACCGCCGGGCTGAAGATCTTCGGCGCGACGCTGACCCCGTTCGAGGGCGCGCGCTACTGGACGCCGGCGGGCGAGGCGAAGCGCGAAGCGGTGAACAACTGGATCCGGACGAGTGGTGCGTTCGACGGCGTGATCGATTTCGCCGCCGCGGTCGCGGATCGCCGGGATCCCGAACGACTCGACCGCGCCTACGACAGTGGTGACCACCTGCACCCGAACGCGGCCGGTTACCGCGCGATGGCGGCCGCGATCAACCTCCGCGCGCTGCTCGAGGCTGGCTAGCGGTATCGAGGCCCTCGGCCACCGGGTCCGCGTCGGTACCGGTGTCGGAGTCGGAGTCGGGGACCCGCAGCTCCGGCTCGGCATCGATCGCCTCGTCGAGGCAGCGCAGGGCATACCCGTACCGGAGCATCTTCTCGATCCGCTCGCGGCTCAGCTCACGCCACGTGAGTTTCGCCTTGTTCGAGTTCGTGAACTGGCGCTGCAGCCTCATCGTCGCCGTCGCCACGAACCCATTCCAGACCGTGGGTGGCAGCGTCATGACGGAGTCGAACTGGTCTGAAGAGGCGATGCTCCGCACGGGATCGAGGAGCCGCTTGGGCATCGCCTCGTCGTTCGCGAGCCGATCGACATCGGTCTGCGCACTCAGCTGGAACGCCGATGGCTTCAGACGCGGCTGGTCGGTCGGCTCGACAATGACCGTGCGGACCGCATACCCGTACGCGAGCGCGACGCTCAGCGCCCGGTACATCTCCGCGCTGTCGGCTTGCTCCCGGGCTGCGTAGCTCTCGACGAGCCTGCGACCGAGTGGCGTGGTCACTGGGCTGAGGCGCTCGAGTGCGGCGGCCGTGCGCGCGCTCGCAGCCCACACTTCCCTGATCCACTTCCGGCCCCGGCGCGACATCGTCTTCGCCAGCTCGCGGCGGGTCGCGCGCCACGATTGACGACGATCTCGCTCCTTCATCGGGCCACCCTAGCAACGCCGGTCGATCCCATCCGCGGAGCATTGCACCATCCGCGGCGGATGCGAACATGTGTTCTAGTGTCGTACGTCGAGCTCCACTGTCATTCGGCCTTCTCGTTCCTCGACGGCGCCTCGCTCCCCGACGAGATCGTCCCCGCCGCGGTCGAGCTGGGCTACGAGGCGGTCGCCCTGACTGACCACAACTCGGTCTCGGGCTCGATGGAGTTCGCGGTCTCCGCGAAGGCGCTTGGATTGCGCCCGATCCACGGCGCCGAGATCGACCTCTCCGACGGGCGGCATCTGACATTGCTCGTTCAGGACGCAGCCGGCTGGTCCAGCCTCTGCCGCATTCTCACTCGCGCGCACGAGCACACGCGAGAGAAGCCGGGGCCACCCGCGCAGGCGTTCGTCGAGGCGGCGGACGTAATCGATCACGCCGAAGGCCTGATCTGCCTGAGCGGTTGCGCGCTGCGGGGAGTGCACGACGAGTTCACGCTCAGGCGCCTGCTCGATGCGTTCGGACCCGATCGTCTCCGAATCGAGCTCCAGCGTCCGTTCCTGCGCGACGATCGTGCACGCAACCGAGGTCTGGCGCGAGTCGCGGCCCGGCTCGGCGTCCCGTGTGTAGCCACCGGGAACGTGCATGCGCACGCTCGCTCGCGAGCCCCACTTCAGGACGCGCTGGTGGCGGTGCGTCTGCACTCCACGCTCGATGCCTCAGAGCCCGAGCGGCGAGGAAACTTCAGCCATGTGCTCGCCTCGCCGGCGGCGATGGCGAGGCGCTTTCCCGACCATCCCGAGGCGGTCGCGGAAACGTTGGTGCTGGCGGAACGGCTGCGGTTCGATCTGACCAGCGACCTTGGGTATCGGTATCCGGGGTCGGAGGACGCGGCGGCGATGCGCAAGCTTTCCGAGCTGTGTCAGGAGCGCCTGGGCGATCGGTACGAGGATGCGGGCGAGGTGCGCATGAGCGCCATCGCCCGCCTTGAGCAGGAGCTTCGGATCATCGAGAGGCTCGGTCTGCCCGGGTTCTTCCTGCTCCACCATGACATGCTGGAGCTCGCCAGGGAGGTGGCGCTTGAAGTGCGCGGGCCCGACAGCGTCCGCGGCCTGCTGCCTCCCGGGCGGGGCCGCGGCTCGAGCGTGTCGTCGATCGTCTGTTTCCTGACCGGTCTCTCGCACGTCGACCCGATCGCCAACGACCTGCTTATCGGCCGGTTCCTGAACGAGGAGCTGACCTCGCTGCCCGACATCGACCTTGACTTCCCGCGCGACATCAGGGAGAAGCTGATCCCGCGAGTCCACGAGCGCTACGGACACGATCGCTCGGCGCTGGTGGCGGCGTTCCCGACGTACCGCGCTCGCGGCGCGATCCGGGAGCTGGGCAAGGCCCTGGGGCTACCGCCGGGTGAGATCGAGCGCGTGGCTCGGGGCAGCGAGGGCTGGGACGCGAAAGAGGTGGATAAGGACATCGCGTCCGCGTTCGGGCTCGAGCCCCGCCGCGCGGGCAATGAAGACGGGCGGCGGGGTACGACGGGGCGATGGGCGTGGCTCGCGCGCCTGGCCGCAGAGGCCCACGGACTTCCGCGTCATCTGAGTCAGCACTCTGGCGGGATGATCGTCGCCACACGTCCGCTGCTCGACTGCTGCCCGATCGTGCCCGCGGCGATGGAAGGCAGGCAGATCGTCCAGTGGGACAAGGACTCGTGCTCGGATGCGGGGTTCCTGAAGATCGATCTGCTCGGGCTCGGGATGCTGTCGGCGGTCGAACGGGCGGTCGAGATGATCGCGCGCACTCGCGGCGGCGCGCAGATCGACCTGAGCCGGATCCCGTACGACGATCCGGCCACCTACGAGTGCATCCAGAGCGCTGAGACGACCGGGGTCTTTCAGATCGAGAGCCGGGCGCAGATGCAGTCGCTGTACCGCACCCGGCCGGAGAACCTGAAGGACATCACGATCCAGGTCGCGATCGTGCGGCCGGGTCCGATCCAGGGAGGCGCGGTCAACCCGTACATCGAGCGCCGCCAGCGCCTGCGCGTCGATCCCGGCTACGAGGTCCCCTACGACCATCCGTCGCTCGAGCCGGCACTGCGCGAAACGCTCGGGTCGATCATCTTCCAGGACCAGGTGATCGAGGTGGCGATCGCGTTCGCCGGGTTCTCGCCCGGTGAGGCGGAGGGGCTGCGACGGGCGATGAGCCGCAAGCGCTCGGACGCGGCGATCGAGGCGTACCACAGGCGCTTCGTCGCCGGCGCACGCCGCAAGCACGGAGTCGACGAGGAGAGCGCGGAGCGGGTGTTCTCGATGGTCCGTGGCTTCTCGGGCTTCGGCTTCCCGAAGGCCCACGGAGCCGCCTTCGGTCTGCTCGCCTACCAGTCGGCATGGCTGCGCGTCCATTACGGGCCCGAGTTCCTGTGCTCGTTGCTGAACGAGCAGCCGATGGGCTTCTACCCACCCGATGCGCTCGTCCACGAGGCCCAGCGGCGGGGAATCGAGGTGCTGCCCGCAGATGTGAACGAGAGTGACGCCGACTGTGGGATCGAAGGGGGCGACGCCCTCAAAGTTCGCATCGGTCTGCGCTACGTCCGGGGCGTCACCGAGCAGGAGGTGTCCGAGCTGGTCGCGGTGCGGGAGGCCGGGGGGCGGTTTCGCACGCTGGCCGATCTCGCCTCGCGGGCGAGCTCGAGCGCATCCTCGCTGGAGATGCTCGCCTGGTCGGGAGCGTGCGACTCGCTCGTGACCGATGCGGCGCCGGGTTCGGAGCGCCGCATCGCGCTGTGGCAGCTCGGCGTGGCGACGCCGGGGACAAGGGTACCCGGTGGGGTCCAGCTGGCGCTTCCGCTGGATCTGCCGGCGCCACCGGAGCTGCGAGCGCTCACGCCGTGGGAATCGATGCTCGCCGATTACGGCACGATCGGGCTGACCGCCCACTCGCATCCGCTGGCGCTGCTCAGGGACCGGCTGCCCGACGGCATGGCCACGAGCCGCGAGCTCGCGGAGCTGCGCCATGGCACCCGGCTCAAGGTGGGCGGGCTGGTGGTGGCGCGTCAACGTCCCGGCACCGCCAACGGGATCGTGTTCGTGCTGCTCGAAGACGAGTTCGGGACCATCAACCTGATCGTCCCCGCCCCTGTGTACGAGCGCCACCGGCTGACCGTGAGGACCGAGCCGCTGATGGTCGCCGAGGGCAAGTTGGAGCGGCACCCGGCGGCGGGCGGCGCGATCAACATCCTGGTCGATCGGGTCCAGCCGATCTCGGCTCCCGATCATCTGGTCGCCGAGATCAAGGACTTCTCGATGCTCGACGAGCAGGTGCGCCGGGGGCTGGCGGAGCAGAGAACCTCTCGGGAGACCGATGCCGAGGACTTCAGAGCGGTCGCTCCGCCGGTTATGAGCTTCGCGTCGGGACGGCGCCGGTGACCCACCCTGTGATCCGTTCGCCGGGTCGGCGCGGTAAGGTCCCGCTCCGTGCTCGCCGTCCTGTTGTTTGCCGCATTCTGGGTCGTGCTCGGCCTCGGTGTGTTCTACCTTGGCACCCGCACCGGCCGCATCCGCGGCGGGCGGGAACCGGGGTACCGCGGGCGCCGGGCGATCGGCTGGACGCTGGCCATCATCTACATCGCCTTCGGTGTCGCGATCCCGGTGTTGATCCAGTTCGGAAACCGCAACAACGCCAACGCGAAGGTCGGGACCAGCGAGCTGACCCAGGCCGAGAAGCACGGGCGCGAGCTGTTCGGCCAGCACTGCGGGCTATGCCACACGCTGGCTGCCGCGAACGCGGTGGGCAAGGTCGGACCGAACCTCGATGTGATCCAGCCCACCGAGGCGCTGGTCCTGCACACGATCCAGTACGGATGCCTACAGAATCCGCCCAAGGGCAGCCAGGAGGCGTGCCTCGGTGAGGGGACAATGCCGGCGATGGTCGTGCAGGGCGTCGATGCCACGGACGTCGCGAAGTTCGTGAGCAAGGTCGCCGGCAACGAGTAATGCCGTCCCGCACAGCTGTCCGGCGGTGCACCTTGGCCGCACAACCAGCCCGCATCTTGCGCGGAAATGGTCAAGGGTGAGAGAGCGTTCCGTCCGTTCCCGCTGTTAGGATCGCGCCCGAAATCTGAATCCCGCGCCGCTCGACACTGGAGCGCTGGGAGCGGGGGAACCAAGTTGTTGGGGCGAATCGTGCTCGTCCGTCAGCTAACCCCGTAAGTACGAGAAAGAGGTCGGAGAATTGCCCCAAGCTGGCGCTTCCGCGCACCGTCAGCGTCGGAACGTTGCTCCGTGGTGGGAGGAGCTCGATAGCGAGGCCTTCCGGGAGTTCCGCGCCGCCACGATCGCCGAACCCGCGCCGCCGGCCGTGCCGTTCTCGCCAGAGCACGACTCCGATCTCGGGCTCGAGCGCCCCGTGACCTGGGCGCCGCGCGCCGCCAACGGCCGCAGGACCGTCCAGATCACCGGCCGCGGAGCCGAGCGCAACCTCCCGGTTGCCCGGCCGATTCCCCGCCGTCACGAACGCGAGGGCTTCCCGACGCTGCGCCGTCACGAACGGGAGGGCTTCAAGCCCGACCGGGCGGCGATGTGGGCCGTTGTGCTGGGCCTGCTGCTGATTCTCGTCGCCGCCACCAGCGCGCACGCGGCCGCACTCGCACACCTGGCGCACTGAGCGTCAGCGCTTACGCGCCTCGCATCCGCGGCTGATCCAGTCTTTATGGGTCCGCGTATATAACCGGTAGAGACTTCGTTGGCGCGGGCGATTCGCCGGAGGCCCGGCCGCTCAAAAAGTGGTGCGTCCCCCACTTGTGCGCGCGGCGGGGCGTATCTAAACTTATTTCGCGTAAGCAAGTCTCGAAAGTGAAGGGCCGCGCTGCCCCATCAGCCCCCCGGACCTACTGGTGGTCAACTATGAAAACTTCGATGAGCCGATTTCAGATACACGACGACCTGACCGCACCCGAGGGGTCGGTCCCCGTCCTGCGAGGCGCTCTCGCGACGGGCGGGCAGCTCCCTAACTTCCTGGGCGTGCTCGCGGGTTCGCCGGCCGCGCTGCGGGCTTATGCTCGCTTCCGCTCGGAGCTGCGCCACGGCAAGTTGACGCTGCCAACGCTCGAGCGGATCGCGCTGGCCGTCGCCGAGTATTACCAGTCCGAGCCCGGCATCGCGATGCACTCGCGGACCGCGCGGGCCGCCGGGCTGGCGCTCGACGAGGTCGCGCTCGCGCGGCAATTCAACTCGAAGGACCAGCGTGAGGCGGCCTTGCTCCGGTACCTACATGCCTTGCTCGAGGAGCGCGGCCGCGCGCCGATGCACCTCCACGAGGAGGCGCGTGAGGCCGGCTGGGACGACGAGCAGATCCTGGAGGCGATTGCAACGGTCTCCCTCGAGGGGTTCACCGCGATGGTGAACGTCGCTGGGGAGGTGCCCGTCGACGGCTCGAGTGAGGCGTCGCGGGCGTTGCAGGCAGCGTAAGCACTAAGCTCTACGGCGACGCAAGATGGGAGCGCCCGAGGACACGGCCGAGTCTGATCGCGGCGATATTCGCTCGACAAGTTGTTGTCCCCTTTACCACGAGGCGGTAGAGCTTGTCGGGCGCCGGTGGACCGGAGCGATCCTTGCCGTGCTGATGGACGGCGCGCTGCGCTTCTCCGAGATCGCCCAGGCCGTCCCCGAGCTGTCCGACCGCCTGCTGTCCGAACGGATGAAGGAGCTGGAGCGGCGTGGCATGGTCGAGCGAACCGTGATCGCCGGCCCGCCGCTCCGGGTCGAGTACGAGCTCTCCCAAATGGGGCGTGAGCTCGGGCCGGCGCTCGCCGAGATACAGCGATGGGCCACCCGCTGGCTCGGCGAGCGGCAGCTCTCTGGCCGTCTCTGACGCCCTGACAGCCAGTAACGTTCGCCGCTCGATGGCGACAACGGCTTCCCCGCTCACCCAGGACGACGTTCGCGCGATCGTTCAGGAGCGCGACATCCGCTTCATCCGGCTCTGGTTCACCGACATCCTCGGTCAGCTGAAGGCGTTCTCGATCAACGCCACCGAGCTGACCGACGCGTTCGAGGGCGGGATGGGGTTCGATGGGTCGTCGATCACCGGGTTCAACCCGATCGAGGAGTCGGACATGATCGCGATGCCCGACCCCACCACGTTCCGGATCCTGCCGTGGCGCCCGGAGGAGCAGGGGGTGGCGCGCATGTTCTGCGACATCCTCACGCCCGAGCGCACACCGTACGAGGGTGACCCGCGGCATGTGCTGCGGCGCGCGGTCGAGCGGGCCAAGGCGATGGGATTCGACCACTACAACGTCGGCCCCGAGCTCGAATACTTCTACTTCAAGAGCCCGAATTCGACCGAGGTGCTCGACGAGGGCGGCTACTTCGACTTGACCACACTCGACGCCGGCTCGGACTTGCGCCGCGAGACCGTGCTCGCGCTCGAGCAGCTCGGCATCCCCACTGAATACGCCCACCACGAGGTCGGGCCGAGCCAGCACGAGATCGACATGCGCTACTCAGACGCGTTGAAGATGGCCGACGACTGCATGACCTACCGGATCACGGTCAAGGAATACGCGATGAAGTACGGCCTGCACGCGACGTTCATGCCCAAGCCGCTGTTCGGCAAGAACGGCTCCGGGATGCACACTCACCAGTCGCTGTTCCGGGGCGAGCAGAACGCGTTCTTCGACCCCGACGACCCGTACTACCTGTCCGACATCGGCAAGGCCTTCATCGCCGGCCAACTCCGGCACGCACGGGAGATCTGCTCGATCTTCGCCCAGTGGGTCAACTCGTACAAGCGCCTAGTCCCCGGTTACGAGGCGCCCGTGTACATCGCTTGGTCCCGGCGCAACCGCTCCGCGCTCGTGCGCATCCCCATGTACCACCCCGGCAACGAGCGCGCGACCCGGATGGAGCTGCGCTGCCCGGACCCGGCCTGTAACCCGTACCTGACGTTCGCCGTTCTGCTCCAGGCCGGCCTCGAGGGGATCGAGCACCGCTACGAGCTGCCCGATCCAATGGAGACGAATCTCTACCACCTGTCCTCCGAGGAGCGCCGCCGGCTCGGGATCGAGCAGCTACCGGCCACGCTTGGCGAGGCGATCGAGCTCACCGCCCAGTCGGAGCTGGTCCTGCGCTCGCTCGGCGAGCACATGTTCAACCGTTACATCGAGATCAAGCGCCAGGAGTGGGAGGACTACCGGGTCCAGGTGACCCCGTGGGAGCTCGAGCGCTACCTCCCGGTGCTATAGCCGGCGATAGCGCGCCTCGAACAGCGAGTAGCACGCGAACACGAGCAGTCCCGCTGCGACCAGCGCCAGCAGGACCGGCCCGAGCGGCTCGCGGTGCACCCGTGCGAGCACGCCGTCGACCCCTACGGCGTCATGCGGGTCATACGAGATGCCGGCGCGCAGCAGGAAATACCCGACGATCCCGAACACGAGCGACCGGGCCGTGAGCCCGACCCGCCCGACTGCCATATACGTGCGCCGCTCGCGCTCGCTCATCTCGCCGAGCTTGGCGCTCTCGGCGAACCCGCCGCGGACCGCGTCGTAGATCTGGTAGAGGCAGATCGCGATGAAGACGCCTCCGGCGATCGCGACGATCACCGAGCCACCGGGCCAGCCGAGGACGCCGGCGGTCGCCCGGGATGGGCTGCTGGCGCCGCCCGAGCTGCCTGATCCGCCGCCACCCGACGAGCCGTCGAGCAGGATCCGGACGGCGATCGCGAACAGGCCGATGTAGACGAGGCCGCCGGCGGCGTTCGAGATGCGGTCCTTCAACTCGGGGCTGCCGCCACCCTCCGGACCATGACCGAATACGGCCTGACTCAGCTTCCAGAGCGCATAGGCCAGCAACCCGACGCACACCACGACGAGCGCCACGCGACCAAGCGGCGCGCCGGCGATGAGCGCGAGCGCTCCCTGCTGGTCCGGCGCGGCGGGCGCGGCGCCCGCGCCCGCCGCGAGCGCCAGCGCGATCGCGCCGATCACCCCGTACGTGACGCCCCGCGCGACGAAGCCGGCACGGACGAGCGCCCGGAACGGCCGTGACCGCTCGGCCTCCACGGATTCGCGCCCGACGTTCCTCGCCTCTCGTTCGACGCTGATCTGGGCAGAAGGCATGCCCAGTAGCTACCCGATGCCGCGAGGCTAACTCAGCGCCGCCACGAGCTCCTCGGGGCTGGTCACCGGGGCCTGGCACACGAACCGCTCGCACACGTACGCCGCGGCGTGGCCGTCGACCGGCCCGCGGCCCTCGAGCAGCGGCACGCCGTCGGCCTCCCCGGTGGCGAGCACCAGGTGTGGCCGAAATGCCCCCCGGACGACCCGTAGCAGCTCCCCGGTCCCGGTCGATGGCCCCACGATCGCCACCTCCTTGACCGGCGCCAGGTAGAAGTCGGCCGCGCCGAGCAGGTGCCCGAAGGCGCCCGGATGGCGCGCGGCCAATGGGAACAGCAGACGGAGCACGCCGAGCGCGTGGCGCTCGTAGCGCCCCTCGCCGGACAGCGCGGCGAGCCGCAGTAGGCCAAACGCGGCCGCCGAGTTACCCGACGGGATCGGCGAGTCCTCGAGGTCCTTGCGCCGGGCGGCGAGCCGCTCGTGGTCTGAGGCGGTCGTGAAGAAGCCGCCGCGCTCGGGGTCCTCGAAGCGGTCAATCATCACGTCGGCGAGCGCGGTCGCCTCGCCGTACCAGGTCGGGTCGCCCGTCGCCTCGTAGCACGAGACCAGCGCCTCGAGGAGGAACGCGTGGTCCTCGAGGTAGCCGTCGACCCGCGCGCGGCCGTCCTTCCAACTTCGCAGCAGGCGCCCGTCCGCGTCACGCAGGTCATTCAGCACGAACGATGCGCACCGGACGGCGGCACCGAGGTAGTCCTCGCGCTCGAGCACCGCGCCCGCGCCGGCGAGCGCGGAGATCATCAACGCGTTCCAGGAGGTCAGTCGCTTGTCGTCGAGTCCGGGGCGGACGCGAGCCGACCGCGCCTCGAGCAGCAGCCGCCGGATCTTGGGAAGGTCAGACGGCTCGGGCCCGCGCGCCTCCAGCACGTTCTGGCCGGCGCCCTCGAAGTTGCCGCGCTCGGTCGCGCCGAAGTACGCGATCGCCTCCTCGGCGAGCCCCGCCGGACCGAGCACCGATCGCAGCTCGTCGACCGTCCACACGTAGAACTTTCCCTCGACGCCGTCTGAGTCCGCGTCGAGCGCAGAGCAGAAGCCACCCTCGGCACCGCGCATCTCGCGAAGCGCCCAATCGAGCGTCTCACAGCACACGTCCCGGAAGCGCTCGTTGCCCGAGACCTGCCAGCCGTGCAGATAGGCGCGGGCCAGCAACGCGTTGTCATAGAGCATCTTCTCGAAGTGCGGGACGGTCCAGGTGGCGTCGACCGAGTAACGCGCGAACCCGCCGCCGACCTGGTCATAGATCCCGCCGCGGGCCATCGCCTCGAGCGTCCCGAGCGACATCTCATGCTCGCTCCGCGCCAGCAGAAGCTCGATCACCGACGCCTGGGGAAACTTCGGGGCTCGCCCGAATCCGCCGCTCGAGCGGTCATAGGTGCCCCACAACGCGACCAGCGCTTCCCGCACCAGATCCTGAGTGATGGGCTCCATCGACGGCTCGAGCCTCGCGGTCGCGCTCAGCGCCTCCACCATCTGCCCTCCCTGCCGAGTGATCTGATCGCGCCGCTCGGACCAGGCCTCGGACACCCCGTCGAGCACCATCCGCCAGCTCGGCAGGCCGTGCCGGGACTCGGGCGGGAAGTACGTCCCGGCATAGAACGGCACCCCGTCCGGGGTCAGGAACGCGTTCAGCGGCCAGCCGCCGTGGCCGGTGATCGCCTGGCAAGCCTCCATGCAGATCGCGTCGATGTCGGGACGCTCCTCGCGGTCGACCTTGACGCACACGAACCGCTCGTTCATGAGCTGAGCGATGTGCTGGTCCTCGAATGACTCGTGCGCCATCACGTGGCACCAGTGGCACGCCGAGTAGCCGATCGAGACGAGCAGCGGGCGGTCCTCGTCGCGGGCGCGCGAGAGCGCCTCGTCTCCCCACGGCTCCCAGTCCACGGGATTGTCCTTGTGCTGGAGCAGGTACGGCGAGCTTTCGCCCCCGAGGCGGTTCGGCACGGGGTCAGGCTACCCCAGCGCAGACTCGCGCAATACGCTACGTCGACCGTGCCACCGAGGAGGAAGCCAGTTGTCAGCACACCGCGAGTCGATAAGGGCGCCCGGCGCACCTGAGGCAGTAGGTCCGTACGTCCACGCCGTTCGCGCCGGCGGAGACCTGTTGTTCTGCTCCGGCCAGATCCCGCTCGACCCGAAGACCGGCGATCTCGTCGGAGCGACCGCGGCCGACCAGGCGGGCCGTTGCCTGGAGAACCTCGCGGCGGTGTGTGACGCGGCGGGCGCGACGCTCGGCGACGCGGTCCGGCTCACCGTGTACCTGACCGACATGGCATCGTTCGCCTCGGTCAACGAGGTGTACGAGTCGTTCTTTGAATCCGATCCGCCGGCGCGGGTCGCGATCGCGGTGGCCGGCCTGCCACGCGGCGCGCTGGTGGAGATCGACGCGGTGGTGGCGCTCCCTGACTGACACGGCTCGACCCCTCGATGCGAGCGCGCCCGTATCGGCCGACGACATCCGCCGCGCCGCCCGAGTGATCGCCGGGGTCGTCCGCGAAACGCCGGTACTGAGCTCGCGGACGCTCAGCGAGCGCAGCGGCGGGACCGTCGAGCTCAAGGCCGAGAACCTCCAGCGGACGGGCTCCTTCAAGCTGCGGGGCGCGCTCTCGAAGCTCACGGCGCTCGGCGACGCATGCGCCGCCGGTGTCGTCTGCGGGAGCGCCGGCAACCACGCCCAGGCGGTCGCGTACGCCGCTCGGGCGCGCGGCGTGCCGTGCCTCGTGTACATGCCCGAGGGCGCGCCAATCGCGAAGGTCGAGGCCGCCCGGTCGCTCGGCGCCAAGGTGAACATGGCCGGCGCGACCGTCGACGAGGCGCTCGAGGCCGCCTACGAGCGCGTCGCCGAAAACGAGAAGATGGCGTTCGTGCATCCGTTCGAGGATCCGGACGTGATCGCCGGCCAGGGGACGATCGGACTCGAGTTGCTCGAGCAGGTGCCCGATCTGGCGCGGGCGATCGTGCCCATCGGCGGGGGCGGGCTGGTCAGCGGGATCGCGATTGCGCTCAAATCCGCCCGCCCGTCGATTGAGGTCGTCGGCGTCCAGGTCGCGAGCTGCGCTCCGGTGCGGGGATCGCTCGCCGCGGGCAAGCCGGTTCCGGTGCGCTCGGCGCTGACGATCGCCGATGGAATCGCGGTCAAGCGGCCGGGAGAGCTGACGCTGTCACTGATCGACCGGTGGGTCGACGACGTCGTGGCCGTGGAAGAGGACGAGGTCGCCGAGGCGATGGTGTTCCTGATCGAGCGCGCAAAGCTCGTGGTCGAGGGCGCGGGCGCGGTCGGCGCCGCGGCGCTGCTCTCGGGGCGGCTGTCCGGCTCGGCGCCGGCGACCGGGACGACGGTCGTGATCCTGTCCGGCGGCAACGTCGACGCCGGGCTGCTCGCGGAAGTGGCGCGCCGGCACGAGAGCCAGGCCGGCCGGCGCCTCGTGCTCCTCGCCTCGCTTCCCGATCGCCCCGGCTCACTGGCACGGTTGCTCGCGCTCGTCGGCGAGCTCCGTGCGAACCTGCTCGACGTCGAGCACATCCGCGAGGGATTCGACCTGCACGTGCGCGAGACTGCGGTGCAGCTGGTGCTCGAGACGCGGGGTCAGGTCCACGCCGACCGCGTGACCGAGGCGGTGCGCGCGGCGGGATACGAGGCGCCGCGTCCAGTCCGGTAGTCGCGGCCCATGCGGTAGCCGCGCGCCTGCTCGACGAGCGCGCCGACGACGCGGCTCTGCTCGTCGGCCTCGGGGTGCCACTGGACGCCGAGCACAAACCGGCGCCCGGGCGCCTCGATCGCCTCGGGCAGGCCGTCGATCGTAGAACGCCCCGTGACGACGAGGCCTTCGCCGATGCCGGCCACGCCCTGGTGGTGATGGGACTTGGTGCCGTGCAGCTCCTCGCCGGCGGCGCGCGCGGCGAGCGAACCGGCGGTCAGCCGCACGTCGTGATCGGAGCCGTCGAAGCTGCCGGGGGTGCGGCGGTGCTCCTCGTGGCCGAGCTGCTCGGGCAGGTGCTGGGCGAGAGTCCCTCCGAACGCGACGTTGATCAGCTGCATGCCGCGGCAGATGCCGAGCACGGGGATGTCCCGCTGCACCGCGCGGGTGGCGAGCGCGAGCTCTGAGCGGTCTCGTTCGGGCACGAGGTGGTGGGTGGCGGGATGGAGGTCGGCGCCGTAACGGGCGGGGTCGATGTCGTTCCCGCCCGCGAGGATCAGTCCGTCGAGCAGATCGAGGATCCCGTCGGGGTCGTCCTCGAAGCGGCCGTCCGGGGGGATCATCACCGCCATCCCGCCGGCGCGCTGGATCGCCTCGATGTAGGAGAACGCCAGCAGCGCGGCCTCGCGCTGCTCCCACACGCCCCAGTTCGCGCGGGCGAGCGCCGTACATATGCCGATGACCGGCCGCTGTTCGCTCATCGCCTCCTTAGCCTAGCCCGCTGGATCTTTCCCGACGCCGTCTTCGGCAGCTCGTCGGTGAACTCGACGATCCGGGGGTATTTGTACGGCGCCGTGTGCTGCTTGACGTGCTCCTGCAGCTCAGTGGCCAGGGCCTGGCCGGGCGCGAATCCGTCCCGCAGCACAACCACCGCGCGGACCACCGCTCCGCGCTCCTCGTCGGGGGCGGCAACGACTGCCGCCTCTGCGACGGCCTCGTGCGAAACGAGCGCCGACTCGACCTCGAACGGGCCGATCCGGTAACCCGCCGAGATGATCAGGTCGTCGGAGCGTCCCTCGAAGTACAGATAGCCGTCGTCGTCGAGGCTCACCCGGTCCCCGGTCCTCCAGGGTCGGCCGGCCGGGGCGGGGGTGCCGTCCAGGTAGCCGACGAAAAACGTCGGGTCGGTGGCCGGGTCGGCCAGGACGAGCTCGCCGTCCTGCGCTCGGAGGTCGACGCCGGGCAGAGCTCGCCCCATCGATCCGGGCCGGACCGGCTCGCCGGGCGGGTTGCCGGTCAGCTGGCCGGTCTCGGTTTGGCCGTAGCCGTCACGGATCGCGAGCCCGATCTCCTCGGTGAACGTCCGGATCACCTCGGGATTCAGCGCCTCGCCGGCGGCCACCAGCGACCGCAGCGCCGGCAGCGGCCGCAGCTGGACGCGCTTGGCGATCACTCGGTACTCGGTCGGGGCCATGCACAGAACGTTGACCTCCTCGGAGGCAAGCACCTCGAGTCGCTGCGCGGCGTCGAACCGCTCGTCGTGGAGCAGTGCCGTCGCGCCCCGCAGCCACGGGGCGATGAACGTGTTGCGCGCCGACTTGGACCAGCCGGTGGAGGCGGTGCACCACACGAGATCGCCCGGCTGAGCGTCGAGCCAGTGCTCGGCCTGCAGCCGCTGGCCGGGGAGATAGCGCTGTCCGTGGACGACCCCGGTCGGCTCGCCGGTGGTACCGCTCGTGAACGTGATCAGGCACGGGTCGTGTGGCTCGAGCTCGGCCGCCGGCGCCGGCTCCGGCGCTTCGAACAGCCGCTCGTCGGGGACGGTCAGCACGGTGCCCTCCGGGCACGCGCCGGACAGCTCGGTCAGGTTCCGCTCGTCGGCCACGATCAGCTTCGGCGAAGCCTTGGCGATCCGCTGGGCGAGGTCCGCGCCTCGGAGCTGTTCGTTGCAGGCGAGCGCGACCGCGCCGATCCGGAAGCAGGCGACCATCGTCAGCACCCATTCGGGGCGGTTGCCGATCACGGTCATGACGACGTCGCCTCGGACGACGCCATGGCGGGTAAGCGTGCCCCCCAGCCGCGCGCTCCGGTCGGCGACCTCGGCGAAACTCCACTCGCGCCGGCTGCCGTCTCGGGCCAGCTCGACGAGCGCCGTGCGATCCGGCGGAGCGCCGTCGACGACGTCTCGAGCGAAGTTCATCCCGGCGGCCAGTGTGCCAGGATCGGGTGCGGTGACGGTCTGGCGCGGTGTCCTGTGGCTCCACCTGCTCGCGATGGCATTCTTCGTCGGCGGCCAGCTGATGCTGGGGGCGGTCGTCGTGCCGGTGCTACGGGGGCTCGACGACCGCGCGCCACTCCGATCGGCGGCCCGCCGGTTCGGGATCGGGACCGTGATCGCATTCGCGGCGCTGATCGTGACCGGGGTCGCGATGGCCAGCCACTCCCACCTGTGGAGCGGCTCGGCGCTACGGGTGCACGTGGGACTGGCCGTGGTCGTGGCGGTGCTGATCGGTGCGCACCTGCGCCGCCCCGAGTGGCACGTACTCGACGCCGCGATCTTCCTGGTATCGGTGGCAATCGTGTGGGCGGGCCTCGTGGTGGCCGGATAGGTCCGCGGGCAAACTCAAACATTTGTCCAAAATTGTGATGTTTGATGAAGTTTGCGTCACAATTTCGGCTCGGCCGCCGGCGCAAGGGGGCCCAGACCGACTACATGCGGGTTCGGCTCCGTTTGGAGCTCGTCAGTAGAAGCTGACGATCGGTTTGGTTGCGGCCGGCGGCAGATTTCTTTAAGACACTGTTTCCGTGCCGGGGTAGGCGCCTTGGTAAGCTCGCGAGCGCATGGGGCTGATGACGGGAACAGGTCCGTTTGGGCGCGATCCAGCCGGGACGCACAACTTCGAAACGCCCGCTCCGGGGATGGCGATGTACATCGAGCCGTGCCAGAAATGGATCCGGGTGATGGTCGGCGGCGAGACGATCGCGGACTCGCGCAACGCGCTGATGGTGTCGGAGTCCGGGCATCAGCCGGTCTATTACTTCCCACGCGAGGATGTCCGCGCCGACCTGCTCGAGCCGTCGGACCGGCACACGCGGTGCCCGAAGAAGGGCGAGGCCTCCTACCACACGATCCGAGCCGGCGACCAGGTCGTCGAGAGCGGCGCCTGGTATTACCCCGAGCCGCTCGAGGGGGCGGAGCCGATCAAGGACATGATCGCGTTCTACTTCGACCGGATGGACCACTGGTACGAGGAGGACGAGGAGATCTTCGTCCACCCGCGCGACCCGTACCACCGCGTCGACGTGATCCCGACCTCGCGCCACATCAAGGTCTCGCTCGACGGCGAGGTACTGGCGGAAAGCGACAAGGCAATGGCGCTGTTCGAGTCGAACCTGCCGACCCGCTGGTACCTCCCCCGCGAGGACGTCTCGGCCGAGCTCGAGCCCACCGACACCGCCACGCGCTGCCCGTACAAGGGCATCGCGAGCTACTACGCGGTCAAGCGCGAGAACGGCGAGACGGTCAAGGATCTGATCTGGTACTACGACGATCCGCTCCGGGCCGTCGATGGGATCACCGGGCGCCTGTGCTTCTTCAACGAGCGCGTCGACGTCGAAGTCGACGGCGAGCCCGAGGGCCGGCCGAAGACCGTGTGGAAGCACGGCGTGAAGTCGGAAGCCGCCGCGGCGGCTGCCCGAAACGGCAGCTGAACCAACCCATCTCACGTATCCTCGGCTGCTCCCAGACGCTTAGGAGCAACCACAACCATGGCTACCGCAACCACCGACCGGACCGATGAGCAGAAGGCGATCTGCGAGATGGTCCGCCAGTTCGCCGACGAGCAGATCATCCCCAACGCCGAGCACTACGACCACGAGGACGAATTTCCCGCACCGATCGTCGAGCAGATGAAGGAGCTGGGGCTGTTCGGGGTCACGATCCCCGAGGAGTTCGACGGGATGGGACTCGACCTGACGACGTACGCGATGATCGTCGAGGAGCTTTCGCGGGGGTGGATCTCGATCTCGGGGATCGTCAACACCCACTTCATCGGGTCCTACCTGCTGATGAAGTTCGGGACCGACGAGCAGAAGCAGAAGTTCCTGCCGAAGATGGCCACCGGTGAGATGCGCGCGGCGTTCAGTCTGTCCGAGCCCGAGCTCGGGTCCGATGTGGCGGCGATCAAGACCTCAGCGAAGAAGACCGGCGACGCCTACGAGATCAACGGCACGAAGATGTGGGTCACGAACGGGCTGCTGTCCTCGCTGGTGTTCGTGCTCGTCCGGACCGACCCGAACGCCGAGCCCAAGCATCGCGGGCTGACCTGCTTCATCGCCGAGAAGGAGCCCGGGGCTTCAGAGAACACGGGCGACTGGGCCGGGTTCAACGTCCCGCCCAAAATCAAGAAGATGGGCTACAAGGGCGTCGAGTCCACCGAGCTCGTGTTCGACGGCTACCGGTGCCCGGCGGAGAACATCCTCGGGGGCGAGACGGCGGGTCTCAACAAGGGCTTCGCGCAGATGATGGACGCGCTCGAGCTGGGCCGGGTGAACGTCGCGGCCCGCGGGGTCGGTCTCGCCCAGAGAGCACTTGAGCTGGCACTGAGGTACTCGCAGGAACGGCGGACGTTCGGCAAGCCGATCTCCCAGCACCAGGCGATCCAGTTCAAGCTCGCGGACATGGCAACCCAGGTCGAGGCGGCGCGCCTGCTGACCCACCGGGCCGCCCGCATGAAGGACGCCGGCGAGCGCTCGGACATCGAGGCGGGCATGGCCAAGCTGTTCGCCTCCGAGGCGGCTCGTTTCTGCGCCGAGGAGTGCCTGCGGATCCACGGCGGCTACGGGTACTCCAAGGAATACGAGATCGAGCGGATCTACCGTGATGCGCCGCTGCTCCTGATCGGCGAAGGAACCTCGGAGATCCAGCGCATGGTCATCGGGCGAAAGCTCCTGGAACGGAACAAGATATGAGACGATCCCGAGCTTTCGCCTTCGGGCGAAAGCTCCTGGAGCGGAACAAGATCTAGGCATGGCTGCTGACACCAAATCCTTGATCGAGACGGCGGTCAAGCGGTTCCTCGACGAGGTGCCCGCGCTGGCGAATCTGAAGCTGGTGGCAGGCCTCGAGTTGCGTGCGCGGGGCGAGCCCCAGATGTATCGCGTCGAAGTCCCCGGGCCCAAGGTAACCAAGGGCTTCGCGGCGGATTCCAAGGTGAACATCTCGGTGTCGCGCTCGCACTTCAACGAGCTCGCCACCAAGGGTCACATTCGCGACTGGCGGGGGGCCTTCGAGCACGGCGACGCGAAGGCGACCGGGATCGAGCAGGTGATGAAGCTGATCGTGAACGTCGTCGAGCGCCAGGAGGAGCGCTCGCGACTACGTAAGGCTCATCACTAGCGGCGCGCGGCGAGCTCCTCGGCCTCTGAGAGCTGCTCCTCGACGAGCGCGAGCCCCGAGTCCCAGAACCCGGGGTCGGTGAGGTCGATCCCGACGATCTCGGCCAGCTGCTCGGGGCTCCGCGACCCCCCCGCCGACAGCAGCTCGATGTATCGTGGCACGAACTCGTTGCCCTCGTGCAGGTAGCGGCTGTAGACCGACAGCGCCAGCAGCAGTCCGTACGCGTACGCGTAGACGTAGCCGGGCGTGTTGATGAAGTGCGGCACGTAGGACCACCACATCCGGTAGCCGCCGGTGATCTGCACCGAGTCGCCGAAAAGCTCCGTCTGCGTCTCGACCCACGTGTCGGAGATGCGGTCGGTCGACAGCTCGCCCTCGTTACGCCGACGCGTGTGGACAAGGTGCTCGAACCGGTTCATCGATATCTGGCGGAACACCGTCGCGATCGCGCCGTCGACTCGCTCGGCCAGCAGCCCCAGCCGGCGCTCGTCATCGCCGACCTCCGCGAGCATCCGGCCGAACACGAGCTCCTCGCCGAACACCGACGCGGTCTCAGCGAGCGTCAGCGGGGTGGAGTGGTGGAAGATGCCCTGCGGCTGGGCCAGCGCCGCGTGCAGGCCATGCCCGAGTTCGTGCGCCATCGTCAGCACGTCGCGCCGGGTGGCGGTGAAGTTGAGCATCACGTACGGGTGCACGCTCGGGACCGCGTAGGAACAGAAGGCGCCGCCTCTCTTGTGGGGCCGCGTGGGCGCGTCGATCCAGCGCTCGTCGAAGAACCGCCGGGTGACGTTGCCGGCCGCCGACGAGAACGACCGATAGCTGTCGAGCACGAGGTCGCGCGCCTCGCCGAACGAATACGTGACGTCCTCGGCGAGCACCGGGGCCGAGCGGTCATAGTCGGCCAGCCGCTCGACGCCGAGCAGCTTCGCCTTGAGCCGGTACCAGCGCTGAGGGATGTCGTAGCGGCTACGAACCGCCTGGATCAGCGCCATCACCGATTCGTCGGACGCCTCGTTGGCGAGGTTCCGACTCGCCAGCCAATGCGGGTAGCGGCGCAGCCGGTCCTCGACCGACTTGTCGTAAACGAGGGTGTTGTAGATGAACCCGCGGGTGCGCAGGCCTGGCTCGAGCGCCGCCGAGACCGCGTCCGCCGCGGTTCGGCGGACGTCCCGATCCGGTGCTTGCAGCCGGCTGAGCGCGACCTCGAGCGTCAGGTCGGTGTCATCGAGGCCGACCCGGACCGCGCTCACGAGCTCCCCGAACAGCCGACCCCACGAGGCCTGGCTCGAGATCGACTTCTCGGCGAGGATCTTCTCCTCCGGTTCTGAGAGCAGGTGGGGCCGATACCGGCGGACGCTTTGAAGGTGATGGCGGTAGCGGCCAAGCGCGGCGGACGCGAGCAGCTCCGCGGCTCGGTCGTCGTCGATCGCGGCCCACTCGAGCTCGAAGAACAACAGCAGCGTCTCGATCTCGGTGGCGCGCTCCTGCACGAGTTGCAACAGCGCGCCGCGTTGCGGGTCGGCCGTGTCGGTGGCGAACCGCAGGCTCGCGTACGTGCCGGCGCGCCCGACCAGATCGTTAATCGTCTCGAGCTCTTCCATCGCGGCGCGCAGCCCTTCGTCGTCAAGCTCAGAGACCTTCCCCGCGTACGTCTCCGCGAACCTCGCGGCGCGGTCCCTGGCCTCGCCCAGCATCTGCTCGGCACCGGCGCGCTCCTCGCCGTCGACGAGCGGGGCGAGGTCCCATTCGGTCTCGAGCAGCTCCGGGTCGGTGAGTGGATCGGCAGCGGTAGTCATGTAAACGGAGCTTACCTTCAGCTTTGGGGGCAGCTAGCAACGTCGAGCGGACCGCGCAGGCGGAAGACCACGATCGGCTGGCCCAGCGCGCGTTCGGTGAACACCGACGTCGCGGCGGGATCGGTCGCGGTCCAGTGCGTTTCCGGCGAGGGGCCGAGGACAGACGGGTGCCACGGGTCGCGTGCGGGTGTTGTGATGATGTATTTCAAGTGGTCGGCGTTCACCTGTGCCCGCCATCGAGCGCAGGTGGCTATCGGCGTGAACGACCCGTGGGGGCCGCGCTGCCCGACGTAGGTGACGCGGTTCGAGATGTCGAGGCCGTAGAACGGATAGGAGAAGAAGCCGCCGAACGTACCGACGACGCCGACGCGGGCGTCGTGAACGGTCCGGAACAGCGCCCACGCCTTCGCCAGATAAGACACGTTCGGCCGGTAGGCGTACCGGCCGCGCAGGTAGTGGCCCTGCAGGCGATAGCCCGCGGCCACTCCGGCCAGGACGAGCGCCGCCACCACCGCGGTCGCGACCGGTGCGCGTGCTCGTGGGGCGAGCGCAAGCAACGCCACGACCGCGAGCGCCGCGACCCCGAGCGCGACCCCGCCCGCTGCGTGCGCGTTCGGCCACAGCTGCTCCTGCGCCACGGTGCCCGCCAGAAGTATCGCGAGGAAAACGACCACGCCGGTCCTTGCTTGGGGCGAGGCGAGCGCGGGCGCGAGCGGCGCGACCGTCAGCGCCAAGGCCAGCGCCGGCGCCAGATAGCGCAGGTTGAACGCGAAGCCCAGCGGATCTGCTTGCGGACCCGCTGCGGACTCGGGCGTGACCACGTACGCCGCCAGCGAGACCAGCGCCACGAACCCCAGCATCCGTACGACCGCTTGGAAGGAAACTTCAGCATGGCGGTAGTTACTTCCCAACCGGTCGGGCAGGACGCACAGGATCGGGCCGAGCACGGCGCTGGCGAGCACGGCCCACCACCACCTCCCGAGCCCGGCCGCGAGCGCCGGTTGCGCGAACGCGCTCCAGAAGTGCGTGCTGGTCAGGTAGTGCGCCACGCTGTATCCGGTGTGTTGCTGGAGGGGCGCCGCCGGCGTCGGCAAAATCCCGGCGAAGCTCGTCCACGGCAGCGGGTTGCCGACCGCGATCAGGTTGCGCAGATACCAGAAGCCGCCGGCCACGAACAGCGGCACGAGCCATTGCGCTGTGGTGCCCGCGCGTCTTCCGCGCGGCGCGATCGCGATGACGCCGACGGTCAACGCCAGCACCGGCGCGAGCACGGTCAGCTTGCTGCCGACGGCAAGGCCCGCCGCGACCGCCGCCAGCACCCGCGCGGCCGGGCGCTCGGGGTCGGTCATCAGCAGCGCCACGGCCGCGAGCAGGAAGAAAACGGCGACGACGTCATTGGCGGCGCTGCCCGCCTGGGAGTAATCCATCATCGTCGTGCCCATCGCGAGCGCCGCGCCGATCGCCGCGCCCGCGCCGGCGCCGCGCGGACGGCCGATGCAATAGGCGGCGAACAGGGCGAGGCCGAGCCACACGAGGTTGACCCCCGGCGACAGCGTGTCGCGCCCTAGGAGCACGATCCCGAGGCCGTGCAGCATCTCCGCGGTGGCCGGATAGAACGGGGTGAGGTACTCGACATCGGTGAACCGCAGCCCGGTGATGCTCCCGGCCTGCGCGAAGCTCGCCGCCCACGGGAGGTGGTACCAGAGCGAGTCGAATCCTCGGATCCCCACGTTGTAGGACTGGATCGTGAGCGCCCCCCACTCGGCGACCACCGTGGCGCCGGCAATGACCGCCACCCCCGTGAGGAACCACGCACCCGCCTCCGCTCTTTCGTACCGATGCCGGGCGACCTGCGTGTCGGCGAGCGACATGAGGCCGGCCACGCCCGCGAGGCCGCACGCGATCACGATCGGACCGAGCTCGAACAGGCCTATCGTCCCGAGTGCCTCGAGGATCGCGATCAGCACGGCCAGCCCGATCACGGCCTCCGCCAGCCGCGCCGGCGCCCCGGTCCAGCCGCCGAGCCAGCGCCGCCGCAACCCGACCGCCGCGACCGATACGCCGCCGACCACGACGAGCAGCGCCACCGCCCCGAGCGCGTAGCGGGCGACGCTCGTGTTCACGCTCGCCACCAGAGGATGCGGTCGGGCGCCAGCGACAGCAGCGGGCCGACCGGGGGCCGGTCGCGGTATGCGGCGTAGCGCTCGGTCAGCGCGGCGATCGCGTCGGCCGCGTCGGCGGCGTCGGCGGCGTCGACGATCGTGATCAGGCCGGTCGCCTGGACCCATTTGAGGCGAGACCAGTCGTCCTCGTAGTGGTCGACTGTCAGCGCTGCACGGGGCCGGGCTGTGAGCCACCGAACGCGCGCGAGGCGTTCGGCGGAGACGCTCTTGCGCTTGTGGTCGATCGCCGTCACGATCGTGTTCTCGACTACCGCATACGTGATCGGCAGCACGCGGGGGTCGCCTCGGTCGTCGGCGAGTCCGAGCCGCGCCACCCTCGAGCTCTCGAGCAACGCCCGGGCCCAACCGGGGAGCTCGGCTACGCTAGCGCTGCTTCCCATGACCGCGCGAAGACTAGGCGTCGCCGGCGCGCTTGCACTGGCTCTGGCGTTGGCCGGGTGCGGCAGCAGCCAGGCCGAGCGCACCCCGACCGTCAGTGCCATCCCGCTGTTGCCGGGCGCCCAGATCGCCACGCAGACGCGCGTGTGCGACTCGGGTTCGCGTGCGTTCTGCTCGATCGTGCTGGTCGTGCTCGACCACCACTACAGGTCCTCCGACAACCTCGCGCACGACGAAAGCCGCCGTCTCCGGAAGGCGGGCTGGTCGCTCGCCGACGGCGACACGTCGACCGAAACTGCCGCGAACTCGCCCGGGCACAAGCTGCGCCTGACCTACTCGACCGCCGCCGATGATCTGCGGGAGATCGACCTCGGCGTGATCGCGCGCCCGCGCCCGGTCACGCTCTCGCTCTCGAACTCGATGTTCGACCGCGCCGCGGCGATGTCGATGATGCTCGAGACCGGCGCGTCGTAGGTCTGCTAGCGCTCGACGTCGCCGAGTGCGAGGTGGCGGTCCGGGCCGACCGAGACCGACTTGCGCCCGGCGAGCAGATCGCGTAGGTCGGAGCCGACGAGCTCCTCGCGCCAGCCCTCGAGCGTGCGCACTTCCGGCTCGGGCTCGTGGCGGCGCGCCGCGGCGATGATCAGCTCGAGCTCGTTGCGGGACGCGATCAGCTCGTAGGCGAGACCCGCCTCGAGCGAGCGGGCGCGCAACAGCGCCTCGGCCAGGACGATCAGTGGAGCGTCCTCGGGCTCGGAGCGGCCGCGCGGCTCGTCGCGCGGGATCGGCTCAGCCTTCATGCCGGCGCCGATCGCCGCGAGCATCGCGTTGCCGCGGCGGCGGATCCCCGACGGGTGGATGCCGCGGATCTGCTCGAGCGCGCCGAGATTCGAGGGGTGGCGCTTGGCGAGCTCGACCAGCGCGGGATCGCCGAGTACCGACCCCACCGGGCGGTCCTCGTCGGAGGCGGTGCGCTCGCGCCACGCCGCCAGCTCCCGCGCGACGGCGCGCGCACGCGCGTCGAGCTGCCCGACGCGCGGCAGCCGCTCCCAGGCGGTGTACGGGTCACGCTCGTCGGTCGCGGACTCGAGCCGGCGGCACTCCTCGCGCGCCCATTCGAGGCGGCCGGTCTGCTCGAGGCGGCGTTCCACCTCGTCGGCGAGCTCGAGCAGGTGGGCGACGTCCTCCGCGGCATAACTCAGCTGTTCGGCGGTCAGCGGCCGCGCGTCCCACCGCGTGTAGCTCGCGGTCTTGCCGACCCGCCGGCCGAGCATCGTCCCGAGCAGATTGCCGTACCCCGTCTGGGCGCTCGCGCCGACGAATCCGGCTGCGAGCTGCGTGTCGAAGATGTTCGTGACCTCGGTCGACCACGCCCGGCGGAGGATCGCCACATCCTGGCGGCCGGCGTGGAGCACGACCTCGATCGCCGGGTCGGCGAGCAGCTCCGCGACCGGCGTCGCGTCGACCCCGCCGTCGAGGGGGTCTATCAGCGAGATGTGTGGACTGGCGCCGTCGGAGGCGTCCTCGTCGACCGCGATCTGGACCAGGCACAGGAGCGCGCGGTAGCGGCCCTCGGACATGAACTCGGTGTCGATCCCGATCCGCCCGTGCGCGCGCGCCACGCTAGCCGCTGCCGCCACTTCCTCCGAGCTCGCGAGCGGTTCGGAGGTTTCACGGCGGGCGGCCTCGGTGCGCATCTGGGCTTGAGACTAGCGAGGCGCGGGGCGCGGCCCAATCCGACCGTCCTGGTAGGATATGACCTCGATGATCTTCTCGTCGAAGGCCGAGTACGGCGTGCGCCTGATGGTTGAGCTCGGGCGCCAATCGCCCGACCAGCCCACTTCGTTGAAGGCGATCGCGGACGCCGAGGGGTTGCCGCTCGCCTACCTCGAGCAGGTGGTCGCTCGGTTGCGCAAGGCGGGCCTCGTGCAGAGCGCCCGCGGCGCGCACGGCGGCTACTGGCTGGCGCGGCCCGCCGAGGAGATCGCGATGGTGGACGTGGTGCAGGCGCTCGAGGGCGCGATCGCTCCGATGGAGTGCTTCGTCCACGACCACACCGAGCGCGTGCTGTGCTCGCACGAGATGGACGCTGGCCGCTGCGCCACCAAGCTGCTTTGGACGCGCGTGCAGGGAGGGATCATCCGTTCGCTGCAGACGACCACGCTCGCCGAGCTCGTCGAGTTCTCGCGGCGCAGCGAGCGCGAACCCGCGCACGCCTGAGACTTCGAAACGAAAGTTGGAAATGGCTGATCTAGAAATTCGCAACCTTCACGTCCTCGCCGGTGAGAAGCAGATCCTGCGGGGCGTGGATCTGTCCGTCGACAAGGGCGAGATTCACGCTCTGATGGGCCCCAACGGCTCGGGCAAGTCGACGTTGGCCAATGCGGTCATGGGCCATCCCGGGCTCGAGGTGACAGAGGGTCAGATCCTGTTCCGAGGGGAGGACGTCACCGAGGCCTCGCCTGACGAGCGCGCCCGGATGGGGCTGTTCATGGCCTTCCAGTACCCGGTCGCCGTGCCCGGCGTGACTGTCACCAAGTACCTCCGGACCGTTCTGAACGCGCACCGCGAAGCCCGAGGCGAGGATGCGATTCCTTTGAAGGAGTTCCGTCAGACGGTCGAGGCGGCGATGAAGCTCACCAACGTTCCGCGTGACTTCTCCACGCGCTACCTGAACGAGGGCTTCTCCGGTGGCGAGAAGAAGCGGATGGAGATCTTGCAGCTGGCGCTCCAGAAGCCGTCGATGGCCGTCCTGGATGAGACCGACTCGGGTCTGGACATCGACGCGTTGCGGGTTGTGGCGAACGGTGTCAACGCGGTCGCCGGTCCGGACATGGGCTTGCTGATCATCACCCACTACCAGCGGATCCTGCATCTGGTCCAGCCGTCGCACGTGCATGTGATGTACCAGGGTCGGATCGTCCGCGAGGGTGGGCCGGAACTAGTTGAGACGCTCGAGGCCAAGGGCTACGGGTGGATTACCGACGAGATCGAGGCCGCAGCCTGATGACGGCCGTCTCGGGACGGGTTGCCGGCCTGGCGGTCTCCGAGATTGCGTCGCAGTTCCCCGTCCTGCGGAACCGGCGCTTCGACGGGAAGCCGGTCGCTTACCTGGATTCCGCGGCGACCTCGCAGACGCCGGATCCCGTGATCGACGCGATGACGTCGTACTACACAGAGCACCGCGCGTCGATTCACCGGGGGGTGTATCCGCTAGCGGCGGAGGCCACGGACTTGTACGAGGGGGCCCGAGGCCGGATCGCCTCGTGGCTCGGGTCGACTCCGGAGGAGACGATCTTCACCGCGAACGCCACCGCAGCGATCAACATGGTTGCGTACACGTGGGGCCGCCAGAACGTGCAGCGCGGCGATCTGGTCGTGCTGACGGAGATGGAGCACCACTCGAACATCGTTCCCTGGCAGCTGTTGTGCCAGGACCGCGAGGCCGAGCTGGCGTATGTGGGGATGACTGCCGACGGTTTGTTGGATCTCGATGCGCTGGATTCGCTGCTGGCGCGGGGTCCTCGGTTGGTGGGCGTGGTGCACGTGTCGAATGTCTTGGGGACGGTCAACCCGGTGGCTGACGTTGCGCGTCGTGCGCACGAGGCAGGCGCGGTTGTGGTCGTCGACGGGACGCAGGCGGTTCCGTCGATGCCGGTGTGGCTGCCGGATCTCGACGTTGACTTCTACGCCTGGACCGGCCACAAGGCGTACGGCCCGACGGGGATCGGGGTCTTGCACGGTCGGCGCGAGTTGCTCGAGGAGATGCCGCCGTTCATCGGTGGCGGCCACATGATCCGCACGGTCGCTGCGAACGAGTCGACCTGGACCGACCTGCCCTGGAAGTTTGAGGCGGGCACATCGCAGATCGCCGAGGCGATCGGGCTGGGCGCCGCCGTGGACTGGATCCGCGCGATCGGGATGGACTCGATTCGTGCCCACGAGCAGTCGCTCGTGGCTGACACTTTGGTTCGCGTGTCGGAGGTGCCGGGCTTGAGTATTCAGGGTCCGGGTTCGGCGGCGGACCGCGGGGCGCTCGTTTCGTTCACGTTGGAGGGCGCCCATCCGCACGACATCGCGGACATCCTCGGGGGGCTCGCCGTGTGCGTGCGCGCGGGGCACCACTGTGCGCAGCCGCTCATGCGGTCGCTGGGCGTGCACGCCACGACGCGTGCGTCGTTCGCGGTCCACAATTCGAGCGAGGACGTGGCGCGGCTCGTCGAGGGCCTCGGAGTAGTCCGGCGGACACTGCAGCTCGACTGAGCGTCCGGATCGCGGCTACGCGCTGTGGCGCCGATCAACCTCTACAGCGATACGCAGACGCGCCCGACGCCCGGTATGCGCGAGGCGATCGCGGCGGCCGAGGTGGCCGACGAGCAACGTGGGCTCGATCCGACCACGAACGCGCTCCAGGACCGGGTGGCGGAGCTGCTTGGCCACGAGGCGGGCCTGTTCCTGCCGAGCGGGACGATGTGCAACCAGATCGCGCTTCGCCTGCACGCGCGGCCCGGCGGCGACGAGCTGCTGGTCGACCGGACCGCACACCCGATCACGTCCGAGGCCGGTGGCGCCGCGCAGGTGTCGGGGCTGATGATCCACGCGCTTGACGGCGACCGCGGCGTGTTCACGCCGGCGCAGCTGGAGGCGGCGATCCGGCCCGCCGGCAATCGGTACGCGCCACGCTCACGGGTGGTGTCGGTCGAGCAGACGAGCAACCGCGGTGGCGGCCGGGTGTGGCCGCTCTCGGTGGTGCGGGGCGTGCTCGACGTGGCGCGGCGGCACGGGTTGCGCACGCACATGGACGGTGCGCGGCTGATGAACGCGGTCGTGGCGTCGGGGGTGCCGGCGGCGGACTGGGCGAGCGGGTTCGATACCGCGTGGCTCGACTTCACCAAGGGTCTGGGTGCGCCGGTCGGAGCGGTCCTGGTCGGATCGCGCGAACTGATCGACGAGGCGTGGCGGTGGAAGCAGATGCTCGGTGGCGCGTTCCGGCAGTCAGGGATTATCGCCGCGGGGTGCTTTTACGCGCTCGATCACCACGTAGACCGGCTCGCGGAGGATCACCTGCACGCGCGGCTGCTCGCCGACGGTCTCGCCGCGCTGCCGGGCGTCCGACTCGATCCGGACACGGTCGAGACCAACATCGTTTTCTTCGACGTCGATGATGCGCCGGGGCTTGTGCGCCGGGTCGCGGACCGCGTCGATATCCAGGCGACGGGGCGTAGCGAGATCCGGGCGGTCACTCACCTCGACGTCTCGCGCGCGGACATCGAGCTCGCGCTCGAAGCCCTGGCAGCCGAACTCGGCTAGCTGCGGGTTGGGGGCGGTGGCCGTCTCTTCCGGGGAGTCTGGGAGCCGGAGTGGTCGTTCCGACTGGTTCGAATGAGGCCCTGGTGGCCAAATCCACCACAGGAGGCGCGAGTCGTGTAACGCGAAACGTTCCCGCGGAAACGCGCAACCGTCCGGTTGCGGGCGTGTGGCGGCTCCCGCCCGGGGCGGGTCCGTCCGAGGCCCGCCGTAGCATACGAACATGTGTTCGAGTGCGGTGCTTACGGAAGGGCAGGGAGAGGCGCCCACGTCGCTCGAAACTCTCGAGCGGGAGATCTGCGAGCTGGCCGCCCATATCGCGGTCGCGACGTGCCGGTGGCTCGAGCTGGTGGCGGAGTTCGACGACCGGGGTGGCTGGGCGGAATGGGGGGTGAAGTCATGTGCGCACTGGCTCTCGTGGCGATGCTCGATCGCGCCCGGGGCGGCTCGGGAGCGGGTCCGTGTGGCGCACCGATTGCAGGAGCTGCCGCTCGTGCGGGAGGCGTTCTCCAAGGGAGAGCTGTCCTACTGCAAGGTGCGTGCGCTCACGCGTGCGGCGACGCCGGCGACCGAGGCGGGGTTGTTGGAGATCGCGCGACACGCAACCGGCGCCCAGCTGGAAAAGCTCGTTCGCTGTTACAGCGGTGCGCTGTCGGCGACGCTCGGCGCGGCCCAGCAGTCGCTGGAGCGACGCTATCTGCGGTGGAGCTGGGAGGACGACGGATCGCTGCGGCTCGAGGCCCGGCTTCCCGCGGACGACGGGGCGATCGTGTTGAACGGGTTGCGTGCCGCGGAGGAGATGCGGCGCGCGGAGGGGATGCGGGCCGAGGAAATGGCGACCACGGAGCCGATGGTGGCGTCGCCGGCGGGTGCGGCTCGGGCCGATGCGCTGGTGGCGATGGCGAGGTCGGCGTCGGGTGCGGGCTGTGAGCTTGTCGTGCATGTGGATGCGGAGACGCTCGCCTCCGACGCCGTGAGCGAGCGATGCCACCTCGCGGACGGGCCGACGGTGGCGCCGGAGACCATGCGGCGCCTCGGGTGCGACGCCGCGGTGGTGCGAATCGTCGAGCGAGATGGGCGGCCGCTGAGCGTCGGCCGGCGCACGCGCACGATCCCGCCGGCGCTGCGGCGGGCGCTGCGCAGCCGGGATACCGGGTGCCGGTTCCCCGGCTGCACGCACGAGCGGTTCCTGCACGCGCACCACATCCAGCACTGGGCGAGGGGCGGGCCGACGGCGCTCGAGAACCTGGTTCAGCTGTGCTCCTACCACCATCGCCTGGTGCACGAGGGTGGCTTCCGGGTGGAGGCCTCGGGGCCGGGTTCGGTGCGGTTCAGGCGGCCGAACGGACAGCTGGTGGCGCCGGCGCCAGAGTGCGCGCGTGCGCGTGGGCCGGCGCTGGGTGAACAGCATCGAGCCCGGGGTGTTGCGGTGGATGCGAATACGTGCCGGCCGCTGTCGGCGGGGGACCGGCTCGACTACGGCCTGGCGGTCGAGGTGCTGCTCGCTACGCTTGAGCGTAATGGACGAGCTGTATCGCGAGAACATCCTCGATCACTACAAGCATCCGCACAACTGGAGCCCTCCGGGGGAGGGGATCGAGAGCCCCGATCTGGAGTTCCACGATCTGAACCCGCTTTGCGGGGATGAGCTGACCGTGCAGCTGGCGCTGGACGGGGAGGGGAGGATCGAGGACGTGCGGTTCTCCGGGCACGGGTGCGCGATTTCGCAGGCAGCGGCGTCGATGGCCTCGGACGAGGTCAAGGGGATGCCCGTGGAGCAGCTGCTGGCGCTGGATCGGTCGTTCGTGCTGGACCTGCTCGGGATCGATATCTCAGCGACGCGGATGAAGTGCGCGCTGCTGTCGCTGAAGGTGCTGAAGGGCGCCTCGCTCGGCCATGCGGTCGAGTGGGAGCCGGCTGCGTAACGCGGACCCGCCAAATCCTAGTTTCGCGCTAGGATTTAAGCCGTGCCGCAAGTGATTGAAGTCTGCCCTCTGAATGAGCTCGAGCCGGGCGAGATGCGCCTGGTCGAGTGGGAGGACCTAGAGATCGGCGTGTTCAACTGCGCCGGGACGGTGTATGCGATCGAGGATCGCTGCTCGCACGACAACGGCACGCTCGTGGAGGGAACGCTCGACGAGGAGAACTGCACGATCGAATGCCCGCGACACGGGTCGTTGTTCGATCTGAAGACCGGTAAGCCGAAGACTTTGCCCGCGTACGTCCCGGTGGACACGTATCCGGTGATCATCGAAGACGAGAAGATCAAGCTGGAGGTGGAGTAGTGGCCGTAGAGCTCACGGAGAATCAGCAGCTGGCGGCGATCAACGCCGACTATGAGGAGCGATACGGGTTCCGCGACGCGGAGAACTACCTGTACAAGGCGCCCAAGGGACTGAACCGCGAGATCGTCGAGAAGATCTCCGAGTTCAAGTCCGAGCCGCAGTGGATGCGGGAGTTCCGCCTGAAGGCGCTCGACCACTTCCTCTCGCGGCCGCAGCCGACGTGGGGGTCGCCGCTGATGGCGGAGGTCGACTACGACAACATCCACTACTTCGTCCGTGCGTCCGAGAAGGCCGGCCGCTCGTGGGACGACGTGCCCGAGGACGTCAAGCGAACGTTCGACCGGCTCGGGATTCCCGAGGCCGAGCGCAAGTTCCTGTCAGGCGTCGGGGCCCAGTACGAGTCCGAGGTGGTCTACCACCAGGTGCGCGAGGACCTCGAGAAGCAGGGCGTGATCTTCAAGGACATGGACTCGGGGCTGCGCGAGCACGAGGACATCATCCGCGACTACTTCGCCACCGTGATCCCGCCCAACGACAACAAGCTGGCGGCGCTGAACTCGGCGGTGTGGTCGGGCGGATCGTTCGTCTACGTCCCCGAGGGCGTGCACGTGGAGATGCCGCTCCAGGCCTACTTCCGGATCAACACCGAGAACATGGGCCAGTTCGAGCGCACGCTGATCATCGCCGAGCCCGGCTCGTACGTGCACTACGTCGAGGGCTGCACGGCGCCGACCTACAGCAGCTCGAGCCTGCATTCCGCGGTGGTGGAGCTGATCGCCAAGCCGGGCGCGCGGATCCGCTACACGACGGTCCAGAACTGGTCGACAAACGTGTTCAACCTCGTCACCAAGCGCGCGGTGGCGCACGAGGACGCGACCGTCGAGTGGGTCGACTGCAACCTCGGATCGAGGCTGACGATGAAGTACCCGAGCGTGTACCTCGTGGGCGAGCGCGCCCACGGCGAGATCCTGTCGATCGCGTTCGCGGGCAAGGGACAGCACCAGGACGCCGGCGGGAAGATCATCCACGCGGCGCCGAACACGACCTCGAACATCTTCGCCAAGTCGATCTCCAAGGACGGCGGGCGCGGGTCCTACCGAGGGTTGCTCGAGATCGCGAAGGGCGCGCACGGCGCGCGGTCGAAGGTCGTATGCGACGCGCTGCTGCTCGACGAGCACTCGCGCTCTGACACCTACCCGACGATCAGGATCGGCGAGGACGACGTCAACGTCGGCCACGAGGCGACCGTCTCGAAGGTCGGCGATGACCAGCTGTTCTACCTGATGTCGCACGGCATCCCGGAGGACGAGGCCTCGAAGCTGATCGTCAACGGGTTCATCGAGCCGATCACGAAGGAGCTCCCGATGGAGTACGCGGTCGAGATGAACCGCCTGATCGAGCTGCAGATGGAGGGCTCGATTGGCTAGCGCGTCGGCTCCCGTGGTCGAGCTGCCCACGTTCAAGGGCCGCCCGGGCTGGGAGTTCACCGACATCTCCGGCCTCGACCTAGCGGCGTACGAGCGGGTCGCGGGCCCTGACGGAGACGGGGCTGCCGAGCCACTGTGGGAGCTGCCCGAGCCCGAGCTGCCGGACGGCGTCGTCGTCGGGACTCTCGACGACGCCGAGAACCGGGAGCTGATCGAACGTCACCTGGGGTCGCTGGTGTCAGGCGACGACGACGCGTTCGTGGCGCTGAACGATGCCGGCGCCCGCGCCGGTGCGTTCGTCTACGTTCCGCGCGGCGTTTCCCTGGCCGAGCCGATCTCGCTGCGGAGCGTGCAGGCCCGTGCCGGGACGCTGCTGAATCGGCGCACGCTCGTCGTGCTCGAGGAAGGCGCTCAGGCTGAGGTGTGGGAGCAGTTCCTCTCAGGCGAGGAAGACGTCGACGGCGTGTTCAACACCGTCACCGAGCTCATCGTCGGCGACAACGCCCGGCTGCGCTACGTGTGCGGCCAGGGGCTGTCTGAGAAGACCTGGATCTTCGGCGCGCAGCGCGCCGAGGTCGGGCGCGACGCGTCGCTCGACTGGGTGGCGCTCGGGTTCGGGTCGACGCGCGGCCACGTGCGGATGGAGACGCGGCTTGCCGGCGAGGGGTCCGAAGCGCGCGTCACCGGCGCCTACGCCAGCCATGCGCGGCAGCACATCGACTTCGACACCACACAGGAGCACGCGGCGCAGAACACGACGTCGGACCTGGCCTTCCGCGGCGTGCTCACTGGTCGATCGACCGCGGTCTGGAAGGGCAACATCATCGTCGACCCGGGGGCGCAGAAGACCGACGCGTTCCAGGAGTCGCGCAACCTGCTGCTGAGCAAGCGCGCCCACGCCGACGCGATCCCCGGGCTAGAGATCCAAGCCAACGACGTGCGCTGCACCCACGCGGCCGCGGTGGCGCAGGTCGATCCCGAGCAGCTGTTCTACCTGCGCTCGAGAGGTCTGCAGCCGGAGGTCGCGAAGCGGCTGATCATCGAGGGATTCCTGTCGGCGCTCGTGGAGCGGTTCGAGGAAGGCCCGGTGCGGGACGTGCTCAGCGGCGCGCTCGAGCGGCGTCTCGCGGCGATTCTGGGCGACTAAGCGGGCGGCGCCAGCTCGTCCAGGGCCGCGAGCTCGTCTTCCTCAAGCGTAAGCTCGGCTGCCTCGTAGTTCTCCTCGAAGTGCGCGACCGAGTTCGTGCCCGGAATCGGGAGCATCACCGGCGAATGCGCGAGCATCCACGCGAGCGCGACCTGCCTGGTGGAGGCGTTGTGGGAGCGGGCGATCTCCGCGAGCGTCGAGCCACGGTTGGTGAGGTCGCCGGTGGCGAGCGGGAACCACGGCAGGAACCCGAGCTGATCACGCGCGCAGACCTCGAGCACGTCCTCGGACGCCCGGTCGGCGATGTTGTAGCGGTTCTGGACCGAGACGATCTGGACGATCTCCCGGGCGCGATCGAGCTCCTCGATGGTGACGTTGCACAGCCCGACGTGGCGGATCTTGCCCTCCTCCTGAAGCTCGGCGAGCGCCCCGACCGAGTCCTCGATCGGCACCTTGGGATCGACCGCGTGGAGCTGGTAGAGGTCGATCCGCTCCAGCCGCAGCCGCTTGAGCGATGCCTCGCAACATCGCCGCAGTCGATCGGGCCTGCAATTTCGCTCCCAAACGCCCGGCCCGGGCCGCTCGAGGCCGCCCTTGGTGGCGATCACGAGGTTGTCCGGATAGGGGCGGAGCGCCTCAGCGATCAGGTTCTCGGACACTTCGGGGCCGTAGGAGTCGGCGGTGTCGATCAACTCAACGCCGGCCTGCACGATCCGGCGGAGCAGCGCCCGGGAGGCCGCCGGATCGGGAGGCTCGCCCCAGATGCCAGCGCCGGTGATCCGCATCGCGCCGTACCCGAGCCGTTTGACCTCGAGGTCGCCGCCGAGGGGGAACGTGTCGCTCATCGCGCGGGAGATTAGTTATGACCGGCGGCGGCGTACGATCCGAGTCGAACATGGCCAAGCAACTCCCGATGCTGGTCCCACTCGGCTACGGCAAGTTCGTCCGCGCCGATCGCGTGTTCGCGCTGGTCCCGCTCGAGGGCTCCGACCGCGGCGACGGCCGCCGCACGCTCGTGTACGTCGAGGGGATCGACGAGCCGATCGTCGCCTCGCGATCAGAGGGAGCGATCCTCGGCGACGTCGCCGGCGCGCTGGGACGCGGTTCGGCCCGGTTGCGGGACGGGTTCGAACTGCCAGGCCAAGAAGCCCTGTTCTGACCTTAAGCGGTCCATAGCTATCTGGACGAATGTTCGATTAGGGCCTCGCAGGACCCTGCCGATACGCAGGCATACGATTGGACGGTCAGTGTCGCCTGGGGGCGCACGCCGACACAAAGCGAGGTAGAAATGCGTGGAGATGTCTACCGTCCTGGGAGGCGGCGGACAGGTTCAGTTCTGCTGGCCGGTGTCGCAGGGATCGCGCTCGGCCTTGTGCTGATGCTGGCATCGGTCTCATCGGCGTATGCGAAGACGCCGGCCGGACACCGGAGCGCCGGGCGGCGGCCGGCGGTCGTCGTGATCGCGGTTTCGCACCGGACGGCGGTGAAGCCGCCCGTGGCGCGCGCCGCCGGACATAAGATCGCTTGAGCACGCCTACGCCAGCGATGTCGCGCCGGCTTGGACCGAACGGGTTCACGCTGTGGGTGACCGCCGTCGTGGCGCTCGCCGTGGCCTCGCTGGTGGCGTTGCCATGGGTCAACCGGTGGCAGGTCGACGATCCGGCGCTGCTCGTCGTGCTGTCGGCGTTCGTGCTCGCGGGTGAGCTTCTGCCGATCCCCGTACCGCGGCGGCGAGGCCTCGCGAATGTCACGATCTCGGCCGCGTTCGCGTTCGCGATCCTGCTCCGGTTCGGCCCCGGTCCGGCCGTGGTGATCTACGTGTCGAGCTCGGTCATCGCCGACACGCTGCACCGCATCTCACCGCTCAAGATCCTGTTCAATGCGGCGCAGTACCTGCTCGCGATCGTCGCTGCCGCGTGCGTGCTGTCGCTCGCCCACTCGCTGCCGATGGGGCCGATCACCGGCTCGGAGCTTCCGATCGTGCTCGCCGCCGCGACCGCGTTCTTCGCCATCAACCATGTGCTCGCGTGCGTGGCCGGAGCGCTGCTCGCTCGCCTGCCCGTGGGCGCCTACCTGCGCGATGACCTCGAGTTCCAGGCCTGGACGGCGGGTTGCGTGCTCGCGTTCGCGCCGGCGCTGCTCGCTTCCGCCGATGTGAGCATCGCGCTCGTGCCGGTGTGCTTTGTTCCGATGCTGGCGGTGTACTTCGGCGGCCGGCAGGCCTCGCTGTCCAGCCATCGCGCCCATCACGATGCGCTGACTGGCCTTCCGAACCGTTCGGCGCTGTCCGAGACGCTCCAGGAGGCCCTCGACGCGGCCGAGCGCGAACACCGGGCGCTGGCGGTGATGCTGCTCGACCTCGACGACTTCAAGTCGATCAACGACACGCTCGGGCATGAGCTCGGCGACCTGACGCTGCAGAGGGTCGCGACGCGGCTGTACCGGGCGGTCGGCGACACGACCGTGCTCGCGCGGATCGGCGGCGACGAATTCGCGGTACTGATCGACGGCTCGCAGGCCGAGGCCGAAGCGGTCGCCGGGCGGTTGCTCGAGGCGCTCGACGACCCGTTCGAGGTCGACTCGGTGGCGCTGCACATCTGCTCGAGCATCGGAATCGCCTGCTTCCCGCAGCACGGCCGCACCGCGCCCGAGCTGATCCGCCACGCGGACGTGGCGATGTACTGCGCCAAGGACTCAGACGCCGCGGTTCACACCTACGCGGAGGCCGACGACGAGTACAGCATCGACCGTCTAGCGCTGGCGGCGCAGCTGCGCCGGGGGATCGAGCGCGGCGAGTTGGTCGTGCATTACCAGCCGAAGGTGCCGCTCCAGGGCGGCGGCACTCTGGCGCTCGAGGCGCTCGTGCGCTGGAACCATCCGCAGCTCGGGTGCATCGGTCCGGACGGATTCATCCCTCTCGCCGAACAGACCGGGATCATCAAGCCCCTCACCGAAAAGGTGCTGGAGGCCTCGCTCGAGCAGTGCAAGCGCTGGCGGCGGGAAGGCCTCGAGGTGACCGTCTCAGTCAACGTGTCGACGCGCAGCTTGCTCGACCACGACCTGCTGACGATCATCGGAACGCTGCTCACGCGGCTCGACCTGGACGCCAGCGCGCTCCAGCTCGAGATCACCGAGAGCCGCATCGTGGCCGACCTGCCGCGCGCGCGGGCCGCACTCGAGCAGCTGCGGGCGATGGGCGTGATGATCGCGATCGACGACTTCGGAACCGGCTATTCCTCGCTCAAGCAGCTCCAGCAGCTCCCGGTCGACGAGATCAAGATCGACCGCTCGTTCGTAACGCGAATGGAGACCGACCGCCAGGACGCGGTGCTCGTGCACTCGATCATCGACCTCGGCCGGAACCTGGGGCTGCGGGTCACTGCCGAGGGCGTCGAGACCGAGAACGTCAAGGACGTTCTCGCGGAGCTCGGCTGCGACTACGCCCAGGGATTTCACGTTGGCCGGCCGGTGATCGCGCAGGAGTGCACGCGTTATCTGACTCCGGCGCCCCCGGGTCAGCCGAGCGCGCCGGTGATCGCGCTGTTCAACTAGCCGGCGACCTGCTGGTACAGCGAGGGCAGGCTCGGGTAGCCGCTCGAGGCCCAGCCCGAGTTCTGCAGGGCTGAGATCTGCGTCGCGGCCGGCTGGCCGGCGGTGCTGAGGATCGCCTGGATGCCGGAGCTGGCCGTGCCGTATCCGGGGATCGTGTTCTGGCCCTTGAGCCAGCCCGCGGTGGCATCGGCGGCGGTGGTCGGGTCGCTCCAGATCGAGTCGCCAGCGCCATAGGTAGCGCTGTCGGTGTAGCCGATGTTGAGCCAGTCGTTGTTGTTCTGCGCCTGACGGGACTGGGCGGCGCCGCCCGACTCCTCGGCGAGCAGCCATGCCGAGACCACGCCTGGGTCTAGCCCGGTGTCGGAGGCGAGGCGCGCGGCGAACTGCTGCTGGTCCGAGGTCAGCATCGACTGCGCGCTCGACGGGAGCGCTCCTCCGGTGCTCGGGACCGTCGACGTCGAGCCGACGTCCTGAGCCTGAGCCAGCGCGCTCGCGAAGCTCGAAGACGACGAGCCGGTGCCGGTGTCCGCGGACGAGGTCCCGGTTACGCTGGGGGAGGTGGCGGCGGCGACCGAGGGGTCGAACGCGGTCTGGATGGACTGGATCTGCGCCTGGATCTGCGCGACCCGGCTCACGGCATCGGTGTAGCTCATCGACAACCAAGTGATCGACCGGGCGGCGGGTGACTTGAACGCCCGCTGATAGCTTGTGGCCGTGACCGAGCTGTCGGCTGAGCAGAAGGTGCAGGACGTCGAGGCACTTTTCGGCGCCGGGCGGCCGTATGAGTCGCTTGCGCGCCTCGGCCAGGTGATGCGCGGTGGCGCCGACGGTTCGATGCTCTCAGACGCCATCGTGATCCTCCACCGCACCCATGGGATCGGCGCCGCAACCGGCGCGCTGGCGCTCGCCGAGGCGGTGGGTACGCCGGCGGAGGAACTCGAGCGCCACCGTGGAGAGTTCGAGACGTACCGGATGCAGCGGCTGTTGCCCGAGGTCCTCGGTCGGGTCGTGTTCCAGGCGCTAGCCGACCCAGAACCCGGCAACTACGACGTCGAACGCTGGCCGGACGGCAAGCCGACCCGCACGCGCGAGGACGTGGTCGGGACGATCCGGTACATGGCCGAGCACGCCGAGGAGCTCGAATGGGCTGCGGACCGGTTGGACTCGGATTCGCGCGAGGTCCTCACGCAGCGTCTCGTGTACCTGACGCTCGACCACGAGCGAGCTCGGCTCGGTCCGTCGATCGAGCACCTGAAGGAGCTGACCGAGGTGGCACGCACCCGGCTGCGGACGGCCGAGCGCGTGCGGGGCCTCGGCTACATGGACGCGGTCAACCAACGCGACTACCTGTACAGCCACCGCTTCGACCTCCACGAGATCGGCTTCCCGGTCGTGCTGGAGACGTCGATGTTCGGCGTCCAGGCCACCTATCAGCTGCAGCAGTACTGGGCGCCCAGCAACGCGGAGGCGCGGCCGCGGAAAGGCGACGTCGTCATCGACGGCGGCGGTTACCTCGGAGAGACCGCGCTGTGGTTCGCCCACGTCGTGGGCGAGACGGGAAGGGTCATGACGTTCGAGCTCGAAACGGGTGCCCTGGGTGTCCTGCGTGAGAACCTGCAAGCCAACCCGGAGCTGGCGGCACGGATCGAGATCAACGAGCACGCGCTGTGGGACGAGCCGGGGCGCGAACTCCCGATTCTGGTCAGCGGGCCGGGCACGACGCTCATGAACGGGGCTCCCGGCCAGAGCGCGGACGGCCCCGGCCCCGTTGAGCAACTCGTCTCGACGACCACGATCGACGCGCTCGTCGAGTCGGGTCGGCTCGAGCGCGTGGACTTCATCAAGCTCGACATCGAGGGCGCCGAGTCACGAGCGCTTGCCGGCGCCGGACAAACGCTACGGCGCTTCCGGCCGCGGCTGGCTTTGGCCGCCTACCACGAGTTCGACGACATGTGGGCCCTGATGCGGCAGATCGACCAGCTCGAACTCGGGTACCGGTTCGCGATGGCCCATTTCACACCGCACCATGAGGAGACCATCCTCTACGCATGGGTCGAGGAGGATCGATGAGCACCGACGTGCCGCTCGTCTCGGTGCTGACGCCGGTCTACAACTACGGCCGCTATCTGGCCCGCACGCTGGACAGTGCGCTCACCCAGGACTATCCGGCCGACCGAATGGAGATCGTGATCGTCGACGACGGCTCGACCGACGAGACGCCGGACGTCATCGCCGAGTACTCGGCCGAGCACCCGGACCGCATCCGCGCCTTCCGTCAGGAGAACCAGGGTTTCATCGCCGCGACCAACGCCACTTTCCGCGAGGCGCGCGGCGAGCTGTGGGCGTTCCTCGACTCGGACGACATCTGGCCGCCCGAGAAGACCCGGGAGCAGGTCGAAATCCTCCGCCGGAGCCCGGAGGTGGGGGCCGTCTACAGCGACACCGAACTGATCGACCCCTACGACAACGTGCTCACGCCGTCGGTGTGGACGTTGTACACGCAGTCGCCGATCGTTGGCGGCGGTGGCGCGATGTACCGGATGTGCAGCGAGCCGTCCGGCAATCCGGCGCTCAACTCGACGATCATGCTTCGCGCTGAGCTCGCCGACCAGTTCGCGCCGATCCCCGATGGCGTGCCGTACGTCGACTGGTGGGTGATGGCGCGGATCGCGCGGGTGGCGCAGCTGGCGATCAACGAGTCACGCGTCGGCTACCGCACCCACGGCGCCAACATCACGCTGGGAGCGACCGGCCAGCGGGCGGTGCGCGAGGTTCTGAAGGCCGTGCAGATGCGACGGCAGTTGCTCCTCCGCGGCGCGGGCGACGAGCTCACGACCGAGCAGCTGCTGATGGTGTGGCGCGTGTTCGAGCAGGCCGCGGCCCACACCGCCTCGATCGCCCAGTCTGTGTTCCTGCCGCTGATGCCCGCGACCGAGGCCGAAGTCGAGCGCGGGCACGCATACGCCGCGCAGGCGGAGTCGGCCACCCGCGCCGGGCGCTATCAAGACGCGCTGCGGAGTCGCGTGATGGCGGTCGCCGCCAATCCGTGGGACGCCGAATCACGCGAGTGGATTCTCGACCTCAGCGCGTTCGCGCTCACGGACGTCGAGATCGAGGACCACCTGACCGAGGCGCGCGGGTCGGTCGTGCTCGCATTCCTGGAGGAGCTCGAGAAGGAACCGCAGCTGCTGGCCGCGTATGCGGGTGTGGTTGGCGCCGATGACGACATCACGCTCGTGGTCGATGCCACCGAGGTGGAGGAGGCGGCGGCCCTCGCGCGGGTTCAGCAGGTGATCGGCCAGTCGGGGGTCGACGCGGCGACGATGCCGGATGCCCTGCTCGTGGGCAGGGACGCCAAGGCCCCCGGGAAATCGCTCAAGGTCGAGTTGGAGCGTCGCGCCGATGCGGTGCTGACGCGTCGTCCCGCCCGGCTCGGCGTCCCGGCCTACAGTCCCGACCGGCTGGACACGCTGCGCGCCGACCTCGCGGCGCGCAAGAGCATGCTGGCGTCCGAGCGTTAAGCCGTCGCGGCGAGCGCGGCGCGGTCGCGACCGGACACCGACCGCGTGGCCGCGACGACGGCGCTGCGGTTCCAGGTCTCGATCATCTCGCCGAGCGCACGGACCTCGCCACGCAGGCTGTAGTAGTTGACGTGGTGGCAGAAGATCGTGGTATCGACGACGTAGGTCGCCCGTCCCCCGTAGACCGCCTCGGCGAACAGGACCTCGTCGACCCCGGGGCCCTCGCCCATCATCGTCAGGTAGTCGTCCGAGCGGAACGCCATGACCGTGCACGAGATGCCGCGGCGCTCGTCGATGTCGCTGACGTCCATCAGGCCTTCGGGGCTCCAATCGTCGCGACCGAGCCGGCGAACCGACCCGTAGTCCTCGCAGAGCTTGACCAGCGCGCGGGGGTCGGCCGAGTACAGCGCGTTCATCGCGCGCAGCTTCGTGTCCTCGCCGGTGACCGGGTGCGGTCGGTGCCACAGCCACGGGTGGCTCGGCGCGAGCTCGGCGAGCTCGGGGTCGAGGTGCTCGAGGAAGAACCGCGAGGTGAAGTTGTTGACGGTGACGGCCGGAACCTTCAGCTCCATCGGACCGAGCTTCCAGTCCTCGGGGCGCGAGACGAGCAGAACGTCCTCGTCCAGCTTGAGGATGGTCTCGCCGGGCCACATCGCGGAGACCTCCTTGAACGCCTCGTGCGCGTACGGGATCGTGTCCTCGCCACTGCAGAGCTCGTGGTTGCGGCCGGTGCCGACGCTCCAGCGCCGGGCGATGCACTCGATCGCGTCGGTGCGCTCGGGAACGTTGCCGTTGTTGATCACGAGGATGTCCTCGGTCGGGAGCCAACGCGTCAGCGCGTCAAGGCACAGATCCAGATGCTGGGGTTCGAGGCAGGCGAGTACGACGGCTTTCATATTCGGTGTCCTAGGCAGCGAGGTGTTCGGTGTCGGTTTCGGCGCTCAGCGGAGACCAGCGCTCGACGGCGGCGAGCGCGCCGGCGACGACCTGGTCCATGTTGAGGTACTGGTAACGAGCCAGGCGGCCCACGAACAGGACGTCCGGGCGGGCGTTCGCGAGCTGCTCGTAACGGTGGTAAAGCTCCCGGTTCTCCGGACGCGGGATCGGGTAGTAAGGATCGCCCTCGGCCGACGGGAACTCGTAGGCCAGCGTGCTGGTCTCGGCGACCTGGCCGGTGAGTTGGCGGTACTCGGTGACGCGCGTATACGGGATCCGCTCGTTCGGATAGTTGACCGTGCCGGTCGGCTGGACGAGGCGGCCGCCGGGAGTCGCGCGGAGCTCGTGCTCGAAGCGCATCGAGCGGTACGGGAGCCGCCCGTGACGGTACCCGAAGAAGGCGTCGATCGGTCCGGTCCACACCAGTGGGATTCCCGCGTACTGTTGCTCGACGTCGGCGTACTCGACGCCTGTCTGCACCGTGATATTCGGGTGATCGAGCATCCGCTCGAACATGGCCGTGTAGCCGTCGGCCGGCATCTTCTGGAAGCTGTCGTTGAAGTAGCGGTCGTCGTCGCCTGAGCGGACCGGGATCCGCGCGCACACCGACGCGTGCAGTTGACTCGGGTCGAGGTCCCACTGCTTGCGCGTGTAGCCGCGGAACAGGCGCTCGTATAGGTCACGCCCGACCTTGGCCACGACCGAGTCCTCGGACGTGTGCATCGCTTCGCGCGGCTCGGCGACCCATGCGAGGTAGGCGGCGGTCTCCTCCTCCCCGTACAGCTCGACGCCGTGCAGGGCCATCACCGTCTGGCGGTTGATCGGCATCGGCACGAAGCGCCCGTCGACCTCGGCCACGACGCGATGCTCGTACGGCCGCCAGTCGGTGAAGCGGGAAAGGAACTCGACGACCTTGTCCGCGTTGGTGTGGAAGATGTGCGGCCCGTAGGAGTGGACCAGGATGCCGTTCTCGTCGAGCGTGTCGTACGCGTTGCCGGCGATGTGCGGGCGACGGTCGATCACGAGCACCCGGAGCCCGCGCTCCTCGGCCAGCTTGCGCGCGCTGACCGATCCGGCAAACCCTGCGCCGACGACGAGCACGTCCGGACCGCGGTGGTCGCGCGGGCGAGCAGGGCCGAATTCGAGGGAGGCCATGCCCTCGTAGTCGGCCGGGAGCCGGCGCGCTTGAGGGCCGTCGCTCATGCGGCGACGCGGAGCGGGCGCGGCGTGGCCGCCGGCCAGCGCTCGACCGCCGCCAGCGTGCCGCCCACCACCTGATCCATGTTCAGGTACTGATAGCGGGCGAGCCGACCGACGAACAGGACGTTCGGAAGCGCCTCGGCGAGCTGCTCGTAGCGGTGGTAAAGCTCGCGGTTCTCCGGGCGAGGGATCGGATAGTAAGGGTCACCCTCAGCCATCGGATATTCGTACGCGAGCGTACTCACCTCTGCGGATTGACCGGTGAGGTGACGGTACTCGGTGACACGCGTGTACGGAATGCGCTCGTTCGGATAGTTGATCTGAGCCACGGGATGTACGAGCCGACCGCCGGGCGTGTGACGGGTCTCGTGCTCGAACCGGAGGCTTCGGTAGGGCAGGCGCCCGAGCCGGTAGCCGAAGTAGGCGTCGATCGGGCCGGTCCACACGAGCCGCTCTCCGAGCAGCCGGGCGGGCACCTCGTCGAACTCGACGCCGACCTGCACCTCGATCCCGGGGTGGTCGAGCATCCGCTCGAACATCACCGTGTAGCCGTCGGCGGGCATCTTTTGGAAGGCGTCGGTGAAGTAACGGTCGTCGTCGTTGGTTCGCACCGGGATGCGCGCGCACACCGACGCGTGGAGCTGGGAGGGATCGAGGCTCCACTGCTTGCGGGTATAGCCACGGAACAGCCGCTCGTACAGGTCGCGGCCCACCTTCGACACGACCGAGTCCTCGGAGTTGTGAAGTGCCTCGCGTGGCTCGGCCAGCGTCTCGAAGTAACTCGCGACCTCGGCCTCGGTCAGATTGAGGCCGTGCAGCGTATTCACCGTCTCACGATTGATCGGGATTGGGACGAACTGTCCGTCGACCTCGGCGAGCGTACGGTGCTCGTACGGCCGCCAGGCCGTGAAGCGCGACAGGAACGTCGAGACGCGATCGGAGTTGGTGTGGAAGATGTGGGGGCCGTAGTTGTGGCACAGCACGCCGTGCTCGTCGATTGAGTCGTACGCGTTACCCGCGATGTGGGGACGGCGGTCGATCACCAGGACGCGCAGGCCGCAGTCCTCGGCGAGCAGCCGGGCGCTCACTGATCCGGCGAACCCGGCGCCGACGACGACGACGTCGTAAGGAGAGACGATTTTCGAGGAACTCGTCACACCCCAGTTCTCGACTGGAATGCTCTGAAATTGAGCCCGGTTCTCGTGCCGCGAGACCGCCGCCTAGACTTCGCGCGCGTGTCGAGCGCGCCAGACGTCATTGTCGGATGGCTCCAGCATGATTACGGGCAGCTGGGCCGTCCCGCCGAGGCGATCGCGCATGTCCTGGCTGAGAGCGAGCTGGCGGGAAACGTCGCCTACGTGGAGCCGTTCCTCCCGCGCGAGGGTGCGGACGCCGACCTCAACCACCGCCTCGACCGCTCGCTGCACGTGTTCTCGGGCGTGGGCACGCCGCCCAGCGGCCAGCACCAGGTTGCGGCCGCAGTCGTGGGGGCGGCCGGCCTCACTGATCCGGTGCTGCTCAACTTCGGCGTCTCCGAGGCCAACTGGTGGATCCAGTACGAGTTCGCGCCGGTGTGCGGCGCCTCGTGTCTGGTCACATACGACAAGCTCGCCGAGTGGACCGCGCTGGCCCCGCGGGCCCCCTTGCTCGAGCGCGTGCGCACGGAACTGATCGCTGCCTCGGATCGGGTGTGCGGGATGTCGCAGGGGTCGATCGACGACATCCCGGCCGCGGTGTACGTCGGCCACGGGTGTGACGAGACCTGGCACGAACCCGGCATCGACGGCCGCGCGGAGCCACCGGATCTGGCGCCGATTCCTCACCCCCGGGCGGTGTACGTGGGCGCGATGTCGATGCGCTTCGACGCCGCCGCGGTTCGCGCGCTGGCCCGAGCCGGGGTAAACGTGGTGCTGATCGGAATCGCTCCGCTGCCCGACCTGATCGAGGTCACTCAGTCCGAGGACACCGTTCACTACCTCGGCCCGCGCGCGCCCGACCAGACCCCGGCGTATCTGCTGCATTGCGACGTCGGGATCGTGCCGCACACCGACGAGGCGTTCACCCGCACGATGGAGCCGCACAAGGTCTACAACTACGCCGCCGCCGGATTGCGCAGCGTCGTCCAGCACGCGCCGTACCCGCCGGCGCTCGACGAGGCGGTCGAGTCGGCGGACGATCACGAGCGCTTCGTGGCGGCGGTCCTGCGCGCGGCGAGCGCCGGGCGCCTCGACCGGGAGCAGGTATCGGCCGCGCGCGGGCTGTCGTGGCGCCGGGTGGCCGAGACTATCCTGGCCAGCGTCTGCGCCGCGCAGGGCCCTACGCGAGCGCGTGGCCGTTCAGCGCCACGTCGGGATACTTGAGGATGAACCGCTCACGGTCGGCGGCGACCTGCACGCGGATCCACGCGCCCAACTCGGGGTCTTCGCTGCCGACCGTCTGCGAGAGGCCGTGGCGAATCCTCGCGGTCTCGGCGCAGACCGGTGGGCGGCCGGCTACGCGCAGCCTGTGCAGCAGATCGGTGTCCTGATACCACAGCACCAGCGATGGGTCGAAGAACTCCCCGGGGCCGTGGCAGAACTCGTCGATGCTCTCGCGCGTTAGCGCGAAGCACCAGGCGGGGAAGTCGAAGCGCATCGGGCCGTCGATCGTGAGCGGGAACGAGACCGCGGCGCCGGCGTCGAGCGCGGTGCGGAGCGGCGGCCACCAGCCGGACAGCGGCTCAACGTCGTCGTTCATGATCACGACGTAGGGCGTCCGCGCGGCCCGAACGCCGGCGTTGACCGGGGAGGCGAACCCCTGGGGAGGGCAGCCGTTGTCGATGATCACGATCTCGTGGGCGACATCGGTGCTTGCCTGGACGCCGGCGATGCACGCGCGGACGCGCTCGGAGGCGGCGTCGAGGGTGGGGATCACGACGGTCAGCTCGGGTTCCTCGCCGGCGGGGCGGCGGGCGCCGCCGGTCCGCGCGCCGGGGGCGGAGATGCTGCTCGCCGGCGCGGTCACGACGCGCAGGTTGCGTTCGGCCAGCGACAGCGCCAGCGCGCCGGCCACGAGCGTGGCCGGGAGATCGGGGATCTCGACCGATTGCAGGTCGGCCGCGCGGACGGCGAACGACCACGCGGCCACCGGGCTCGGCGAGGAGCCGGCGCCGTCGGTGGCGCTGGCGACGAGCCCGACGGTTGGATCGTCGAGGGCGGCGGCCATCGGCGCGAGCCACCCGGTGGCGGGAACTGCGGCGTCGCGGAGAAACACGATGATCTCCCCGCGGGCCTGCTCGGCGCCGCGGCGCGCTGAGGCAGCGAACCCGAGGCGGCGCTGGTTGCGGAGCACCTCGACGTCGCCGGCGAGCTGGGACAGAAGCGGCTCGAGGCCGACGGAGCCGTCGTCGACAACGATGATCTCGTGCGCCGGGTCCGCCGCTTGAATTGCGATGCCTTCGAAGCACCGCAGAGCCTGCGCCGGCCCTCCGGACAGCGGCACGATGATCGAGACCTTCGGACTGGAGGACATCTGACCCGGGTGATCGGCTGCCGGCGGCCGGGATTGAGCCGTTAATCCACACGGAGGCGGGCCACCAAGGCAGCCCGCCTCCGTTTTCCGGTTCCCTCGATGAATCGGACGTGGTTATGTGGCTCGCGCGGTATGAAGGAGAGGCGCGAGCGGATTGTGCCCTCGGCAGCGGCAGCGGAGCTGCCACGTTCGAGCTTGGGTCGCGAGGCGCGGGCGACTGATCAGTTGCCGCCGGCCTTGCGAAAGATTTCTCGCCGGGCACGGGCGACGCTCGAAGCGCCGCCCGGCCCTGCGAAATGGGGACTAGCCCGTGATCAGCTTCAGCACCAGCTGAGGCTGCGAGTTGGCCTGCGCGAGCATCGCCGTGCCGGCCTGCTGCAGCACCTGCTGCTGAGTCAACGTCGTCATCTCGGACGCCATGTTGACGTCCTGGATGCTGCTCAGCGACGAGGACATGTTCTCCTGCGTCGTCGAGATCGACGTCGCGGTGTACTGGAGACGGTTCTGGACCGC
>DATJYY010000156.1:0-2263 GCA_035499395.1 Solirubrobacteraceae bacterium
ATCCGGCCCCGGCCCGGCTCCTCACCGGCGGCCCGCCATGTCCACGGAAGGTCCAGCCGGTCGTGCAGCGCGGCGAGCTCGTCGAGGTGGTGTTCGGTGTCGACCCGAAAGCCGAACGCGAGCAGGCCGTGCTGATCGTCACGGGTCAGCTTCAGCGACCACACGTCGAACTCGTCGTGGGCGCGCAGCCACAGCGCCTCGGGGGACTCGGCGAAAGGGACGAACCCGAGCAGGTCGCAGTAGAACTCCCGCGCTCGCGGGAGGTCGGTGACGGCCACCTCTACGTGACTCAGTCGGTTGATCATGAGATCAACCTACGGTCGGCCCCGGGGTGCGGCAACAACGATCCGAGCATCTCGGATCACCCGGGCGACGAGCCGTCGTGATGCCGGTGATACGAGACCTCGCCGGCGCTCTCGCGCTCGTTGAGTCCGAGCGCGGCGAGCATTCGCGAGTTCTCGACGAGCAGCATCCGGACCAGCCGGGTGCCGTCGTTGTAGTGGCGGTGCCACACCCACGGGGGCGTGTAGATGAGGTCACCCACGCTCCAGCGCAGCGTCCGCGGCCCGATCTCGGAGTAGCCCTCGCCCTCGATCACGAAGTGCACCGACTCATGGCGGTGGCGCTGCAGGTCGCCGGCGGTCCCCGGGTCAAGCTCTTGGACGTAGAACTCCATCGTCCGGCTCGGCACCTCGGGCAGAGCGCCGATCCGGCTCGGGTTGCCGGTCATCGCCGGGTCGAGCCAGTGGGCCTGCGCGGAGGAGTGGACGAGCGGCTCCGGCATGTCGACCTCGGGGTCGACTTGCTTCATCTTTGCGGCCTCCTCGAGCCAGTTCTCGAACGCGCTCATGACGCCGTCAGCCCTCCGTCAATGACGTGCACGCCGCCGGTGATGAAGCCGGCCGCGTCCGACGCGAGGTAGGCGACGAGCGCAGCGACCTCCTCCGGCGCGCCGAACCGCCGGACGGGGACGTGGCCGAGCTCGCGGGCCTCGAAGGCGTCGGCGTCTACCTCGTGCTTGGCGGCCTGGAAGCTCATGATCTCGCGTCGCCGGTCGGTGTCGATCGGACCGGGGGCAACCACGTTGAAGGTGATCCGGTCGGGCCCGTATTCCCCGACGAGCGACGCCGCCAGCGCGGCGACGCCCGCCCGCATCACGTTTGATAGATGCAGGCCGGGGATCGGCCGGACGACCCCCGCGGTCGAGGTGAGGTAGATGACCCGACCGCCGCCCGTCTCCTGCATGCCGGGCAGGACCGCACGGGCGAGGGCGAGCGCGCTGCCCAGGATCAGGTGGTAGGCACTTAGCCAGTCAGCCTCGGTGAGCGCGCCGAACTGTGCGGGCTTGGGGCCGCCGGTGTTTGAGACGAGGATGTCGATCCCTCCCATCGCCTCGGTGGCCGCGACCGCAGCCTTGGCGGGGGCCGATGGCTCGGTGAAGTCGGCGATCGCGTAACCGGCGGCGCCGAGCTCGTCGGCAGCATCGGCCGTGCGCTCGCTCGTGCCGGTGATGAACACCGTGGCGCCGTCCGCTCGCAGCCGCGATGCTGTCGTCCGCCCGATGCCGCTCGATGCCGCGGTGACAAGCGCCCGGCGGCCGGCGAGTGGGCCAGTGGACTCACGCGGCGACACGCTGCCTCCGTGGCTGCTCGGTCGGCGCAGCCGCGAGGCGGTGGGAGATCTTCACGGCGGCGGCACAGACGATCTCGTCGTAGCGCTCACCGAGCTGCCGCTCGATCGCCGTCGGCACGCTGAGACTGATCGCGGCGGTGGCCCGGCCGGACTCCGTGATCGGCGCGGCATGGCAGCAGACGCCGAGGACCGAGCCCTCGCGGTCGTGGGCAACCCCTTGTCGACGTGCGCTCGCGAGCTCCGAGCGCAGCGCGTCGATCGAGTCGATCGTCCGCTCGGTGACCGGCTCCAGGGGGAGTCGGTCGAGCGTCTGCCCGATCGTGCCGGGGGACTGGTGCGCGAGAAGCACCTTTCCGACGGCCGTACAGTGAAGCGGCAGACGGCGCCCAATCCCAGACAACGCGATCCGCGGTCCGCCCTGGGCGGTGACCTTGTCGAGATACACGACATCGGTCCCATCGAGCGTCGCCAGGTGCACGGTCGCCTTCAGCTTCTGCGCGAGGCACTCCATCACTCCTCGCGCTTGGACTCGCACGGAGAGGCTGTCGAGCGCCGCGTTCGAGAGAGTCAGAAGCTTCAACCCGAGCCGGTAGCGATTGCCCTCGACGCGGCGCAGCAGCCCCGTCTGGGC
>DATJYY010000157.1:0-4855 GCA_035499395.1 Solirubrobacteraceae bacterium
GTGCGGTCTTGGTGAAATCCGGAAGTTACTGGGGCGCGTACGCAACGGAGGTCAAGGGGCGTCTGAAGCCTCGGTTTCCCGGTTGCGTACGGGTTATCTGGAAGGGACTGGCAACGGTGGCTGATGGGGACGCCGCCGGCCGCGAAGACCGGCGAGCCGTAGGCGAGCTGGGATTCGTGGCTGGCGGGCGCGGCTCGCCGGCCACCCCCGCGGGCGGGCGGATCTCAGGTGCGTCGGTCGGCTGGGCGAAGACACCTGCTAGGAGCGCTGAGGAGGGTGGAGCCTCGGTTGCCCTGCTGTTGGTAATGAGCAGGTTCGCGGGCGAGCGCCCTTGAGACACCTGCCTTGATTTTGGGTGCGGTACTCGCGCTCGATCGTGGTGAGCGCTTGCCGGTGCCGCACCCGCGATGGGGATGGTTGCGTTGCGTGGTGACCGAGCTGTCGTCCTCGCCGTTCGCTTGATGTCGAGCACGGCGCGGGAGCCCGATGCGGGTCCTATCGCGGCGCGAGGGGAAGGCCGCGGTTTGGCACGACTTCTTTCATCACGAGGGTTGAGCTCAGGCGTTGCACGCCGGGCAGCGCGCCGAGGTGCTCGTCGTAGATGCGTCGGTAGGCGACGAGGTCGGCGGCGGCGACGTGCAGGAGGTAGTCGGGGTCGCCGAACAGACGCTGTCCGGACACCACTTCGGGCACGCGGGCGACGGCCTCTTCGAAGTCCGCGATGGTCTGGCTGTCGCCTTGGTGCATCGTGACGAACACGATCGCGCGGAACCCCAGGCCCACCATCTCGGGGTCGACTTCGGCGTGGTACGCGCGTAGTACACGCTTGGCCTCGAGCTCGCGTAGACGGCGCTGGCAGCGCGAGACGCTGAGGGGTATCCGGGCAGCGAGCTCGGTGACGCTGAGCCGCCCCTGTTCCTGAAGCAGAGCGAGGATTTTGCGGTCGGTGGCGTCCATTACAGATATTTTTGCGCAGATCGAGGCGGCTTGAGAAGAAGATGCAACCACTTTGCCGTCGGTGGCACATACATTGCCGGAGTATGGATCCGAGTCGTTTCGCCGCCTTCCTCGTCGTGGATCTGATGCTGGTGATGACGCCGGGCGCGGACTGGGCGTACGCGATTACCGCTGGCGTGCGCGGCCGCAAGGTCGCGCCCGCCATCACCGGCTTGGCCGGTGGCCATCTCCTGCACGCCACGTTGGTGGTTGTCGGTGTTGGCGCGCTGCTCGCCCAGAGCGAGCGCGCTATGGAATTGTTGACGTACCTCGGCGCGGGCTACCTGCTGTGGCTGGGGACTCGGGTGCTCCGCGACCCGGGTCCGCTGGCCGCCGCGAGCGCCGACTCCGTCTCTGCCGTGCGTGGCCTCGCGACGAGTGCTCTGAACCCGAAGTGCCCTCTGCTGTTCTTCGCGTTATTGCCGCAGTTCGTGTCCCGCACTGCTGCATGGCCGATCACGGCACAGCTCGCGGTCCTGGCGATAGTTCACATCGTCGCTTGCGGACTGGTTTACCTCGGTGTCGCGGTCGCGGCCCGGCGCGTGTTGCGGTCGCGACCGCAAGCAGCGCGCATCGTCAGCCGCGTGTCGGGCATTGCCATGATCGTCGTCGCGCTCGCGCTAGTGATCGAGCATGCGGTCGCGGCATGACCGACCTGACGTCGCGCATACCGGTGGCGAAATGACTAACGAGAGGAGCGAGCATGAGCTGGACGATTGAACGGCGGGGCCGCGTGGCGGTGGTGACGATGACCACCAACCCGGTGAACGCGCAGAACCGCGCGTTCTTCGCTGACCTGCACGAGGCGTTCGACGCGCTCGAGCGAGAGCACGCCCGCTCGCCCGTCGTGCTCACCGGGAGCGGCAAGCGATTCTCGGCCGGGCTGGATCTGGGCGAGCACTTCCCGTTGTTCGCCGGCGATTCGGCGGCGGTGGCGTCGTGGTTTCGCGACTATCGGGCGACGAACATGCGGCTGTTCACGTATCCGCGCCCGACCGTCGCGGCCATCAACGGTCACGCCTTTGCGGGGGGCCTGATCACCGCCGCCGTCTGTGACCATCGCGTCGCCGTCGCCGACGGGGCGCGGTTCGGGCTCAACGAGGTGCCGATCGGGATTCCGATGCCCGCCGTCTATGTCCGCATGCTCGCCTACGCCTGGGGCGAGCCCGTCGCCGCGCGCACCTGCCTGCTCGGCGAGATCTTCTCGCCGGCGCAGGCGCACGCGCTCGGCATGGTGCACGAACTCGCCGGCGAGGATGAGCTGCTGGACCGGGCGGTCGCGGTCGCCGAGCTCACGCCCGAGGACTGCCTCGAGCAATACGCCTTCACCAAGCGCGCCTGCCAAGCCAGCGCGCTGCGCGACATCGCCGCGCTCGCTGACCCGCTCGACGCTCAGCTCCCCAACGGGATGACCAGCGACCACGCCCGGCACGCGCACCGGCGCTACTGGCAAGAGCTCAAGGGCTGCCCGCCGACGTGGTGAGCCGCGACGCCCAGCGACTGCCGCCCTGGGTGACCTTCAAGCCAAGGCCGTTCCCCGACGCCAACCTGCTGCTGCTCCACGGGCGCCAACCGGCGCTCATCGATACCGGCTTCGTCGCCCACGCGAACGAGACGGCCGCGTGGGCACGCGCGCACACCCGGCAGGTCGCGCTGGTCGTCAATACCCACTGGCACTCCGACCACGTCGGCGGGAACGCGCTGCTGCAGGCGTCGGGCGCCGGCGTGGCCGCCAGCGCCGCAGACGCACATGCCATCGCCCGGCGAGACCCCGGCTGCTGCGTCGCCGAGTACCTCGACCAGCCCGTCGCCCCCTACACCGTCGATGTGCCGCTCGGCGACCGCCAGCTCCTACGCCTCGGGGACGCCGACTGGGAGGTCCTTCACACCCCCGGGCACGCCCCGGGCCACCTCTCGCTGTGGCAACCCGACGAGCGACTGCTGATCGTCGGAGACGCGCTCTCGGACTACGACGTCGGCTGGGTCAACCGCGCGCTCGATGGGCCCGACGCCGCCGCAACCGCACTCGCGTCGCTGCAGCGACTGGCCGACCTTGACCCACTTGTCCTGCTGCCCGCACATGGACCGATTCCCGCCGACACACCCGCAGCGTTCGCCATCGCGCTCGGCCGCGCGCAGCGCCTTGTCGACGACCCCGCCGGAATGGTCTGGCACGGCATCCGCCGGATCTTCGCCTTTGCCCTGATGATCCGCGACGGGATCGGTGTGGACGAGGCCGAACCCTACCTGCACGCCCGCGCGTGGCTCACCGACGCCGCACGCCTCCTCGACACGCCACGTGAGGCACTGGCCGCCGAGCTGATCGACACCATGCTGCGCACCGGCGCGATCAGCCTCCGCGACAAACGACTACACGCCACCGCCGAGCACACGCCCGTTGCTCCAGAATCGCTCCGGCTGCCGTTCCCCCGCGCATGGCCGCCGGGGGCAGCAACAACGACGCAAGCCGCCGAGCCACGTCACAACCACCTCCTTTGCTGGTTCGACGAGCAATCGGGGTGACAATAGGACGCATCGCGCGTCGCGCGCACAGCAGGGGTGCTGATGTCGGAGTTGCCTCGGCGGGCGCCATGCTACGCCGGCATTACGCGTCCCTCGTCGTCGCCGTCGAGGGCACGAGTTGGTGACCGTGCGCGTCGATCTCGATTCGTGACTGCGAACCGTCCGATGTGGTCGGCATGATGCCCGGCCCTCGTGACCCCTCCTGCCCCATCCACTCAGTCGACCTGCGCGTGCCGAACCCAGCGCGTGGTGCTGCCGGGCGGTGGGCGCACTTGGACGGTGATTGATCGCGATCACCGTGTGGCGGAGCCGGTCGAGCAGTTCCTGGAGTACTTGCGGATGCTCGGTCGGTCGCCGAATACGCTGAAGTCCTACGCCCGGGCGCTGGCGCTGTGGTGGGAGTTCCTGACCGTCTATGGCCTCGCGTGGGTTGGGGTGACGGTCGAGGACTTCGGCCGGTTCCTGGGCTGGCTGCGGACGGGCGACTCGCCGGCGTTGGTCTCGATCGAGCGCCGCTCGGCACGGTTCAGCGAGGGCACGATCGCGCTGCGCCTGCAGGCGGTGTCCTCGTTTTACCGCTACCAGCATTTCAACGGCGTCGAGGCCGCCTCGCGCCTCTACGAGCGCGTGTTCTCCGGCCGGCATCCGTACAGGCCGATGCTCGAGCACCTCGCGCGCGGCGGTGGTCACGACCGCCGGGTTGTTCGCGTCACACGTCCGCGGCGCAGGACGGCGCCGACGCTCGCGCCGGGGCAGGTCGGGTTGATTCTCGACAGCTGCGCACGTTGGGATGAGCGCAAGCGCGACTGGGATGGGTCGGTCAGGGACCGGTTGTTTTGGGCGCTGCTGGCCGAAACGGGGATGCGGCTCGGCGAGGCGCTCGCGCTCAAGCACGGCGACTGGCACACCGGGCTGGGTGACACCCCGTTCGTGGAGGTGGTGCCGCGGGAGGATCACCCGCACGGGCTGCGGGTCAAGAACGGCGGCTACCGCAAGATCTTCGTTTCCGACGAGCTCGATCGCCTCTACGGCGAGTACCTGTGGCGGCTGTGCGACGCCGGCGCGGATGTCGCGGTCGGCGATCTGGACTCGTGGTGGGTGTTCGTGAACCTGGCGCGAGAGCCCCGGTTCGCGCCGCTCCGCGCGGAGACGGTCGCGTGGCAGGTCCGCCGGCTGCGTCGCAGGTTCCCCGACCAGCTGCCGGCCAAGTTCACGCCGCATTGGCTGCGGCACACTCACGCCACGGCGCTGCTGATGTCGGGGATCGCGGAGCATGTGGTCAGCCGCCGCCTCGGGCACTTGGACATCCAGACCACGCAGAACCTCTACGGGTGGG
>DATJYY010000158.1:0-82835 GCA_035499395.1 Solirubrobacteraceae bacterium
GCCCCGGCGAACGAGAGCGACGGCCTCGGCACGATCACCGCCCCGATGCTGGGTACGTTCTACCGCGCCGAGGCTCCAGGCAAGCCTCCGTTCGTTGACGTGGGCGCGCGCGTCGAGCCCGACACGATCGTGTGCATCATCGAGGTCATGAAGATGATGAACTCGGTCCCCGCCGGCGTGTCGGGAACGATCGCCGAGATCGTCCCGGGCAACGCCGAGCTCGTCGAGTACGGCCAGCCGCTGTTCCGGGTGACCCCCGCATGAAGCGGATCAAGCGGGTGTTCGTCGCCAACCGCGGCGAGATCGCGCTGCGGATCGTAACCGCGTGCCAGGAGCTCGGCCTGGAGACCGTCGTCGGCACTTCCGACGCCGACCGCGACGGGCTCGCGGCGCGCCGCGCCGACCAGGCCGTCTGCATCGGCCCCGCCCCCGCTGCCGAAAGCTATCTGCGCGATGACCTGGTCGTGCAGGCCGCGCTCGGGACCGGATGCGACGCGATCCACCCCGGGTACGGTTTCCTGTCGGAGAGCCCAAAGCTCGCCACCCGATCCCAGGACAACGGACTCATCTTCATCGGACCTCCGGCCGAGGTGATGGAGCTGAGCGGCGACAAGCTTCGCGCGCGCGAGGAAGCCGCCCGCGCAGGAGTGCGGATCCTCCCCGGCAAACACATCGCGCCGGGCGACGACGCCCGCAAGGGGGCCCAGGACATCGGATACCCGTTGCTGGTCAAGGCGGCCGGAGGCGGCGGGGGCCGTGGGATCAAGCTCGCGCACGACGGCGAGGAGCTCGAACAGCTGCTCAGCCTCGCCCGCAGCGAAGCGGGCGCGGCGTTCGGCGATGACCGCGTCTACCTCGAGCGGTTTGTCGCGCCGGCGCGGCATGTCGAGGTCCAGATCGCCGCCGACGGGCACGGCGATGTCGTCCATCTCGGCGAGCGCGAGTGCTCGGTGCAGCGCCGCTACCAGAAGGTGATCGAGGAGGCGCCCGCGCCGAATCTCGACCCTGCGACCCGCAGCGCGCTGACCGCACAAGCCGTCGCCTTCGCCGAGGCGATCGGATACCGAAACCTCGGGACGGTCGAGTTCGTGGTCGACGCCAGCACCGGCGAGCACTTCTTCCTCGAGATCAACTGCCGGATCCAGGTCGAGCACCCAGTCACCGAGGCGGTCACCGGCCGCGATCTGATCGCGCTCCAAATCCGCATCGCCGACCGCCAGCCGCTGGGATTCGCGCAAGAAGACGTCATGTTCGACGGTCACGCGATCGAGTGCCGCCTCAACGCCGAGGACGTGGCGCGCGGCTTCATGCCGAGCCCGGGGACGCTGTCGCTGTTCTCGGTTCCCGACCTGCACCAGTTGCGAGTCGACACCCACCTGTGCGCCGGGTCGGTTATCCCGCCGTACTACGACTCGCTGATGGCCAAGCTGATCGCGCACGCCGAGGGCCGCGACGCGACGATCGACGTGCTGCTCGAGGCGCTCGAGGATCTCGACGCGGAGGGTGTCGAGACCAACCGGGCGCTGTTGATCAGTGTGCTCGCGCACGACGACTTCCGTCGCGGCGCGGTCACCACCGACTGGCTGGAGCGCGCGATCGTATGAGCTCCGCCGGGCCGCTGATCGACATCGTCGACACGACGACCCGCGACGGCAACCAGAGCCTGTGGAGCGCCACGGGACTGACCACCCCCGACGTGCTGGCGATCGCGCCGGCGATGGACCGCGTCGGCTACCACGCGCTCGATTTCACCTCGAGCACGCACATGGCCGTGTCGGTGCGGTTCCATCGCGAGGACCCGTGGGAGCGGCTACGCCTGGTCAGCGCGGCGATGCCGAACACGCGCCTGAGCATGATCACGACCGGGATGCGGTTCATCTCGTGGGTGCCGGCGGACCAGGACGTGATCGCGCTGTCGTTCCGGCTCGCGGTTCGCAACGGGCTGCGGCGCCTTCAGATTGCCGATCCCTCGAACGACCCCGAGCGGTTGCGGGGGCTCGCCGCGCTCGCGCGCAAGGAGGGCGTCGAGGAGGTCGTGATCGGCCTCACGTACTCGATCAGCGACGTGCACACGCACCGGTACTACGCCGAGCGTGCGGCCGCGCTCGCCGACTGCGCCGAGATGGACCGCCTGTATCTGAAGGACCCGGGGGGGCTGCTGACGGTCGACGCCGTCCGCGAGCTTGCGCCGCATTTCGCCGGGGCGGCCGGTGAGCGGACCGTCGAGCTTCACAGCCACTGCACGATCGGGCTCGCGCCGCTCGTCTACCTCGAGGGCGTCAGGGCCGGCTTCCAGGTCGTGCATACGGCGTGTGGGCCGCTGTCGCGCGGGACCTCACAGCCCGAGGTCGTGCGCACGGTCCGCAATCTCGAGGCGATCGGATACTCCCACCGCCTCGACCTCGAGGCCGAAGCAATCGTCTCAGCGCACTTCGATCAAATCGCCCGCGCCAAGGGCCTTCCGCCGGGCGCGCCGCGCGAGTTCGATGCGGTCTACTACACCCACCAGCTTCCCGGCGGGATGGTCACGACAACGCGGCGGATGCTCGAGGAGCTGCGCCGGCCCGAGCTGTTCGACGCCGTGCTCGAGGAGGTGACACGCGTCCGGGCCGAGATGGGCTACCCGATCCTGGTCACGCCGGTCTCGCAATTCGTGGCCAGCCAGGCGGCGCGCAACGTGATCGACCCCGAGCGGTGGGCGAACGTCTCCGACGAGACGATCCGCTACTTCCTCGGCCACTACGGCGAGCCGGCAGCGCCGGTCGACCCTCAGATCGCCGACCGCGTGCGGTCGCTCCCGCAGGCGGCCAAGCTGCGCGCCCTCCAGCCGATCAGCCTCGAGGGCGCGCGCGCGCGGTTCGGCCGGCGGATCTCCGAGGAGGAGTTGCTGCTGCGGCTGACGATGCCCGAGGAGCAGGTCGACGCGATGGTCGCGGCCCGCGGAAAGGCCCCGCCGGCACCCGCGGCGCGCCCCGGACGGAGCCCGCTCGTCACCCTGCTCGGAGAGCTCGCGCGCCGGCCCGCGATCTCCGAGTTCTCGCTCACGCAGGCCGGCGGCGACACGGTGGTGTGGCGACGTGCCTGACGGCCTCGACGGCCTGGGTCTCGACCACGTCCGCGGGTTCGTGTTCGACGTCGACGGCACGCTCGCGCACCGGGGGCCCGACGGCCGCGCCCGGCCCCAGCCCGGCGCGGTCGAGGTGCTCGAGCGGATCCGGAGGTCGGGGCGGAAGCTCGTGCTGTTCACCAACGGCAGCCACGTCCGCTCCGAGACGATGGCGCACGCGTTGAGAGAGGACGGCCTGCCGGTCGCCGACGACGAGATGCTCACCCCGGTCGACAGCGCGATCACCTACATCCGCCGCCACCACCGCGACCGTCCGGCGCTGCTGTTCGCCTCGGATGTCGTGCGCGCTCGGATGGCCGAGGCGGGGATCCACGAAGCTGAGGCCGAGGAGGCCGAGGTCGTGTTCGTCGCACACGTCGACGAGGCCGACATGCCCGCGATGGAGCGCGCGGCGCGCGCGGTCGAGCGCGGCGCGCCGCTGCTCACCGGGAGCTGGGCCCGTGGCTACGCGGGCGCGAACGGGATCATCTTCAGCCGCGGCGCGATGGTCACCGCGGCTATCGCCAAGGTCACGGCGAAGCGCCCGAAGATCGTAGGGAAGCCGTCCCGTGCCGCCGTCGAAGAAATCCGGACCCGCCTGAACCTCCCGACCGAAGAGATCGCGGTGATAGGGGACGACGTCGGGATGGACATCGCGCTGGGGCGTATGGGCGGCTCCAAAACCGTGCTCGTTCGCAGCGGCATCACGGGCGCGACCTCGCTCGACAAACTGCCCGAGCGCCGCCGACCGCACGCCGTCATCGACCGCGTGTCCGATTTGCTCGACGTTCTCGGCTGAGCCTGCCAGGCCAAACCCCCCGCACATCCTGCCATTCGACGCGATCGGGTTACGGCCGTGGCATGTCTCGCATCTGGGGGGGTGTGGCTGTCGCGTAACCGATTGGCGTTGTGGTCGGCTCACAAGGTCGCAAGGGGCTGTGGCCGACCACCCCCGGTCAATGGCGTTTTACCCCTCATTTTTGAGGGGTAAATCGCCAAACTTCGGCGAGCGCGTCCGTGACCCGCCCGGTGCGTTATGACCTCGACACAACGGATCCCACACTCGCCGGGTTTGTGCGACCGCCTCGGGGCATGCGCCGTATATCAAGGCTCGGCCGGCGCGCCAGATGTCAGGTCATGCATGACGGGGGTTCCCCGGGAGGCTCCCAGGCCGCCGGCCCCGCCCGCGGGTTGCCACTTTCCTCCACATGCGGCCACGCCGCGCGTGACTTCCTTCGTTGCGCACGGCGCCGGTCGTATGCTCACGCGGTGGCCACGACCGAGCAGCAGCCCCCGACGGCGATCCTCGAGCAGGCCGGACTGTCCGTCGAACAGCTCTACGACGAGCTGACCGACCGGTGTACGAGACCCGTCAGACTCGAGGACCTCCTCTACGACGCCGCCGAGGAGGTCCCGGGCCTCGTCCCGACGCGTGCCGAGATGGAGCCCGAACGCGCGCGCAAGCTCGCAGACAAGCAGGGGCTCGAGCTGGCCCAGGGACTGCTGCTTGCCGAGATCCTGGCTATTCCCCGCATCGGCCGGCACCTGGTCGAGTCGATGCTGCACCCCACCCAGCTCGCGCTCGACCATCTCGACGAGCTTCGCAGCGCGGGCGCCATCGACCTGGGCGGCGCCCGGCTCACCCGCCACGGCCGCGCCGGCGTGCTGGAGCTCTGCAACCCGCGTCACCTCAACGCCGAGGACGGCAACACGCTCGGCGAGACCGAGGCCGCCGTGGACCTGGCCCTGCTCGACCCTGACATCGAGGTCGTGGTGTTCCGCGGCGGCGTGGTCGACCATCCGCGCTACGCCGGCCAGCGGCCGTTCGGTGCCGGAATCAACCTCACCCACCTTTACCTCGGGCGGATCGACTTCCTGTTCTACGTGGTCCGCGACATGGGCTATGTCAACAAGATCTTCCGCGGCGTCGCCGGCGTGGGCGAGAAGCTGTGGATCGCGGCCATCGAGCAGTTCGCGATCGGTGGCGCGTGCCAGCTCACGCACGTGATGGATCACGTGATCGCCGTCCGCGGCGTGCGCCTGTACCTGCCGGCACGCAAGGAGGGCATCATCCCCGGCGCCTCAAATCTGCGGCTGCCGAGGTTCGTCGGCGACCGCGCCGCCCGTCAGGCGATCCTTTCGGGCCGCGAGTGGACCGCCGGCGAACCCGATGCGGACCTCATCTGCGACGAGGTCGTCGAGGCCGACGAGATCGAGGCGGCGATCGACAACCGCGTGCGAGCGCTGACCAGCTCCGGGCTGGTGAACGCCTCCGCCAACCGCGCCGCGATGCGAGAGGGAGAGGAGCCGCTTGACCTGTTCCGCAATTACATGGCCACCTACGCCCGCGAGCAGGCCTACTGTCACCTGAGTCCCGCGCTCGTCCGCAACCTCGAGCAGCATTGGAATGCTCACCGACGCACCCTCTGACCCTGCGATCTGGGACGGCGCGGCAGAGACGATGCCGCGCGAGCAGCTCGCGTCCCTCCAGCTCGAGCGCCTGCGCGAGACGGTCGCACGCGTCCTCAACGGACAGCCGCTCGGCGCCGGACGCCTGGCGGACGCGGGAATAAGCGGTGCCGACGACATCACGACACTCGACGACCTGCCGAACCTCCCGTTCGCCCACAAGAACGATTTGCGCGAGCACTATCCGTTCGGTCTGCTCGCGGTCCCGCGAGCGGAGATCGTTCGCGTCCAGGCGTCGAGCGGCAGTCACGGAAGGCCGACCGTCGTCGGCTACACGCGCGACGACCTGGAGATCTGGACCGAGCTGATGGCGCGCTCGATGACGATGGCGGGCGTCCGCCCGGGGATGTTGATCCACAACGCGAACGGCTACGGCTTGTTCACGGGCGGGCTCGGCTTTCACCAGGGCGGCGAGCGGATCGGCGCCACCGTGGTTCCCGTATCGGGCGGCCAAACCGCGCGCCAGGCGATGCTGCTCAAGGATTTCGGCGCCCAGGTGCTGGTCGCCACTCCGTCGTACTCGCTCGTGATCGCGCAGGCACTCGAAGATGCCGGGATCGCCCCGGAGGACAACACGCTCGAGCTCGGGCTGTTCGGCGGCGAGCCCTGGACCGAGGGCCTCAGAGCCAAGATCGACAGTGCACTCGGGATCAAGGCGATCAATTTCTACGGACTTTCAGAGATGTGCGGGCCGGGCGTGGCGAGCGAGTGCCTGACCGCGCGCGACGGGCTCCACGTTCAGGAGGACCACTTCCTGGTCGAGGTGGTGGACCCCGCGGACGGCACTCCGCTCCCGCCGAACACCGACGGTGAGCTCGTGTTCACGACGCTGACCAAGGAGGCGCTCCCGCTGATCCGCTACCGCACCGGCGACCTCGGTGCGCTGGCGATCGAACCGTGCGCATGCGGACGGACGACCGCGCGGCTGATCCGGCTGGGCGGGCGGCTCGACGACATGCTGATCATCCGCGGGGTCAACCTGTACCCGTCGCACATCGAGCAGATCATGCTGAGTGCCGACGGAGTGGGGCCGCACTACCGGCTGATCCTCGAGCGTCCCGGCCCGATGGACGAGCTGACGCTCGAGTGCGAGCCGAGCGCGCTCGACGGCGACCGCGATCGTCTGCGGCAAACGCTCGAAAAAAATCTAAAAGAAGGCACCGGCGTCCGGATCACCGTCTCTGTGGTCGATCCCGGGACCGTGCCCCGCAGCGAGGGCAAGGCGGTCCGGGTCGTCGACCGGCGTCAGTGAGCGCGGTTCTGGAGCGCCCCGTGGCGGACGTCGCTCGGCGTCACGCCGAACGCACGCTTGAATACCCGCGAGAAGTGCGCGGCGTCGCAGAAGCCCCACCGGAACGCGATGTCGGTCACCGACCCGCCGTTCGGTCGCTGCAGGTCCTCCAGGCACCTGGCCAGCCGCTCTGAGCGCACGAGCCCCGCGACTGACGCGTCGACGTCCTCGAACAGCGCGTGCAGTGCGCGCACCGAGATCGAATAGGCGCGCGCGATCGACGCCGGCCCGAGTTCCGGATCCTGGAGGTGCGTCCTCGCGTACCGCCGGATCTCCGCCCGCATCGCCTCGCGCGCGGCGGCGCGGCTGGTGGGCACGGACGGCTCGACCGCCGCGCGCAACAACTCGAGCGCGGCGTTGGCGGCGGCGAACGCGGCAGCGGCCTCGAGCTTGGGCTGCTCGAGCGCGAGCGCGTTCATGTAGCGGACCAGCAGCCGCGCCGGCCCGTTGTCCTCGAGCGGCGGGAGCGCCCGCAGCTCGGCCAAACGCGGGCATACCGCGAGCACACGGTCGCGCGGGAAGATAAGCGTCCGCTTGTGGAACGCCTCGACGATCTCGACGTCGGTCGGCTGTTGCCCGTCCCAGAGCACCACGTTCCCGGGCGACAGTGCGAGCCCGCGGGCGCCCTCCCGGACCGTCTCGACCCCCTTGCACACGAACTGGAAGCCGAGGATGTCCTCGTGCTTGGCCTCGGGGCTCATCACCGCGCGACTTCGGTGGCCGAGGAACGGCGAGGCGGCGCAGTCGACGAGCATCAGGTCGCCGATTCGGCGCCGGGTCACGGTGCCGTGGAAGTCACGGGGCGTATGGTCGGTGGCGTGCACCTCGAACGCAAGGTGGGTCGCGGCCAGAATCTCCGACCACGAGTCGAGCCGGTGCTTGAGGTCTCCTCCGGCGACGCGCCAGCGTTCCGCTTCCTGCGCCACGGTTCGATGGTACCTACGCCGACGAGCGCTCGGCGGCGAGCGCCAGGAACGCGTCGAGCGCCGCCGGGTCCAGCAGCGAGTCGCGGCTCGCGACCCGCTCGGACGACTCACCTCGCAGGATCCGCTTGACCGGCGCCTCGAGCTTCTTGCCGGTGAGGGTTCGCGGGATCGCGGGGACCGAGACGATCTTGTCGGGCACGTGTCGCGGGGACAGTTCGCTGCGGAGCGCCTTCGCGATCTTGTTGCGCAGATCGTCGTCGAGCGACGCGTCGGCTGCCGGGACGACGAACAGTAGGAGCTCGCCGGCGCCGCCGCCGGCATCCTCGAGATGTACGACGAGCGCGTCGATGACCTCGGGGACGTCCTCGACCACGGAGTAGAACTCGCCTGTACCGAGGCGCACGCCGCCGCGGTTCAGCGTCGCGTCGGACCGGCCGGTGATGATGCAGCTGCCGCGCTCGGTGAACTTGATCCAGTCGCCCTGGCGCCACACGCCCGGGTAGACGTCGAAGTACGACGATCGGTACCGCTCACCGGTTTCGTCTCCCCAGAACGCCACCGGCATCGACGGCATCGGCTGTGTAATCACGAACTCGCCGAGCTCGCCGATCACCTCGTTGCCGTCGGGATCGAACGCGTGCGCGTCGACGGCCAGGCACGGCCCGGTGATCTCGCCCTCGTACACCGGCTGGGCGAACGTCCCCGACACGAGCCCGGTGCACACGTCGGTTCCACCCGAGCCGTTGTTCAGCAGCATGTCGGGGCCGAGCTGCTCGTACGCGTACAGGTAGCCCTCCGGCGGGAGCGGCGATCCCGCGGTGCACAGCATGCGGATGCTGGAGAGATCGCACTCGCGGCCGGGCTGGAGCCCCGCCTTGCGGCACGCCATCAGGTACGCGGGGGCGACGCCCATCACCGACGGCTTCAGCTCCTCGGCTAGGCGCCACTGCTCGAGCAGGTCGGGCCACGCGGGATCGCCGTCGAGCATCACGATCGACGAGCGGAGCTGCAGCCCGGCGACTAGCGCGTTCCACATCATCCACGCCGTCGTCGAGAACCACAGCAGCCGGCCACCCGGCTTGAGGTCCCAGCCCAGCCCGAGGTTCTTTCGGTGCTCGATCAGCTGGCCGCCGTGGCCATGCACGATCGGCTTCGGCAGCCCGGTGGTGCCCGAGGAGAACAGGACGTAGATCGGGTGGTCGAACGGGACCAGCTCGAACTCGAGCGGCGCGCTCTCCGCGGTCAGGTCGTCCCACGAGGTCGAGTTCGGGATCCGCGCCTCCCCGAACGGAACCCACACGACGTGCTCGATCGAACCGATCCGGCCGCGGATCGTCTCGACCTCGGCGCGGCGGTCGACGTACCGGTCGCGAAACCCGTAGCCGCCGACGGCCATCAGCACCTTCGGCTCGATCTGCGCGAATCGGTCGACGACGCTGCGGGCGCCGAACTCGGGCGCGCACGTGGCCCAGATCGCTCCGAGGCTGGCGGTCGCGATGAACGCGATCAGCGTCTCGGGGATGTTCGGCATATACGCGACCACCCGGTCGCCCTTCCTCACGCCGAGCCGCTGGAGCCCGGCCCGGACGCGGCCGGCCTGCTCGATCAGCTCGCCGAACGTGAGCTCGCGCGGTCCGCGGGTCTGCGAGCGCGCCACCACCGCGACGCGATCGCGGTCCTCCTCGAGACCGACCAGATGCTCGGCGTAGTTCAGCCGTGCGCCCGTGAACCACTCGGCGCCCGGCATCGTCCGCTTGCCGAGCACGCGCTCGTACGGGGTGGCCCGGACGCCGTAGAAGTCCCACAGCGCGCCCCAGAATCCTTCGAGGTCGCTGACCGACCAGCGCCGGAGCGCCTCGAACTCAGCGAACTCGAGGCGGCGCTCGTCGCGCAGCCAGTTCACGAACCGGCCGATCTCCGTCGTGTCCCGCCAGTCCGCGGGTGGCGTCCACAGGATGTCCCCGACCATGGGCAGGGCAGGATACTGCGCGTCGTCGGGCCCACCGCCATGCACGGAGCTACATCTGCGCCGGCAGTCAAGTACATACGGCGGGGGCGGGATCTGAACAGGCGGTGAATGTGCCATCGCGCCGGTCGATTCGGCGCGCTCACGCTGCGACAATCCGTGCATGGATGACCATGTCCGGGGCTCGGTGCTCGTGGTCGACGACGAGCCGACGATCGCGGAGGTCGTCGCCCGCTATCTGAACCGGGCGGGATACGCGACCCGCGTCGCCGCCAACGGGCGCGAGGCGCTCGACGCCGCCGCGAGCGATCGGCCCGATCTCGTCGTGCTCGACCTGATGCTCCCCGGGATCGACGGGCTCGAAGTCATGCGCCGGCTACGCGACCAGGACCGCGACCGGGTCGCGGTGATCCTGCTGACCGCCAAGGGCGAGGAATCCGATCGGGTGATCGGACTGCGCCTCGGCGCCGACGATTACGTGGTCAAGCCGTTCTCGCCGGCGGAGCTCGTCGCGCGCGTCGACGCGGTGCTCAGGCGATTCGACACCTCGAAGACCCAGGAGGCGCCGATCGAGCTCAGCGACATGACGATTGACCCCACCGGGAGGCAGGTGTTCGTCCTGGGCGAGGAGGTCCAGCTGACCCATCGCGAGTTCGACGTGCTCCTGTACCTTGCCCGCCACCCCGGTCAGGCGTTCTCGCGCAACCAGCTGATGGACGCGGTCTGGCAGTACTCGTTCTACACCGACACCTCGACCGTCACGGTCCACATCCGCCGGCTTCGGTCGAAGATCGAGGCCGATCCGGCGCAGCCCAAGCACATCCAGACCGTGTGGGGCGTCGGCTACCGGTTCCAGCCGTGACCGTCAGCAAGATCGCCGACTGGGCCCGGGTCCGCGCCGGATCGCTGCCGTGGCAGTTCGCGCTGGTGGTCGCGATCGTGGTGGCGCCCGTGCTGGTGGCGCTCGTCGTGGTGTGGTCGCTGATGGTCGTCTCCGACCGCGAGGCCGCGCTCGCGGCCGTGATCCTCGCGGTCGCCGGCCTTGCCGCGATCGGCTCGGCTCGGCTCGTCGCCGGCGGCATCCTGCGCGACGTTCAGTCGATCCGCGACGGGCTGCTCGCGGTCGGGCGAGGGAAGCGCGAGGTCCGGATCGAGACCTCTGCCCATGACGAGCTCGCCCAGCTCGCGACCGCCGCGAACGTGATGATCGCTCAGCTTCGCGACGAGGAAGCCGCCCGGGACCAATCCGACGCCGCCCGGCGGGACCTGATCGCGGCCGTATCGCACGACCTGCGCACGCCGATCACATCCTTGCGGCTGCTCGCGGACGCGATCGGCGACGACATCTTCGAGGACCCGGAGACGCGCCGCGGATACCTGCGCCGGATGACGACTCACATCGACGCTCTAAGCGTGCTGATCGACGACCTGTTCGAGCTCTCGCGACTCGAGGCCGGGGACATCAGCTGGTCGATCGAGCAAGTGCCGCTGCAAGAGCTGGTCGGCGAGACGGTCGAGGCGATGCGGGTCCAGGCGGAGGTCAAGGGGGTGGCCGTGCTGGCGGACGTTTCCCCCGCGTTGTGCCCGGCGCGGGCCAACCCCGAGAAGCTCCAGCGCGTCCTGTTCAACCTGATCCAGAACGCGATCCGGCACACGCCGGCGGATGGCAGCGTGGTCGTGCGCGCCGAGCCGGTCGCGACCGGGATCGAGTTCGAGGTCGCCGACACCGGCGACGGGATCCGGGCCGACGAGCGCGAGCACGTGTTCACGGCGTTCTACCGCGGGGGCACGGACGCGGCGCGCACGAATCCCGGCGCCGGCCTCGGGCTGGCGGTGTCGCGCGCGATCGTCGAGGCTCACGGCGGCCGCATCTGGCTCGCCGAGGCGCCGGTCGGTACCCGCGTGCGCTTCAGCCTGCCGGCCGCCACGTAGCGGGGCGCGCCAGCAGCCGGGAAGGACTCGGGTCAGCGCGGAGTCATTAGGCCCCGAGGGCTTACCCACACATGCCTCCCTACCGCAGCTGAGCCGTGACGATCGTCGCCGATCACGCCCTCCCCGGGGCGGCCGGAGCGTCGGCGCCCGCCCGTCGCCTCGATCCCAACCATCTCGGCGACCATCTCGACCGCCTGTACCGCGCGGCCTGGGCGCTGTGCGGCTCCCGCGAGGACGCCGAGGACCTCGTCCAGGACACGTACGCGCGTGTGCTCCAGAAGCCGCGCATGCTCCGATCCGGCGAGGACCTCGGATACCTGTTGCGCGTGCTCCGCAACACGCACTTCTCGCGTCTCCGCGCCGCCTCGCGGCGGCCGCGACCCGACCCGCTGCCCGATGAGCTCGACCGGATCGAGGATCCGTCGGCCAGCGCTCCCGAGGCCGCGCTCGACGCGTCCGAGCTGTACGCGCGGATCGCTGAGCTTCCGGACCCGTTCCGCGAGGCGCTGGTCGCGATCGACGTCGTCGGGCTCTCCTACCGCGAGGCGGCCCGCGCGCTGCGCGTGCGCGAGGCGACCGTCACCACGCGGCTGTACCGCGCCCGGCAGCGGCTCTCGCGCTCGCTCGCCGACGAACGCTCCGCGCCCGCGGGCACGTCCGGTTAGGCGCCGATGCGCAAACCCGGACTACACCCTCGCGCCACCGACCGCGATCTCGCCCGCCTCGCCGACGGGACGCTCGAGCCCGGGCGGCGCGAGCTCGTGCTGCGATCCGTCGCCGGCTCGGGTGAGCTCCAGTTGCGCATGCGCGAGCAACGCCGTGCGGTGGACGCGGTCCGCGCCCACACGGGCGAGCGGGCGCCGCTGACGCTGCGACTGCGCAGGCGCGCGCTCGGGTCGACCCCGGCGCGGAGCCGCTCGGGCACGCTCGTCCTCGCGCTGGCCGGCGCGGTCGGGGCGGTCGTCTGGTCGCTCGTCGCCCTCGGCGGCGGCCACGGCGCGTTGACGGTTGCCGACACGGCGACGATCGCGGTTCGTCCCGCGATCGTGACAGTCCCCGAGCCGCGCGACGGCAGCGCGACCCTTCCCCATCTCCACGCCGCGGGCCTGCCGTTTCCGTACTGGGAGGACCGGTTCGGCTGGAAGGCCGTGGGCGTCCGCAGCGACGTCGTCGACGGCCGCTCGCTGACCACCGTCTTCTATCGGAGGGACGGCCGGCAAATCGCGTACACGATCGTGCCCGGCACCCGGTTGCGCGCCGCTCGCGGCGCCGAGACCATCGCGCGCAGCGGGGTCGTCCTTCACGCGTCGACCGACGACCGCCGGCTGATCGTCACGTGGCTGCGACGCGGCCACACGTGCGTGCTCTCGGGCACCGACGTTCCGCTCGGCGCGCTCACGGCGCTCGCCGTGTGGCGGAGCCACGGCGCTCTTCCGTAGGGCCCGCGGTTCGGCCGCCCGCGCTACGGCACCAGGACGATCTTGCCGCGCGTGTGCCGCTGCTCGAGCTCTCGATACGCGTCGCGGACATCCTCGAGCGGATACACCTTCGCGATCGGCACCTCGAGCCGGCCCTCGTCGATCAGCTGCGCCAGCTCGGCGAGCACGCCGGCGGTTGCGGCGGCCGCCGTTCCCTCCATCTTGACGCCGTACTGCTGCGCGGCGGCCCAGTCGATGATCGTGTCGACCCGGTCGGGCGCGACGCCCAGGTCGTCGACTGCGAGCGCGACGTAGCCCGAGCCGAACGTGTCGATGAACGCGTCGACATGCCCGTCGGACACTTCGCGGATCCGGCCCGCGACGCCGTCGCCGTAGGCGACGGGGATCACGCCGTGCTCGAGCAACCACTGGTGGTTGGTCTCGCCGGCGAGCCCGATCACGGTGGCGCCGGCGAGGACGGCCAGCTGTACGGCAAGCGAGCCGACACCTCCGGCCGCCCCGGACACGACCACGGTGTCCCCCGACGACGCCCGGACCGCGCGCACGGCCGCGTACGCGGTCGTGCCGGCGACGAACAGCGCGCCGGCCGCCTCCCACGAGACGCCCGCAGGCTTGCGTGTCAGATGCTCGGCGGGCACGACCACGAGCTCGGCGTGACTCGCCCGCTCATCCGTCCATCCGATGACCGGTTCGTCGACCTCGAGCCCCGCGACCCCGGGGCCGATCTCTTCGACGATCCCGGCCAGATCGCTCCCCTCGCCCGACGGGAAGGTCGCGGGCCACCGCTCGTGCATGAGCCCGTTCCGGATCGACGCCTCCCCGGGATTGATCCCGGCCGCCTTGAGCCTGACGAGCACCTCTCCCGGGCCCGGCGCCGGGCGCTCCACGTCGACCACGTTCAGGACGTCGACGTCGCCATAGTGGTCGAACCGGACCGCGCGGGCCATCTCGCGCAGTTCTATCAGCCTTCCGCTCCCAGATAGCGCACCGGCAATGGGCGCTCGTTCACGCCGTTGCCCTCGGTCCGCTCCACCCGGTAGGCGCGGGCGTGCGTTCGCGACGCGACGACCTCCTCGAGCTCGGTTCCGGCGAACACGAGCGCGGCGCCGTCGTCGGCGGCCCACCCGGCGGCGAGCTCGCCGGCGGCGACGAGGCGCGTGAACGTGGGCCGGCGCTGCTCCTCGCCGTCGTAGTGAGGGCACGCGCTGCCGGGAAGCAGCCCGAGTCCGTCGTGGAGGGGCGCCAGCTGCGCGAGGTCGAACGAGTCCGTGACCGACTCGGTGAACCAGCAGTTCATCCCGGCGCTCAGGCCGCACAACACGACTTCTTCCTCCCACGCGCGGCGCAGGAGCCGGTCGAGTCCGTGGACGCGCCAGACAGCGAGCATGCTGGCGGTGTTGCCGCCGCCGACGTAGATCACATCCTGCCCGAGCACGAACGACTCGAGATCACCGACCGTCCGCTCGAACAGGCCGAGATCGGTCGGCCGGCAGTCGAGCTCGGTGAAAGCCCGAAAGAACCGGGCGACGTACCCCTCGGCGTCGCCGCTCGCGGTCGGCAGGAAGCACACCCGGGGGTGGGGCGAGCGCGCGAGCGACAGCACGAACGTGTCGAGCAGCGGATTGTCGGGCTCCATCGAGAACCCACCCCCGCCCATCGCGACGACCCGTGGTCTCATGGCCAAACGGACCTGGCGACGTCGTAGTGCGAGACGGTCTCGTCGCGCTCGACCAGGTAACGGTCGTCCTCCGGGTAGAACACCGCGGCATCGGGCTGCTCGCCCGCGAATGCGGTTATCGCCTCCATCGAATCCCACAACGTGAACATCACGAACTCGGTCTTCCCGCCGACGTCGCGCCGAAGCATCCAGGCGCCGCGGTTCCCGGGGGTGGTCGTGTAGCCGGCCATGCCGGTCTCGTCCATGTAATCCGCATACGCGTCCCCGTCGGCTTGGGCGACGGCACCGCGCCAGATCCGGGCGATCATCGGACCTCCTTCGTCGAGGGTGGGCGCCCGGGAGGCTAGGCGAAAATCGAGATGCTCCCGGTCGCCCGCGGGCGGTCGGCGGTCCGCTGCGCGGTCGCGTTGTAGCCGGCCGACGCCGGTTCCTCGGTCGCGGGCGTAACGCTGCCCGCACCGTGGTCGTGGTCGAGGGCGTGATCGACGAGTTGGTCGAGCGTCGATTGATCGAGCGGCGACTGACCGTTCGCCTCCCGTGTCCGCTGGATCTTCCTCTGTACGTACTCGACGAGCGAATCGCGCGAGACGCCGTGCTGCTGCGCGAGTTCGGTGATCGTGGCACCCGCCGCCGCCGCCGCCGCGCTGCCGGCGGTGGCGGCGTTCGCGGTGAGGCCGCTCATTGGCTGGATGTCCACTGGTATTCCGTCGAGGCAGGTCTTCGTCCCTGTGATCGGCAGGGAGGCCCGAGATCTTCACCCCCGGAGTGGAGGATTGGCGAGCACGACCGAGGTTTCGACCTGGCGGTCGGGGATCGTCCAGTAGCTCCGGAGCAGCGCTGTCTTCTGCTCGGGAGTCACCAGCTCGAACCCGTGCCGGAGGTAGAAGGCGATCGCCCACTCGGCGGCGGCCCAGGTGCCGACCAGCATGCGGCGCGTGCTCACCCCGATCAGGTGCTCGAGCAACGCGCTTCCGACCCCGGCGCGCTGCCGCCCGGGCACTACGTACGCGTGACGGATCAGGTCGAGGTCCCGCGCCGCTTGGATCCCCATGACCCCGAGCAACTGGCCGTCGGACTCGTAGCCCCAGAACGCCACCCCGGCGGTGATCTCCTCGTCGAGCTCGCTCGACGGCATGTACGGCTCGCGCCAGCGATCGGCCGGGATCACGCCCTTGTACGCCTCGGCCGCCAGGTTGACGATCCGCAGCATCGCCTCCCGCTCGTCGTCGCGACAGCGGCGGACCTGACTCATCGTGCGGCCTCCCCGAGCCGGCGCTCGTGCGCCGCCAGGACAGTCCTCGCGACCTCCGCCGGGTCGCCCACGATCTGCAGCTCGGCCAGGTCCGGCGGCTCGATCCGATGGTCGGCGAGCGGCCGTGAGCGCAGCCAGCCAAGCAGCCCGTCCCATTCGCCGTCGCCGACAAGCACCACCGGGAACTGGCGGATCGTTTCCGTCTGGATCAGCGTCAGCGACTCGAACAGCTCGTCGAGCGTGCCGAAGCCTCCGGGTCCGATCACGAACGCGCAGGCGTACCGCACGAACATCACCTTTCGCGCGAAGAAGTGGCGGAAGCGCAGCGCGATGTCGAGGTACTCGTTCTGGCCCTGTTCGTGCGGCAGCTCGATGTTGCACCCGACCGACAGCGCGCCCGCCTCCTTCGCGCCACGGTTGACCGCCTCCATGACGCCACCGCCGCCACCGGTGATGACCGCGAACCCGGCCCCTCCGAGCGCCGCGCCGACCTCGCGCATCAGCGCGTAGTGCGGATGGTCGCGCGGAGTGCGCGCCGAGCCGAACACGCTCACGGCAGGGCCGATGCCGGCCAGCCGGTTGAATCCAAGCGCGAACTCGGCGGCGATGTCACGAATCCGGTCGGCATCCGCGGCCCGGTTCGCGGCGCTCTCGTCGCCGAGCCAGAGGAGCAGCTCCTCGTCGAATGTCGGTGACGGGGACAGGGCCCGAGCCTACCCCAGTGCCTGCAGTGCGTAGGCTTGAGGGCGTTACGCGATGGCCGCAACCACGAGGAGCTCGACGCTCGGGGACTGCATCCCCGAGAACGCGATGATCGACCCCGGCGAGATCGCGCGCTTCTACGACCGCTGTAGCGATCTGATGCGCGAGCTGCTCGACGGGCTCGCCGCGGCCCCCGATCAGCCGCGGCCGTTCCCGGAGATCGAGGACGCGATCGGATGGCCGAGACGCCGGATCGCGTCGGTGCTCGGTGGCGTATGTCGCCTGCGCCGGATGGAGTTCGACGGGCGCCGTCCCTACCACTTCCACGAGCCGAAACGCGCCGCGTCACGCAGGTGGGAGATCTGGATGGACGGCGACCAGGCCATGGTCGTTCGGGGCGAGCAGAGCATCTAGCAGCCGCCGACGGGGCAATCCGTGACGACGCCTGCGCCCGCGATCAGAACCGACGTGCTCACCAAGCGCTACGGCGAGACGGTCGCTCTCGACGCTCTCAACCTGACCATCCAGCCTGGTGAGGTCTATGGCTATCTCGGGCCGAACGGCGCCGGCAAGACAACCACGATCCGGCTGCTCCTGGGCCTCCATCGTCCCTCGGCCGGGCGGGCCGAGCTGTTCGGCGTCGACGCATGGGGCGATCCCGTCCGTGCGCACCAACGAGTCGCCTACGTCGCCGGCGAGCCGTTCCTGTGGCCGTCGATGACGGGCGCGGAGACACTCGAGTTTCTCGGCCGCCTGCACGGCGGGGTCGACGTCGAGTATCGCGAAGTTCTCGTCAAGCGCTTTCAGCTCGATACGAATAAGAAGGTCAGGGCGCTGTCGAAGGGCAACCGCCAGAAGGTGCAGTTGGTGGCGGCGCTCGCCACCCGCTCGGACTTGTTGCTGCTCGACGAGCCGACCAGCGGGCTCGACCCACTTATGGAGGTGGTGTTCAGGGAGTCGATCGGAGAGGCCAAGGAACGGGGGCAGACGGTGTTCCTCTCCTCCCACATCCTGAGCGAGGTCGAGGCCACATGCGACCGAGTCGGGATCCTCCGGGCCGGGCGGCTGGTCGACCAGGGCACGCTCGCCGAGCTCAGACATCTGAGCGCGCAGACGATTGAGGTGACGTTCGCCGGGCGCGTGCCGCGACTCGACCCTCTCCCGGGCGTCGAGGTCACGAGCACCGGTCCAGAAACGGCGCGGTTCGAGGTGTCGGGCGACGTCGGCCCGCTGATCGACCAGCTCGCCGGGCACCCCGTAACGAGCCTCACGAGCCGGCAGGCGTCGCTCGAGGAGATCTTCCTGCACCACTACGACTCCTCCAGCGGCGGTGGCGGCGACCGCTGAGGCCGCGCTCGCGCGCCGCACGTTCCGCGATGCCCGCGTCCGGACGATCGCGTTCACGTACCTATTCGCAGTGGCTTCGATCCTCAACCCGGTCAGCTACCGCCACACGTACGCGACACTCGCGCAGCGGCGCGCGTTCGCCGACAGCTTCGCGCACAACAAGGCGGTGGTTCTGTTCTACGGCAAGGCGTACGACCTGCTCACGGTCGGCGGCTACAGTGCTTGGCGAACCGGGGGGATCCTCACGATCCTCGCGGCGATCTACGGTCTGCTCGCCGGCGTGCGGGCGCTGCGCGCCGAAGAGGACGCGGGCCGCACCGAGCTCGTGCTCGCGGGCCCGCTGTCCCGCGGCGCGGTTTACACCGGCGCGATCGCGGGGATCGCGGCCGGGGCGGTGCTGCTCTGGGCCGCTGTGTTCGTGGGCTCGGTGATCGGGGGTCTGGCGCTCGGCGGATCGGCGTACCTGGCGCTGGCGGTCGTGTCGATGGTGCCCGTCTTCGCCGGCGTGGGTGCACTCACCAGCCAGCTCGCGCCGACGCGCCGAATGGCGCTCGAACTCGGCGGCGCGTGCGTCGTGATGTCGTTTCTCTTCCGGGTGATCGCCGACACGTCCGGGAGCCTCGGCTGGCTGCGCTGGGTGTCGCCGCTCGGGTGGGCCGAGGAGCTCCGTCCGTTCACGGGCGCCCAACCGCTCGTGCTCCTCCTGGCGCTTTCCTCCTCGACCGTCGCTCTCGTCGGGGCATGGCGGCTGGCCGCGCGACGCGACATCGGCGCCGGGCTGCTCCCCTCACGGGACACCGCGGCCCCGCGGGTCCAGCTGCTGTCCTCGACCACGGCCCAAGCCCTCCGTGGCGAGCTCGGCGGCCTGGCAGTGTGGGTCGTGGGCGTTGGCGCGTTCGCGCTCATCATCGGCGTGATTTCGAAGAGCATCTCCACGGCGGGGATCTCCCCCCAGCTCCAGCGCGAATTCGCGAAGCTCGGGGAGGGCTCGATCCTGACCCCGCGCGGCTACCTCGGGTTCTCGTTCATCTTCTTCGTGCTGGTCATCAGCCTGTTCTCGTGCTCGCAGGTCGCCGCCGCGCGGCACGAGGAATCCGAGCAGCGGCTCGAGACGCTGCTGGCGCTCCCGGTCGGTCGCCGCGCCTGGCTCGGCGGCAGGCTGGCGCTCGCGGTCGGTGGCGCGATCGCGCTGGCGCTGGCTGCGGGCGTGCTCGCGTGGGTGGGCGCGGCCACCCAGGACGTCGCCCCGTCCTTACCGCGGATGCTCGAGGCCGGCGCCAACTGCCTCCCGGCGGCGATCCTGTTCCTTGGGATCGCGGCGCTCGCCTACGCGGTGGCGCCGAGAGCGGCTACCGGGATCGCCTACGGCGTGGTGACGGTCGCGTTCCTGTGGCAGCTGATCGGCTCGTTGCTGGGGGCGCCGAAGTGGCTTGTGGAGATCACGCCGTTCGCGCACGTCGCCTCGGTCCCGGCGCAGCCGTTCCGCGCCGGCGCCGCCGTGGTGATGGTCGCGATCGGGCTGCTCACGGCCGCCGTGTCGCTGTCTGCGTTCGGTCGCCGTGACCTGACCGCGGCGTAGTTCGATCCCCGCGGTCGCCGGGTCGATCCTTAACCGATCGCGCAGTTGCAACGCGGCGCTCGAGGGACGAGACTCGTCATGTCATGCCGGTCTTTCGGTTCCGTCCTCGTCGCCGTCCTCGTCTGCGCTCACGGGACCTGACGCCGGACCTCTACCTGACCGACGGGCGGCGGCTGTTCCGCGTCGTCAGCCGGTTCGTCAACGACGGCTCGATTCTGGTCGTGATCGAGGACTGTGTGACGCTCGACGCGCGCGCCTACGCGGCGGCGGAGCTCGTGCCGATGGACGTGCGGCCGGTCCGCCGCTTGAAGCCGCCGCGAGCCGGCGAAACGGCGCCTCCGTCGACGGCTGAAGAGAAGCCACTCCAGGCGGACACCCCGGCGGTCGCGTGACGGCCAGCTACTATGCGGCACATGGTAGCCGTGCGCGACGGCGCGATCTCGCAGCTCCGCCGCGGCGTGCTCGAGTACTGCGTCCTGGCCCTGCTCCGCGACGGCGAGCGGTACGGGTACGAGCTCGTGCATACGCTGGGCGACGCCGAAGGGCTGGTGACGAGCGAGGGCACGCTGTACCCCCTGCTAAGCCGGCTGCGCCGGGAGGGGCTGGTCAAGACGACCTGGCGTGAGTCGGCATCGGGGCCGCCGCGGCGCTACTACTCGCTGACCGAGTCGGGAATCGGGGCGCTGGACGCGTTTGTGATCCAGTGGGCGCGCTTTCGCGAATCCGTCGACGCGCTGCTCGAAAGCGGCGAGCGCGCGGACTAAGTGGCCGAGCCGGCGGTCGTCGCGGCCGCGGCCGGAAGCGGAGGAACCGGCGCCCGGTCCTCCGCGGCGTCGAGCGGCTGACCGGCGATTTGACCCCCGGCGCAGTCCTCGCAGCGGACGTGGCGCCGCGGGTTCTGGATCCCGGCTAGCCCGACGACGCCGCCGAGCGCCACCAGCGCTGCCGCGATCCCGACCCCGAGGTGGAACGCGTCGACCGACGCCGATTGCACCGCGTGGGCGACGCGAACGCCGACGCGGGCGGGGTCGACGTGCGCGAGCGTCGACCGACGGGCCTGCGCGATCGCGCTTTGAGCCGCTGCCGACAGCCTGATCCCGGCCAGGTGCTGGTCGAGCGCCGAGTTGAATCGCGACGAGATCACCGCGCCGATCGCCGCGATCGAGATCAAGCCGGCGACCCGGGCCACCGCGTTGTTGACGCCCGACGCGATCCCCGCGTTACCTTGGTCGGCGTCGGATAGCACGGCGGCGGTCAGCGGCGCCACCGTCGATGCGAGCCCGAGCGAGAACACCAGCAGCGGCGGCAGCAGATCGGTGAGGTAGTTGACGTGCGCGCCGAGCTGGGTCATCCACGCCAACCCTACGGCCGCCGTCAGCGGGCCGAAACCCATGAACAGACGCGGGCCGTACCGGTCCGCGAGCCGCCCCATTCGCTTCGCGAGCAGGAACATCACGATCGTCGAGGGCAGGAGCGCGAAGCCGGAGTCGAGCGCGCTGTAGCCGGCGACCTCCTGGAGGAACAGGACGAGCAGGAAGAACACGATGCCGAGTCCGCCGTACATCGCGAATGTCTCCACGTTCCCGATCGTGAAGTTGCGCCGCTTGAACAGGCCGAGCGGGAGCATCGGCGCCGGGGTGCGTCGCTCGTGCTCGACGAACACGGCCAGCAGGATCAAGCCTCCGATCCCGGGGGCCCACACCTGGGGGCTGGTCCACCCGACGACGGGCTGGCGGATCAGCGCGAGCACCGGACCGGCGAGGCCGAGGAACGTGAGCGCCGCGCCGAGCCAATCGACGCGCGCGTGCGTCGTGCCGGGTGCGCGTGCCGGCACGGCGATCGACACGATCACGAGCGTCGCGATCACGAACGGGATGTTCACGGCGAAGATCAATCGCCAGGAGACCGCGTCGACGAGGTAGCCGCCGGCGAGCGGCCCGATGACCGTGGCGATGCCCGACCACGCCGTCCACGAACCGATTGCGCCGCCGCGCTCGTCGGTCGAGAACGCGGACACGATCACGGCCAGAGAGCTCGGCATCAGCAGCGCGCCGAACGCGCCCTGTAGCGCGCGGCATGCGATGAGGAAGCCGATGGTCGGGGCGATCGCGCACAGGAGCGACACGACCCCGAACCCGCCGACGCCGATCGAGAAGATGCGGCGCTCGCCGTACAGGTCGCCGAGCGAGCCTCCGACGAGGATCAGCGAGCCGAGCGCGAGCAGATATGCGTTCGAGATCCACTGCTGGCCGGCGAGCCCGCCTCCGAGGTCGGCGCGGATCGCCGGGAGCGCCACGTTTACGGCGGTCGCGTCCAGCCCCGCCACGAACGACCCCATAATCGCCGCAACCAGAGCCAGCCGCTTACGCGATGCAGGCACAGTCCCACGTTACTGAGCGGCCACAAATCACCCCCGCACAGCCCGCCAAAATTAGAATCCGCCCGGTCGTCGACGAGAGACGGAGGGATGAGATGGCTGAAGGCGCGACCGCACTCCAGGGGATCTCGGAGCTGCGCGGGTTCTTCCGCACCAATCAGACGCCGGTGTACTTCATCTCGCCGATCGCGTTCAACCTGCTCGGGATCGATCGGTGGGTGCGGCAGTTCTACTACGTCAACTACTTCGACTCGTTCGACGGTGGGCATCCATGCGTGTTCGTGCCGGCCCGTACACCGCACCCACAGTTCGGGTCGATCGAGGATGTCTGCAACTACCTGCTCGGACACAGCGAGCTGCCGCCGTTCATGAGTGCACACGGGGCCGGAGGCAAGGCCGTATTCGTGTTCTTCGACGAGGCCACAGAGCGCCGCGCGGCCGAGGTTGGGCTTAACGTCGCGCTGCCCGCGGCCGAGCTCCGCCATCGGCTCGACTCCAAGATCGTCACGACCCAGCTGGGGGAGGAGGCGGGCGTCCCGAGCGTCCCGAACGTCCTCGGGCGGGCCACGAGCTATCCCGAGCTGCTCGAGCTCGCTACGACCGCCGGGCTCGGCGAGGATCTCGTCGTGCAGACGCCGTACGGCGACTCGGGCAAGACCACGTTCTTCGTCCGGGGCGAGCGCGACTGGAACGCCGACGCCGGGCAGATGGCCGACCAGGAACTCAAGGTCATGCGGCGGATCGTGCCAAGGGCGGTCGCCGTCGAAGCGTGCATCACGCGCCACGGCACGGTGGTCGGGCCGCTGATGACCGACCTCACCGGCCACCCCGAGCTGACCCCGTACCGCGGTGGCTGGTGCGGCAATGACATCTTCCCCGGCGCGCTGTCCCCGGCCAACCGCGACCGCGCACTCGAGTTCACGCGCCGGCTTGGCGATCGGCTCGCCCGAGAGGGATATCGCGGGCAGCTCGAGGTCGACTACCTCGTCGACGCGAACACCGACGAGCTGTACCTCGGCGAGCTCAACCCACGGCTCAGCGGGATCAGCTCGATGACGAACGTGAGCGCGAGCGCATACGCCGACATGCCGCTGTTCCTGTTCCACCTGGCCGAATATCTCGACGTCGACTACGAGCTCGACGTCGAGGACCTGCGCCGAAGATGGGGCAGCGACCACCTCACGGATGTGTGGGGGCAGATCATCCTCAAGGAGCCCGACGACGGGATCGAGCTTCTCACCGACGCGCCCCGAACGGGTATCTGGCGGATGGACGACGCGGGCCGGATGAGCTTCAGCCGGCCGGCGGTCGACTGGCACGGGCTCGGCGACGAATCCGAGGGCTTCTACCTGCGGATCCTCGGCCCCGGCGACTACCGCTACCGGGGAGCCGACCTCGGGGTGCTGGTCACGCGCACACGGCTCGAGACCCCGGACGGCCGGCTGACCGACCGGTGCCGGGCGTGGATCGACGGGATCCGGTCCCGGTTTGCCGGCACATTGATCGAGCCGGCCGTCGAGGCGCCGATCCACGACGCGCTCGCGTTCAAGACGGGCTGACGGTTGGCCGGGCGAGAGGAGCTGCTGGCGGCGGTCGCGGCCGAACAATCCGCGATCGAGGAGCTGCTGATCGATCTCGTGCAGGCGCCGACGCTGCTCGGTTCCGAGCGCGCCGGCCAAGAGATCATGCGCGGGGCGTTCGCGGAGCTGGGTCTCCAACCGCGAGAGGTTCCGCTGGACGCCGAGGCGCTTCGCGAGCATCCCGGCGCGTCGCCGTTCAGCTGGGACGTCGACGCCAAATTCAACGTCGTCGCGGAATGGGGCCCTCCGAAGTCGAATGGCGGCCGGTCGCTGATCCTGAACGGTCACATCGACGTGGTCGACCCCGGACGGGCTGACATGTGGTCGTCGCCACCGTTCGTCGCGCGTCGCGACGGCGACTGGCTTTACGGTCGCGGCGCCGGCGACATGAAGGCCGGGCTGGCCGCGATCGTGGGCGCCGTGCGCGGGCTGCGGCGCCTCGGACTCGAGCCGCTCGCCCCGGTCGAGCTGCAGTCGGTGGTCGAGGAGGAGTGCACGGGCAACGGCGCTTATCAGTGCGTGCTGTCCGGCCGTCCCGCCGACGCGGTGATCGTCACCGAACCGACGAGCCTGACGATCCAGACCTCTCAGGTCGGCGTCCTGTGGTTTCAGGTCGTGGTGCGGGGCCGGCCCGCCCACGCAGGCGACGCGCCGATCGGGCTGAACGCGATCGAGGCGAGCTTCGCGGTGATCGCGGCGCTGCGCTCGCTGGAGGTCGAACTGAACATAAACCCGCCCGCGCCGTTTGACGTGTACGACCATCCGATCAACCTGAACATCGGGATGATCCGCGGCGGCGACTGGCCCTCGACCGTCGCCGCCGAGTGCGTCCTGCATTGCCGGCTCGCGCTGTTCCCTGGCGCCGGCGTCGACGAGCTGAAGGCCCGTGTCGAGGCGGCGGTCGCCGCGGGCGCGGCGGCCATGCCTGGCGGGTTCGAGGCACGGGTCGTCTACGACGGGTTCGCGTGCGAGGGCTACAACCTCGACCACGAGTCGCCGCTGGTGTCCACGCTCGGCGACGCGTCCGAGCAGGCGGCCGGCGCACGCCCCGCGCTGATTGCCTCGACCGCGACCACCGACGCGCGCTCGTTCGCTCTCTACGCGGGAACGCCGGCGGTCTGCTTCGGGCCGCATGCCGAGTCGATTCACGGGGCCGACGAGCGCGTGTCGTTGCCGTCGGTCCTGCAGACGGCGCAGACACTCGCGCTGTTCATCGACGGCTGGTGCGGCCTCGAGCGCGGATGACGATCGGGCCGTGTGTAGCGTTGGGGCTGTGCCGACCTCCGAAGACCTCGAGTTCCCGCTGCTGCCGGCGCACACCGCGCCACCGGGCTTCCGGGTGGTCGACGAGCCGTGCCCCGGCGAGAACTGGCAGGCGGCGTTCGATGCGATGTGGCCCGCCTACCGGGCCTTCTGGCTGAAGGAGGGCGAGTCGGCGCGCCCGGATCTGAGCACGTGCACGGCGATGCTCCGGAAATGGATGCCCGAGCTCGCACCGACGTTCGAGCGGCTTGTGGACCTCGCCGGCGGCGATCCGCTCGCCGCCCGCTTCCTGTCGATGTACAGGCCGCCCGGCTTCGTCGTCGGGTGCTCCCAGGCGGCGTTCGCCGGCGACGGGGGCCCGGTTCTGGTCCGCAACTACGACTACCCCGCGTCGCGCGTCGAGGGGATCGTGTACCGCACGTCGTGGACCGGGCGCCGCGTGATCGGGATGAGCGATTGCCTGTGGGGGCTGCTCGACGGAGTCAACGATGCCGGTCTGGCGGCGTCGCTCACATTCGGGGGACGGCCTGCGGTCGGAGACGGCTTCGGGATTCCGCTCGTGATCCGCTACCTGCTCGAGGTGTGCGAGGACGTTGAGACGGCCTGCGGCGTGCTCGCCAAAGTTCCGGTGCATGCGGTCCAGAACGTCACCCTGCTCGATCGCGGCGGCGACTTCGCCACCGTCCGCCTCGGTCCCGACCGCGATCCCGAGGTGCTGACGGTCCCCGTCGCCACCAACCACCAGCACCGCGGCGAGTGGCCCGAGTACGAGCGCGCGGTCGGCACGTTCGAGCGCGAACGGCGACTGCTCGAGCTGCTCAGAACCCCGGGGATGAGCGGCGACCGGTTGGTGCAGGCGTTCCTCGAGGAGCCGCTGCACCGGGACGGTTTGGCGAGCGGCTTCGGGACGCTTTATACGGCCGTCTACTTCCCTGCGACCGGCAGAGCGGAATACCGTTGGCCCGACGGCGTGATGATGACCCAACGTTTCGAAGACGCAAAGGAGAGGCTATGACCAAAGTTCTGACCAACTTCGTCGACGGTCAGACGGCGGCGCTCGACGGCAACGAGATGGACCTGGTCGACCCGGTCACCGAAGAGGTGTTCGCGAAGTCGGCCGTGTCCTCCGACCAGGAGATCGACGCGGCCTGCAAGGCGGCGGCGCGCGCGTTCGAGAGCTGGGGCCAGACGACCCCGGCCGAGCGCCAGCTCGCGCTGCTGAAGATCGCCGACGCGATCGAGGCCCGAGCGGAGGAGCTCGTCGCAGTGGAGAGCGAGAACACGGGCAAGCCGAAGGCGCTCGTCCTCTCCGAAGAGGTACCGCCGATGGTCGATCAGATCCGCTTCTTCGCCGGCGCCGCGCGCGTGCTCGAGGGAACCTCGGCCGGCGAGTACATGACGGGCTACACGTCGTTCATCCGGCGCGAGCCGATCGGCGTGTGCGCCGCGGTTACGCCCTGGAACTACCCGGCGATGATGGCCGTGTGGAAGTGGGCGCCGGCGCTCGCCGCCGGCAACACGATGGTGCTCAAACCGTCCGACACGACGCCCGCGAGCACCGTGTGGATGGCGGAGCTGATGGCCGAGTTCCTTCCCGCCGGCGTGTTCAACGTCGTCCTCGGTGACCGCGATACCGGTGCCGCTCTCGTGGCCCACAAGATCCCCCAGATGGTCTCGATCACGGGAAGCGTCCGTGCGGGAATGGCGGTCGCCGCCTCGGCCGCGACCGACGTCAAGCGCGTCCACCTCGAGCTCGGCGGCAAGGCGCCGGTCGTGATCTTCGACGACGCCGACCTCGCGAAAGCCGCGGAGGAGATCGCCGTCGCCGGCTATTTCAACGCCGGCCAGGACTGCACGGCGGCGACCCGCGTGCTCGTCTCCCCGCGCGTGCACGCCGACTTCGTCGACGGGCTCGTCGAGCAGGCGAAGGGCACGGCCACCGGCGCGCCCGACGAGGACGTGCTCTACGGCCCGCTGAACAACGCCAACCAGCTGAACCACGTCACCGGGATGGTCGAGCGGGCGCCCGACCACGCAAAGGTCCTCACCGGCGGCCATCGCGCTCGCGACAAGGGCTACTTCTTCGAGCCGACCGTGATCGACGGGCTCGAGGAGCAGGACGAGCTCTCGCAGACCGAGATCTTCGGACCGGTCATCACCGTGCAGCCGTTCAGCGACGAGGACGAGGCGGTCCGGTGGGCCAACGACGTCCAGTACGGGCTCGCCTCGAGCGTGTGGACCAAGGACCACGGCCGGGCGATGCGCGTCTCCAAGCGGCTCAACTTCGGCTGCGTGTGGATCAACACCCACATCCCGCTCGTCGCCGAGATGCCGCACGGCGGGTTCAAGCACTCGGGCTACGGCAAGGACCTGTCGCACTACGGCCTCGAGGACTACACGCGCATCAAGCACGTGATGAGCCACATCGAAGCGTGAGGTCATGAGCAGTACCGATGAGGTGACTCACGTCGCGATCGGGTCGCATACCCCCGAACAGCCCGTCGCGCCGTACCTCGATGCGGTCGTCGAGTACGCGTTCCGGGGCGCCGCCCGCTACCACGTCCCGGGCCACAAGGGTGGCCCGGGGGCCGACCCGGGCGTGGTCAAGGCGATCGGGCCCGACGCGCTCGCCGCCGACGTGCCGCAGCTGATCCACGGGATCGACGTCGGCCCGTCGCCGACGCCGTACGAGCGCGCGGAGGCGATGGCCGCCGAGGCCTTCGGCGCCGCCCGCAGCTGGTTTCTCACCAACGGCGCGACACAGGGCAATCACGCGCTGTGCCTGGCGCTCGCTCCTTTGGGGGCGCGGGTCGTGGTCCAGCGCAACTCGCATTCCTCGGTCGTCGACGGACTCGTTCTGAGCGGCGGACTGCCGAGCTTCGTAGTTCCCGAGTACGACGAGGAGCTCGGGATCACGCACTGCGTCACGCCCGATGGCATGGACGCCGCTTTACGGGCGACGCCGGATGCCCGGGCCGCGTGGGTGGTCTCCCCGACGTACTACGGGATGGCCGCCGACATCGCCGCGCTGGCGGAGGTGGCCCACGGTTTCGGGATGCCGCTCGTGGTCGACCAGGCGTGGGGGCCACACTTCGGCTTCCACGAGGCGCTCCCACCGACGGCTCTCTCGCAGGGGGCCGACGCGATGCTGACCAGCACCCACAAGATCGCCGGCTCGCTCACCCAGAGCGCGATGCTGCACGTCGGGCTGAGCGGGCGGATCGACCCCGAGGCGATCGCGCGCGTGCTCAGGCTGCTGCGCACCACGAGCCCTTCCTCGCTGCTGCTCGCCTCGCTCGACGGGGCCCGCCGCCAACTCGCATTGCACGGCGAGCAGCTGTTGCACGAGGCGCTCGAGGCGATCGCGGTGGCGCGCGCGAAGCTCGAGACGATCGAGGGGATCCGCCTGGTCGACGCCTCGCTTGTCGGCCGCTCCGGGATCGCGGGGTACGACCCGATGCGGATCGTCGTCGACGTGCGCGGGACGGGCTGCACCGGCTATGAGGTCGCGGACGCATTGCGGCGCTCCTACGACGTCCAGGTCGAACTGCCGACGCAGGCCACGATCGTCCTGATTGTCGGCCTCGCCGACACCGCCAAGGCGCTCAGGCGGCTGGCCGGCGACATCGAGGAGACCGTCAAGCGGATCGCGAAGCCCGGCGAGACCTCCGCGATCGTCGGCTCGGCGAAGATGCTGCTCGGCGAGATGGTCGTCCCGCCGCGCGACGCGTTCCTCGGCGAGGCGGAGGTGGTCCCGGTCGCCGACGCGGTCGGTCGGATCTCGTGCGAGTCGATCGCGAGCTACCCGCCCGGCGTGCCCCAGCTTCTCCCGGGAGAGCGGATCACCGCCGAGATCGTCGCCCTTCTGACCGAGCTGGCCGCCACCGGAGCGCGGCTCCACGGTGCCAGCGACCCTCGTTTCCGCACGATCAACGTTCTCCGCGAGCCGCCGTCCGGAAGCGACTGCGATTTTCACGCATAGTCAACGAAAAACTCAGTCGCTTCCCTTGCGGATCGCGATCCCAGTGAGGATCTCGCGCAAGACCCGTTCGCCGGCCAGCGCGGCTGGATCCGCAGACGCGACACCTGTCGGGATCACCTCGACGAGGTCGGCGCCGACCAGGTCGAGCTCGGCGGCCACCGTCCGCGCCGCCCACAGCAGCTCGACGGTCGTCATGCCGCCGGGCTCCGGCGTCCCGGTGCCGCCGGGGATGAACGCCGGGTCGAGCACGTCGATGTCCACGGTCAGAAATACCGGACCGGGGCCGGCCACGGAAATCGCCTGAGTGACAACTTCACGGATCCCTCGGTCGCGCACGTCGTGCATGAACAAGCTCGTGATCCCCTGCTCGGCCTGCCACGAGAACTCCGGCTCGCCCGGCCAGTAGCCCCGCAGCCCGATCTGCACGTACCGCCGCGGCTCGATTACGCCCTCGTCGACGATCGTCCGCATCACGGTCCCGTGGGAGAGGACCGCTCCGAACACCCCCTCGCCGGTGTCGGTATGGGTGTCGAAGTGCACCAACCCGAGCGGGCCGTGCTTCGCCGCCACGGCGCGGGCGTCAGGCGCGGTGATCGAGTGGTCGCCGCCGATGATCAGCGGCATCAGGCCGGCGTCGACTACCTCGCGAACGGTCTGCTCGATCGCGGCGTGGCTGACCAGCGGCTGGGCGGGAACGACGGCCGCGTCGCCGAAGTCGACGATCCGCAAGTCCGAGAACGCGTCGACCTGCGTCTCCAGATGCGGCCCCGGCGGGCAGCTCGCGGTACGGATCGCGCGCGGCGCGAACCGCGCTCCGGGCCGGTCGGATACGAGCTCGTCCATGGGGGCCCCGACGATCGCGACGTCGAACCCGGCGAGCTCGGCCGCGTCCTGCGTGCACGGGACGCCGCCGAACGTGAGCGGCCCCGCGTAGTCGGGTTTCTCGCCGTACTCGCGCCACCGTTGCATCGGGTCGAGCATCGGGCGTAAACCTACACATAGGATTCGGCTCGCATGAGCTCTCCTCATCCCCTCGACCCACTCACCGCCGACGAGATCCGCGCCGTCGCAACCCTCATCAGGGCCGAGCGCGGCGTCAACGACCGGTGGCGCTTCGCCTCGATCGACCTCAAGGAGCCGCCGAAACAGGCCATACGCGACGGCACCCGGAGTCCGGACCGCGAGGCCGAGATCGTGTGCTGGAACCGCGACGACGGCGGCGCATACAAGGGGCTCGTGTCGCTCACAGAGAAGCGAATACTCGGCTGGCACGAGCTGCGGCCCGGGGAGCACCCCCCGATGACGCCCGACGAGTTCCACGAGTGCAACGACGCCCTCCGAACCGATCCGTGGGTCATCGAGGCGCTGAACAGGCGCGGCGTCACCGACCTGGACCTCGTCCTGTTCGACACGTGGGCGTACGGTGCGGAGCTCGTACCCGAGCGCTACCGCGGCCGGCGGATCGGCTGGGCAGACGTCTGGCACCGGAACTCGCCCGACGCGAACCCGTACGCGAACATGCTCAGCGGGCTGCATCCGGTGGTCGACCTCAACACGATGGAGCTGCTCGAGCTCGAGGACAGCGACCCGGGCGAACCGCCGCGGGTCATGGGCGAATACGCGCCGGACCTCGTGCCCGGGCAGAAACTCCGGGACGACCTCCAAGCCCTCGAGATCGCTCAGCCCGACGGACCCTCGTTCATTCTGAACGGGAACCAACTGAAATGGCAGAAGTGGTCGATGCGACTCGGGTTCAACTTCCGCGAGGGCCTCGTAATTCACACCCTCACGTACGACGACTCTGGAAGAACCCGCAAGGTCGCACACCGGCTGTCGTTCGCTGAGATGGTCGTGCCGTACCGCGACCCGACGCCCGACCACTACCGCCGCACCGCGTTCGACATCGGCGAGTGGGGGCTCGGGTTGATGACGACCTCGCTTGAGCTTGGATGCGACTGCCTCGGCGAGATCTCCTACCTCGACGCGGTCCTTCACGACTCGCGCGGCGAGCCTTACGGCATCAAGAACGCGATCTGCATCCACGAAGAGGACGACGGCGTCCTGTGGAAGCACGTCGACGAGAACACGGGCGCGGAGACTCGGCGGATGCGGCGGCTCGTGGTCTCGTTCCACGCGACGGTGGCGAACTACGAGTACCTCGTGTACTGGCGCTTCTACCAGGACGGGAACATCCAGTGCGAGGTACGCGCCACCGGGATCATGGTGACGACACCGTTCGGCGACGAACCGCCGCCGTACGGAACGGTGATCGACGAGCGCACGTACGCGCCGTTCCATCAGCACTTCATGGTCGCGCGGCTCGACCTCGACGTCGACGGCGAGGCCAACACCGTGTACGCCGCCGAGGCGGCGCCGCTGCCGACCGGCCCGGACAATCCTCACGGCCTTGCCCTGACCCAGAAGCTCACGCCACTAACCACGGAGCGCGAGGGCATCCAGGACTACGACTGGCAGCGCCAGCGGTCCTGGGAGGTGCTGAACGACAACGTCGCCAACGGGCTCGGCACCCCGGTGGGCTACAAGCTCGAGGCGAGCGCGGCGATTCCGGCCCTTATCGACCCCGACTCGCCGGTCGTCCGCCGCGCGCACGCGATCGAGCACACGCTTTGGGTCACCCGCTACAGCCCCGACGAGCGCTGGCCATGCGGAGAGTTCCCGAACCTGAGCGCCGAGGACTCCGGCCTGCCCGTCTGGACCGCGCGCGACCGATCGATCGAGAACACCGACGTTGTGCTCTGGTACGTGTTCGGGATCAACCACGTGACGAGGCCCGAGGACTGGCCGGTGATGCCGGTCGACACGGTCTCGTTCTGGCTGAAGCCGGTCGGGTTCTTCGACCGGAACCCGGCCCTGGACGTCCCCCCCCACGGGCACCATGTTTGACCACGTCACGATCCGGGCCACCGACCGGGCGGCATCCGAGGACTTCTACAACGCGGTGCTCCGAACGCTCGGGATCGACGAGAGCTACCGCACGAACCTCTTCTCGGAGTGGGAGGACTTCACGCTGGCGGCGGCGAGCGCCCAGAATCCGCCCACACGGCGGCTCCACGTGGGGTTCGTCGCCCCGTCGCGCGATCAGGTCGACCGGTTCTGGCGAGTCGGCACCGAGGCCGGATACCGCGACGACGGCCCGCCGGGGCCGCGCCCCGAGTACAGCGAGGACCACTACGGCGCGTTCCTGCTCGATCCGGACGGCAACAGCGCAGAAGCCGTCCACGACTCGAGGCCGAACCGCCGCGGGCGCATCGACCATCTCTGGATCCGCGTCGCCGACGTCGCCAGAGCAAGGGCGTTCTACGAGACGATCGCGTCCTACGCGGGACTGCGCCTGGGCGGCGACACGCCAGATCGCGTCCAGTTCCGACTCGCCGACGGGGGTTCGTTCTCGCTCGTCCCAGGCCCGCCGACGGAGCACCTCCACATGGCGTTTCCAAGCCACGAAAACCAGGTCGTAGATCGGTTCCACGAGGCCGCCACGGCCGCGGGCTACGCCAGCAACGGCGGCCCCGGCGAGCGGCCCCGCTACCACCCGGGCTACTACGCCGCGTTCGTGTTCGACCCCGACGGCAACAACATCGAGGTCGTGAATCACAACCGGGGTTAGGATTGATGGCATGAGCGACGAAAGCATCACCACGCGCATCGAGAGCCTGGTCGCCGAAGAGCGCGCGCTCCGGACCCGCGAACAGTCGGACGTGGCCGACGACGACGCGCTCGAAGCCGACCAGGAGAGGCTGCGCGACGTCGAGATCGAACTCGACCGCTGCTGGGACCTTCTACGCCAGCGCCGCGCGCTGCGCGACGCCGGCGCCGACCCCGATCAGGCGCACGTCCGGGACGCCGATACCGTCGAGCGATACTGGCAGTAGCTCAGCGGTCTGACGCTCGCGTCCGGAGCGCCACAACATTCCACCCCAACGGCCTTGACGACTTTGTCATGGTGGGGTGCGCGAGAACACGAGATGAAGCGAGGGACCATGGAGCTTGACGGGATTCACCACATCACGTGCATCACAGCGGACGCGCCCGGCAATGTCGATTTCTACGCGCGCGTCCTGGGGCTGCGGCTGGTCAAGAAGACCGTCAACTTCGATGCCCCGGACGTGTACCACCTGTATTACGGCGACGAGACGGGGGCGCCGGGCTCGATCCTGACGTTCTTCGAGTTCCCCGACGCGGCGCCCGGCCGCCCCGGCGCCGGCATGATCCACCGGCTGATTTGGAGCGTTGGCTCCGACGACGCGCTCACGTTCTGGTCCGATCGGCTCGCGTCCGAGGGCATCGATGTCGCGCATGACCCGATCGGCCGCGCGATCACGTTCGCGGATCCCGAGGGACTCATGCTCGAGTTTGCCGCGGTCGACTCCGGTGACGAGCCGCTGCGAGCCCGCGCTGAGGACATCCCGCCCGAGCACGCGCTGCTCGGATTCGAAGGCGTGCGCGCGTACGACCGCGTCGCCGACGCCGAGGACCGGCTGCTGACCGAGGGAATGGGTTTCGAGCGCACGGCGCCCGGTGCGTATGTCCTCCGGGGCCGCCGACGCGCGACCTACACGTACGACGATCCACCGCCGGCGAGCGGGTTCCAGGGCGCGGGCACCGTGCATCACATCGCCTGGTGCGATCGCGACGACGAGCACGCGGAGTGGCGCGGACGCGTCGCCAGGTACGGCGAGCACCCGACGCCGGTGATCGACCGCCAGTACTTCCTCAGCATCTATTTCCGGGTGCCGAGCGGCGTGCTGTTCGAGCTCGCCACCCCCAGCCCCGGTTTCGCGATCGACGAGGATCCCGCCCATCTCGGCGAGGCGCTGCGGCTGCCGCCCCAGCATGAGCACCTGAGAGAACAGCTCGAGCACACGCTCACACCGCTGATCAACCCCCGGGCGAAGGCAGCGCGATGACCACCACGATCTGCGCGCATCTCGACGAGATCGTCGTGCCGCGGCCCGACGAAGTCGCCGGCTGCGAGGACTGGTCGTACTGCTACGTCGACGAGGCGATGTTCGTCGTGCAGCAAGCGTGAGCAGCGAACCGCTCGGAGCCGGGCTCGAGGAGACGGTCGACCGGAACGGCGCGTTTCCGCGGCTCGGCGACGAGCAGCGGATTCGGCTGCGCGCGGTTGGCGAGATGCGGAAGGTGGAGCCGGGCGAGGTCCTATTCCGTGAGGGACAGGCCGGCTTCGACTTCTTCCTGATCGAGTCGGGCGCGGTCGTGATCGTCCAGGGCTACGGGCACGAGAACCGGATCATCGCCGTCCAGGGCGCCCACCGGTTCCTAGGCGAGATCAATCTGCTGACCGGCTCGCCGCCGTATCTGTCCGCGGTCGTGCGCGACCCCGGCGAGGTCATCCAGATCCCGGCGCGGCGGCTGCGTCAGCTCGTCAGCGAGGACGAGGAGCTCAGCAACATCGTCCTCCGCGCGTACCTCGCGCGGCGCGAGATCCTGATCGGCTTGGGTGCTGGGGTGAAGCTGGTCGGGTCGCGCTATTCGCAGTGCACGCGCCGCCTTCGCGAATTCCTGGCCCGCAACCGGATGCCGTTCCAGTGGATGGACCTCGAGGACGACGAGGATGCCGACGCGCTCTTGCGGGCGCTCGGGGTCGACGCCGCCGACACGCCGGTCCTGATCAGCGGCGACGGCGTCCTGCGCAACCCGAGCAACGCGGAGGTCGCGAGGCTCCTCGGCTTCGGGTCTCGCGGCGCCCCGCCACCGATGTGCGATCTCGTGATCGTCGGCGCCGGCCCGGCCGGTCTCGCCGCGGCCGTCTACGGGGCCTCTGAGGGGCTCGACACCCAGGTGATCGACAAGATCGCGTTCGGTGGCCAGGCCAGCACCTCGGCCCGGATCGAGAACTACCTGGGCTTCCCGACCGGGATCTCGGGCAGTGAGCTTGCCGAGCGGGCGATTCTGCAGGCCCGCCGGTTCGGCGCCCGCATGGTCGTGCCCGCCCAGGCGATCGGCCTCTCACACGAGGACGGACACTTCACGGTCGAGCTCGCGGATGAGTCGGTGGTCCACGGGCGCACCGTGATCGTCGCCACGGGTGCCCAGTACCGAAAGCTCGACCTGCCCGAGCTCGAGCGGTTCGAGGGCGTCGGCGTCTACTACGCCGCCACCCAAGCGGAGGCGCAGATGTGCGCGGGCGATCCGGTCGTGATCGTGGGCGGCGGCAACTCGGCCGGCCAGGCGGCGATGTTCCTCTCGCGACACGCCGAGAGTTGCCACCTGATGATCCGGGCGGGCGATCTCGGGAAGTCGATGTCGCGGTATCTGATCGAGGAGCTCGGTCAGCGTCCCCAGGTCGAGCTGATGACCTACACCGAAATCGTCGAGCTGAAGGGCGAGACCGAGCTCGAGGCGGTCGTCGTCGTCGACAAGCGAACCGGCGAACCGCGCGAGCTCGCGGCCAGGGCCCTGTTCGTCTTCATCGGCGCCGATCCCCACACCGACTGGCTCCGGGGTCAGGTCGCCGCGGACGAACACTCTTTTCTGATCACTGGGCGGGATCTGCGTGGCGAGGACCTCGACCTGCATGAGGACCGCCGTCCGCTGTTCCTCGAGACGAGCCGCCCGGGCATCTTCGCGGTTGGCGACGTCCACTCGGGCTCGGTCAAACGGGTCGCATCTGCGGTCGGGGAGGGCTCGATGGCGGTCCGGCTGGTGCACCAGCGCATGGCGAGCCTATAACCAGTTGTTCTTGTTTTCGGCCGTGAGATGGATCAGGATTGGCGCCAGGCCACAGCCTCTTCCTGCCGGGGGGGCGGTTCAGTGTCCAGGGCCTGATCGGTGAGGTGACCGGATGAGAACGAACAAGAATCTCGTACTGGCCGCGATGGTGTTCGCCGTTGCGATGACGTTCATCGACCAGACGATCGTCGCGATCGCGATTCCGAACATCCAGAAGCAGCTGTCGCTGTCCCCGACCGGCACCCAGTGGGTGATCAACGGGTACCTGCTCGCGCTGTCAGCGCTGTTCGCGTTCGGAGGAAAGCTCGGGGACGTGCTCGGCCGCAAGCGGATGGTGCTGATCGGCGTGACCGGCTTCGCGATCGCGTCGGCCGCGTGCGGGCTCACGCCCAAGGGCTCTATCGCCGAGCCGTGGATCATCTTCTTCCGGGTCGTCCAGGGCGCGACGGCCGCGCTGTTGTTCCCGGCCGCAGTCGCGATCGTGGTGGCCTCGTTCCCGCTGCGCGAGCGCGGCAAGGCGATGGCGATCTTCTTCGGCATCTCCGGTGGGCTGACCGCGATCGGGCCGATTGCCGGCGGCTTCCTCACGCAGTGGACCTGGCGGGCGATCTTCTGGATCAACATCCCGGTGGCGATCATCGCCGTCGTCCTGACCCAGATCTCTTGCCCGGATGACGCGCCGCGGCCGCAGCCGCTCGACTATCGCGGGACGGCTCTGATCACGGGCGGGATGGGCTTGACGGTGCTCGGGTTCGAGCAGTCGAGCGTGTGGGGGTGGAGCAGCGCGGCGACATGGATCTGCGTGATCGTCGGCCTGCTGCTGATGGTCGTATTCGTCCGCTTCGAGCTCGGACTCAAATACCCGTTGTTGCGGCTCCAGATCTTCGCCGACCGTGGGTTCGCGACCGACACGCTCATCCTCGGGCTGATGTCGATCGTGTTCGTCCCTTTCTTCTTCTTCGGGAGCGTCTATGCCCAGGTCGCGCTCGGTAAGAACTCCTCCCAGGCCGGCGAGTACATCCTCTGGTTCTTCATCGGGTTTGTGATCATGGCTCAGGTCGGCGGCCGCATGTTGGACCGGCGCGGCGTGAGGCCAGCGGTCGTCCTCGGCGGCGCGCTCGGAGCGGTCGGGTTCTTCCTGCTCGCCGGGAAGCTGACCGACCTGTCACTCGGCGCGCAGAGCCTGTACATCGCCATCGCCGGCGGTGGCCTCGGGCTGATGCTCGGCCCGGCGAGCACCGACGCGGTCAACCGGGCTCCGAGCACCAGCTACAGCGAGGTCACCGGCATCACGCAGACCGCCCGGAACTTCGGCGCCAGCCTGGGGTTGGCGGTCCTCGGCGCGATTCTGATCAGCCGGAACGACACGAACGTCACCGCCGCGCTCACCAAGCACGGCGTTCCCAACGGCGTGGCTCACCGGGTCGCCGCGTCGTTCAGCGCGAGCGGCGCCGGGTCGAACTCTGGCTCGGGGCGGTCCCCGGCGCTGATCCACAGCGTGCAACTCGCATTCGCCCATTCGACGCAGACCGTCTTCTACATCATGGCCGGCGTGATGGTGGTGACATTCATCGTCGCGGTTCGGTGGCTGCCACGCGGGCGAGTCGAGTCCGTCGACGACGAGGATGAGTTCACCGCCCCCGTCGCAGCGCCCGAGGGCACGGCGATTCGATGAGCGACGATCAGCTCGTGACCAAGGTCAGCCCGGTGTCGGTCGCGGACACCGTGGCGCGCTTCTCCGATGTGCTGGCAGCGAAGGGCGTCAAGCTGTTCGCCGTGATCGACCACAGCGGCGAGGCCGAGCGCGCTGGCCTCGAGTTGCGCGACACCAAGGTGGTGATCTTCGGGGCCCCGAAAGCGGGGACGCCGGTCATGCAGGCGGTGCCCGTCGCGGCGCTCGACCTGCCGCTCAAGGTGCTCGTGTGGGACGACGAGGGCCAGACCAAACTCACCTATACCGCACCGGCCGCGCTCGCCGCCCGCTACGGCCTCAGCGACGATCTGTCGGACAGGCTCGCCGCGATCGACCCGCTGACCAACGCGGTTATCGCGGGTTAGGTCCCGCCTGTGGTGGTCAGACGGCGTCCGCGAGCGCCCGCCGGCGTGCCGGCACGGCTGCCCGCGCCTCGAGCTCGGACCGCAGCTGCCCGACCAGTGGCGAGTCCGCGAGATGGGCCTCGAGCATCTCCAGGCAGCGGCGGTAGTGCGCCAGCCGGCGCTGTCGGGTTCGGGACTCGGTCTCCGCCTCGCTGTCCGGCCCGTCGACCGGGAGCTCGCGCACCTTCGAGACCTTGTCGGCGGCGAACACCATCATTGCCTCGGTTCCCGCCGCCTCCGCCTGGCGGCGCAGTGCCGCCTTGCGCGTCGCGTAGCCACTGATGTGGTCGTCCTCGGTGACGGCCGCCACCAGCGCCGCGGTCCGCTTTCCGAAGCGCCGGCGTAGCTGCGCCGTATCGGTGTCGCTCTTCTCGATCGAATCGTGCAGGACCCCGGCAGCGATCACGTCGTCGGGGGCGCCGGCGTCGAACAGCAGCAGCCCGACCTCGATCGGATGGGCGATGAACGGAGCCCCGTCGGCGTCGCGCAGCTGGCCGGCGTGCAGCTGCTCCGCGTACTCAAGGGCGGCGCGGGACCTCGGCAAGCCCGCTACCAGATCGCGAAAGCGTCGTCCACTCCTCACGAGGGCGAGGAGTGTATGCGACCGTGCAATTTACGAGCAAAATCTTTACTGCATTTGCACGAGCGTTGGCCGAAAACCCCGGCGGCGCCTACGACGGAGTCGCCACCTCGCGTTCCGGCACGGGCGTCGCCTCTGGTGCCGGCTCGGGTTCCGGCACGGGCGCCGGCGGAATCTTCACGCCAGCGGCGGCGTAAGCGGCGCCCGCATCGAGCGTCTCGGCCATCAGCAAAGCCTTTGAGAGGCTGTCGAGCTGCGCGCGGTGGCTGGTCAGCAGCTTGGTGACGGCCGCATGTGCCTCCTCGACAATCCTCTGCACCTCCTGATCGACCAGCCACTGGGTCTGCGGCGAGGTCTCGCTCGCGCCGGGCAGCAGCGGCCCGGACCCGTCGCTGGGCAGCACCGTGATCGGCCCGAGCTTCTCGCTCATCCCCCACCGTCCGACCATCTGACGCGCGATCTGGGTCAGCTGCTGAATGTCCGACTCGGCCCCGGTTGTGATCTTGCCGTACACGACCTCCTCCGCGACGCGGCCGCCGAGTGCGACCCTGATCTTGGCGTCGAGTTCCTCCACTGAGTAGGAGACGCGGTCGGCATCGGGTGTCGACAGCGTCACGCCCAAGGCTTGCCCGCGCGGGATGATCGAGACCTTGCGGACGGGGTCGGCTCCCGGCGTCAGCATCCCGACGAGCGCGTGACCGGACTCGTGGTAAGCCGTCCGCTCGCGGTCGGCGCGGCTCAGCATGATCCCGCGCGGCGCACCCAGCAGGATCTTCTCGAGCGAATCGGTGAAGTCCGCCTGTTGCACCTTGTCGTGGCCGCGGCGGGCGGCCAGCAGTGCCGCCTCGTTGCAGAGGTTTGCGAGGTCGGCTCCGACCATGCCGGGGGTCGAGGAGGCGAGCCCGCCGAGGTCGACGTCGTCCGCGAGCGGGATCGAACGCGTGTGGACCTGGAGGATCTTCACCCGTCCCGCGCGGTCCGGGGGCTGCACGGCCACTCGCCTGTCAAACCGTCCGGGCCGGAGCAGCGCCGGATCGAGGATCTCGGGCCGGTTCGTCGCCCCGAGCACGATGACCGCCTGGTTCGACTCGAACCCGTCCATCTCGGTGAGGATCTGGTCGAGCGTCTGCTCGCGCTCGTCGTTGGCGCCCGTGATCTGGGCCGAGCCCTGCCGGGAGCGGCCGATCGCATCGAGCTCATCAATGAAGATGATCGCGGGGGCGGCCTCCTTGGCCTTCGCGAACAGATCCCTCACGCGCGCGGCGCCGACCCCGACGATCGCCTCGATGAACTCCGAGGCGGCGATCGAGAAGAACGCGGCGTGCGCCTCGCCGGCGACCGCGCGGGCGAGCAGCGTCTTGCCGGTCCCGGGCGGGCCGAACAGGAGCACGCCGTGCGGCGTTCGCCCACCGAGCTTCTGATAGCGCTCGGGGTTCTTGAGGAAGTCGACGATCTCGGTAAGCTCCGCCTTCGCCTCGTCGATCCCGGCGACGTCGTCGAACGTCACCCGGATCGACTGGGGATCGACCCGTCGCGCCTGCGAGCGGCCGAAGTTGCCAAGCCCGCCGAGTCCACCCCCGCCGGCCCTCATAGCGCGCCGGGCGATGAAGTAGATGACCGCAAACAGCAGAAGCGTCGGACCGAAGCCGACCAGGAGCTCGGTCAGTAGCGACGTGCCCGGGTTGGGGTTCTTGGCGTTGACCTCGACCTTCTCGGAGGTCAAGAGGTCGGTTAGCTGGTTGGTGTTCCAGAACGACGGGACCTGGGTCGCGAACAGATCCGTCGGTGTTGCTTTCGAGTCGTTGGGCGGATACTTGAGCTTCTCCTTGAACGTGCCTTGTATCGCGCCGCTCCGGGACGAAATCGACTTGACCTTGCCCGCCTCGAGTTGCTGGATGAAGTACGGGCTGAACGGGACCGTCACTCGCTGGAGCTCGCCCGGCTGGCTGATCAGCACGAACAGCCAGTTGATCGCCAGCAGCCCGATGAGCAGCAGCCAGAAGCCGCGGAGACGGTGGGGCGGCGTCGGCTTGTGCTCGTCGGGCATCCCGCGGCCGTCGGGCGCCGGCGCGACCCGCCAGCCGCCCTTGTCCCGCGGCATCGGGGCGGGCGGGACCGCCTTGTCGGGGCCTTGCGACGGCCCTGAGGAAAGATTCGAGTCGGCCACGACACTCATTCTCGCGCCTATGCCGATCGCGCGTAAACATGTTCCCGGGCAGTCGCTCGTCGTTAAGCTGGAGCCCGCGGGACGCCGCCGGAGCTCACCGAACCACCGAGCAGGAGGCAGAGACATGGCTTCAACAACGCAGGGCGCACATCTTCCCGCCCTGGGCACCCATCAGCGCGAGGAGGTCGGCAGCCAGCTACAGGCGATGCTGGTGGAGCTGATCGACCTTGCGCTCGTCGGCAAGCAGCTCCATTGGAACGTCACCGGGCCGCTGTTCCGTCCGTTGCACGAGCAACTGGACGAGCTCGTCGACTCGTGGCGGGAGCTCTCAGACGTGGTCGCCGAACGCGCCGTCGCCCTCGGCTATGCGCCCGACGGCCAGAGCGGCGCGGTCGCAGCCGTGACCGAGCTCAAGCCGATCGCGCGGGGCGCGCTCGAAGACCACGTTGTGATCCGCGAGCTGAGCGAGCGGTTGAACGACGTGGCCGATCGCGCCCGGGAGCGGATGGACCGCCTGGGCGAGATCGACGCCGCCTCGCAGGACGTGATCATCGAGGTCGTTCGCGCGCTCGAGCAGCAGCTGTGGATGATCCGAGTCCAGTTCGGGTCGGCGGTCCAGAGCTGATGTCACCGGTCTCGCGTGGGTTTCTCGGGCGGCGACGCCCCGTCGCGGACCCGTCGCGGCTGCCGCCCGGGCAGTACCTCGAGACCGGGTTTCCGGTGCTGTCGGCGGGGCCGACGCCGCACACGCCGCTTGACGAGTGGAGTTTCCTGATCAACGGCGAGGTCGACCAGCCGGTGTCGTGGCCGTGGAAGGACTTCCTCGACCTACCGGCGGAGGACATCACGGTCGATATCCACTGCGTCACGAAGTGGTCGAAGTTCGACACCCACTGGAAGGGGGTGTCGGTCGACACCCTGTTCGAGCACGTCAACAGCGAGGCCGCCTACCTGACCGCCTGGTCCGACGGCGGTTATACGACAAACCTGCCCCGAGATCACGTGAGCGACGGCAAGGCGTGGGTGGCATACGAGTACGACGGGCAGCCTCTGCACCCCGAGCACGGTGGCCCGGCGCGACTCCTGGTCCCGCACCTGTATTTCTGGAAGAGCGCGAAGTGGGTGCGGGGGCTGACGCTCACACTCGACGACGAGCCCGGGTTCTGGGAGAACTACGGCTACCACAATCTCGGCGACCCATGGCTCGAGCAGCGCTACCAGGGAGACTGACCTGGCAGCTCGTCTCCGTGGTCGAGCTTGTCGAGGAGTCCTCGCGCGCCAAGAGCCTCGTACTCGCAAAGCCCGATTGGCCGGGCGGGTACCGGTCCGGGCAACACGTCGACGTCCGATTGACCGCGGAGGACGGATACCAGGCGCAGCGCAGCTACTCGATCGGGTCCGCTCCGGAGGATGAGCATCTGATCTTGACCGTCGAGCGGCTCGACGACGGCGAGGTCTCGCCGTACCTCGTCGACGTTCTCAGACCCGGCGACGAACTCGAGCTCCGGGGCCCGATCGGCGGCTACTTCGTTTGGGAGGAGGCGCTCGGGGGGCCGCTCGTGCTGGTCGCCGGGGGATCGGGCGTCGTCCCGCTTCGGTCGATGCTCCGGCACTGGGCGACCACCAATCGCGAGATCCCGGTCAGCTTGGTGTACTCGTCGCGGCGTCTGAGCGAGGTGATCTACCACGACGAGCTGCTCGGGTATGGTGCTCTTGACCGCGTCGACGTCCGGTTCGTGCTGACCCGGGAATGGCCTGACGATTGGCAGGGGCATCGTGGCCGAATCGACCGGAACCTGATCGACGGGGTCGCCGGGGCCCCGGACGAGCATTCGCGGATCTATATCTGCGGACCGAATGCTTTCGTCGAGACTGCGGCCGGCTGGCTCGCTGAAGGCGGCCGCGACCCGGGCCGGATCAGAACCGAGCGGTTCGGGCCGACCGGTACCTGAGGGCCCTTCCCCGGGACGTTAAGATCGCTGCGTTGGAAGTTCGGATTCGGCTCAGCAGCAGCTTGGCGCGACTCGCGCCGGCTCCCATGCTGAGGCTCGAGCTTCCGAATGACGCCACCGTCGAGCAGCTTTACGACTGTCTCGCCGCCGCCAGACCGGAGCTCGGACCGGCGCTCTCCTCAGCACTGCCGCTTGTCGCGGGCGAGCACGTCGGGTGGGACCGCCGCCTCTGTCACGGCGAGGAGATTGCACTGCTGACCCCGCTGGCGGGAGGCTGAACGCCGCCGCAATAAACGATTCGGAGGGAGTGAGAAAGTGGCCATCGAACCAGCCGAAGCCCAGGAGGCCCACCAGACCGTGTTCGTCGACACCTTCACCGACGGTCTGCTCGGCCCCGAGGTGACGATGCTCGGACCGGTCGCCAACGGCGGGCACATCGTCTGGAACTCGACGCCGGGCTGCTGGGGACCGATGATCACGCCGTCGATCCGGGGTGGCCACGAGGTCAGCCGGCCGGTGGCGGTTGCGGACGCCGAGGTGGGAGACGCGATCGCGATCCGCATCAAGGACATCGAGGTCACCTCGCTTGCGACCGCGTCGGGCAACGACGAGCCGATGGAGGGCAGGTTCAACGGCGACCCGTACTGCGCTCCGGTGTGCCCGGGCTGCGGCGCCGAGTGGCCGCGAACGCGCGTCGAGGGCATCGGGCCGGAGTCGATCCGCTGCGTGAACTGCGGCGCCGACGCGACCCCGTTCACGTTCACGAACGGCTACACGATCGCGTTCGATGAGCTGCGCACGGTCGGGCTCACCGTGCCGCAGGAGGCGGCGGAGTCGTTCGCCCGTGAGGCTGCGCGGTTCGCGGCGTTGCCCGACAACTCCGTCCAGAACCCGATCCTGACGTTCGCCCCGCACGACATCGTCGCGCTGGCGACGCGGCTGCGCCCGTTCCTCGGGCAGATCGGGACGTCGCCGTCGACGACGATCCCGGACTCACACAACGCGGGCGACTTCGGCGCGTTCCTGATCGGCGCCCCCCATCGTTACGCGCTGACCGCCGAGGAGCTACAGGCGCACAAGACCGACGGGCACATGGACGTCGATGCGGTGCGCGCCGGCGCGATCCTGATCTGTCCCGTCAAGCTTGCGGGTGGCGGCGTGTACCTCGGCGACATGCACGCCCTCCAGGGCGACGGCGAGATCGCGGGTCACACCTGCGACGTATCGGGCACGGTCACGCTCCAGGTCGAAGTGGTCAATGAGCTCGGAATCGATGGGCCGGTCCTGTTCCCGCTGGTCGAGGACCTGCCGTTCCTTGCCAAGCCGCTTACGCGTGACGAGCGGATGCGAGCTCGCGCGCTCGGTCGCCGGTACGGGATAGACGAACTGGAAGAGTCGATGCCGGTCTCGGTGATCGGCACCGGACCCGACCTCAACAGCGCCACCGACAACGGCCTGGCCCGGGCCGCAAAGCTCCTCGGGCTGTCGGTCCCGGAGGTAAAGAACCGCGCCACGATCGCCGGCGCGATCGAGATCGGCCGCGCCCCCGGCGTCGTTCAGGTGACGTTCCGGGCGCCGGCGGACCGACTCGAGGCGTGCGGGCTCTACCGCTACGCCGTCGAGCAGTACGGCGAGCAGTAGGCGCATGTCGTTTTCGCTCGCGCCGGCGCGTGCGGCGGCCGTCGCCTCGCGCGCGATGGTCGCCTCCAGTCAGCCGCTGGCCACGCTGGCCGGTCTCGACCTGCTGCGAGAAGGGGGGAACGCGGTCGACGCCGCGATCTGCTCCGCCGCGGTCCTGTGCGTGACCGAGCCTCACGCGACCGGGATCGGCGGCGACTTGTTCGCGATCGTCTGCGGCCCGTCTGGCGCCGTTCATGGCCTGGACGCCGCCGGGCCGGCGCCTCGGTCCGCTCCGGCAGCGCCGCCGGATGAGCTCGGCCCGGCGTCGGTCGACGTCCCCGGAGCGGTCGCCGGCTGGGGCGAGCTGTCGCGGCGGTTCGGCCGGGTCGGCCTCGACCGCTGCCTGGCACCCGCTATCGACCTGGCTCGCGAAGGCGTTCCCGCCGGGTCCAACTCGGCGACCGCGTGGCGGACGAGCCCGCGGGCTCCGGCGCAGTTCGGTGCGGCGCCCGGGTTCGGGGGCGTCTACCGCCTGCCTGACCTCGCGGAAACGCTGTTTGCGATCGCCACCCACGGGCCCGAGTTCCTCTACACCGGCCCGGCGGCGGAGGCCATCGCCGACGCGACCTGGCTCACCATCGGGGACCTGGCGGAATATCGCCCGCTGTGGGTGGAGCCGCTGATCGGGCGGTACCGCGGCGTCGACGTCGTCGAGCTTCCGGCGCCCACCCAGGGCGTCGCGGTACTCGAGGCGCTCGCGATCCTCGGCGACGATCCGCCGGACCTCCCCGAGCTTGTGCGGGCGGTGGCGCTCGCGCTCGAGGACGCGCTTGCGAACGTCCGCGACGGCGCCGACGTGAACCATCTGCTGTCGGCCGAGCACGTCGAGGCCCGCCGGACCGAGCCGCCCGGTCGCGTCACCGAGCCGGCCGGCGGGACCGTGTGCGTGTGCGCGGTGGACGGCGACGGGATGGCCGTGTCGCTCCTGCAGAGTCTGTACGAGGCGTTCGGATCAGGCGTCGTCGCGGGATCTACCGGGATCGTCTTGAACAACCGCGCCGCCGGGTTCGCGGTCCAGGGCACGGTCCTCGGCGGCACTCGCCCCTACCACACCCTGATCCCCGGGATGCTCATGCGCGGGAGCGAGCTGATCGGACCGTTCGGCCTGATGGGCGGGTTCATCCAAGCGCAGTCCCACGTCCAGTTCCTCACCGGGCTGGTGCCGTACGGGGACCCGCAGGTGGCGATCGACCGCGGCCGCTTCCGCATCGATGGCCAGGCGATCCGGCTCGAGCAGCCGCTGTGGGACCGCGCGGACGAGCTCTCGCGACTCGGCTTCCGAGTCATCCGCGAGACCGAGCGGAGCGTATTCGGCGGCGGTCAGGCGATCATCCTCCGCGACGGGACGCTGTTCGGCGGCTCGGACTCCCGCAAGGACGGCTGCGCCCTCGGGATCTGAGAACGAGCTCGACAGGAGGGCATGCTCCACCGCAAGTGCCGACCGGGGGCTTTGTGCCGGGCCACGGAAGGATTCGGGTCGGGCCGCCGTCTAGGAGATCATGAACCGGAAGCGCACCTCGATGGCGAGCCCGATATCCGACCTGATCGATTCGGTCATGGACGGTTACGTGACCTGGCGAGAGGAGAGCGCGGCGGTCGAGGCGGCCTATCGCAGCTGGCGCGGTGCGGCGCCCGGCCAACGGGACGCCGCATTCGACGACTATTTCGCGGCGCTCGACCGAGAGGAGCACGCGGCGTCCGAGTACCGGCGCCTGGTCGAGCTGGCCGAAGCGGCCTGACGCCCCGCGCCCCTTCGGATCAGTACCCGTAGATGTGACTGGCGGAGCTCGCGGGCGCGGTGATCGCGCCGCCGCGCGCCGACACCACGTACCAGCGCCCGCCGAACCGGGTCAGTCCCTGCCCGGCGGTCTGTTCCTCGTGCCGATCTCCGGCGTAGTAGTACAGCGGGTGACCGTCGTAGGTGACCTGCTTGGCGCCGCCGGGTGCCGGGATCGTGCCGATCAGGGCAGCGCTCACGCCGCTGTTGGCCGCCGGCTTTGCCGTCGCCGTGAACGGTGGCCAGATCGCGCGGCCCGCCCCGGACAGCGCGCTGACGTTCGGCCGGTCACCCTCGAACAGGTACAGCGTGCGGTTGTCGGCGTCGACCAGGACCGTGCCGAGGCCGGTCAGCTCGAGGGACAGCGCCGAGTTCGGCGCGACCGGCTTGCCACTTGAACCGCGTGTGGCGACGATGACGCCCGCGACCGCGGCGATCACGACGACGACGGCGGCGATGACGAGACGAGCGCGAGTCATCACTCTAAGGCGGCTCCGTTGCCCCAAACGACGTCGCGGGCCCGGCGAAACTTCCCGGGCAGGCGATTAGTAGGTCGCGGGCCGGCGCTCAGCCGGGCCCGATGCGATCCTGCTCTTCGATCGTCCGCTCGGCGGTCGGGAGCGCCTCCAGCCGTGCGTCCGGAATCGGCTTGCCGCTTTCCACCGACAGGCCGTACGTCCCCTCGGCGAGCCTCGCCTCGGCCCGCTGCACCGCGTCAAGCTCGCGGCGCAGGTCCTCGGCGCGGGTGGCGTTGAACTCATCCTGGTACAGATCCTCGGAGTCCAGGTCGCCGGGCTCGACGCGAGTGTCGCCCTCGAGCGGGCCGTCGCGACCGAGCGCCGCCATCGCCTCCTCGATCCGGTTCCGTTCCCGGGCCAGCAACTCGCGAGCGCGATCTGGATCCATGCCGCACAGGCTACTGAGCCCGGTCGATCGCCGGCGTCCCGGCCGGCGCGGCCACCCCGCGCTGCCGGACGCCGTTGACAGTGCCGTCTGAAACCGAGCCCGGTTCCGACGAGGATCATCTGCGCCGCGATCGTGCCGTAGCCGGTCCCTCGAACGGCTGCGCGGCGACGACTGATGCTCAGAGCTTCGCGCTGAACGACAACTTACCGAAGTCGTAGTGTGGATCCCGCCCTCGGTCACCGTCGAAGTGAGAGTGCCGGTGACCTTCTGACGCTTGAAGCTCCCGCTGAGCCTGTCGACTGTCTCCGAGTTCGGGTGACCCGTCGCGCTGAACTTGTTGTCCGTGATTGCGATCTTCACCTTGTCGGCGCCGGTGAACTCGCCGCAGGACCCGTACCTCGCGACGTAGCCGACCTTGACGACCTTCCCACCCCAGGACCGGCTCCGGGGACCACGGGCGCGCACGTTATCGGAGAAGATACGGCCCGTGCACGGCGGAAGGGAAGGCTTCGAATCGATCATGCTGACCTCCGTGGACGGGAACACGACCGCGGAGTTCGTGCCTGACGCAAACCTCGTGTGCTCCTCGTTCACCGTCGGGGGAGACGAGCTGCTCGACCGGCGCCGCGGCGTCCGCGCGTACGCAGAGCAGGGCAAGACGATGGGCATTCCGCTCCTGTACCCGTGGGCCAACCGGCTGGCCCGTTTTGGGTACGAGGCGGCGGGCAAGGAGGTGTCGCTGTCCGAGGACGACGCGCGGATCCCCCGTGACTCGGGCGGCCTCCCGATCCATGGAGTGCTTCCCGGCCTGCTGCGGTGGGAGCTCGAGGAGGTGGACGCGCCCGACTCGCTCGCGGCCGTCCTGCGATGGCGGTCGGCGGAGCTGCTCGAGCTGTTCCCGTTCGTCCACGACGTCCGCGTCGGGGTGACCCTCGGGCGCGCGGAGATAAGGATCACGACGACCGTGACCGCGGCCGGCGACGGGCCGGTGCCGGTGTCGTTTGGATACCACCCGTACACGCGGGTTCCGGCCGCCTCGCGCGACGATTGGCACGTCACGCTCGGCGCCGCCGATCGGCTCCTGCTCGACGACCGCTCGATCCCCACCGGCGAACGGGCGGCGATAGAGCATGCAACGTTCGGCCTCGGCGGGACGAGCCTCGACGATGCGTTCGACGCGGTGGCCGATGGCGCCGAGTTCGAGGCGAGCGCGGGTGAGGCGAGGCTCACCGTCGCGTTCCTCGCGGGCTACTCGTACGCGCAGGTGTTCGCTCCCACCGGCCAGCAGTTCATCTGCTTCGAGCCGATGACCGCACCCACGAACGCACTGAACAGCGGCCAGGGGTTGGCGATCGTCCAGCCGGGCGCGGCCTACCGGGCCGCGTTCAGGATCGCGGTCTCGTCGGGAGCGTGATGTCGCCCGGCGTCCGAGTGGCCAGTTGCCAGATCGCGCCCAGCGTCGAGCGCCCGGAACGGAACGCGGAGCTGGCGCTCAACACGATCGCCGGCGCGATCGACGCCGGCGCCCAGATCGTGGTCCTGCCCGAGCTCGTCAACAGCGGCTACGTGTTCACCTCGGTCGACGAGGCACAGGCGGCCGCCGTGCCCGCCGATGGGGAGCTGCTCGCCGGCTGGGCGCGCGAGGCGGCGCGCGGCGATGCGGTGGTCGTCGGGGGGTTCTGCGAGCTGGCCCCGGACGGCCGGGTTCACAACAGCAGCGCGCTCGTCGACGGTGGTGGCGTGCGCGCGGTGTACCGGAAGCTGCACTTGTGGGATGACGAGCCCCGGTGGTTCGCCCCCGGAGATCAGCCCGCGCCGGTGGTCGAGACCCGACACGGCCGGATCGGGCTCGCGGTCTGCTACGACCTCGAGTTCCCCGAGCTCACGCGCGGGCTTGCGCTCGCCGGGGCCGAGCTGATCGCCCTGCCGGCGAACTGGCCGCTCGATCCGGCCCCGCCCGGCGGCCGGCCGATCCTCCATTCCCTCGCCGCCACCACCGCCTACCTGAGCAAGGTCTACGTCGCGGTGTGCGACCGATGTGGCGCCGAGCGAGGGCTCGAGTTCGAGGGTGGGAGCGTGATCGCGGACCCCGACGGCGGGCTGCGCGCCGGCCCGGTGCCGGATCACGGAGAGCGCACCCTGCTCGCCGACTGCGATCTGGCCGGCGCCCGCGAGAAGAGCTCCGGGGAGCGCAACGACGCGTTCGCCGATCGGCGTCCCGAGTACTACGCGTCCGCTCTTGCCCGGGACCATGGCGAGGGGTCCCCGTGACGGGAACCCCTCGCCTCGCGCCCCCTTTGGCCCCCGGTCCCTGAGGTCAGTTGTGGCTCAGCACCAGGCCCTGGTTGCCGCTGCCGACGCCGACTGCCCATTCATTGCTCGCGCCCGGGAACGTGGCCGCGGCGGCTAGCGACCCGCCGAATCCGCCGTTCGAGTCGACCGACCAGGCGCTCCCGTTCCAGCTCAGGATCATCGCCTGCTCAGGGCCGCCGTTGACGCTCGGCAGGTTGGTCCCGACCGCGTAGACATCGCTCGCGGAGCGGCCTGCCACCCCGCTGAGGGTGGGGTAGGCGCCGGGCGTGGGGCTCGAGACGACGGACCACCCGGTCCCGTTCCAGTGCTCGACCAGCGTGCTTCCGCCGATCGCGCTGCCCGCGCCGCTGGACTCGCCGACTGCCCATGCGTTCCCGGCCGATAGCGCCGTCACCGCGGTCAGCGTGCCGCTTGACCGGTTCGGCTGAGGCACGGCGACGACCGTCCACGCCGAGCCGTTGTAATGCAGCGCCTCGGGGACCGATGTCTCCGTCGCTGCATTGATCGTGCTCCCGACGACCCAGATGTCGGTCGCCGAGTCGGCCGAGATCGCGTTGCCCGACGCCGGGGTGAAGCTCGGGTCAGGGAGCGTGGCCACGCTCCACGCGCTCCCGTTCCAGTGCTCGGCCAGCCCGCCGGATGCGCCCTCGCCCACCGCCCACGCGTTCGTCGGGCTCATGTCGACCACGCCCGTGAGGCGCGCCGCGAAGCCCGTGATCGCGTCGAGAGAGTTAACCGTCCACGCGGATCCGTTCCAGTGCTCGATCAGTGTGCCGTAGTCGCGGCGCCGGATCATCGTGAAACCGACCGCCAAGGCGTCGCTGGCGCTGCTCGCGCTGACCCCGTCGAGCGCGGCGTATTCGCCGAGGTTCGGGGTCGGCGTCAGCGACCACGCCGTCCCGTTCCAGTGATAGGCGACGGCCGGCGCCTGCGGCTGCCCAGCCGCCACGAACTGCTGACCGACCGCCCACGCGTCCGAGTTCGTCCGCGCCGAAGCTCCCAGCAGCGACACGTTGTTCCCCGTCGACGGCACGCTCACCGGCGTCCACCCGCCCGCGGCGAACGCCGACGGGACGATCGTCAGGGCGAGCGCCAGCGCCGCCGTCACGGCAAGGCCCATCTTCTTCATCGTCTGCTCCCCGGTTGAGATTCTCCGTGTGCCAGCCGAGGACTCCGGTGCTCGCACGATCCTTCCTCGGAAGGCTCGCGACCTCGGAAAATTCACAACCGTACGCTTGAGGGGTGCGCCCGAGATTCGTCCTCGCAGCGGTCGCGGTCGCGGCAGCTGCGGCGGGTTGCGGGTCGCGTGGCGGCTTGTCGCATGCCGCCGGGCCCGCGCTGTTCGCCGCGGACTGCGGCGTGTGTCACTCGCTGAACGGACACCAGTCGCCGCACCGGCAGGGTGGCGATCTCCTCGGCCTACGCACCACCCGCGCTGAGATGCTCGAATTCGTCCGCGAGATGCCGGTCCCTCACCGGCTGAGCCCGGGTCAGCTCGAGACTGTCGTCGACTACGTGCGCGCCGTCGAGGCGGGCAGGCCCGGGAGGCACGGCTAAGGCAAGCCCGACGGCACGAGTTCGCCCACGCCGGCCACCGTGGTCGTCGGCGTCAGGCCGCCGGCGACGACGATCCGTCCCCCGATCGCGAGCGAGGCGGTGTCCGACAGCGGCTCGGGCAACCGGCCGGCGGGTCGGACGGCGCCGGTGCGAGGGTCGATCGACAACACGTGCGCGGTCTGTGAGCCGAGCGCGCTGCCGCGGCCGCCGACCAGGTACACGAAAGAACCGAGCGTCGCCGCGGAGGCGTGGGTGATCGGCTGAGGTAGCCGCCCGATCTCGCGGATGTTCCCGGTGGCGGGGTCGAACCGGTAGATCGCGTCGCTCGCGCCGTCGGGCGCCGATCCGCCGATGATCAGGATCCGGTCGCCGATCGCCGTTGCCGCGGCGTAACGTAGCCCGACGGGGAGGTGCCCGGCGATCCGCACCGGCGCGCCCGGCCGCCAGGCGAGGATCGTGCTTAACCAGTTCGTGCCGTCGTAGCCGCCCACCACGTACGCCGTCCCACCCGCCGCAGTCACGGCCACGTCGGATTGGGCGCGGGGCAGGGTGCCGACCGTGCGCACCGATCCGCGCGCTGGATCGAATGCGACGATGTGGTCGAGCTCGGTCGACGCTCCGCCGCCGAACACGTACACGTCGCCGCCGAGCTGCACGCCCTGGGCGTCGTGCTGGCCCAGCGGCAGGCTCGCCGTGTGCACCAGGCCGCGGAGGTCCGCGACGTCGATCGCCGCACTCGAGACCTCGGACGAATCCAAGCCGCCGACCAGCGCGAACCGGTCCCCGCCGACGACGGCGAAGGCCGGATCCTTGATCGGCGAGGGCAGCTGGTACGCGGAGCGGTAGACGAGCGTGACCGGGCGCTCCGGCACCGAGCGCGGACGGGCCACGGAGGAAGAGCTTGCGTGGGCCGGTGCCTTCCGTGAGGCGGTGCTCGCCTTCTCGGCGCTGCTCCCGCACGCGGAAACGGCCGGCGCAGCGAGGAGTATGGCCAGCAGGAGTGGACGGCGGATCCGGCGATCCTAGCCAGCGGGGTCCGCCTGGGCGGCGGGTGCGTGTCTCCGTGTGGAAAGTCTCACCGCAGCCTTATTTTGATCAGCGCGACGGGACCCAAACTCGTCGTCCTGTCCTTCGACGCTCAGAGATCCGTGGTCCGGTTGCGGACGGCAGCCGTGTTCCTGGCCCTGAGCGCGTTGCTGCTCTCGGGCTGCGGATCGGGTCACCACCGCGCGACCGAGCCGTCGACCTCTGTGCTCGCGCCGCCACCGGCGGGCGGCCAGCGTCAGCCTCACCAGCGTGTGGTCGTGAACGTGTACAGCGCCGACGCCGCCGGCGACCTCAGCCCGGTCGTGCGGCGCGACCCCGCGCTCGTGTACGTCCCGAACAGCCTGAGCAACACCGTCGACGTGATCAGCCAGCGGACCCTGAAGATCGTCGAGCATTTCCCAGTCGGGGCGCTACCCCAGCACGTCACGCCCACGTACGACCTGCGGACGCTGTACGTCGACAACGACCTCGGTAACAGCCTCACGCCGATCGACCCCCGCACCGCAAAGCCCGGCCGGCCGATACCGGTGGAGGATCCGTACAACCTGTACTTCACTCCCGACGGCCGGTTCGCGATCGTCGTCGCCGAGCGGCTGCAACGCCTCGACTTCCGCGATCCCAACACGATGCGCCTGGTCCACTCGTTGCCCGTGCCCGAGTGCCGGGGCGTCGACCATATGGACTTCTCCGCGGACGGGCGGTACGCGTTCGCAAGCTGCGAGTTCGCGGGCCGGATGATCGAGATCGACCTCCGCACCCGGCGGGTAATCCGTACGCTCGTCATCAACCACGGCCTCGCGAGCCCGCAGGACGTGAAGCTGTCCCCCGACGGCCGCACCCTGTACACGGCCGATCAGGAGAATGGCGGCGTGTGGGCCATCGACCCGTCTTCGTTTCGCGTGATCGGATTCGTCCGCACGGGAGCGGGTGCCCACGGCCTGTATCCGAGCCGGAACGCCAGGTTCATGTACGTCGCCAATCGCCAGGCGGGGTCGATCTCGGTGGTCAGCTTCCGAACGCGCCGCGTGATCCGGACGTGGCAGCTGCCGCTCCCCGCCAGTCCCGACATGGGCGGCGTCTCGGCCGACGGCAACACGCTGTGGCTGAGCGGCCGCTACAACGCCGTCGTCTACGCGATCGACACCCGGACTGGCCGCCTGCGCGCTGCGATCCCGGTCGGCGACGGGCCGCACGGACTGTGCGTGTGGCCGCAGCCCGGGCGCTACTCGCTCGGGCACACGGGCATCCTCCGCTAGCGCTGTTTGATTGGACTCGAAGAGAACCAGCATGGTCCGCCAATCGGGCTGGAGATAGGCGACCGTGGCAGGGCATGCACGTCCCGAGGCCGTCGTACAAACCCGGCGAGCGTGGGATCCGTTGTGTCGAGGTCATCACGCACCGAGCGCGTCACGGAGGCGGCTCGCCGAAGTTTGGCGATTTACCCCTCATTTTTGAGGGGTAAAACGCCAGTCACCGACGAGCCCCGATTGGCAGGATTTGCACGCCGGGGGTACCGCCGCCGGACTCAGCTGCCGGACTCAGCTGCCGGACTCATCAGCTGCCGGACTCAGCCGCCGGGCTTCGACGCCGGCCCCGGCGGCGGGTACAGCGGCAGGATCAGCGGCGGCAGCGGCGGTTGGTCGAAGTCGAAGTCTGCGGTGAAGTCGCCGAGCTGCGGGTTGGCCTCGCGCACGTCGGGACGGGGATCCGGGCGGCCGTCGGTGGCCGGGTCAAGGCTCTGGCCATCGAGGAAGTCGTCTTCGATGAATTTGTTGATCGCGTCGAAGCTGAGCGTCTGGTGGTCGATGAAGCCACGCCGCGCGTACGGGCTGATCACGAGCGACGGCACCCGAAAGCCATATCCGTTCGCGTCGGCCACCGGCGGGAGGGCGTGGTCGTAGAAACCGCCCCAGTCGTCCCACACCAGGAAGATCGCGGTCGAACCCCAGTCGGGCCCCTCCATGATCGTGTTGATCAGATTGGTGACGTACGCCTGGCCGTTTGCGATGTTCGCCGGCGGATGATCGGAGTGGCGCTGATCGGGAACGATCCAGGACACCTCCGGCAGTGCGCCGGTCCTGGCGTCTCTCAGGAACTGCGAGACGTTCTGGATGTTGCCCAGCTGGTGGTCCTGCTGGACGTCGGTGAACGACGGAAGCGGGTTCCAGATATCGGGGGTGCCGACGCTGAACGGCGTACTCGAGCAGTTCGCATTGCCGCCCTCGCAATCGGGCTCGCCGCCCGGGGTGATGAAGTAGCCCCAGCTGACGCCGTGCTTGTGCAGCAGGTAGGTGATGTCCGTCCACGCGTAGTTGTAGGTGGTGGCGACCTTCCGCGCGATCGTCGCGCGGCGCTTGGCGAGCTGGTCGTTGACGCGCCTCCGGCACCGTGCCACGGCCACGCTGAAGCGCGTGCTCGTCGCGACCGGCGCGCCGGCCGCCGGCGATTCGGTCGGCCGCACGAACCGGCATCGCCGCAGCCTGTGACGTGCGGTCCGCACCAGTCGGCCGAGCCGCTCGGCGGCCTGGCGCCCTCTCGCGCCCACGCCGATGATGTCCGAGGTCTGGTAGCCCCCGAGCTCGTCGTCGCCCGTACAGCTCGACGGGTCTCCCAGGCGCGAGCAGCGAGCCGACCACTCGGAGACCTCGTACAGGTGGGCCGGCAGGCTCCAGGACGCGTCGGACTGGAACATATGGTCGTCGAGCACGAAATTCTCGGCGTACGCCCAGTAGTTCGGGATCTCGCGCGCGTCGTGGTAACCCATCACGTCCGACGGCGCGAGCGAGCTGCACACCCCGGCGAATCCGCCGCATCCGCGGCCGCCGAGCGTCTCTGACTCGCGGACGAACCCGTCCATCAGCCCGCCGTCGACGTCCGCGTCGACTGCGTCCTCGCTGTGTGGGCCGCCGCCGTTGACGAGCGACCGGTCGTGGAACGGGCGATCGCAGCCTCCGGTGGCCGGGTCGGGGAGGCACACCGTGAAGCGGCCGTTGGTGGCGGGAATCCCGTCCGCTCCGGGATACGTGCCGAAGTACGAGTCGAACGAGCGGTTCTCCTGGACGATCATCACCACGTGGCGGATCTTGCGGATCCCGACGTTGGACTGCCGCCCCGCGTTTGGCCGCGCGGCCGGCGCCGCAGCGCCGGATCCAGGCTGGCCCGCGACGCCGCAGCCGGCGACCGTCGCCGACGCCGCGCATGCGAGCGCGAGCAGGACGCGGGAGCGCCACAGGCGAGCCGCGCATCGATCCGTAGCGGGGTTTGCAGGTCTCGAGTCCAAGGCCGCCGGCTATCTTGACTGCAAATGCGGCGGGCGGCTACCGCCGCTGGCGCTTCTTGACGCGACGCACACACAACGTTTACGGATCGTCGCCCAGCGTGGATCGCCGCGCCTCCGGGTCGGCGTCACACGCCGGCGCAGGATATCTCCCACGCGCGCTCCAGCTCCGAGCAGGGTTACTCGCGCCCAACTGGACACCGCGATCGATGGGACGGCTACCTAACCCGCCTCGACTATGCTTGTGGCAGGCGATGAAGCTCGCCTTGGATCGCGCTTCCTGGCGCTGATGGCTTCTATGGCAGGCCTCTTCGGGCCCCACGCCCGTAACCAGGAGGTGGAATTGAGCCCGCTGAAATCTCGGAGACGCGCCGGCGCCGAGCGCTCTGGCGGTGGCGGCGCGGCCGCTCAGCGCGCGGGGAACGCCGCGCGACCGCATATCGTCTCCGAACTCGAACGGTTGCTTCGCACGCCGGGCTGCCCGGCATGCAGGTACATCGACGAGTCGGAACGGAGCTTCTTCTCCTGGCTCGAGATCGAGAGCTTCAGCGTCGCCGAGGTGCAGGCGCGGGTGCGCGCGGCCATGGGCATGTGTCCCGCGCACTCGCGCAGGCTCGTCGACGAGTTCGGCGAGGGTCACGTGATGACGATCGTCATGCGAGAGGCGCTCGCGGGAGCGCGCCTGTGCGTGCGGGACGAGCTTGTGCCGGGACCGTGCCCGGCATGCGATGCCGTCGCGTTCGGAACGCAGCGCGCATGCCAGATGATTGTCGACGCGGTGAGCGATCCGGTTCGGGGGCGCCTGTTCTTCGAACACGGAGGCATCTGCCTCGTGCATTTCCTCGATGCCGCCCCGGTGCTCGAGCCGACAGCGCTCAAGCTGCTCGCCGACCGCCTGCTCCGAACTCTGCTCGAGAGCGAGGGCTCCGTGCTCGTCGAGATGCTCGGCGGTGTCGATCCCGACGCGCAGCGCCGGGCCCGGTGGCGCGCCCTGCTACCCGAGCCGCCGGGCGCAAGCTCGACCCTCGACGAGGTCTGCGCTCGTTTCGAGATCGATGCGTGTCCTGTCTGCCTGTCGACCGGGCTGGTGGAGCGCGAGTACCTCCGGTGGCACGTCGAGCGCACCGCGCAGAACGATCCATCGCTCCGCAACGACCCCGGAGAGCTGTGTGCCCGCCATCTACACGATCTGGCGTTCGCCGACGCGGTCCTCGCCGCCCAGGCGACCGAGCGCAAGCGCGCGGCGGGGATCTCCAAGCTCACACGGCTCGATGAGACCCCAGCCACAGGGCGCGATGGGCTCCTCACCACCCCGTACTGCCCGGCTTGCAACGCGCATGACGGGATCGAGCGCTCGCAACTAGATTTCGTGGCCGCGTCGCTGGCGTTGTCGAGCGCGCGCGAGCGATACGAGCGCGGCCACGGGTTGTGCGTGCATCACTCCCGACAGGTTCCCGACGGGCCGGCAGCGCGGCTGGCGCGGCGTCACCTCGATGGCCGCCTCGGGGTGCTCGCATGGGAGGTGGGCGAGATCGCGCGCAAGTACGCCTGGGCGTACCGCCACGAGCGCGACGGTCACGAGCGGAACGCGTGGTTGCGAGCGCTTGCCCAAATCGACGGGCGCGTGTTCGAGGGGGGCCCCGCGCCCACGCGCGCGCCGGAGCGAGCGTGACCGAAACGTTCGACCGGCTGGATTTGGCGGAAGTCGCCGACCGCGCGGGCCAGGTACTCGACGAGGTCGAGCGGGCCGTAATCGGTAAGCGTCCGGCGCTCGAGCTCGCGCTCTGCGCGCTGTTGGCGGACGGCCACGTCCTGATCGAGGATTATCCGGGGCTCGCGAAGACACTGATCGCGCGGTCGTTCGCGACCGTGACCGGCACACGCTTCTCGCGGGTGCAGTTCACGCCTGACCTGATGCCGTCCGACGTCACTGGTGCGTCGATCTTCGATCAGCGCACGGGGGAATTCGAATTCCGTCCCGGACCTGTGTTCAGCAACGTGCTGCTGGCCGACGAGATCAACCGTGCCCCGCCGAAGACCCAGGCGGCGCTGCTCGAAGCGATGGCCGAGCGCCAGGTCACGACCGACGACCGCACGCGGGCGCTCGAGCGACCCTTCCTGGTGCTGGCCACGCAGAATCCGATCGAGTACGAGGGGACGTACCCGCTGCCCGAGGCGCAGCTGGATCGGTTCTTGATCCGAATGCACGTCGGCTACCCGTCCGCCGACGACGAGTGGGACATCCTCGAGCGCCGCCTGAGACGCCGTGAGGACGAAGCCCATTTGCGGCCGGTCGTCGACCGGGGCGAGCTGATCGCGATGCAGCGCGCAGTCGAGAAGGTGCACGTCTCGCCGGCCGTCGGCCGCTACATCGTGGCGATCGTCGCAGCCACGCGTGAGAGCCCGAGCGTTCAGGTCGGCGCGAGCCCTCGCGGCTCGCTCGCGCTGATGAAGCTGAGCCGGGTCAAGGCGGTCCTCGACGGGCGCGACTTCGTCGTGCCCGACGACGTGAAGGCGGTCGCGGTCCCGGCCCTGGCCCATCGGCTCGCGCTGCGACCCGAGCTGTGGGTTCAGCGGGTTCGGGCCGAGGACGTGGTCCGCGAGTGCCTCACGTCGGTCCCGGTCCCGACCACCGAGGTCGAGTGACCGTGCGTTGGCGTTCCCGCGCCAGACGGTCGAGCAGCCCCAGCCGCCCTCGCGAGGCTCGCCGTCCACCGTCGAGCGTGGTCACTACCTGGCTGCGGCAGGGCCTGCGAGCAGGGATGTGCCCGCTGTGCCGTGTCGCCCACAAGGCCGATCGCGAATACATGTGGCACTTCTTCGACGAGGGCTCGGACCAGGGAGAGTCGATCGACGCGGTCCGTCGGGCCTGCGGGTTCTGCGCCGAGCACGTAGAGATGCTCCGGCGCATCGAGGTCGACGGGATGAAGTCGACGCTCGCGATCAGCACGATGCTCGCGGACACGTTTGCCGGCATCGTCGAGGACCTCGAGTCCCTCGATGTCAAGTCGGGGTTTCAGCGCGCGGCGTGCCCCGCATGCGCGAGTCGCGACGAGCAACTGCGCGCGAACGCGCGGTACCTCCTCGCCGAGCTCGCCACCACGGCCACGCGCCGCGACGCGTTCGAACGTTCCCCGGGACTGTGCTTCGCGCACTTCGAGCTCGTGTGGAACGCCGCGGAGACGATCGAGGACCGGGAGCTGATCCTGCGCGTCCAGCGGTACGCGGCCCGGTCGCCGCTGGGCGAACTGCGCGAGCACGTACGCAAGCACGACCACAAGTTCCATGACGAGCCGAAGGGTGCCGAGCGCGACTCGTGGCTTCGCGCGATTTCCCTGACGGCCGGCTGGCCACCTCCAACGGAATCTGCCGGCGAGCTGGAGCGGCAGTGACGATCAGCCGAGCCGCGGAGCGACCAGCAGAAGCGCGACGAACGCCAGAAGAAGGTAGAGGAGGTACAGGCCCAGCGGGCCGGCCTGGATGTTCCGGACGGCGTCGGCCGCCTTGGTAAACGCACCGGTGATCGGCCGGTAGAGACACCCGGGATCGAACAGCCGCGGCTCGGCTCGCATCATGCTGAGCCGTTCCGGGAATCGTTGGTCGCCGATCGTCCGCAGCTGCGTCCGGACCCGGTAGACGACGTTGAAGATCACCCGGACCATGTTCGCGTAGCCGATCGCGGTGTACTAGGCCCGGCGGCCGGAAACTGCGACGCCCGAAGCCCACACGGGCACGGTCCGCGCGCGGCGAAGGCCGGCGAGGCGGCGGATGCAGGCGGCCCCGAGGGCGAACCCGGTCAACGTGAGCGCGAGCACCGTGGGGCTGATGCTGGCGAACCCCGCGTACCCGGGCTCGACCAGCCAGCCGGGCTGGCTGATGTGGCCGATGGCGGAGGCGCCGCCCACCGGCAGCAGCCCGTGTTCGAGCACCTTCACCACCCATGGTGCCGCGACGCCGATGGCAAGCGAGCCGAGCGCGAGCAGACCCATCCCCCAGCGCGCAGGGCGTCGCTCCGCGCGCGGCTCGATGGAGCGGTCTCTCGGCATTCCGAGGAACGTCATCCCGGTCGCGCGGACGAACGCGAGCGCGGCCAGTCCCGCGGTGAGCGCGACGAGCGCCCCCGCCACCGCGATCGCCAGGTGTGAGCCGGTTCCGCTAACGCGGAACCCCTGCATCAACGCCTCGAGCCCCAGCCATTCCGAGACGAAGCCGCTGAACGGCGGCAGCGCCGCGAGCGCGGCGCCACCGGCCAGCGTCGCGACGGCGGCCGCCGGGAGTCGGCGGTAGAGCCCGCCCAGACGCTCCATGTCGCTCGTCCCCGTGCTGCGTTCGACGCCGGCCACCGAGTCGAACAGCCCCGCCTTGGCGACGCTGTGGGCGGTTATCTGAAACGCCGCCGCGATCAGGCCCACTCTGGCAGACCTGGATTCCCCATCGCGGCAGCATCATTCGACGAGTTCGAACTCCTCCGCGGGCGCTCTAACGCTGTTGCGTAGCCATCAGCCCGAAGACGGTTCGGTCACACGACCCGGCGAACTCCATCGCCGTACTGCCAGCGACGACGCAATATAGCGAGGCCGCCACGGGTACCGGCCGGAACGAGTGTCACGCAAGCGCCGTGTGGGCCGCTTCGCGCACCATGAACGACTCGCACTCTTTCAACTGCTCGAGCCAGTCGCGGAGCTCGACCCGACCCGCGATCTCGATCGCGCTGCGCAGCGCCGCGACCGCGAGATACGGATCCCGACCCTCGTCGACGACTCTTCGCAGGATCGGAAGCGCGGAGCGGACCCGTCGTAGGCCCAGCGTCTGGGCGGCGAGCACCGCCCGATCGCCGTCGGGATGCCCCAGCGCCCACACCAGCTGCTCATCAAAGGAAAGGCCCGGCGGACCCTGTACCGGACGCCCGCAACGCACACAGGACCCAGTCGAGCGGGTGTTGACCCCGTAGCAATAGTGGCACCAGTGCATCGACTAAGGCCGGAGCGTCGCGGACAGCAGTCCACCGACGACGACTGGCAGCAATGCACCCACAGGCGAACTCGCCTCCATTACGAACCTCCAAGAATGGGGAGAACCTGTAATAGAGGCCATCAGCGGCATCAACCGCGCTTCGACGCGAGCCTCATCGCGTGCACCCGTTATAGCAGAGTTACCAGCGATGCTCGCCGATGACCTGACCGTTTCAGTGACAGCTTTGCCGATCTGCACGTGTAACCCCACGCCCACGAGTGCAACTCGCGCAGCCCCGACGGTTATGTGGTCAGCCCAGGGACGATCCGAACCGCCGTCGCGCCAGGATTACGAGGCCGACGAAGGCCGCCACGACGGCAAGCACACCCACAGCGGTCACTGCCAGCGTTCGAGGCACCGCGGCGGTGACCGCAAGTGCCGCCACGGCCGACACACACGCTCCGAGCGCGGCGACCGCCAGCGTCGCCGTGATCCGGGCCATGATTGCGCCAGTGGCGATCTGCCCGACCCCGCTGAGCTCCATGGTCCGGATCGCGAGGTCGTCCATCACCAGGAGGCCGGCGCCGTAAGCCGGGGCCAACAACAGCCGAGCGTCGTGGCGTAGCAGGAACAGCACGCCCAGTACCGCCACGGCCGCGTGCACGGGGGCGGGCGACTGCGCGACCATTCCGGCGGTCACCAACAGCGCGGCGGTGCCGGCGCCGAGCCACGCCAGCTGGCTCGCGGCGCCGGCGTCGCCGATCACGAGCACCGCCAGTCCGGCGAGCAAGAACAATGCGGCGGCCGCGGTGGCTAAGCGCGCAGGACGGCCCGGGCGGAGCGCCGGAATGCGTTCACCTCCTCGAGCGTGGGGCCGAGGGAGCCGCCCGACTCCCAAACCGCGACGCCGATGCCAAGCGCCCGCAGGCGCGCGCGCAGCGCTTCCCGCTCAAGTCGCCACAACTCGTATGCGACGGCATCGGCCGCGGTCGGACCGCGCGATATGTGATCCAACGGTGAGATCTCGATCACGGTCAGGTCAAATCCTCGAGTGCGAAGCTCACTGACCAACGCGATCGAGCGCTCGTCGAGCAGTGGCGTGATGGCGAGTGTGAGTGCCCCGGGCGGCAAAACCTTCTGGGGGAGGCTGTCGACCTTCCGCCACGCATAGCTGAACGCGATGTCGCTCGAGAGCAGCGCGTCGACGATTCGGTAGAGCTGAGTGGTCCCGAACGCCGGCTCGAGCCAGTGCAGCGTTCCCCCGAAGTCGACCACGCCGACCCGGTCCCGCCGACCAAGGTGGGCTCTGGCGAGCATCGCGGCCGCACGCACAGCGGCGTCGAGTGTCCCACTTGCCTGATCCCGGGCCTCCTCGAACGTGTCGATGAGCAGCACGACATCGCTCGAGTGCTCGGGATGGCGTTGGTTTACCTGGAGTGAGCCACGCCTGGCGGACGCCCGCCAGTTGACCTGTCTCGCTCGGTCGCCCGCCTGAAACGGTCGGATGTCCGCGAACTCGATCCCGTCAGCACGGGCGCGTGCGACATGACTTCCGAGGAACGGCTGAGTGCGGAGGGGCGCGACCAGCTCGCGCAGACGCTCCTCGCGCGGAAACACACGCAGATCTATGCGTTCGCCGAGGCGGCCTTCCCAGGTCGTAAGCCCCAGTGCATCGCGGGCGCGAACCGTCAGCGGTCCGAGGCCGTGCGCTCCCCAGCGCCCCGGCCGCACGGAGAATGCGATCTCGGCTTCCGACCGCGCATCCACGCGCAGCGCCACGGTCCCTGCAGGACTGACGGCCAGGTGCTTGGCGCGCACCAGCGCCACCTCGACCTCCACCGGCACCCGCCCGTCGTTGCGCACCCGGACTGTTGTGCCTAGGTTGTCGCCCTCGAGCAGGCGCACGCGCCCAGGCTCGACAGTGGCGCTAACAGCCGGCTCCTCCGCCAGTACCACTCCCGCACCGGCGAACACTAGGAACGGCAACGCGATCAGAGCTAGCTCCGGCCGGCCAGTGGCCAGCGCGGCAACCAGGCCGGCGCCCGCCAGAGCCAGCATTCCAGGCGTTCGTGGTGACAGGAAGCCCTTCACAGTTGCCGGATCACGTCGAGCATTGCGCTGAGGTCTCGCGGCTGGACTCCCGGGCCGCGTCGGTCCTCCGGAAACGGCCGGTCGGGCTTGACGATGTCCCAGAGCCGATCGCCGAGCACTTCTCGGCCGGCCGCTGCCGACATTCGGTCCAGCGTTTGTCCGCGCACTGCAAGTCGGGACGAGACGATCTGGATCAGCAGCGGACGCAAATACGCGTGTACATACACCGCGCTCTGCCCGGCTGTGCTCACGAGTCGCTCCAGTGCGACAAGTTGTTGGGGCCTCGACGCCCCGCGAACCACGAGCTTCTGCCGGCGCAAAGGCCGTGGAGCGGGGAGCAGCGACACGCACGCCGCCACCGCGATGCCCGCAAGCGCGATCAGCGCGATCTCCGCCGCCAACCTCACGGTGCGCTCCCCGCCTGTAGCCGTCGCCGAAGTGAGTGCAAGGCCGCGAGCGCCACCTCCCGCATCCGCTCCGGTATCGGGTGGCTGCTGTAGCGAGCCTCCTCGAACAGGCCGGTGAGCGTCCTTGCCTCGTGCCCATCAGCCTGGCTCGCCACGAGCACCCGCCACAGGTACTCGCGCGGTGCTTCTGTCGGCCGGCGGGCGACGCCGCGTTCGCCGAGCGTCCGTTCCATCGCGCCGTACGCAGCGATCACGGCGCGGCGTGGATCGGCCTCGGCGTCGAGTACGCCGATCGCGGCGTCCACCGCGACGCTGGTCGCGCTCGGTTCCCCCGACGCGACCGCTCCACGCCACCGTGTCAGCCACACCACGGCGACACCCGCGGTTACTGCGACGGCGACAATCCCGAGCACAGTCCACGGAAGCCAGGACGGGACCACAAACCCCGTTTTGCCCGTGCGGCCCGAGAGCGGTCCGGCCCCGCCGGCCCCGAGAGCGCCTCCAAAGCCCTGTGCGTTCCGTCCTTGCTTGGAGCCGCTCACAGCCGCCGCGACCAGTGCGGCGCCGAGCCCGACTATCAAGAGGACCGCCAGAAGCTTCCAGATCCAGTGCACCTGGGGCGGCGATGGCTCGTGCTCGGGGACATCATCATCCTTGCGGCGGCGTCCCGACCAGGCGAGCAGCATCAGCGTGCCGAGCAGCACGATGCCCACGCCGGCGATCAGCGTGAAGACCGCGATCGTCGGAGCTTGGAGAGACCTGGCGTCCAGCGGGGTCGGGCGCGAGAGCGGCGCCCGAGCGGCGACCGCCACGATGACAGCGAGGGCCCCCAGCGCAAGCGCCGCGATCGCTGCCCTTACCCTATTGCTCGCTCTGTGCATTCGGGCTCCCGTAGAGGCCATCAGCGGCCCCGCCGCGGTCCGAGCGAGCCTCATCGCTCTGGGGCGGAGTATCCCACTCCGAGTCGGAGGATGAGGTGGTCGGTATGATGAGAACAGGCGATGAGGCCCGCCTGAACCGCCATTGCGGCTGATGGCTTCTACCGACGGTTGACACCGGTGGAAGCACATGACCTCTGATTACCGCGGCTCAGCTCACTCGTTTGGCAGCATCCTGTTCGACGCCGACCCGGCTGCGGGCGAGACCACCGGGGAGCCAGAGTTCTTTCGGGACCTGAACCTCGATCAGATCCTCGCGTCGCTGGGCGCGGAACGCGAGGAGTATCGGCTCGCGCCGTTCTTCTATCGCCCGCTGCACGATGTCGAGGTCGTCCACTACCGGCATCATGTGCTCGGCGATCTGAGACGGGAGCCCTTGCTCGGAGCCGTTCGCGCGTTCGCCGACCGTATGCGCCGGATGCGTTCACACGTGGCGCTGATGAAAAAGCTCCATTACGCCCGTCAGAAGCAGCGGTGGTTCCTGGAGGCAGTCTCCACGTACTGTCGGGCTGTCGCCGATTTCCGCGCGCAGCTCGCTCACCTCGAGCTTCGCTCACGCGGCTTCGTGGGCTTGCGCGACTACGTGACCGAATATGGCGAGTCGGACAAATTCGGCGTGCTCGTCGCCGACACTCGCGCGGCGGAGCAGGCTCTTGCCGCTGTGCACTATGCGGTCCACATCAGAGGTAGCCGCGTGCGCGTGAGCCGCTACGAAGCGGAGGAGGACATGAGTGAGGAGATCGAGCAGGCGTTCGCGAAGTTCAAGCAGTCGCCGGTTAAGGACTACCGGGTCAGGCTCTCAGAGTGGGCCGACATGAATCATGTCGAGGCGCAGATTCTCGATCTCGTGGCGAAGCTTCATCCCGAGACCTTCTCGCAACTCGAGCAGTTCTGCACTCGCCATCAGCACTATCTGGACAAGACGATTGGCAGGTTCGACCGCGAAGTCCAGTTCTATCTCGCGTACCTGGAATACATCGCCCCACTCGAGGCGAGTGGCCTGACTTTCTCGTACCCGCGCGTGTCAGCGCGATCGAAGGATGTCCGGGCGGCCGGCGCGTTCGATCTGGCTCTGGCCACGAAGCTCGTGGGGGACGGCTCGTCGGTCGTTTGCAACGACTTCCACCTCACCGATCCCGAACGGATCCTCGTCGTGAGTGGGCCAAACAACGGCGGCAAGACGACGTTTGCGCGGATGTTCGGGCAGTTGCACTATCTCGCGAGCCTAGGCCTGCCCGTTCCAGGCAACGATGTCCGGCTCTTCTTGTCCGACAGGATCTTCACCCACTTCGAGCGTGAGGAGGAGATCGAGACGCTGCGAGGGAAGTTCGAGGACGAACTCGTGCGCATCCACGACATCCTCGAGCGAGCGACGAGCGACAGCCTGCTGATCATGAACGAGAGCTTCGGCTCGACCACGCTGCGCGACGCGCTGCTCGTCGGTACCGCGGTCGTCGGGCGGATAGGCGACCTGGATGCGCTGTGCGTGTTCGTGACGTTTGTGGACGAGCTGGCGTCGCTCAGCGAGCGCACGGTGAGCATGATGAGCACGGTGGTGCCCGAGGATCCCGCGGTTCGCACCTACCGGGTCGTGCGAAAGCCGGCCGACGGCCTGGCCTACGCGGCCGCGATCGCCGACAAGTACCAGCTCACCTACGCCGCGCTGAGGAAGCGGATAGCCCGATGAAAGCCTTTCTGATGCACCCGGACCGCGACTTCGATGTCGAGCGCCGGCCACCCCCAAATGCGCACGAGCTGATCCAGGATCTCGAGCTGGAAACGCTCCTCTCGACGATGGCCGCGGGCGACAGGTTCATGTTCGAGGTCTCAAGACAGGCCTTGCTTCTGAGCCTGACTGCGCCGGAGGAGATCAGCTACCGCCAGCAGGTCGTGATCGATTGCCTCGAGCAGCCGGCCGTGGTGCGAGACCTGTACGCGCTGGCTGGCGAAGCGCTGGCGGCCCAAAAGGCAGTGTGGTGGGCGCTCCGCAACGACTCGCCACGGCGGACCCTGGCGACCTCGGTTCAGAAGATGGAGCTGTTCATCGGCTACCTCCGGCGACTGCACGCGATGTCTGATGAGCACGGGGCGAAGTTCAAATCGCCCGGATTCACTCGGTTGTTCGCGGTGCTCCGCGAGGAGCTCGACGACGCCTACTTGGAGCTAGTCGAGCAACAACTCAAGGCCCTCAAGTTCCAGGGCGGGATGCAGATCAGCGCGCGGCTGACAGCGGGCAACAAAGGCAGGGAGTACACGCTGCGACGGTCGCGAGAACAAGGGTTCCTCGGGCGGATGTTCGATCGCTCGGGCTACAGCTTCACGATCCCCGACCGCGACGTGAGCGGCTTCAACGCACTCGGCGCGCTGGAGGACAAGGGCACGAATCTGGTTGCCAACGCGCTCGCACAATCGGTCGATCACGTCGAGGGCTTCTTCGTGATGCTGCGGACCGAGTTGGCGTTCTACGTGGCGTGCCTGAACCTCTCCGAGCGGCTCGTCGCGCTAGGAGGACCGACGACGCTTCCGATTCCGGTCGCTCGGGGCGAGCTCGTGCTCTCGGCCCGAGGTTTGTACGACGTGTGCCTCGCGCTGACTACCGGCGAACACGTCGTCGGCAACGACGTCGACGCCGACGGCAAGTCGCTTGTCATGATCACGGGCGCTAACCAGGGCGGGAAGTCGACGTTCCTACGCAGCGTGGGGTTGGCGCAATTGATGACTCAATGCGGAATGTTCGTCGGTGCGGACTCGCTGCGAGTGAACGTCTCCGACGGGATGTACACGCATTACAAGCGTGAAGAGGATGGGACGATGGAGAGCGGAAAGCTCGACGAGGAGCTTGGTCGCATGAGCTCGATCGCGGACCACGTGACCGCTGGCTGCATGCTCTTGTGCAACGAATCGTTCGCGTCGACCAACGAGCGCGAGGGGTCACAGATCGCACGCCAGGTGGTCAGCGCACTCCTGGATGAGGGCGTCAAGGTGGTGTTCGTCACACACATGTTCGATCTGGCCGACGGCTTCCACCGACAGCAGCTCGACACGGCGCTGTTCCTGCGCGCCGAACGGCGCCCCGACGGTGAGCGGTCGTTCAAGATCTCGCCGGGCCCGCCGTTGCCGACGAGCTACGGCGAGGACTCTTACCGCAAGATCTTCGGGACGAGCGTCGAGGCGGCTCAGGCCAATTAGCATCCGGACCCGTGCCGGGTCGGGACAGACGCGAGTTGGCGGCCATCTTCGCGGGTGGAGTCGTCGGGGCGCTGCTGCGGGTGGCGCTGGCGCAGACGCACGCCGGCGTCGCTCCGGGCTGGCCGTGGGTGACATTCGCCGAGAACATCCTCGGCACGTTCCTGCTCGGCTATTTCGCGACGCGCCTGCAGGAGCGCCTGCCCCTGTCGGCGTATCGCCGCCCGTTGCTCGGAACCGGGTTCTGCGGCGCATTCACCACGTTCTCGACGATGCAGGTTGAGCTGCTGACGATGCTCGATGCCCATCGATACGGGCTCGCGATCGCGTACGCGGCATCGAGCGTGATCGTCGGATACGGGAGCGTGCACCTCGCCACTTTGTACGTCCGCCGGGTGAGGACGATCGCGTGAGCCTGCCCGTATGGATCGCGGTCGGCGTTCTCGGCGGGATCGGCGCACTCGGCCGCTTCTTCGTCGACGGCATCGTCGCCGCTCGCGCCGGACGCGACTTCCCGCTCGGCACCCTGGTAGTCAACGTGAGCGGCGCGACGCTGCTGGGGCTGCTGGTCGGACTCGGATTCACCGGCAACCGTCTCCTGCTCGCCGGCACGGCGACGCTCGGGTCGTACACGACGTTCTCGACCTGGATGCTCGAGACCCAGCGCCTCGTCGAGGATGGGGAACTAGCGCTTGCCGGGGCCAACGTCCTGGTGAGCCTCGTGGTCGGCGTTGGCGCGGCGGCGCTCGGCCGGTACGTCGGAGCTCGCGTGTGAACAACGACTGCCTGAAGCTCACCACGTACTTTGGCGAGCGCCATCGAACCGAGGGGCAGTTCGTCGCCGATGCGCTGCTCGACCTGTACGGGCGCAAGGAGGTCGAGGTAAGCGTGATGCTGCGCGGCGCCGAGGGCTTTGGCCTCAAGCACCGGCTTCGCACCGACCGCATACTGACCCTTTCGGAGGACCTCCCGCTCGTGTCGGTGGCCGTCGACACGCGCGCGCGAATCGAGGGTCTGCTCGACGAGGTGATCGCGACCAAGCGCCACGGCCTGATCACACTGGAGCGAGCGAGGATGCTGACTGGCGAGGTGGGTACCGTCGCGTTGCCCGAGGAACTGCACGAAGCCACGAAGCTGACGATCTACGTCGGGCGCCAGGAGCAGATTTCGGGCGCTCCGGCGTTCGTCGCCGTGTGCGACCTGCTGTATCGACGGGGGATCGCCGGCGCCACGGTGCTGCTCGGCGTGGACGGGACCGCGCACGGCGTGCGCGAGCGGGCGCGCTTCTTCGGGCGCAACGCGGAAGTGCCGATGATGATCATCGCGGTCGGCGCCGGCGAGCAGATCGCGGGGGTGCTGCCGGGGCTCGGCGACCTGCTGGCACGGCCGCTGCTCACGCTGGAGCGAGTGCGCGTCTGTAAGCGCGACGGCCGGCCGCTGGCCTCACCGAGGTCGCTACCGGCGACCGACGAGCAGGGGCTGGCTATGTGGCAGAAGCTGATGGTGTACGCCTCCGAACAGGCCCGCCACGGCCGCAGCCCTCTGCACGTTGCGCTGGTCCGCCGTCTGCGCGAGAGCGGCGCGAGTGGCGCGACCTGCCTGCGAGGAGTGTGGGGCTTTCACGGCGACCACGCGCCACACGGCGATCGCCTGCTCCAGCTTCGCCGCCACGTCCCGGTGGTGACGATCATCGTGGACACCCCGGAGCGGATCGCGGAGTCGTTCGAGATCGTCGACGAGCTAACCGACGAGGCGGGGTTGGTCACGAGCGAGATGGTGCCGGCGGTGGCGACGCTCGCCGAGGGGCGGAAACAGCGCGGCGGGCTGCGGCTCGCCCGCCATCGCTTTTGATCCGAGAAGGGTCGCGGTATTCTTGGTGGAAGAGCGATGAGGCTCGCTCGGAGCGCGGCTGCGGCCGCTGATGGCCTCTACCGACGAAGTCCACGAACTGTGGAGGTCAGGTGGAGCTGGCGGCGGTTACCGATCTTGAGAGTACGCGCGCTTCGATCAATCGCGGCTCGCTTAACCGCGTGCTAGCCGTTCACAAGCTCGACGAGCTGCTGGTCCTCGCCACCGGCCTGCTCGCCGAGGGTGCGGTCCGCGATCTGGCCGCCGCGCGAGCCCGTGTCGCCGAGGACCGGTTCAACCTCGTGGTCCTCGGCGAGTTCAAACGGGGCAAGAGCACGCTGATCAACGCGCTGCTGGGCCGAGCGGTGCTGCCGACCGGAGTGATCCCTCTGACGTCGGTGGTGACCGCGATCAGCACGGGCGAGCGAGACCGGCTGGTCGTGCGCTACACCGATGGCCGCGAGCGCGAGCGCCCGCTCGCGGAGATCGCCGAGTACGTGACCGAAGGTCAGAATCCGGGCAACCAGCTGGGCGTGGAGCTCGTGCGCGTCGAGCTCGCGAACGAGTTGCTCGAGGCGGGACTCGAGCTGGTCGACACCCCGGGGATCGGGTCGATTCACAGTCACAACACGGCTGTCGCACACGGATTCCTCCCCCGGGTCGACGCGGCGATATGCGTGCTGGATGCCGCGCAGCCGCTGTCGCAGGCCGAGCGGGAGCTGATGCTGGAAGTGGCAGGTCTAGTGCCCCGGCTGCTGATCGCGATCAACAAGATCGACCATCTCGAGCCTGCCGACGTCGACGTCGCGGTGCAGTTCGTCCGTTCGGCCGTGCACGACCTGATCGGCGACGCCGACGCCGAGTTGTTCGCGGTCAGCGCTCGTCGCCGCGACGGGCTCTCGAACCTGGCTCAGCGCTTGCGGAGGCTCGCGGTCGATGAGCGCGAGGCGCTGCTGTTGACGTCGGCGATCCGGCTGGCGACGCGCGTGGCCGCGGACACCGCGCAGGCGGCTCGGTTCGAGTCGCGCGCTATCGAGCTCCCGCTGGAGCAGTTGGGCCAGCGGGCGGCCGAGTTCGAGCAGCGGATCGTGGACCTCGGGATCGCGACCGTCGAGGCTGGAGACCTCCTCGACCGGGGAATCGAGCGAGCGCTCGAGCGGTCCGTCAACGAGCCGCTCCAGCTCTATGCGCGGCGCGAGGAGCCGCGCCTGCGCGCGGAGCTCCGCCGGCGCGCCAAGGAGGCGGGCGGAGCGTCACCTCGCCAGCTCTCCACCGAGCTCGAGGCATGGATCGACGCCACCATTCGTGCGCAGTTCGAGCGACTCGTTCCGCAGTTCGAGACCGCGATCGGCCGCGAGCTGACCGAGCTCGAGACTCACTTCGCGAGTCGCATCCAGCGGATCCTCGAACAGGTCCAGCAGACCGCCGAGGACGTGTTTGGGATGCGGGCGAGCGAGATCCTGCCCGACACCGGCCTGCGCGCGCCCTCGGCCTTCTCGTTCAAGCTCAAGGACGCCGAGCACGCGCTCGACATGATCGTCGGGTTTGGACGGACGGTCACCCCTGGGAGGCTCGGACGCAGGCTCGTGATCCGCGAGGCCGAGCAACGGCTGATTGATATGTCTGACCGCCACGCCGGCCGGCTTCGCTCGGAGCTGGCCGGCCGCATCTGGGGCGCGGTGCGGGAATATCGGCGCGAGCTGTCAGGGGCGGTGGACGAGGCGATCGAGGCGATCCGTGATGCGATCGAGCGCGCCGGTGCGGATCAGCGCCGCGGTGAGCAGCATGCGGGGGGCCGCCTCGAGCAGCTCGCAGGCGTTGAACGGCGATGCGCGCAGCTGGCGGTGGAGCTGGGCGCCGCGGGGGCGGCCAGTGCTGACCAAGCGACAGGGAGGGTAGATCCGAGTTAAGGCGCGAGCCGTGATCCTGATCGACGGGCGGCTGATCGTCGCCGAGCAGCGGCGACGAGGGCGGGCTGAGGTATACGCGTCTTAGGCCGGGCATCCGGATTCTCCACGCCCGGCACGAGCAGCTCGGCGATCCGCGGATCGCCGAGGCCGCCGAGTGTCGACGCGGCGGCCCGCCGAACGTCGACGCCTGCATCGTCGATCAGCAACACCGCCAGCGCCCTAGCTTGTCTCATCCCGGCCGCGCGTGCGGCTTTCCGGTCAGGCCCGCGATCGCCAGGTCGACCGCGCCCGATGGTCCGACCGGGGGGGCTAAGCGGGGATCTCGCCCGAACCGCGCGTTACGAGCTCGGCCGCGACGACCAGGCGTCGAGGGTTGCCATCGTTGCCGTCGATCCGCTCGAAGGCAAGCTCGGCGCCGAGCTGCCCGAGCCGGTACGGATCGGTGCGGATGACCGTGACGCCAAGGAGATCGGCGAGCTCGAAGTCGTCGAACGCGACGAGCGCGGTGCGCCCGCGCTTCCCGCTGAGCGCATGGAGCGCGCCGACGGTGCAGCGGTTGTTGCCGGTGAGGATCGCGGTCGGACGCTGCGCGCGCGGGAGCGCCATGAGGCGCGCGGTCGCGTGCCCGGCGTCGGCGGAGGTGCTGTTCCCGACCGCGACGAGTGCCGGATCCTCGGCCACGCCCGCCCGCGCGAGCGCCTTGCGGTAGCCGCCGAGCCGCTCGCGCGCGGTGTACAGGCGCACCTCGTCGCCGACGAACGCGATCCGAGTGTGACCGTGTGCGAGCACGTGCTCGACCGCTCGCCGCGCGCCCGCGGCGTTCTCGACCAGCACGGTGTCGGCCTTCGCACGCGCCGGGGGGCGGTCGAGGAACACGGTCCGGGTGTCGAATCCGGCATCGTGGATGTAGCGGTGATCGGCGCCGGTCGGGACCACGAGCAGCGCGTCCACCCGCCGCCGGAGCAGCGCGATCACGAGCTCCCGCTCGCGCGCCGGGTCCTCGCGCGCCGAGGCGGTGATCAGCATGTTCGCCCGCTCCCGCGCCCGTTCCTCCACGGCCTGCGCGATCGCCGAGTAGAAAGGGTTCGCCACGTCCTCGATCACGAGGCCGAGCGTGAACGACCGCGCTCCGTGGCGAAGGCTCGCCGCGATGTCGTTGCGCTCGTACCGGAGCGCGGTGGCGGCGGCGTTCACCTTCTCGGCCATCTCGGGCCTCACCCCCGGCTCGCCGTTGATCACGCGTGAGACGGTCTTCAGGCTGACGCCCGCCGTGTTCGCGACGTCGACCATCGTCGCCCGGCCCACGGTTCCGTGGTCGTTGCTGCCCCTCATCGTTGACTTCTCCTTATGCGCAGCATACCCGGATGCGCGGTGTCGATGACAACGTTGCCTACAAGGGGTTGGTGAGCGCGGCCAACAGCGGGCACCTGAGGGGCGCGGCTGGGTCGAGGTCCTCCGGAGGGGGTCGCCACCGCCGCACGCCTCCGCGCCACCCCCTCAGATGCCACCCGGCCCCTACTCCGGGTGGACGATCGCGGCGAGCCGACGCAGCAGCTCGGTCGCCTCGTCGATCGGCCGCTGCCACACGCGCCGGCCGATCGTGATACCCCGCGCGCCGGCGGCGACCGCCCGGTCGACCATCGTGCACAGATCGTCGGCGGTGCCCTGCGCCGGTCCGCCCAAGATCACGAGCGGCACGCCGAGCTCGGCGCACCACGCGCTGAGCAGGTCGGGGTCATCCGGATACATCACCTTGATGATGTCCGCGCCGAGCTCCGCGGCCATACGGCAGCCGTCGGCCTCGATCGCGACCGCGTCGGCCGGGCGCGGGGAGGACAGGCAGATCGGCTCGACCATCACCGGTAGGCCGAGCGGCTCGGCCACGCCGATGACCTCCCCGACCAGCGCCGAGCGCGCCGCCCGCTCCTCGGGCGGGACGTCCCACGGCATCAACACCTTGACCGCGTCGACGCCGAGCGCGGCGGCGCGGTCGAGCGAAGTGGTCAGCACGTGCGCCCCGGCATCGCCTCGCCAGTACGTATCGACGGTCAGCAAACGGGCGGGCGCCGAACGGGTGGCGAACAGCGGGGCGGTCCGTGCAGCGACGCCGGGCCCGAGCAGAAACCCGTCGCAGGGGAGCGGCAGGAACGCGTGGACGAGCGCCACTGGATCCTCGAGCCCCGCGACCCGCCCGAGCATCGTTCCATGGTCGACCGGAAGGATCACCGTGCGGCCGTCGCCGGCGAAGATGCGCCCGAGCCGGTAGCCCTTGCCGGCGGCCGATGACGAGGACCCGGCGCCGAACGTTGATGCGGGAAGGTTTGCGATGCTCATGTCAGGAGGCTCTCGTTCGGTTGGGTGGACAACGTGAGGGGTGCGTCCACGGCGGGCGCCGGGAAAGCGTCGACCGAGACGAACGCGCCGGCGGCCTTGCCGGCGAGCAGCGCCGCACCGCGTGCGCCGGCCTCGACGATCCGGGGGTAGACGGTGCGAGGAAACGCATCGGTCTTCAGCCGGCGCAGTACCGGATTGGCGGCCCAGCCCCCGCTGATGCGCACCTCCACGATCGGGCCGCCAAGTTCCTCGAGCGCGCGCAGCGACGACGACGCCCGTGCGACCGTGCGCTCGAGCGCGGCCAGCCACTCGCGGGCCGGCGCACGGTCGACCACGAGTCGCCCCTCTCGCAACGCCAACGCTCGGTCGTCGAGCGAGGCGCGGCCCCGGCGGTGGGAGGCGTCGAGGCGGTCGAGCAGGGGACTGAGCTCGATGCCGAGCGGGAGCCCGGACAGCAGGCAGTAGTGGTCGGGCAGCACGTGCCAGCCGGTAGCGATTCCGTGGGGGAGTCCCTGCGCGGGGTCGCGGGGGCCGTCGGCCGGGATCGCGCGCACGAGCGCCTCTGCCGTGCCGCACGAGTCCATCACCTGGGCCGGGCTGGTCACGCCGCTCCCGATCGCGGCGGCAAGGTGGTCGTGACCGGCGACCGTCAGCGCGGCCCCGTCGAGCCGTTCGAGCCCGGCGCTGGCGGTCCGCACCCGGCCCCACTCGGCTCCGGCGGCCATCAGGCGCGGGAACACCGACTCCGGCAAACCGGCCCACCGGATCACCTCCGGCCACCACCGCCGGCCGTTGATGTCAAGCGCGCCGGTCCTCGAGGCCAGCGAAGGCTCGCCGGCGATCGATCCGCCGAGGGCGTGAACAACGAACTCGGCGACGCTGAGCACGTTGACCGCGCCACGCGCCTCGGGACGGGCGCGCATCAGCCAGCGCAGCATCGCGACGGTCGGCGTTGGTCCGACCCCGAGCCCCGTCCGGTGATCGATCTCCTCCCGCGTGAACTGCACCTCCATGTCCGCGACGTCCTCGAAGGCGCGACGGTCATACCACGCGACGGCAGGCCCGAGAGCGCGCCCGCCGGCGTCGACCAGTACCGCGGTCTCGGCCATGCTGGTGACGCCCACGCCGAGGATCTCGCCCGGTGGCGCCGGCGCGAGCAGCGCGGCGAGGACGTCGTCGACCGCCGCGACGAAGTCCTCCGGACGTGCCTCCGCGCCCGTGGGTCGCCGCTGCCAGACGGTCGGCACCGCGGCGTGACCGAGCTCGCGGCCGTCCAGGCCGATCAGGCCAGCCTTGACCCGGGTCGTGCCGACGTCAACCCCGACGAGCAGTGGCTCGCCTTGGCTCACGCGGCCGTCTCGTACCACGGCCGCGCCCGGCCGCTCATCGCCTCGACCGATCGCTCGAGCCGCTCGCGTCCGGCGCTCGCCAGGAATTGCTTGCGCGCCGCGCCTTCGAGCGCGACCGCCTCCTTCCAGTACACGCGCCCGGCGATGAATCCGCAGGCGCCGCCCTCCTCGCACGAGGTCACGACCGCGTCGAGGAACGCGTCAAACGGCATGCCGGCCGAAAGCATCGCCGACGGTACCGTGACCGCGTCTGAGACTGCCTGGCATCCGCGTGCGTCCCCGGGATATTCCAGCTTGAGCAGGTCGGGCCGGGTGTCGGACAAGATGCGCGCCGACTCGGCGATCAACTCGCCCCGACGCCGGAGCGGGAGCGGGTCCTGATCGGGGAACGAATAGAGCAGCGTCTCGATCACCGACGGGACGCCCGCCGCCGCGCGGTCGTCGACCACCGCCTGGACGACGTCGACGACCTCCGCCACCAGATCCGGCTCGCCGGGGCGACGGCTCCGGTCCGGGCGCTTATGCACCAGAAGTTTGACGGCGTCGCCGCCCATCTCCAGGACCCGCCCGGCCGTGCGGCCGGGATCGCGGCCCGCTCGAGGCTCGCCCTCCCACGAATCCCGCTCCGATGGTTCGACCGCGACCACGGTGGCGCACCCGGGCGCCATCGCGTTCGCGTCCTGCACCGCCGGCACGCCGAACGAGGGATCGAGCAGGAGCGCGCTGGCGGCCGGACTGAGCGCCTCCAGGACATCGACGTTGAACGACCTGATCGTTTCGTCGTCGGTGAGCATGTTCTCGGCGCTCAGCATCCGGCGGAGCGTGTTCCGCTGATCCATCGCGACGATCGCGAGCGTCCCGTCGGGACGGCTGATCGGCACGAGCCCGTGGGCAGCTGCCCCGGTTGATGCGGTATCAGGCATCGGGTCTCCTAGTTATCGTGAACCCTATGAACGCGCCACCGCCGCTCGGACACGGCGCGGGCGCGGGCTGGCATCGACCAGGGGGCGGATCTCTCCGGATCCCCGTTCGATGAAGGTGGTGGGCAGCACGACCTTGCGCGCTTTCGTCTTCTTGCCGTCGATCCGCTCGAACAGCAGCTCGAACGCGCGGCGCCCCATCAGGGCCGGATCCTGACGGGCAACCGTTACCGGCGGGTCGAGCGCGTCCGCCATCGGGAAGTCGTCGAAGCTGACGAACGCGACGTCGGTGCGCTTGGCCGGGTGAAGCTCGCGGACGACCGCGACCGAAGAGACGGTGTTTCCGGACAGCACCGCGGTCGGGGGGTCGCTCAGTGCCAGCGCGCCCGCGAGCAGGGGCTCGTCCAGCGGCATCCAGTGCCGGTGGCAGGTCACGAGCGCCGGGTCATACGCCATGCCATGGGCGGCCAGCGCCCGGCGGTATCCGGCCAGCCGCAGTTTCACGGGCGCCTCGTCGAGATCGGTGCCGACGAACGCGATCCTGCGGTGGCCGTGGACGATCAGGTGCTCGGCCGCGTGACGCGCCGTCGCCTCGTTGTCGATCACGACCGCATCGGCGGCGAGACCGTGCGGTGGCCGGTCGACGAACACCACGGGGACACCGCCGAGGCCGATCGGGAAGTGCTCCTCTCCGTACTCGAGGTGCGACGGGACGATCATCAGCCCTCGCACCGAGCGGCTGAGCAGGCCGTTGACCACCGCGCGCTCCTCGTCCGCCGTCCGCCCGGCGCTGGCCACGATCAGGAACAGCCCGGCGTCTCTGGCGACCTTCTCGACCGCGTCGACCATGAACGAGAAGAACACGTCGGCGATCGATTCGATGATGATCGCGACCGCCTCGTCACGCCCCTTGCGCAGCGACCGCGCCAGCGGGTTCGCGCGATAGCCGAGCCGCTCGATCGCCCGCCGGACACGCTCGGCGGTCTCGGCCGCGACGTAGTCGTCGCCGTTCGTGACCCGTGAGACGGTCTTCGTGCTGACGCCCGCCTCGCGGGCGACGTCGCGGATCGTCGGCTTGCTGTTCATGGGGTGCGTGACATGAGTGACGCCGCCAGTTCCCGCGCTCTGGACACATCAACGGCCCCCGCGACCGGCTGCTCGCACGAGGCGGAGGCGACGGATAGCGCGAACCGAACGGCGTCCGCGAACGACTGCCCGTCCTCGAGCGCGTGCACGAGGCCGCCGACGAGCGAGTCGCCCGCGCCGATCGGGCTGACCAGCGAGACCTCGGACCCATCCCTGGTACGGCAAGCCGGACGTCTACCACTCGCTTCAGGCCTGCCTCATGCCAATCCTGCCGGTCGCCTCGAGCGTCGTCGGCGCGATCAGGCGGCGTGGCCCTGCGCGATGACGCCTACGCGGCTCGCCTGGCAGCGCGGCCGTCGGCGAAGCCCGCGATCAGGCCGGCCAGCGCATCCGGTCGGTCGATCATCGAGAACGTCCGCGCGCCGTCGATCACTTCGAGCCGAGCGTCGGGCAGGGTCGCGGCGAGCCGCCGGCCGTCCTCGAGTGGGAAGAACGCGTCGTCCTTAGACCACGCGACCAGCGCCGGCTTGGTGAACTGGGGCAGACGCTCGGCGGCCTGCACGGTGGTCGCCTGGTTCAGTGAGGCGGTCAGCCGCCGCAGGTCGTGTCGAATCCTTGAGTCCGCCAGCGCCGGCGCCAGCCACGGGGTGACGAGCTCATCGATATCGGTGTGGGCGAGCGCGCCGTACGCGCGCTGGCGTCCGAGCCGGGTGCGGAGCGGCTGGAGCGCCGCCTGGAACGTGGGCGCGAACCTGGCGGCGGCGATGAACGGCTTGAGGATCGGCGGCGGGAAGTGCTCGAACGCGTCGCAGCTGGTCAGGACCAGTGCCCCTAGCCGCGCCGGGGTGGTGGTGGCGACGACCTGGGCGATCGCGCCGCCCGTGTCGTTGCCGACGAGGACGACGTCCTCGAGCGACAGCTCCTCGAGCATCTCACCGACCATCTCCGCGATCGCCTCGATCGTGAGCTCGGCGTCCGGGTCCATCGACTCGCTGTGGGCGCCGAGCGGCCATGTCGGCGCGATGCACCGAAAGCCCCCCGCGACGAGGCGTTCCGTCATCGGCCGCCACAACGATCCGCCCATCGCGTAGCCGTGGACGAACACCACAGGCCGGCCGTCGTCCGGCCCGTCTTTCTCATAATGCACATTTCCCATGGTCAGAGACACACCGGGCATTAGATCCTCCAAAACATGATTTACGTACAGACTGCACGTAAGATACCAACAGGTTGTACGTAAATGCAAGGGCGAAGAACTCAGGCGGAAAGATCGGCCGCCACCCAGCTCGCGCTGGTGGGCGCCGCCCGCCGCCTGTGGGGCGAGCGCGGTTATGCCGACGTCTCAACCCCCGAGATCGCCGAGGCTGCGGGTGTGACCCGCGGCGCCATGTACCACCAGTTCCCGGACAAGACCGCGTTGTTCGCCTCGGTCCTCGAGGCCGTCGAGACCGATGTCATGCAGCGGCTGGCGACCGAGGTGGCGGCAGCCCGGCCGAAGACGCCCGCCGATACCCTGCACGCCGCCGCCGACGCCTGGCTCGACATCGCCGGCGAACCCGAGGTCCGCCGGCTCGTGCTCCTCGACGCCCCAACGATCCTGGGGTGGGCTGGATTCCGCGAGGTCTCGCTGCGCTACGGCCTCGGTCTGACCGAGCAGCTGCTGACCGCCGCGATCGAGGCCGGACAGCTCAAGGCACAACCGGTCCGTCCACTCGCCACGGTGATGATCGGCGCGCTCGACGAGGCGGCGATGTCAATCGCCAACTCCGCCGAGGCGACCGCGGAACGGGAGCAGGTGCGCGCCGTCGTCCACGACCTCATCGACGGACTCATGACTCGCCCGGCGGCCAAGACTCGGCCCCGCCGGCGCGGTACCGCCACGGCGACTCGCGGCGACTAAGGCAGCGCGCGCTCGAGCAGGAGCGCGCCGATCTGCTTCGCCCGCCGCGCCGCGTCTGGGTCTCCTTCCCCGGCGGCGACGATCGAGCCTTTCATGAGGATGTGCCACTGCCGGGCGAAGTTCTGGGCGTCGGCGATGCCGGCTTCACGCACGAGCTCCTCCAGGAAGCCGCGGATCCCCGCCAGATAGGACACGCTGGCCCGGTGAACCGGATCGGACGGATCGGGGTGCTCGAGCATCACGTTGATGAACGAGCAGCCCTCGAAGTCCGAGCGGCGGAACCAGTCGTCGAACACGTCGAAGATGACCAGGAGTCGCGATGCCGGGTCTCCCGCGCGCCGCCGGACTTCCTCCTCGAGCCAGCGCCGGGTCCAGACCTGCTCGCGGCGCTCGAGGAAGGCGAGCACGAGGTCCTGCTTGGAGGCGAAGTGCCGGTAGAGCGTTTGGCGCGCGACCCCCGAGCGCGAGATCACGGCGTCGATCCCGACGGCCTGGATCCCATTCCGAGAGAACAGCTCGTACGCCGCGTCGAGGATTCGCCCACGCGCGCCCTGCCCGCCGCTCCGCGGGCTGGCGTCCAGTAGCTCCGCCATGCGTCAATCATAGGAGAACGGTCAGTCTGATCTGGGTGGTTGACGTCCACGACGGCGGGGCGTAGGCTCCAGAAGTAGAGGGAGACCAGTCAGTCTCATTCAGCGGCGACAGTCAAGGAGGGTCCCAGCACATGGCTTACGACCTGAGGTCGGAGACGGGCATCCCGACCCAATCCGTCGGTTCGCTTCCCCGGCCGGCGAAGCTGCAGGCGGCGTACGCGCAGTACGACGAGGGCAAGATCTCCAAGCAGGAGCTCGAGGTCGAGCAGGAGGCCGCGGTCAAGGACTCGATCAGCCGCTCCGAGGCGACGGATTCGCCGATCATCTCCGACGGAGAGCAGTGGTGGTCGAGCTTCGCGACGTATCCGGTGACCGACACGCTCGCGGGCACCGGCTTGGCTGACCATCTCGCGCCCGGAGGCCAGTACTTCGCGATCTTCTCCGACGGCCACTATCGCCAGCTGCCGAGGCTCGTCGGCGGGCCGTTCCGGTACAAGACCTACGCCGCCGACACGCTCTCGAGGTCGATCGAGTTCGCGAGCAGGCCGATGAAGCAGGCGGTGATCGCTCCGTCGATGCTCGCGCTCCTATATCCGCTCGACGAGGAGCTTCCCGGCTACTCGCGCGAGCAGTTCGAGGAGGATCTCGTCGGCGAGTGCGAGAAGGACATTCGCGGGGCGTTCGACGCCGGCGCGGCGTGCGTGTCGATCGACTTCACCGAAGGGCGCCTCGCGCTCCGCGAGGATTCCCGCAACCCGTGGACGGGGCGCGGCATGTTGCCGCACTTCATCGACCTGATCAACCGGGTTCTGGCGCGGTTCAGCGCGGAGGAGCGGGTCAACATCGGCGTCCACACCTGCCCCGGTGGGGACCGCGATGCCGTGCACAGCGCGGACGTTCCATATAGCGCGTTGCTGCCGAGCCTGTTCCAGCTGAACGCCGGCTACTTCCTGATGCAGAACAAGAGCGAACGCGATCGCCAGGAGGTCTACAAGCTCGTCGGCGAGCACAGCCGCGACGACGCGGACGGGGTCGCCCAGATCGTCCACATTGGCGTTATCAACCCGCAGAACCCTCGGGTCGAGACGCCGCAAGAAGTCTGCGACGAGCTCGTGACGGCGGCGAAGCACATTCCGAAGGAGCGGCTGGGTGCGACCGACGACTGCGGTTTCTCGCCGTTCAGCATCGACGAGAAGCCGTTGCACGGTTCGCCTGATTTCGCCCGCGACGTCGCGTTCGAGAAGATCTCGAGCCGCGTGCACGGGACCAAGATGGCGGCCGAGAAACTCGGTATCCACGTTCCGGCCGTCGCGTAGGAGATCATCGGGGGGTCCGGTCTGCCCGCGGCCGGACCCCCCGAGCTCCTCTTGAGAACCCACGGCACCACCGTCGAGGCCACCGCTTACCTCGCGCCGTACGGCGATCGGCACGTGCGCCGACCGATCGAGCTTCGCCTCACCGAGCACACCTATCCGCTCGAGCCCTCGCTCGAGCAGTCGTGGCTCCCGATCGCCTTCCGCGCGTTCGAACGGCTCGCCCGCCGCCGGGCGTTCGAGCACGTCCTGATCGTCGGCACGGGCAACGGGCTCGACGCGCTGGCCGCCGTCGAGATTCTCGACCCGCGCGCTCTCACGGTCACCGACCTCCACGAGGAAAGCCTCGCGGTCTCCCGCGAGAACGTCATCACACACCTCGTGGATCCCGACTCGGTCGCGCTGGGGTTCCACGCCGGCGAGCTGATGTCGTGCGTGCCCGGCGACAGGTCGTTCTCGCTCATCTACGAGAACCTCCCGAACGTCACGTCCTCGCCGAGTCACGACCTGCGGCGCGGCACGATCGTGGGACGGTTCTATCCGGCGGCCGAGTCCGGGGTCCCGGAGCCGTACGCGCGCTACATGCTGGACCTGCACTATCGGCTGCTCGAGCAGGCGAGGCCACGGCTCGAGAGCGGCGGCGGCGTGCTGACGGCGATCGGCGGACGCCTGCCCGCAGACGTGGTGTACGACCTGCATCGTGCGTGCGGACTGCGCCCCGAGCTCATCGCCTTCGACGTCAAGCTCCAGGCCGAGCCCGAGTTGATGGTCCCTCCGTACCGCCGGGCCGAGGACGAACAGGGCGCGCGGTACACGTTCTACGCCCCCGACGCGATCACGATCGTGGCCGACCTCCGAACCTCCGGCCTCGACGGTCAGCCGCTGGTCGACGCCGCTGCGTCCGACCTCGACCGCCTGTCGATGTCAGCAGGCGAAGCCGCCGCGCGCGTCGAGCGCGGCCTAGCCGTGGCCCATTCGGTGCTGATGATCTTCGGCGAGCGCCAGCCAGGGTAGGCGCCGAACCGGCCCCGGCTTGGATCGGAATCAGCGGTTTCTCGCCGCGCACCCCGAGCTCCCGCGCGGCCCACGTGTTGCCGTCCGGATCGGCGACATTCGACACCGCACGCGACGACCTGCAGTGCTGGGTCCGATCGATCGCGGCACACCGATCACCGCCACCTTCCGGCTCGGCGCCGCCGCAGACGTTGACGTGCCGGACTGGCGACGGAGAAGATAGCCCGAGGACGTCTGGACCCGGCCGGAGGAGAGCAAGCCATGTACAAGAAAGTGATGTGGGCCACCGACGGCTCGGAGATCGCCGATCGCGCGCTGCCGCACGCCAAGACACTTGCGGCGGACGGGGGCGGACCGTTGACCGTCGTGTACTGCGAGGAGTTCACGCTTCCCGGCAAGGGCGGCGGAAGCCTCCCCGTCCACGCCAACGAGGGCGACATCCAGGCCAAGATCGAGCGGCAGGTCGCGGAACTCTCGAACGACGGGCCCGGGGCGACGCTTCACACGACGCGGAGCAAGGTCGGCGGCGCCGCGCATGCAATCGCGGAGATCGCCGACCAGGAACACTCCGATGTGATCGTGGTCGGTACGAGGGGCCGAAGCGCGATCGCGGGTCTGCTGCTGGGAAGCGTTACCGAGCGTCTGCTCCACATCGCGCCGTGCCCGGTCCTGGCCGTTCCCCCGGATAACGCCTCAGGCGGTTGACGAGCCGGCGCTCGTGTCGGGCACGCGCACGCTACGACACGGGCTTGCTCGGAGGCACGACGAGCACCGGACACGGGGCGATGTGCAGCAACCGGGTGGTCACGCTGCCGATGATCAACCCGCCGATGGCGCTGTGGCCGCGCGTCCCCATCACGATCAGGTCGGCACTCGTCGTGCGCGCCACGTCCGCGACCGCGTGCGCGGGGCGGGTTCCCACGTCTCCCTTGACCTCGAGCGACGCCTTGATGCCCTCCCCGGTGAGCTGCTCCGCGAGCTTCCTGAGATGCGCCTGGACCTCGCCCTCGTCGGCCCGGTGAGGGATCCCGACAGCACCTATCCCCTCCACCCGCTCGACGACATGCACGATCGTGACCGTCGCGCTGCCCTCCTTAGCGAGCTCACGGACGAGCGGAAGCGCGTTCTCGGCAGCCTCCGAGCCATCATTGGCCCAAACGATCGTCTTGAACATGTGATCCTGGTCTCCTCTCTCGTGCTTTAGATAGAGACAGCACCGGCACGGATTGCGAGAACCTACGGAACCGGGCCGGGCGAGTCCAGTGCGAAGCGGGTCTAGACGTCGACGAGCTTCTGTTCGAGCGCGTAGCGGACGAGCTCCGACCGCGACCCGAGGCGCAGCTTCTGCTGGATGTGGGCGCGGTGAGTCTCGACCGTCCGCACCGACAGATACAGCTGTTCGGCTATCTCCGCGTTGGTGTGACCGAGCGCGATCATCCGCAACACCTCGGCCTCCCGCTCCGTCAGGCCATCCGGAAGGCCCGGCGGCGGTTCGGCGGCGACGCGCGCGCCAAGCCGCGGGTTCAGATACGGGTCGCCCGACGCGGCGCGGCGGATCGCCTCGACCAGCTCGGACTCGGCGGACTCCTTGAGGACGTAGCCGAGCGCTCCGGCGCCGAGCGCGTGCCGTGCGTACGCCGGTTCGTTCTGCATCGTGAGCACGACGATCTGGGTGTCCGGACACTCGGCGCGGATCTCCGGGATCCCGTCGAGGCTCGATCCGCCGGGCATGTTGAGGTCGAGCACGAGCACATCCGGCCGGTGGCCACGCGTGTAGCGGCGGGCGGAGTCGAGATTGTCGGCCTCGGCCACCACCTCGAAGTCCTCTTCGGCGTCGAGCACCTGCCGGAGCCCTTTGCGGACGACCGCGTGGTCGTCCGCGATCACGACACGAATCGTCATCGTAATGCCGCCTGGTCCCGTGATTCGAGGTACGGCGCCAGGTACTTGGCGACGATCTTGGCCGGCGGCGCGGACGTCAACGCCTCGCTGACCTCCGAGGTCGACCCATGACCCCCGGTGACACGCGCGCTTAGA
>DATJYY010000159.1:0-7734 GCA_035499395.1 Solirubrobacteraceae bacterium
TGCCGCGCTGGTGCGACTGGTGGAGCACGCGCAGACGCAGCGTGCGCCGATGGTGCGAATGGCCGACCGGTACGCCGGATTCTTCCTGCCCGTCACCCTGCTGACCGCAGGACTCGCTTGGGCGTTGAGCGGCGATCCCGTTCGGGCGCTGGCCGTCGTGGTGGTCGCAACCCCCTGCCCGCTGATCCTCGCCGCTCCGATCGCGCTGGTGTCGGGCCTCTCGCGCGCCGCACGGTCCGGTGTGATCGTAAAGGGCGCCGGCGCGATCGAGACCCTCGGCGAGGCCAGAACGGTGCTGTTCGACAAAACCGGCACGTTGACTGTCGGCACACCCGAGGTACGAGACATCGTGACGCACGACGACTGGGCATCAGCGGAGGTCCTCCGGCTGGCCGCCTCGACCGACCGGCTATCCGCGCACGTCCTCGGCGAGGCGCTGGTCACAGCCGCCAAGGAGGCAGGCCTCGAGCTGACCATTCCCGACGACGTTCACGAGCAGCCCGGCCAGGGCATCGAGGGGCGCGTCTGCGGCCACCGCGTGCTGGTCGGCAGCCGCGCGTTCGCGCGTGGCAGCGGCGTACCGCAGGACGAGATCGTCGCCGCGTCCTCGACGAGCACTCGGGGGTCCGGCGAAGCCCACATCGTGGTCGCGATCGATGGCCACGTCGCCGGCGTGATTGTGATGGCCGACGAGCTCCGCCCCGATGCCCGGAGGATCGTGGAGCGCCTCAGGGCGGAGGGCGTGCGGCACGTCGCGATGATCTCGGGCGACCGCCGCTCGGTGGCCGAGCGCGTCGGCCGCGAGCTGGGCGTCGACCGCGTCTACGCCGATCAGTCGCCCGAGCAGAAGCTCGAGGTGGTCCGCCGGGTCGCCGCCGAACCGCAACTCCGTCCGGTGATCATGGTGGGCGACGGCATCAACGACGCTCCGGCGCTCGCGATCGCGGACCTCGGGATCGCGATGGGAGCGGCCGGCGCCACCGTCTCGTCCGAGACCGCCGACGCCGTGATCACCGTCGACCGCATCGACCGCGTCGCCGACGCGGTCCACACCGGCCGGCGAGCACTTCACATCGCCCGCCAGAGCGTCCTTGCCGGCATGGGGCTCAGCATTGCGGCGATGGGCGTCGCGGCGTTCGGTTACCTGCCGCCGATCGCGGGTGCGTTGTTTCAAGAGGCGGTCGACCTGGCCGTGATCCTCAACGCGCTGAGAGCGCTCCGCGGATAAAGCGGGCAGCACCCCGCCACCTCCACGGAAAGTCACCCCACGCAACGCTCCCACGCCCGCGCGGGCATGGGCTCTCTCAGCGCCGGTGTCAGTTCATCGGCGGGGGATCCTTGCCCGTGGTCCCTGATCGCCGCCGACGGCGCCGTCGATGACGGTCGACCGCCGATCGTTGGAGTCCTCGTACGCGGCCGCACCGCGGGCGGAGCGCGGCAGCACCAGCAGTGCACACCGCGCGGTACGCGCAAGTTCATCGGAGGTGCTCCCGTGGACCAGCCGTCCGATCGCCCCGTAGGAGCGCGAGCCGACAACCAGCAGGTCAACCGACGCGCTGTAGCTGGCCAGAACCTCAAGCGGCGGGCCGTAGCCGGCCATCGGCGTCACCCCGCCAAGTTCCGCGATCCGCTCGCGGGCGTTGTGCAAGAGGCGCTCGATCACGCGAGGCGCCATTGGGCCTGGTCCGATCGTAGGCAGCGGAACCGACACCGCCGTGCAGGCCGACAGTTCCGCGTGATGGGTCGCGGCGAGCTCCCTGGCGATCTCGAGCGCCTTCTTGCTTTCGAGCGACCCGTCATAACCGACGCCGATTCGACGCACGGTACGGAAGTGGTCGCAGTAACCTGCCGGCGCGACGGCTACGGCGCACGGCGCGCCATTCAAAGCGGCGCGGGTGTGATGCCCCACAGACACCCGCCCGAGCATCCCTCGGCGCGAGGATCCAAGTACGAGCAGGTCTGCGGCCCCGCTCTCGGCGAACTCGTGCAGGCCGCGTCCGACCGACGGCGACCACACGACCCTGGTCGAGATTGACGAGCGGCCGGAGGCAAGGCCGGCTTGGTCGCGGGCGACTCGAAGCAGCCCCTCAGCGCGTTCGCGCTCCCCCCGCTTCGTTCGCTCACCCGTCGCGTATGCGGCACGCAACGCCATCGGCTCCCACGCAGAGATGCAAACGACATGAGCCAGCGTCAACTCTCCGTCCGGCGGGACCAGTTGCTTTGCGAGAGCGATGGCGTCACGGCCCCCGCTCGACTCGTCCACACACACGATCGTCTTGCCGAACACGCTGGCTCCTTCGGTCGTGTTCGCACCGTAGGCGGCTCTCGCTCCGTGCCCATCGGGGCGATGCCGCTATCCGGCCACGGGTTTGCTGCAATGACGACCAGCGCGGACGGCTCGCTCATCTACCTCGGCCCGACGGGCTGCCCGCTGCGGGTGCGCCGCGGCGACAGTGCAGACCCGGTCGCGCGTTCCTTCGCTCCAGCCACCCTTGCCCGGCCCCATTTCGTGTGGAGCACGAGGGCGCGATTTGACAAATCGTCAACCAACTGACGCGCGGACGTACCCCGCCGGACGTCGAACCGAATTCCAGGCCACATGTCGACGACCCCCACGGCCAGCCCTCGCTGCGCCCGCGTCTGTCGCGCCTATCGGAGACCCCCGTCATGTCCTTGCCGCCCAAGCAGCATCCCGCGGGCTTCCGGTGAGGAGTTGGGGGTGGCCCTTATTTCGAGCCGAGCCGCAGCCGAGCGCCACCGGTGATTCTCGGCGAGCATGTACGGACCGAGCCGGTGGTGAGGGTCAGCATTTAGCCAAGGGCCGTCGCAGATAGTTCGCTTGACCCACACATCCCGGTCGTCGGCTACCTCGTCGGCACCTCCGCGTTAGCTACGACGATCGGTAGTTCCCGGCAATTGCGCCCAGGGCGACTTCGGATGTCCCCGCCCGGTGCGAGAGCGATGCTTCAAATCGGCGCAACATCGGATCCGAAAGAAGGTGAGTCTGATGCAGGCGACGTTCTCACCGCCTCTCAGCCCGTATCCCGTCCGGGTGGAGGGTCACCTCGAGCACCCTTCCCGCGGACTGTGGCTGATCAAGTGGCTGCTGGTCATTCCCCACTACGTCGTGCTGGCGTTTCTCTGGATGGGCTTCTTCGTCACCGCGGTCATCGGCTTCTTCGCGGTGCTGTTCACGGGCCGCTACCCGCAGTCGCTGTTCGACTTCAACGTGGGTGTGATGCGCTGGACGTGGCGCGTCGAGTTCTATGCGTTCGGCGCCAACGGGACCGATCGCTACCCACCGTTCACGCTCGAGGATGTGGCCGACTACCCGGCCCGGCTGGCGATCGACTACCCCGGCCACCAGCGGAAGGGGTTTCCGCTGGTCGGCTGGTGGCTGGCCGGCATCCCCCAGTACCTGGTCGCTGGCGTGTTCTTAGGCGGAGGCGCTGCCGCCTGGACATGGAGCGACCACTCCTGGCTGGGCCCTACCTACGTCGGGCTGATCAGCCTGCTGGTGTTCGTCTCGGCCATCGTGTTGCTCTTCCGCGGCGAGTATCCGCGCTCGATCTTCGACTTCATACTCGGCCTGAACCGCTGGGTGCTACGCGTGTTCGCCTACGCGGCGGTCATGACCCCGGTCTATCCGCCGTTCCGGGTCGATGGAGGCGAGAACGAGCCTGGCGGAACCTTCACGGTCACTGCCCCCGCCGTCGCAGCGTCCGCGACCGCACCTACGACCGAGGCTCCAGGCGACACCGTCGTCCGACCCTCCACCACCGGCGCAGAGGAAACGCGCGTGTCTCCGTCGGCTGCGACGGCCGCGCGGCGGCCGGAGCGATGGGGACCCGGTCGGGTCATCGCGCTGATCGCGGCCAGCATCCTTGCGCTCGTTTCGCTCGGTCTCCTAGCGGCCGGCGGCATCGGGATCGTGCTCGATCAGACGCAGCGCGACGCCACCGGCTTTCTGATGACCTCAAGCGAGCCCTATTCCACCTCCACGTACGCGCTGGTTTCCGGAAGCTATCGCGGGGGGACGTCCGGTGACTGGTTCGTCAACCGTGACCTGATCGGGACCGTCAAGGTTCGGGTGAGCAGCACGCGGCCGGTGTTCATCGGAATCGGTCCGGAGAACGCTGTCGACACGTACCTGTCGCGCGTCGCCTACGCGCGCGGCAGCAGTCTGACCACGTCGAGCAGCGACTTCCGTACGCATCCCGGTGGCGCACCGGCCACAGTGCCGGGTGCCCAGGCGTTCTGGAGCGCGAGCTCCACCGGCGCCGGGCATCAGGTGCTGAGCTGGAAGCCGCAGGCGGGCAACTGGCGAATCGTGCTGATGAACGTCGATGCATCGGCCGGCGTTAGATCTAATGTCAGCATCGGTGCGAAGATGCCGCACCTGCTGACGATCGCGATCGTCGCGGCCAGCGGGGGGCTGGTACTCCTGCTCATCAGCGGGGCGGGGATCTACCTGGCAGTCCGCCCCCGGGGATCATGAGACGCGATGGAACTTGACCGGGACCCGGCCATCGCCGGAGCGCGTGACGACACCGAGGCGGCGCAGGTGTACGAGGACTGCGCCGTGTGAATCAATCGTCACCCGGCCGATGGCGTGATCATCACTCCGGGCTCCCGTCGGCGCCGGGCGCGCCAGCCGCACTTGACCGGGGCTGCTCGGGGTGCGCTCCGGTGGCCCCCGGTCGGCCGAACATTTTCCGGGACGCCGTTACGACGCAAGAGTGCTGCTGTCGCCTTATCCGGCTTCTTCAGCGAGCTGGTGCATGTCCGGCCGCCGTCTAAGCCATGGGGTCACAGCGCGGACGATATCCGCGCCTTCTACGGACCAGGACGACGAGCTAGCCCGGATGCTCGCGCGCCACGCCACTGGCAGGCTCGGGGCATGATCGCTGCGGCGAGTTCGCATTGCGGCGTTGGTCGCTTCATCGCAGTACCACAGGAGCCACCGGCGCGGCCGCGTTTCTCGAGGTCGCCGACGGTGACGCGGTCAGCACCCCGCGCCGGAGTTCAGGAGGCGTAGATGTTCAGAAACGTTCTCATCGGCGTTGATGGCCGACAAGGCGGCCGCGACGCCATCGCATTGGCTCGGCAGCTCGCGTCGAGCGACGGAGGTCTCACCCTCGCGCACGTCTGCACGCCGTTCCTCGGACGAGGCGCTGTCGAGTCGCTTCGATGGCAGCGCGCCGAAGCTCAGAAGCTGCTCGAGGGTGAACGCGACCGGGCGGCAGTGGACGCTGACCTCGCTGTCCGCGATCCGTCTCCAGTGGGCCCGGGGTTGCACGAGCTCGCCGAGCAGCGGCGGGCCGACCTGCTCGTGGTCGGGTCCACGCGACACGCCATCTTGGGCCGTGTCTTGATGGGCGACGACTGCCGCGCGGCGCTCGACGGAGCGCCGTGCGCGGTCGCGATCGCCCCGCGAGGCTACGCGCAAGCACCACATCGGCTCAAGCGGGTTGGGGTCGGCTATGACGCCTCACCGGAGAGCGAGCATGCCCTGACCGCCGCGCGCAAGCTAGCGCGTCGCCACGCCGGCGAGATAAACGTGCTGTGGGTGGTCTCGCTCCAGAACGTGCGCGAGGAGAAGCCCATCGCCGCCAACTGGCCGAGCGCCGTAGATGAGCTGATTGAGCGCCACGCCGAGCGCCTCGCGCGTCTGCACGACGTGCACGGCGTGGTCACCTACGGTGGGGCAAGGGAGGAGCTGGTCCAGTTCGGCAAGCACCTGGACCTGCTCATCGTCGGCTCCCGTGGCTACGGCCCAGTCGGCCGGCTCGTGCACGGCAGCGTGTCCGGTCACCTCGTCGGGCACTCGACGTGCCCGCTGCTCGTAGTGCCGCGAGGAACGCCCGCGGTTGCCCCACCCCCCGACACCGAGCGACAGGAGCATACGGCAGCAGTCCGTGATTCGACGATCTCTCCACAAGGCGCTGTCAGATGACGCGGGTGCCAGCTTCCGATCGCGCCCGGCCCGAGAAATGACGCGGCCGGCGGCCGGCGGCCGGCGCGTGGCGTGAACGGTGAGCGATCCGGCGATCGGCCTGCTGGTCGCACTCGGCGTAGGACTGCTGCTCGGGGTTGAGCGCGAGCGCCGCAAAGGTCGGGGACCCGGGCGGGGACCCGCCGGGATTCGGACCTTCGCGCTGGTCGCGCTGCTCGGCGGGTTGAGCTATCGCGTCGGGGGCGTTGCCGTTACCGCGGTGGCGCTTGGGATCGTCGGCCTCGCCGCGGTCGCCGCGTATGTGACCTCTGATGAGGAGGATCCCGGCCTCACCACGGAGATCGCCCTGCTCGTCGACTTTCTCCTCGGGGCGCTCGCGCAGCGCGACACCGGCCTGGCCGCCGGGCTCGGTGTCGGCACGGCGATCGTCCTCTCCCAGCGCGAGCACTTGCACGCGCTCGCGCGCGACACGCTGTCCGAGCGCGAGCTGCACGATGGGCTGTTGTTCGCCGCCTGCGCCTTGATCGTGCTGCCGCTCGTTCCCGACCACGGCATCGGGCCGAACCATTCGCTCAATCCGGCCACGATCTGGCGCCTGGTCGTGATCGTGATGGCGATGCAGGGCGCTGGGTACATCGCGATGCGGGCAATGGGGCCGCGCTACGGCCTGCTCCTCACCGGCTTCCTCGGAGGCTTTGTCTCGAGCACCGCGACCATCGCCCTGATGGGCAAGCGGGCCGTGGATGAGCCACCGATGCGGCGCCTCGCCACCGCGGCAGGCATCGCCTCATCCATGGCCACCGTCGTGCTGCTCGCCGCCGTCGTCGGGGCGGCGAGCGTGCCCGTGCTGCGTGACCTGGCGCTCCCGCTGATCCTGGCCGGCCTCGCTGCCACCGGATACGCGGTCGCGTTCGCGCTCCATGCGGTGAGCCGGCCCGAGCCCGAAATAGCTGAGCCTGGTCGCGCCTTCGACCTCAAGGTCGCGCTGCTACTCGCGGCCACGGTCACCGTGGTCCTGCTGATCGCGGGTGCGCTGAACGCCGCCCTGGGCCGTGCCGGTCTGATCATCGGCACCGCTGTCGCGGGCTTTGCCGACTCTCAATCGGCCGCCATCTCCGCCGCGACGCTGACGCACGCCGGGTCGGTCCCGGCCACCACCGCCGCCGTAGCGACACTCACCGCGCTGACCACCAACACGCTGAGCAAGGCCGCACTCGCCGCCGGCATCGGGAAATGGCGCTACGCGCTCGCGATCTGGCCGGGGCTCGCGCTGATCCTCGCCGGCGCCTGGGGCGGCTTCGCGATCACGCAGGTGGTTTGATCTGGTCCGGTCCTGGCAGGTCGGAACGATTTGCACGGGGCGCCTCTTCCCGGTCTGGGCCTTGTCTGAGCGCGCCGGCATGAGCGCGCCTGGCCGGATCGCGCTTGGACTTGATTACGCTCGCGATCGTGGTCGCCGTCAGTACCGCAAGGATCACCGCCAGCGATACGACGGTCGGCAGCTCGGGTACCGAATGGTTTCGCTCGTGGGCGAACTCGAGAATCAGCTTCAGGCCAATGAAGGCGAGAATGAGCGCCAGCCCGGTGGAGAGGTAGACCAGCCGGCTGAGCAAACCAGATACGAGAAAGTAGAAGGGACGCAAGCCCAACAGCGCGAACGCGTTGGCGGCAAAGACGATGTACGCATGGTCGGTCACCCCGAACACGGCGGGAATCGAGTCGAACGCGAACAGAAGGTCGGTCGTGCCGATCGCGACCAGCGCCAGGAACAGCGGCGT
>DATJYY010000160.1:0-156490 GCA_035499395.1 Solirubrobacteraceae bacterium
GATGTACCCGCCGAGCCGCGACCGTCAGGCATTCCCGGGCGCGTATGCCGCGATGGATGCGCTCGAGAACGCCAGCGTCAACGAATCGAACGCGGCCGCCTCGAGCGACCTCCCCGACGAGCAAGCGGCCGCCGAGGGACAAGGCGTCGCCTGGGTCTGCACCGGCCCGCTGACCTACGACCGCGCCGCGGTCGACCGCGACATCGCCAACTTCAAGGCGGCCCTCGCCCAGCACGAGCACGACATCGTCGAGGGCTTCCTGCCGGTGGTGGCGCCGGCCAGCGCCTACTGGCTCCAGAACGAGTACTACGCCAGCGAGGAGGAGTTTATGTTCGCGCTGGCCGAGGCGCTGCGGGAGGAGTACCGGGCGATCGTCGACGCCGGGTTGCTCGTGCAGGTCGACGACGCCGTGATGATGCACGAGGCCGACACGATGATGTCACGCGGGCAGTCGTGGGAGGACTATCGGCGCTGGGCCGACATACGCGTGCGCGCGCTCAACCACGCGCTCGAGGGCCTGCCCGAGGACCGCGTCCGCTACCACGTGTGCTGGGGCAGCTGGCACGGCCCCCATGCGTACGACCCGGAGCTCAAGGACATGGTTGACCTGATCCTGGCCGTGAACGCGGGCACCTATGTCATGGAGCAGGCCAACGCCCGGCACGAGCACGAGTGGCGGGTGTGGGAGGAGGTGCCGCTGCCCCAGGGCAAGAAGCTCATCCCGGGGGTCGTCACCCACCACACGAACGTCGTCGAGCATCCCGAGCTGGTGGCCCAGCGGCTCGTCCGCCTGGCCAACGTCGTCGGTAAGGAGAACGTGCTCGCCGGCACTGACTGCGGCTTCGCGCAGGGGGCGTTCATAGAGCGCGTGCATCCCGAGATCCAGTGGGCGAAGCTCGCGGCGCTCGCGGAGGGGGCACGACTGGCGTCGCGGGAGCTTTGGGGCGCGGCGGCCGCGGTCTGAACGACTCGGCCGTGAAGCGCATGACATTCCACAAGGAGGAGAACGTGACCACGCAGGCACGTAGAGGGCGGCTCGCAGCGGCGGCGCTGATCGCCACCATGATCGTCGCGGCGGGCTGCGGCAGCAGCAAGAGCAGCTCGAGTACATCGAGCGCGGCCGCGGCTCCCGCCACGAGCTCGACCAGCGCGACGACGACCACACCGGCCACTACGGCCGGCAGCGGTGGCGCCGGCGCACAGTCCGTGACTAACTACCTGAGCTACGTCGACGGCAAGGCAGGCGCGGCCAACTCGTCGCTACCACCGGTGACGATCGGCTTCGTCAACCAGCAGGGCGGCTCACAGACGATCGGGCCGCTGGCGACGACCGGAGCGCAGATCGCAGTCAAGTACATCAACACAGAGCTCGGCGGCATCAGTGGCCATCCGCTCAAACTGAGCACCTGCTTCATCCGGTCGGCCGAGGAGGAAGGCACGACGTGCGGCCAGCAGTTCCTCGCCAACAAGTCGATTTCGGTGATCGACGAAGGCGCGGTGGCGATCGGCGACCAGTCGTTCCAGTCCACGATCGGCTCGGCCAAGCCGGTGATCGTGGGCGTCGCGGTGACCCCGCTCGACGGGGCCAAGGCGAGCAACGTGGTCCTGTTCGGCGACGCCACTCACGTACTCGGTCCGTTCGGGACGTACGCCAAGAACGTCTTGCACGCGAAGACCGCCGCGCTCGTGTACCCGAACATCGCCGGCATCACCGAGGGGGCAACGGCGATCGCCGACTCGTTGCAGAAGGTTGGAGTCAAGGTCAAGAAGGTCGGCTACGACGAGAGCCAGACAGACCTGATCGGACCGCTGACGAGCGCCGGCGCACAGACCGCCGACCTCGTGATCCCCTACAGCGACTCCTCGGGCTGCGTGAACCTCGCCAAGGGTCTCAAGCAGCTGGGCATCACCGATACGAAGAAGATCCTGTCCGCGCCTCTGTGCCTGAACGGTCTGGTGGCGGCCGGCCTCGGCGGTGACTTCCCGATCTGGTCCTACGCGATTGCGAGTTCGCTGTACGGGGATCCGACCGACCCCGGGATGCCGGCGTACATGAAGGTGATGGCCAAGTACGGAACTCCCGCAGTGGCCCCCGACCCCTGGGTGATCGTCACCTTCGGCCAGATTCTCACCACCGCCAGGTTCCTGAACCAAGTCGGCTACGGCAACATCACGCCGACAGCGGTCCTCGACAAGGCGAAGGCGTTCACGGGTCCGGTGGCGCTCGGCGCACCCGCGCTCCAGTGCGGCAAGTACCCGTCGGCGCCGGGAATCTGCAACGACAGGACGCAGTTCTTCCTGTACAAGGGCAAGCACGTGTTCGTCAAGACCGCGGGATGGCTTCAGCCCCCGTCATAAGCGAAGAAACGGTGGCCCCTCGGCGATGAGGGGCCACTGACGTGCAGCAGATCCTGCTGTTCGCCCTGCTCGGGCTCGGCTCGGGTGCGCTGATTGCCGGCATCGCCCTGGGCGTGGTGCTGACCTACCGTGGCTCGGGGATCATCAACCTGGCCACTGGTGGCATGGCCATGTTCGCCGGCTATGCGTTCTGGGCTCTGACCACGGATCTGCTGCACCTGTCGACGGTGCCGGCGTTGCTGATCAGCCTCGTGATCGTGCTGGCTGTCGGCGCGGCGGTGGAGCTGGTCGCGTTCCGGCCGCTCCGTACCGCGCCGCCCCTGGCGAAGCTCGTCTCCTCGCTCGGGGTGTTGCTCGTGCTGCAGGCGTCGATGCTGCTCGCGTTCGGCACGACGGCACAGCCGGAGCCGAACGTGCTGCCGCAAAACACGGTACATCTGCTCAGCGCCGTGATCCCGGTCGACCGCTTCATCCTCACCGGGATCGTGATCGTCCTGGCCGCGGCGCTGGCGGCGCTGTATCGGTTCACGCGGTTCGGGCTTGCGACCCGGGCCGCGTCCGAGAACGAGGTGGCCGCGATGCTCGGAGGGCTCTCGCCGAACCGGCTGTCGATGGTCAACACGCTGCTCGCCTCGGTGATCGCCGGCGGGATCGGGATCCTGGCGGCATCGATCACCCAGCTCGACACCGAGACGCTGCCACTACAGATCGTGCCGGCGCTCGCTGCGGCGCTGTTGGCCGGATTCACCTCGTTCGGAATCGCGTGCGCTGCGGGGATCGGCCTCGGAATCATCGGCTCGCTGATTCAGTACGTGACGAGCTTGTCCTGGTTCCCCACGTCAGGCGGCGTCGCGTTGCCGGGTGTCTACGAGCTCGTGGTGTTCGTCCTGATCGTGTTGTTCATGTACTTGCGCGGCGCGAATCTGCCCAGCCGCGGGGAGCTCATAGAGCAGCGCCTGCCCGAGGCGCCGCGCCCCCGCAAGCTGGCGGTGACCGCACCGGTGATGGTCGCGGTGTGCGCGGTCGCCCTCGTGGTGTTCCCGTTCGACTTCCGCGAGGCGCTCGTGAACACGATGATCGGGACCCTGATCGCGCTGTCGCTCGTCGTGATCACCGGGTTCGTCGGCCAGATATCGGTCGTGCAGCTGACGCTGGCCGGCGTGTCGGGGTTCGCGATCTCGCATCTCGCGGTGAACGCCGGCATCGCGTTTCCGATCGCGCCGCTGCTGGGCGCCGGCGCGGCCCTGATCCTCGGTCTGATCACGGCGGCCTCGGCGCTACGCGTTCGAGGGGTGAGCCTGGCCGTGGTCACGCTGGCGGCGGTCGTAGCGATCACCAACTTCGGGTTCGTGAACACGACCTGGGGGGGCGGCCAGACCGGCTCCCCGGTGCCGGAGCCGAGGCTGTTCGGACTTGATCTGGGGCCGCGCGCCGGCTTTCGCGGACTGGACGGCAACCTCCCGAGCCCGGTGTTCGGGTGGGTCGTCCTGGGCGTGACCGTGGCGATGTGCATCGTGGTCGGCCTCGTGCGCCGGGGGACGCTTGGTCAGCGCATGCTCGCGGTGCGCTCCAATGAGCGCGCAGCGGCAGCGGCGGCGATCGACCCGCGCGCTGTCAAATTCGTCGCGTTTGGGATCAGTTCGGTGATCGCCGGCCTCGCCGGCGCCCTGTACGCCTACAACTTCAGCTCGGTCAGCGCCGACCGATTCGACCCATTCACCGCGCTCAGCCTGATCGCGTTCGCGTACGCGGGCGGGATCACGTTGATCTCGGGTGCCGTATTCGCCGGTCTGATCTCGACCCAGGCGCTGTTCCCGTACGCGCTCGACAAGTGGTTCGGCATCAACGGCAACTGGTTCCTGCTGTTCGGCGGCGCGATCCTGATCATCACGCTGATCCAGAACCCGGAAGGGGTCGCCGGCGCGTTCTACAAGAAGACGCACAAACGACCACCGGTCCGCCCGCCTGAACCCGCGGAATCCGGCGCGAGACCCGTCGCCGCTCGAGATGTCGACGAGCCGGATTCCGTCAAGGGAATTCGGCGCGAGATCCCCACTTCGGGCGACCGCGATGGAGCCAAATTCCCCGCGGAATCCGGCGCGAGACCCGTCGCCGCTCGAGATGTCGACGAGCCGGATTCCGTCAAGGGAATTCGTCGCGAGATCCCCACTTCGGGCGACCGCGCCACCGCGCCCGTCCTGACCGTCCGCGGGCTGTCGGTTGCGTTTGGGGGCGTGCACGCGCTCAGCGATGTCGACATCGAGGTGCGCGAAGGCGAGCTGGTCGGCCTCATCGGGCCTAACGGCGCCGGCAAGACGACGCTAATCGACGCGGTCACCGGGTTCGTGCCGTTCACCGGCCGGGTCGAGCTCGACGGCGAGGACATCAGTTCGCTGCCGGCGTACCAGCGAGCCCGTCGCGGCCTGTCGCGGACCTGGCAGAACACGGACCTGTTCGACGACCTCGAGGTCGGCGAGAACGTCGCTGTCGCCGCATCGGAGCCAACACGGGGGTCCGCGGAGCGTCGCGAGAGCGACCCCGGCCAGGTCCTCGACCTGGTCGACCTCAGCTGGGCGGCCGTGGCCATGCCCGATGAGCTCCCCGAGGGAACGCGCAAGTTGGTCGGAGTGGCGCGCGCACTGGCCGGCAATCCGCGCCTGCTGTGCCTGGACGAGCCGGCCGCCGGACTCGACGCCCGGGAGAGCGACGAGCTTGGGCGGACGCTGCGCGGGCTCGCCGACGCGGGTCAGACGACGCTGTTGATCGACCACGACATGGGACTCGTGCTCGGCATCTGCGACCGCGTCGTAGTGCTGGAGTTCGGCCGCGTGATCGCCGACGGGCCGCCCGAGACCGTGCGACAGGACGAGCGGGTAATCGCCGCCTACCTCGGCGGCAGCGCCGACCTGAGCCTTTCGAGAGGAGGAAGCCATGAGTCAACGTAGCCTGGAAGAACTGCTCCGGAGCATCGAGTCGCCAGTCGAGATGCTCCGCAACGCGCAGGTCGGCCCGAACGTGTACCCGGGCGTCCCGGCCGAGTACACGAACTGGCGCGACGAGCAGTGGGCGTGGCAGCACACATGCGTGCTCTACAACCAGTCGTTTCACATGGCCGAGCTGGCCGTGGAGGGGCCGGACGCGGCGGCGCTGTTGTCGCGGCTGGGAGTGAACACGTTCAACAACTTCGATGTCGACAAGGCCAAGCAGTTCGTTCCCTGCACTCCCGATGGTTATGTGATCGGTGACGTCATCCTGTTCCACCTCTCAGACGAAGAGTTCAACCTGGTCGGTCGCGCGCCGGTGCTGAATTGGGTCACCTACCACGCTGAGACCGGCGGCTACGACGTGCAGGTGACGCTGGACCAGCGCAGCGCGCTCCGGAGCGATGGTCGTCGCAAGCACTACCGCTTCCAGGTGCAGGGGCCGAACGCGATGCACGTGATCGCGAACGCACTTGGCGCCCCACCACCCGAGCTCAAGTTCTTCAACCTGACCACGGCGCAACTCGGCGGGGTAACCGTGCGAGCGCTTCGCCATGGCATGGCGGGACAGCCTGGGTGGGAGCTGTTCGGGACGTGGGATGACTACGAGCCGGTCCACGCGGCGCTCGTGGCCGCGGGTCAGGAGTTCGGCCTGCGTCTGGTCGGCGGCCGTGCGTACTCCTCGAACGCGCTCGAGTCCGGCTGGATCCCTTCGCCGCTGCCGGCGGTCTACACCGGCGACGAGCTCAGGTCCTACCGCGAGTGGCTACCCGCAGCCGGCTACGAGGGCTCGGCGTCGATCGGCGGAAGCTACGTGTCAGCCGACATCGAGGACTATTACTTCACCCCATGGGACCTCGGTTACGGTCACCTCGTCAAGTTCGATCATGACTTCATCGGGCGCGAAGCGCTCGAGCAGATGGCCGAAGACGACCACCGCCACAAGGTGACCTTGGCGCTCGACGACGAGGACGTCGCGGACACGATCGCCACCATGTTCGGCAACGCCGATCGAGCCAAGTTCATCGACTGGCCATCGGCGGTGTACGCTATGCATCCGTTCGACAGGGTCACGGTGAACGGTGACACGGTCGGGGTCTCGACGTGGATCGGTTACAGCTTCAACGAGGGCAAGATGCTCACGTTGGCGGTGGTCGACCCGCAGTGCGCCGAGCCCGGGACAGAGGTGACGTTCGTATGGGGCGAGGAGAACGGCGGAACGTCGAAGCCGACCGTCGAGCCCCATGTCCAGCGCGAGCTCCGCGCGGTGGTCAGCCCGGTGCCGTATGTCGAGGCGGTGCGGAGCGGCTACGCGCCCGATAGCTGGCGCTCGGCGCGGGCGTGAGCGCCCGCGTCACCGGTCACACCCGGATCGCGACGAGGATCACGGCCCCGAGCGCCAGGATCAGGGGTCGGCCGGCGCACGGCGGAGCGGACGGCCCGCGGTCAGGCTCACGCTCATCTTGATCGCCCGGACCGCCCCGGTGGCGCCCGCCTGCAAAGTGATGCCGACCGCGAACACGAAGATGCCGGGGATCAGCAGGACCTTCGAGCCGAGCATCAAGAGCCCGAGCCGGCCGAGCAGGTACGGCGGCGTGCACACCGTGGCGCCGATCGCCCCACCCACCGCGCTCGTGGTCAACTTGTCACGCCTCGACTGCCGCGGCTTAGTGCCGATCAGCCGGGCCGGCACCGCGACGTAGCAGAGCATCATCAACCCGACCACGATGCTGAGAGCGATCCCGAACCACGGGCGCCCCCAGCGCGTCACGATCATCGTTGAGAACGCGAGCAGCGCGCCCAGGATCCCACCCGAGACCAGGATCGGCGTGCGGTGCCGCAACGCGTCCTGAACCCCGGGCCGGACCTCTGGGCGTCCCGGTTTGGCGATCGCAAACGCGAACACCGCGTTGAGGAAGAACGCCGCCATCGTGATCGCGATGATCACCAGGCAGACCGGGATCAAGATCGGACCGCGGATCACGTGGAGCGACCGACCGTGAAGGAGATGCCCTTTTAGGTCGTACATCGCCAGCCAGATCCACATCGCGGGCAGCACCGTCACGACCATCAACCGCCAATTTGAGACGACCAGGCGCAGGCCGTCGAACAGCAGCACGACCGCGCCGACCGCCAGCGCGAGCGGTGCCAGCGCGCGGTGAGAGCGGCTGACGCGAATCACCGCCTGCTCGATCTTGGCCTCGTCGTTCTGTTGGATCGCCTGGATCAGCGACCGGACACGCGCCGCAGCCGAATCGAGTCGGGTCACGACGGGCTACGAAGCAGCACAAGCGAGCGGCCGATCAGCGTGATCGGGCTGGCCGGGTCGACGGCGCCGCCGATCTCGTCTGGCGCGTTCGTGTCGACCTCGACCTGCCAGGCCATGCCCCGCAACGACTCGGGGATCGTGAAATCGAGCGGCTCCCACCAGGCGTTGAGCAGGATCAGGAATGGATCGTCGGAGCGGGTGTGGTCGCCGGTCGCGCCGCTCAGGGCCACGGTGACGGCCCTCGCGTACACGGCCCCCCAGTCCTGCCCGGTCATCTGCTGACCGTCGGGGCGGTACCAGTCGAGATCGTCGCGACCGGTGTCGTGCGCGGGGGTGCCGGTGAAGAACTGGCGTCGCCGGAATACCGCGTGCTCCTCGCGGAGGCGGCACAGCCGGGCGGTGAACTCGACCAGGTCGGCGTTAGCGGCCACCGCCTCCCAGTCGAACCAGGTCAGCTCGTCGTCGTGACAGTAGGCGTTGTTGTTGCCGTTCTGCGTCCGCGCGAACTCGTCGCCCCCCAGCAGCAGCGGCGTGCCCTCTGAGAGCAGCAGCGTCGCGAGGAAGTTCCTGCGCTGTCGAGCGCGCAGCGCGAGCACAGCGCCAGAGTCGGTCGGCCCCTCGACGCCGCAGTTCCAACTGCGGTTGTCGTCGGTACCATCGTGATTGTTCTCGCCGTTGGCCTCGTTGTGCTTTCCGTTGTAGCTGACGAGGTCGGCGAGGGTGAACCCGTCGTGGACTGTGACTATGTTGACCGACGCGGTCGGGCGCCGGCCACCGTGGCCGAACAGGTCTCGCGAACCGCTGATCCGCGTGGCGAGACCCGGTAGCGCCCCCTCCGTGCCGCGCCAGAAGTCGCGCACGGTGTCGCGAAACTTGCCGTTCCACTCGCTCCACCCGGCCGGGAACTGACCGAGGTCGTAACCCCCCCAGCCGGTGTCCCAGGGCTCGGCGATCAACTTGATCTCGGACAGCACCGGATCCTGGCCGATCGCCTCGAGGAACGACCCGTGCGGATCGAAGTCGCTGTCCCCGCGCCCGAGCGCCGCCGCCAGGTCGAAACGGAAGCCGTCGACGTGCATCTCCGCAGTCCAGTAGCGGAGCGCGTCCATCACCAGCCTGAGCGGCTGGGGTTGGTGCAGGTCGACGGTGTTGCCGCAGCCCGTGTCGTCGACGTAGCGCGACCGGTCGTCCGCGAGCCGGTAGTAGGCCGCGTTGTCGAGCCCGCGGAAGCACAGCGTCGGACCCCAGTGGTCGGCCTCGGCGGTGTGGTTGAAGACGACGTCGAGGATCACCTCGAGCCCGGCCGCGTGCAGCGCGCGGACCATCCGGCGGAACTCCTCGACCTGACCGCCGGCGTCGCCGCTCGAGGCATACCCGTTGTGCGGCGCGAAGTAGCCGATCGACTGGTAGCCCCAATAGTTGCGCAGCCCGCGAGCGACGAGCTGGGCATCGTGGACGAACTGGTGGACGGGGAGCAACTCGACCGAGGTCACGCCCAGTCGCTTGAGATGCGCCACCGCGGCTGGGTGGGAAACGCCGGCGTAGGTGCCGCGCAGTTCCTCGGGCACGTCCGGGTGGAGCTTGGTGAAGCCCTTGACATGGACCTCGTAGAAGATCGAGTCCGCGATTGGAACGCCCGGGCGGCGATCGTCGCCCCAGTCGAAGTCCGTCGCCACCAGCACCGACCTTGGAACGTACGGCGCGGAATCGGTGCCGTCCGGCCGATCGGGATCGCCGGAGATATGGCCGTAAACCGCTGGGTCCCACCGTACCTCGCCGCCCACGGCGCGGGCATACGGGTCGAGCAAGAGCTTGGCCGGGTTGCACCGCGCGCCCGACGAGGGATCCCACGGCCCGTGCACGCGGAACCCATATCGCTGACCGGGCGCGACGCCGGGCAGATAGCCCTGCCACACGGACCCGTCGCCCTGCTCGAGGTCGTACCGAGTCTCTCGGTCCTCGCGGTCGAACAGGCACACCTCGACGGCGTCGGCGACGCTCGAGAACACGGCGAAGCTGGCGCCGTCGCCGTCGTAGCCAGCGCCGAGGGGCGCCCGCGCCACCGGCTCGACCCCGCGGCTTGTCGACCCTAGCGCCATCGTGTCGTGGTGAGACTCGCTCGACGCCGGGTTACCCGCAAGGAGGCGCGCATGTGGCCCAACCGGAAGTTGGCATCCGTATCGGTCCGCGGGGATGATCCGAACATGCGCCCCGGCGAGATCTTCGCACCTCAGCCGTTGCGCCGTGTGGCCAAGCGCGTCGACAGTTTCTACTGGGGCTCGGGCCTGTGCGACGACGTCCCGGCGCTTGCGTGGTACCTCGTCGGGGCGTGCGTGCCGCTGACGCTCGGGATCGCGGCGCTCGCCGCGCTCGTACTCGGCGACGGCGCCCGCGCCGAGCAGGTCGCCACGCGGCTCGCGAGCGTTCTACCCCCGGGGGCACGGGACCAGGTCATCGACCTGGTGCTCCGCACCCATCGCAACTCGCCCCTGCTCCTTGCGGTCGCCGTCGCCTCGATGCTGTGGGCGGGCGCCGGCGCCACCGGCGTGGTCGAGCGGGTCGAGTCCCGGCTGCTGGGAGCGCCCCGCCTAGGTCCGATCGCCCTGAAGCTCCGCCATCTGGGCCTCGCCGCCGGCATGGTGCTGATGATCGCGCTGATGGCCGCGGCCGCCACCGAGGCCACGAACCTGCGAGGGCGCCTCGGCTTCCCGATCCCCGGCTGGCTGCTGTCGGTCCTGTCGGCCATGCTGATCGCCGCGATCTGCTCGCTGCTGTACCGGTACGCCACCACGCGCCGGATCAGCTGGCGCGCCGCGGTGCGCGGTGGCGTCCCCGCCGCCGTCGTGCTCGAGCTGACGCCGCTCGTCGCCGGCTACTACGCGCGAGCCGTCGCCGGCCGGACGCCCGTCCAGGTGTTCCTCGTTCTCGCCGGCCTGCTGTTCACGTGTTACCTGGTGGCGCAGGGCCTGGTGATCGGCGCCGGCCTCGCCGCCGGGCGGGAGCTGTCGGAGGAGCGCACCACCGAGCGGGTCGCGATGATTATGGGGGGCGGGTGATCGTCGGCGCCTAAACGGCGGCACCTGGAGGGGGATGCCGCGTGATCGCCCGCCGGCCCGATCCGCCGCGCCAGCGCGCCCGAGCCTTTCAGCCGTCCGCCGACAATGCACAGGAATTCAGGGCGGTTATCTCCTCACTCGCTCTCTTTCCCCGATGTGAATTCGGATTCGGCCACCTATTGACGGGTTAACCCAACGCTCGTGGTGGGCGATGGGCCGAATGTCCACATATCGGGGTGCGGGCCCCCGGACATGCACTCGACGCGGGCGATCACTCGTGCGTGGCGCCCGACGCCGGCTCACGCTCGGCCGCGACCAGACGCTGAAGCTCCTCGATCTGGGATCGCAGCTCGCGGTTCTCGCGTTGGAGAAGCACGACGCGCCGCCGCTCGGTCACGAGATCCTCGGCCATCTTGCGGAGCGCTCGTCCAACCCGCTCGGGTCCGACCTCGTTCACGTCGCGTGAGAGTGGCACTGCGTAGGTAACCGAGCAAGAGGGCCGGCACCCATACTCTTGGGAAGCTCTCACCACGATGTTCCGACCCGCCCCAGGGGAAGCGCTCACCACGATTTCCCGAACACCGGTGGGCACCATGAACCGTCGGGTGCGGACAGGGTTGCATGTACGCCCGTCGGTGGTGAGACTCCTACGAAATGGCCGCGGGGCGGACGACCAAGAGCACGCCGGAGCACAAGCGGCTCGAAGACGCTCATACCGGCGCCGCACCGTGGAAGGCCTGGGGTCCGTACCTGAGCGAGCGCCAGTGGGGCACGGTCCGGGAGGACTACAGCGAAGACGGCGACGCGTGGAACTACTTCACCCACGACCACGCCCGGTCTCGGGCCTACCGGTGGGGCGAGGACGGGATCGCGGGGGTGTGCGACGAGCGCCAGCGGCTGTGCCTCGCGCTGGCCGTGTGGAACGGAGCCGACCCGATCCTGAAGGAGCGGATGTTCGGACTCTCCAACGGCGAGGGCAACCACGGCGAGGACGTGAAGGAGTACTGGTTCTATCTCGACAGTACCCCGACCCACTCCTACCTCAAGTGTCAGTACAAGTATCCGCAGCGCGCATTCCCGTACGAGGATCTGATCTCGACGAACGCGCGGCGGGGCAAGCAGGACATGGAGTACGAGCTGCTCGACACCGGCGTGTTCGACGACGATCGGTACTTCGACGTCGTCGTCGAGTACGCCAAGCAGGCGCCCGACGACATCCTGATGCTCGTCACCGCGACGAACCGCGGACCCGAGGCGGCCACGCTCCACCTGCTCCCGACGTTGTGGTTCCGCAACACCTGGTCCTGGGGGGACTCAACACAGAAGCCGACGATCGCGGCGCTCGACGGCCCGCCGGGGCTCTCCGCGGCGCGGGCTACCCACGACGACCTCGGCGAGTGGCTGTTCTGCGCCGACGCTTCCACGGCTCTTCTATTCTGCGAGAACGAGACCAACAGCCAGCGCCTGTTCGGGACGCCGAACGCATCGCCGTACGTCAAGGACGGGATCAACGACTTCGTCGTCGACGGCGCCACCGGCGCGGTCAATCCCGAGCGCACGGGCACCAAGGTGGCGGCCCATCGCATCCTCGAGCTCGAGCCGGGGCAGAGCGCGCAGATCCGGTTGCGCCTCACGGCCGGCGGCCAACTCGCGGCCGACCCGCTCGGCGCCGAGTTCGACAGGGTGTTCACCGCCCGAAAAGCAGAGGGCGACAAGTTCTACGCCGCGGTCATCCCCGAGGCGCTCGACGAAGACGCGAAGATGGTGATGCGCCAGGCCCTGGCGGGGCTATTGTGGGGCAAGCAGTACTACGAGTACGACGTCCACCGCTGGCTGTACGAGCACGACGTCGACCCGTGGGATCCCGCCGCGCCCGCCAGCTCGGTCCGCAACGTCCAGTGGTTCCACATGCTCGCGGCCGACATCATCTCGATGCCCGATAAGTGGGAGTACCCGTGGTTCGCCGCCTGGGACCTGGCGTTCCACTGCGCGCCGCTGTCGCTCGTCGACGTCGACTTCGCCAAGGAGCAGATCGAGCTGCTGCTGGCCACGCGGTATGCGCATCCGAACGGGCAGATTCCGGCCTACGAGTGGAACTTCAGCGACGTCAACCCGCCGGTTACCCCGTGGGCGGCGTTATATGTCTACGAGCGCGAGGCCGAGATCCGCGGCGCCGGTGACCACGAGTTCCTGGCCCGCGTGTTCGATCGGCTGATCACGAACTTCACGTGGTGGGTCAACCGCAAGGACCCCGACGACCGCAACCTGTTCCAGGGCGGTTTCCTCGGCCTGGACAACATCGGCGTGTTCGACCGCTCGGCGCCGCTCCCCGGCGGCGGCTCGCTCGAGCAGGCCGACGGCACCGCGTGGATGGCGCTGTATTGCCAATGGATGCTCCAGATCGCGGCCGAGATCGCCAAGTTCGAGCCGGCTTATGCCGACATGGCGGTCAGGTTCGTCGCGCATTTCTTCTGGATCGCGGTCGCGATGAACCCGCCGCGGGGCGACGCCGGCCTGTGGGACGAGGACGACGGCTTCTATTACGACGTGATGCGGATGCCGGACGGCACCCAGATCCCGCTGAAGGTCCGCTCGCTCGTCGGCCTGCTGCCGCTGTGCGCGGCGACCGTGTTCGACCCCGACACGCTCGACCGTTTCCCAGAGCTGATCGGGAAGATGACCGAGTTCATCGAGCGATTCTCCGATTCGCTCCCCGAGCTGACCCATCTGCCCGGACCGAATCCCGAGGGCCGGCGGATCATGCAGCTGGTCGACGAGGACCGCCTGAAGCGGATCCTCGCGATCATGCTCGACGAGAACGAGTTTCTCGGCGCGCACGGGATCCGCGCGATATCCCGGCGCCACCTCGAGCACCCCTACGTGTTCGACTGGGGCGGCCAGGAGTACAACGTGCACTACCTGCCGGCGGAGTCAGACACGGGGATGTTCGGCGGCAACTCGAACTGGCGCGGGCCCGTGTGGTTCCCGATGAACCTCGTGATCCTGCGCGGGCTGGTGCAGCTGCATCGCTACTACGGCGACCGCCTGAAGGTCGAGTGCCCGACCGACTCGGGCAACGAGCTGAATCTGCTCGAGGTCGCCTCGGCGATAGGCACGCGCCTGGCGTCGACGTTCCTCGACGACGAGCACGGTCGTCGGCCCGTCTTCGGCGGGATCGAGAAGTTCCAGACCGATCCCCACTGGCACGACCTGGTGCCGTTCCACGAGTACTTTCACGGTGACAACGGCGCCGGAATCGGCGCGAGTCACCAGACCGGATGGACCGGGATCGTGGCGCTGCTGCTCGCGTTCGGCGGCGGACAGCGCACGCGCCCGGAGATGATCGCGGTGGTGAGCGGCTGAACGCGGCGGCGAGGCGTGAGCACGACACCGGCGCGCATACCCCGTACCCCCGCAAGGCTTGAAGGAGCTTGAGTGATGGTTGCTGCCGGTCAGCACTCAATCCCGCCGCAAGGCGTCTCTGTTCACAAGTTCACGGTCCGCGTCCTGCTCAACGCCCGTGGTCAGTGGGAGGTGGTACTCCCCGACCGCCGGCGCCCGCTCAGGTGCCGGGACCTCGATGAGGCTCAGCGAGTGGCCTACACGTTCGCTGAGCGAAGCCGTCCCTGCGAGGTCGTCGTGCATGACGCTTACCACCGCGTCGTGCGCCGGGACCTCATCAACGGCCACCGCGTCTCCGCGCCCGCCGCTCCGCCGGGCTCTGACGCGCCTCGCCGCCACATCTGAAACGGAGGTTGTCATGGGTCCAGTCACACATCAGACGATCAGGTTGAGCAAGGGCAAGCACACCTCCAAGGACCACGGCGCGTGCGTGATGGAGCTCGCCTCAATGCTCGGCGAGGAGCCGTTCAGCGATCACCCGGCGTCGGTGTGTCCGGTGATCGGCTCGGTGCTGCGTGCCTACAACGACTCCATCGACGACTATCGCCGTCAAGACCTCTACGCCTACGCCGCCAAGGTCGTCGGCAGCCGGGGATCGGCGCAGCTCGAGCGCGACCGCGCCGAGTACCTGTGCGCCTGGATGGCCAAGCCGGGCGGGCGCGGGTGGACGCGCTTCCTGCTTCCAGCGCGGCTGCGGGCGGTCAGCCCGAAGCCACCGCTCGACGTCCTCGGCGCGAGCGCGGTCCGCTCGCTCTCCACCCACGACGATCGCACCCACGCGAAGATGCTCGCCCTGATCGATAGCCTGCTCGCGATGGGTGGTCCGGACCAGGCGCCGTCGGAACCGGTCGCGGCCTGCTCCGCGGTGCCGGGCGAGTCGCAACCGCAAAGCGCGCCCGCGACCTGACGGCCGCTTGCCCGAGACCGCTCCCGACCCACCGCGGATTCCGGCCTCGGCGGGCGCGCTGATCCGCGACCCCCGCGAGCGGCTGCTTATCCTCAAGCCGACCTACAAGAAAGGGTGGACGATCCCGGGCGGTCAGATCGACCCGATCGGCGAATCGCCGTGGGACGCGTGCAGGCGCGAGACCGAGGAGGAGTGCGGGCTCGTGGTCGAGCGCGGCCGGCTTGTCTGCGTCGACTTCCTCGCGCCGAGGCCGGGCCGCCCTGGCGGGGTCCGCTTTCTGTTCGACTGCGGCACGTTCTCGCACGACGACCTCGCCGGGGTCCGGCTTCAGGAGTCGGAGATCGAGGACCACCGGCTCGCCGAGCTCGACGAAGCGCTCGAGCTGCTGAGCGGTCCACTCCGGCGTCGTCTGTCGCGGTGCGCCGCGGGCGAGCGATGCATCTACTTGGAGAACGGCCGCCCGGTCCCGGGCGTCCAATGAGGCAGCGTCTCAGGCCGGAACGGCCGCGGACACAACGGGTGGCTTTGGCTTGAACGGACGCATCTGTTCGTCGCCGGCACCGACGACTCCGTAGGACCCGTCGGGAACTTCGTTCCACGCCCCGGGCAGATCGCCGATGGGCTCCGAGACGACCAGTCGCGAGTCATCGGCCACCTCGAACAGGATCTCCCGGTCGGGAGCGAGCTTGCGGACCGCGGACATATCGCGGCTGTAGAACAGCGTCCGCGACTTACCTTCGCTCGAGTACCGGAACGCCCACATACGCTCGCCATCGGTCGTCGCGATCGTGCCCTGGAACGGGTAGTCCACGCCCTTCCGGTGGCCGACGTCCTCGACCAGCCCGATCGCGCGAGCAACGGCTTCCGGCGGATCGTCCTCGAGGCCGAACGACAGCGCGAGGTAGAACAGAATCTCGGTGTCCGCCGTGCCCGAGATCTCTGAAAACAGCGATTCGTCGACCGCCAGCAAGAGGTCGCGCCTGACCCTGGGCAAGTCGGCGACATATCCGTTGTGCATGAACAGCCACCGTCCGTGCCGGAACGGATGGCAGTTCGTCTGCTGTACGGGCGACCCGATCGCCGCGCGAATGTGCGAGAGGAAGTGCCCGGAGGTCGTGTGCCCCGCGAGTTCGCGGAGGTTCTGGTCGTTCCAGGCGGGTTCGATACTCCGAAACACGCCGGGCGTCGGCTGGTCGTCATACCAGCCGAGGCCAAACCCGTCCCCGTTTGTCGTCTCCGCCCCGAGCTCGGAGTGCAGGCTCTGGTCGATCAGCGAATGGACGGGCGAATACAGGACCTTTTCGATCAGGATGGGTGAACCGGAGTAGGCGAGCCAACGGCACATCGGGGTTCCTTTCGCGCGGAGGGGTGCGTGCATAGCCTCGCCACCGCGCGTCAGCGCGGCAAGGGCGCAGACACGTCTCGCCGCGACAGGCGCGCATCCGCGTTGTGTAAACCCGCCGGCTAACCGACCGGTACACGCCCGCGGACGGAGGTGCCTCGTCCGCGTCGCCCGGTGACCTCGACCACGCCGCCAACCGCCTCGATGCGATCGCGCATGTTCATGAGCCCGCTGCCGCTCCCGTCGCCGTCGGATTCGAACCCGACCCCGGTGTCGTGGACCTCAAAGCACAGATACGGCCCGTCCCGGGACAGCGTCACCATCGCGGTCGCATCGGGACCGGCGTGCTTGACGACGTTCTGAATGGCCTCCAGACAGCAGAAGTACACCGCGACTTCGATCTCCTCGGGGTAGCGCGCGATCCCCGGCGCCCGGACCGAGACGGCGAGCGGGGAGCTCCGGGCCGCCGAGCTCAGCGCCTCGCGCAGCCCGCACTCGTGCAGCAACGACGGGTAGATGCCGCGCGCGAGCAACCTGAGCTCCTGGAGGACGTCGTCCATCTGTCGTCCGACGGACGCGAGCGCACGCTCGCCCCGCTCCGGGTCCTCCTTGATCGTCTCCGCCGCCATGTCGAGCTTTATCCGCAGTCCGACGAGGTGCTGCTGCACGCCGTCGTGGAGGTCTCGCTCGAGGCGCCGGCGTTCCGCGTGAGCCATCTCCATCAGGCGGATCCGCGACGAGGCCAGGTCGGCGGTCGACGCCTTGAGCTCCGCCTCGGCCTGGGTCTTCTCCAACCGCATCAGCGCGGCCGCCCCGGCGGCCTGGACGAACGGCTCGTAGCCCGACAGGTCCTCGCTGTACATCACGGCCGCGAGCGGCTGGTGGTCACGCTCGACCCACGTGATCGCCGCGTCGTCTGGCAGATCGTGCACGGCAGCCCCGGCGGCGTCGACGTACGTACCCCTCCCCGGCCTCCGGTAGGCGACCTTGAGCGACGGGTCACGCAGCGCCGCCGCCATCAGCGCCTCGGGATCGGCCGCAGGCATCCTGGCCAGTTCGCTCACAAACTCGGCCAGCGCCTGTCCCATGAACAGACGTTCGTTGCCGAGGCCGACGAGGATCGCCAGCGGCAGGACCGCGACGAGCCCGACGTAGATAGTGCCGAGCGTCGCCCACACGTGGAGCCCCGCGGCGTGGAACAGCATGCTCGCGGTCAGCAGGACCGCGGCCGCGCCGGCCGTGATCCACACCGGCGTCAGCGAGCGCCGCACGGGAGCCGAGGCCGCGCGTGCCCGCCGCGCGAGGAGCACCGGCGTGCCGCAGGTCACCGCGAGCCACGCGATGACCATCGCCGCCTGCACCGCCCACACCGCCCCGGTGGCCGAGCCGACCGAGAACACGTTGTTGGGGCAATGGGGACCGCATTGGAGCAACGGGGTCCGCAGCGGGGGTTGGAGCGTCATCGCGACCCCAAGCAGCCATAGCACCGCCAGCGCGCCCCCGGTCAGCCACAGGAACCGCAGCTCGGTGCGCGAGGGCAGATGCCCAGTGGGATGGGCCAGGATCAGATACGCGAACACGAGCGGCATCAGGCCGGTGAACACCACCCCGACGCTGAACGCGACGCGGTTGCTGGATCCATTCAGAAGCCACAGCGACGACAGCAGTCCGACAGCGATCAACAGCCCCCCCATTCGGGCCTGGATCTTGCTCGTCTGCGCGTACACGCCCGCCGCGACCAGCGTCACGATCATCACGACGCGGATCTCGACCGCGAGCCCGGACGGCAGCGCCGTCGGGTTCTCCGAGGTCAGCAGCCCAACGGCCGTGGCGGCGAGCGCGCCGGCCGTCGCGAGGACACCGAGTCGCAGCGGCAGGGGCAACGACGTCCACTGCACCCCGATGCCGGCGAGCATTCGGGAGAACGGGCCGCCGGCGTCGGCGGCGCCGCGACCTGCGACTGCTTCAGCGTGCTCCAGCGCTCGGCGTTGCGACTCGCTCGCGGCGATCTCGGTACTCACGACTTAGCCCATGGTCCCCGGGTCGGCCTTTCGTACGTGGGCGCTGCATGACAAGCCTAGGTTGGGATGCAACCCAGCGCAAACAGTAGTCCTCCGGGATGTTTGGCCGGAGAAACTCCCGTTGCAAGCGCGAGGAGGGCTTTCACCCAGATGAGGTGATGTGGCTCCGGGCGCCGCCCCGGAGCATTGCGTCACGCCGGTTTACGCCATCGAAGGACGGACTATGAGCACAGCAGTCGGACCTGGCCCGCGCACGAGCTCCACCGGAGAAGGGAGCGAGGGTCCGCAGGTCGCGGACGTGTTCGTGATCTTCGGGATCACGGGCGACCTGGCCAAGGTGATGACGTTCCATTCGCTGTATCGCCTCGAGCAGCGAGGTCTTCTCAGCTGCCCGATCATCGGCGTCGCTGTCAGCGACTGGTCGAAGGACGACCTGACGAGCCACGCTCGTGCCGCGATCGAAGGCACCGGCGAGCAGATCGACGAGCAGGTGTTCGATCGGCTCATCGGCCGAATGTCGTACGTCAGCGGTGACTTCGACGACGCCGCGACGTACGAGCGCGTCGCGACGGCGATCGGCGACGCGAAGGTTCCTGTGTTCTATCTTGAGATCCCGCCGTTCCTGTTCGGTCGCGTGATCAAGGGCCTGACCGACGCGGGGATCACAAAGGAACCAGCTCGCGTGGTGGTCGAGAAGCCGTTCGGGCACGACCTCCAGTCCGCCCGTGACCTCGCGGCCGAGATCCACCAGTACATCGACGAGTCGCAGCTGTACCGCATCGACCACTTCCTCGGGAAGATGGGCCTCGACGAGTTCCTGTACCTGCGGTTCGCGAACTCCAACCTCGAGCCGGTCTGGAACCGCGACCACGTCGCCGCGGTCGAGATCACGATGGCCGAGAGCTTCGGGGTCGAGGACCGCGGCCATTTCTACGATCCCGTCGGCGCGCTCCGTGACGTGGTCGTCAACCACCTCATGCAGCTGCTGGCCGCCGCCGCGATGGAGGCGCCGGCCGGCAATGACGCGGACACCCTCAAAAACGCGAAGTTCGCGGTGTTCCGCTCGATGCCGGAGGCCGACCCGAAGCACTACGTTCGCGGGCAGTACGACGGCTACCTGGGCATCGACGGGGTCGCGTCCGGATCGACGACCGAGACGTATGCGGCGATGCGTCTCGAGGTCGACAACTGGCGATGGTCCGGCGTCCCGTGGTTCATCCGTACCGGGAAGCGACTGCCGGTCACTCAGACCGAGGTCCGCCTGGTGTTCCGCCGTCCCCCGCGGCTCGGCTTTCTTCCGACGCTCGGAAACCGCGGACCGGTTGAAAGCCAGCTCATCATCAAGCTCGACCCGATCACCGGCATCCGGCTGATCCTCGACGCACACCGTGCCGACAAGGGTGGGCCGCAGGAGATCACGCTCGACATGGAGTTCGAGCAGGAGGGCGGCGAGGGACCGACTCCGTACGAGGTGCTCCTGCACGGAGCGCTTGAGGGGAACAGCGCCCTGTTCACGCGGCAGGACATCGTCGAGGAGACGTGGCGGATCATGATGCCGCTACTCGAACACCCACCTCCGGTCCACCCGTACGCGCCCGGATCGTGGGGTCCGAAGGAAGCCGACGAACTCCTGCGCGGCGTCGGCGCCTGGCGCGGCCCGTGGGTGGCGTCATGAGCAGTACGAAGGCGAAGAAGAACGCGCATCGCGACGGCCGCGCGGCCGAGGTCGCCGCGACCACCGGCATGGTCGCGTCAATGCCGCAGAGCGCCGCGGCGCCATCGCCGTTCACGCCGATCGCCGATTACGCATTCCTGTCGGACTGCCACACCGGCGCGCTGGTCGCGCCCGACGGGACGATCGACTGGCTGTGCATCCCGCGATTCGATTCGCCGAGCGTGTTCGGGGCGCTGCTGGATCGCGGCGCGGGCGCGTTCAGGCTGGGGCCGTTCGGGATCAACGTCCCAAGTGGCCGCGCGTACGTACCAGGGACGAACACGCTCGTCACATCCTGGAAGACACCGTCGGGCTGGGCGACCGTGTATGACGCGTTGACGATGGGGCCGCGCCGCGGCGAGGACACGATCACGCCGCACACGCGCCCGCCCACCGACGAGGACGCCGACCACGTGCTCGTGCGGACGGTCAAGTGCGTGGAGGGCAGCGTCGAGATCGAGCTTGTCTGCGAGCCTGGATTTGACTATGGCCGCGTGTTGGCGGAGTGGTCGCTGGCAGCGGATCGCCACCGCGCCGATGCGACCGGCGCCGGCCAAACGATGCGGCTGCAGACGGACTTGCTGCTCGGCGTCGAGGCGAACCACGTCCGCGCCCGGCACGTACTGCAGGAAGGCGAGGAGCTGTTCTGCGCGCTTTCGTGGGACGACGCGGCGCAGGTCCCCACAACCGTCGAGGAGGCCAATGCGCATATCGAGGCCACAACGCGGTTCTGGCGCCATTGGCTCTCGCGCGCCCGCATTCCAGACCACGAGTTCCGTCCGCTGATCCAGCGTTCGGCGCTCGCGATCAAGGGGCTGACTTATATGCCGACGGGGGCAACCGTGGCCGCTTTGACGACATCGCTGCCCGAGACCCCGGGTGGCGAGCGCAACTGGGACTACCGGTACACGTGGATCCGAGACTCCACGTTCACGCTCCAGGCGCTGCACTACCTCGACCTCGACTGGGAGGCCGACGAGTTCATGCAGTTCATCGCCGACCTCGAGCGAAACGACGACGGCGGCCTGCAGATCATGTACGGGATCGACGGTCGTCGTGACCTGACCGAGGAGCTCCTCGACGATCTCTCGGGCTACGCCGGCGCGCACCCTGTTCGGATCGGGAATGGAGCGTTCGATCAGCGCCAGAACGACGTGTTCGGCGCCGCGCTCGACTCGGTGCTGTTGCACACGCGGCGCAGCCAGCGGCTGCCGCGGCGGCTGTGGCCGCTCATCAAGGACCAGGCCGAATGTGCCAAGGCGGTGTGGCGCAAGCCCGATCAGGGGATCTGGGAGGCGCGCGGGAAGCCTCAGCACTACGTCTCTTCGAAGCTCATGTGCTGGGTCGCGATGGACCGCGCCGCAAAGCTCGCGGACATACGCGGCGAGAACGACCTCGCCGGCGAATGGCATGCGGTGGCTGCCGAGATCAAGGCCGACATCCTCGAGCACGGCGTCGACAAGCGAGGCGTGTTGGTCCAGCACTACAACACCGAGTCGCTCGACGCGTCGACGCTGTTGGCGGCGATCTTCGGCTTCCTCCCGGGCGACGACGAGCGCATGCGCGCGAGCGTGCTCGCGATCGCCGACGAGCTCACCGAGCACGGCTTCGTCCTGCGCTACAGGACCGACGAAACCGACGATGGCCTGTCCGGCAAGGAGGGGACGTTCGTGATCTGCTCGTTCTGGCTGGTGTCGGCGCTGGCGATCATCGGCGAGATGCGGCGTGCCCGCGACCTGATGACGCGGCTGGCCAAGGTGGCATCGCCCCTGCTGCTGTACGCCGAGGAGTTCGACGCCGATACCGGACGGCACCTCGGGAACTTTCCGCAGGCGTTCTCGCATCTCGCACTGGTCGAGGCCGCCGGCCGGATCATCCTCGCGGAGCGTATACAGGAGCTGGGCGCATGAACCACTACGACGTGATCGTGATCGGAAGCGGCGCCGGCGGCGGCACCCTGGTGCGCCACCTCGCGCCCTCGGGCAAGCGGATCCTGCTCCTCGAGCGGGGTGGCTGGCTGCCGCGCGAGCCACAGAACTGGCGAGCCGAGGACGTGTTCGTCGCCGGGCGCTACATCTCTCGCGACAGCTGGTATTACGCCGACCTGACGCCGTTCCAGCCGCAGGTGCACTACTACGTCGGCGGCGCCACCAAGCTGTACGGCGCGGCGCTGTATCGGTTGAGAGCCGAGGACTTCGGAGAACTCCACCATCACGACGGGATCTCCCCGGCGTGGCCGATCTCCTACGACGACATGGAGCCGTACTACACCAAGGCCGAGCAGCTCTACCAGGTCCACGGGGCCCGCGGCGAAGACCCGACGGAACCGCCGTCCGGTGCCCCGTACCCGTTCCCGGCCGTATCGCACGAGCCTCGAATTCAGCAGCTCTCAGACGATCTGGCCAAGGCGGGCCTGCACCCGTTCCACGCTCCGTGCGGAGTGCTCCTCGACGAGAGCAACATGCCCTACAGCAAGTGCGTCCGTTGCAACAACTGCGACGGCTTCCCTTGTGTCGTGCACGCCAAGTCCGACGCCGAGGTCATCTCGGTGCGCCCGGCGCTCGAGCACCCGAACGTGACGCTGCTGACGAACGCCGAGGCCGTGCGACTCGAGACCAACGCCAGCGGGACGGCCGTCACCAGGGTCGACGTGCGACACGAAGGCGGCGAGACCGAGACCTTCGAGGCCGACATCGTGGTCGTCTCATGCGGGGCGGCCAACAGCGCGAAGCTGCTGCTTGCTTCGGCCAATGACGCTCACCCGCATGGTCTCGCGAACGGTTCGGGCCAGGTCGGGCACAACTACATGTTCCACAACAGCCAGGCCGTGCTCGCGCTGTCGAAGGAAGAGAACCCGACGGTCTTCCAGAAGACGCTCGGGGTCAATGACTTCTACTTCTCCGGCGGCGAGGATTTCGACTACCCGCTCGGGAACATCCAGATGGTCGGCAAGTCTCAGGCCCCGATGTTCCGCGGCGAGAAGCCCGGCGAGACCCGCTTCGCCCCCACCTGGACGCTGGAGGAGGTCGCCCGTCACGCGGTCGACTTCTGGCTCTCGACCGAGGACCTGCCGCTGGACCGCAACCGCGTGACGCTCGCGCGCGACGGCAACGTCGTGCTCGACTACACGCCGAGCAACGGGCGGAGCAAGGACCGCCTGTTCGGAAAGCTCAAGGACATGCTCGCGGATTTGGGCATGCACCACGACCACCTCCTTCCGCACCACGCGTACCTCAAGAACGAGATCCCGGTAGCCGGGTGCGCCCATCAGGCCGGCACCTGCCGGTTCGGCACCGACGCCGACAGCTCGGTCCTCAACACGGACTGCCGTGCCCACGAGGTCGACAACCTGTACGTGGTCGACACGAGCTTCTTCCCGAGCATCGGCGCGGTCAACCCGGCGCTGACGGCGATGGCGAACGCGATCCGCGTGGGCGACCACCTGCTCGAACGACTCAGCGCTCGGCCGCAACCGGAGCCCGCCCATGCCTGACGAGAAGTACAAGCACCACGTTGTAATCGTCGGCGGCGGCTTCGCCGGCCTCGGCTGCGCGCAGAGGCTCGCCGGCCACGACGACATCCACGTCACGCTGATCGACCGCAACAACTACCACCAGTTTCAGCCACTGCTGTACCAGGTCGCGACATCGCTGCTGGCGCCGAGCGACATCGCGCACTCATTGCGAGAAGTGTTCGCAGATCAGGACAACGTCGACGTGAAGCTCGCCGAGATCTCCAGAATCGACACGGCCACCAAGAGCGTCACGTCGACCGACGGCGAGACGTGGACCGCCGACGCGCTCGTGCTGGCCGCCGGTTCGCAGCCGAACTTCTTCGGGACGCCGGGCGCGGCCGAGCACTCGTTCCCGCTGTACTCACTCGACAATGCCACCAACCTCCGGTCGCGGATCCTCGGTCTGCTGGAACACGTCGACCGCAATCCGAGCCTGGTCGAGCGCGGCGCGCTCAACTTCGTGATCGTCGGCGGCGGCCCCACCGGCGTCGAGGTGGCGGGCGCGATCGCCGACATGATCGAGTTGACCGTACCGGCCGAGTACCACGACTTTGATCCCGCCGACGCTCACATCTGCCTGCTCGACCATGGCGATGCTCTGCTGAAGCCATTCTCCGACAAGGCCCACGCGTACGTCGCCAAGGTGCTCACCGACCGTAAGGTCGAGCTCCGGCTCGGCACCGGTGTCGAGGAGGTAGGCCCCGGCCACGCTCGGTTCTCGGACGGCACGATCGTCCCCACCCGCTGCGTAATCTGGGGCGGCGGGATCAGCGCGGCCGCCGTCGCAGCCGATTGCGGCCTCGCCCAAGGACGAGGCGGGCGGATCGATGCGCGGCCCGACTTGACATACGCCGACACACCCGGCGTGTACGTCGTTGGGGACATCGCCAACATCCCCGGTCCGAGTGGCGGGCTCCTTCCCCAACTCGGCTCCGTCGCGCTCCAAAGCGGCACGACCGCGGCGGACAACATCCGTGCCGAGTTCGACGGCAAGGCGCGCAAGGACTTCGCCTACAAGGACAAGGGCATCATGGCGATGATCGGCCGGGGCGCGGCGATCGCCGAGGTGGGTGCGCGTCACCACGAAGTGCACGGCCAGCTCGCGCACATGGCCTGGCTCGGCGTCCACGCCAGCCTGATGACAGGAACGCGGGACAAGATCGAGGCCATCATCGACTGGGGCTGGGACCGCTTCACCAAGACCGGCGGACCCCACGTCCTCGACCGCGGTGACGCCGCCATCATCAACTGGGACGACGATCCACTGGTCGCACCGCCTGACGCGACGACCACTACCCCGACGAGCAACTGACCGCGGAGCTGCTCCGGCATGGCAAACGACCTGGCCCGCTGGCAGTTCGCCACCACGACGATCTATCACTTCTTCTTCGTCCCGGTGACGATCGGGCTGTCGTTCCTGGTCGCGGTCCTGCAGACCCACTGGTACCGCACCGGCAACCCAGACTACAAGCGGATGACCCGCTTCTTCGGGACGCTGCTGCTGATCAACGTCGCGATCGGCGTGGTCACAGGTCTCGTCCAGGAGTTCCAGTTCGGGATGAACTGGTCGACGTACTCACGGTTCGTCGGTGGCGTGTTCGGGGCGCCGCTGGCGATGGAGGGCATCCTCGCGTTCTTCCTCGAGTCGACGTTCCTCGGGCTGTGGCTGTTCGGCTGGGACCGGCTCCCCAAGCGCGTGCACCTGGCGTGCATCTGGGCCGTTTTCCTCGGAACGATGCTGTCGGCGATGTTCATTCTCGTCGCCAATTCCTGGATGCAGCACCCGGTCGGGTACAAGCTCAACAGCCAGGGCCAGGCAGTGCTGACCAACATCTGGGCACTGCTCGTCAACCCAACGTTCGTGTGGGGCTACGCGCACGTGTTGCTGGCATCGCTGATCACCGGATGCCTGGTGATGCTCGCCGTGTCCGCGTGGCATCTGCGCAAGGGCGAGTACGTCGAGTCTTTCAACCGGACCGGGAAGATCGCCCTGATCGTCCTGATCCCGACGATCGTGATCCAGCTGTCGGTCGGCAACCAGCTGGGCGTGATCGAGGCCAAGTACCAGCCTATGAAGATCGCCGCCGCCGAAGCGCAATGGACGACCTGCCAGCCGTGCTCGTTCTCGGCATTCCAGATCGGCGGAGGCGCCAATGACAAGACGCCCACGGAGATCATCCCGATTCCGCATCTCCTGTCGGTGCTCGCGACCAACACGTGGAACGGCAAGGTGGAGGGGCTCGACGAGCTCCAGTCCCAGTACGAGAAGAAGTATGGGCCGGGCAACTACGTGCCGGACGTTTTCATCCAGTACTGGTCGATCCGCGTGATGGCCTATCTGGGGACCGCCGTCCTGCTGCTCGCACTGTGGGGTGGGTGGCTCGTGCACAAGGACCGCTTGCGCAAGTCCCGGCTGTTCCTGTTGCTGTGCGTGTGGGCGGTAGTGACGCCGTTCATCATGAACACGGCGGGCTGGCTGCTGACCGAGAGCGGACGCCAGCCGTGGATCGTCCAGGGGCTGCAGAAGACCGCAGTCTCGAATTCACCGTCGGTGAGTACCACCGAGATCTGGATCAGCCTGATCGCATTCATCCTGTCCTACATCGTGCTCGGGTGGGCCGATCTCGTCCTGATGCTGCGCTACTCGCGGCGTGGCATGGCCCGCGCGGATGCCGAGGCGTCCGAGCCCGTCCCTGGAGCGGCCCCGAGCCTGACCTACTGACGATGGCGACCGTACGCACGTGAGAGACCACTAGCCGATGCAGCTCCACACGATCTGGTTCATTCTCATCGCGATCCTCTGGGTCGGCTTCTTCGTGCTCGAGGGTTTCGACTTCGGCGTCGGCATGCTGCACCGGTTCATCGGCCGCTCGGAGATCGGCCGCCGGGTGTGCATCAACACAATCGGCCCGTGGTGGGACGGGAACGAGGTGTGGTTGATTGTCGCCGGCGCGTCGATGTTCGCAGCGTTCCCGCAGTGGTACGCAACGATGTTCTCCGCGCTGTATCTCGCGCTCGTGCTGCTGCTCGTTGCCCTCTTCGGTCGCGGGGTCTCGTTCGAATGGGGCGGTAAGCGTGACGATCCTCGCTGGCAGACAGGCTGGTCGTGGGCACTCACGATCGGCAGCCTCCTGATTCCGCTGCTCGTCGGCGTCGCACTCGGGGACCTCCTTCATGGCCTTCCGATCGACTCCAAGCACGAGTTCACCGGGAACTTCTTCAGCCTCCTGACCGGCTACGGGTTGATGACCGGCGTAACCATGGTCGTGCTCTGCCTGCTGCACGGCGCCACCTTCCTCGCGCTCAAGACCACGGACGAGATCCGGGACCGGGCCCGCGCCGCGGCGCGGTCGATCGGATGGGTGGCGATCGTGATCAACATCGCCTGGTGCATCTGGACGCTGGTCGTGATCGGCGGCGGCACGGTGCCGCAGCCCACCCAGATCTTCGGCGTGATCGCGGTGATCTTCGCGCAACGGCTCTCGACCACCGAGAGCGACGGCTGGGCGTTCGCGGCGTCGGGGTTCGCGATCGCCGCCGCGATCGGCCAGCTCTTCATCGCGCTCTACCCCAACGTGATGGTGTCGAGCACGAACCAGGCCTACAACCTGACCGTGAACAACGCCGCAGCCGGCCACTACGGCCTGGTCGTCATGACCGTCGTCGCCGTACTGTTCTTCCCGATCGTCCTGGGGTACCAGGGCTGGTCGTTCCACGTGTTCCGCAGGCGGGTGAGCGCCCCGCCCACGTCATCCGGCTAAGGGGCCGCGTGCGCGCTCTGGACCCGCGCCTGCTCCGCCGCACGACGTCGGTGCGGCCCCTGCTGATCGTCGACTGCGCGCTCGGGATCGGGACCGCGGTGGCCGTGCTGCTCGGAGCCACGATGCTCGCGCGGATCGCGGCGCGAGCTTTCGGCGGCACTGCGCTGCACGACCTGTGGCCGGAGATGGCGCTGCTCCTGATCGCGTTCGCGGCGCGCGGCGCTTTTGCGTGGGCGATGGAAGTCGCGGGCCGGCGAGCCGCGTGGAGCGTGCTGTCGGACCTTCGTATGGCGCTCGCCGCGAAGCGGCTCCGAACCCAGCCGACCGCGGTCGACAGCGCCGACGGCGCCGAGATTACGACCGTCTCCGTGCAGGGGGTCGAGGCGCTCGAGGGGTACTTCGCCCGGTATCTGCCGCAGGTCGTGCTCGCGTGCATCGTCCCTTTGCTGGTGATCGCATGGGTGGCGCTGGTCGACCTCGAGGCGGCGGTGATCATGCTGCTGACCTTGCCGCTGGTCCCGGTGTTCATGTGGCTGATCGGCACGTATACCGCTGACCGGACGCGGGAGCGGTGGCACGCGCTGCGAGCGCTATCGGGCCACTTTCTCGACGTCGTGCGCGGATTGCCGACGCTCCGGGCGTTCGGCCGCGCCCGCCGCCAGGCTGAGGTCGTCGGCGACGTCTCAGAGCGCTACCGCCGGACGACGATGGAGACCCTTCGCATCAGCTTCCTGTCGGGCTCTGTGCTCGAGCTGGCGGCAACGATCGGCGTCGCGCTGGTCGCGGTGACGGCCGGCGTGCGTCTCGTCGACGGCACCCTCGGGCTGCAGGCGGGTCTGACCGCGATCATCCTCGCCCCGGAGCTCTATCTGCCCTATCGCCGGCTCGGGGCCGAGTACCACGCGAGCGCCGACGGACTCGCGGTGGCCGAGCGGATGTTCGCGCTGCTCGACGCCACGCCGGCGGCGGTCGGCGGTGGCGAGGAGATCGCGCCGAGCCCCGCGACCGCGACGGTACGACTCGAGCAGGTCGCTTACTCCTACCCGGCCCGTCCCGCCCCGGCACTCGACGGCTTCGACCTCGAGCTCTCGCCCGGCGAGGTCGTTGCCCTGGTCGGCGAGAGCGGCGCCGGCAAGAGCACCGTGGCGGCGCTGTTGCTCGGGCTGCTGTCACCGACCGGCGGCCGTATCACGGTCGGGGACGTCGACCTGTCCGACTGCCAGATCGACGCGTGGCGGCGCCTCGTCGCGTGGGTCCCGCAGCATCCCATGCTGTTCAGGGGCAGCGTGGCCGACAACATCCGCCTCGGAGACCCGGACGCGTCAGCGCAGGCGGTCCACGAGGCCGCGGCGCTGGCCGGCGCCGACGAGTTCATCAACGCGCTCCCGGATGGCTACGCCACGCTCGTCGGCGACGGCGAGCGGTTGCTGTCGCCCGGCGAGCGGCGGCGGATCGGACTCGCACGGGCGTTCGTCCGCGATGCGCCGCTCGTGATCCTCGACGAGCCGACGGCCGACCTCGACCGGCGTAGCGTAGCCGTCGTGGCCGACGCCGTCCGGCGCCTGCAGGCCGGCCGCACCATGCTCGTGATCGCCCACCGGCCCGAGCTCGTGGAGAGCGCCGACCGGGTCGTTCGGCTCCTCGACGGCGCTGCCGTGCCCGAGCAGATCGAGAGCGCGGCGTGAACGACGCGGCAACGCTCAGAGCCCTGCTGGGACTGGTGGACGCGCCGCGCTGGCGGGTCGCCTGGGCGGTGCTGCTGGGCGCCCTGACGGTACTGTTCGGCGTCGGATTGATGGCGACGTCGGGGTATCTGATCTCGCGCGCGGCCGAGCGTCCCCCGATCCTGTCGCTGATGGTGACGATCGTGGCGGTCCAGTTCTTCGGCGTCGCGCGTCCGTTCGTCCGCTACCTCGAGCGACTCGCCTCCCACGACGTGACGCTGCGCGCGCTCGGACGGCTGCGCACCCGCTTCTTCGAGCGGATCGAGCCGCTCGCCCCGGCCGAGCTCGACGCCTACCGCAAGGGAGATCTGTTGTCGCGGATGGTCGCGGACGTCGACGCACTCCAGAACCTGTACCTCCGCGGCCTCGAGCCTCCGCTCGTCGCACTGCTGGCGGGCGCCGTGTCTGTAGGCGCCGCCGTGGCGCTGCTGCCGGTGGCGGGGCTAGTGCTGGCCGGGGGCCTGCTCGTTGGGGGACTGGCCGTTCCGGCGCTCGCGGGTTTCCTCGGCGCCAGAGCCGGCCGCCGGCAGGCGGCCGCTCGCGGGCATCTGTCGGCCGAGCTGGTCGAGTCGCTCCGGGGGGCGCCCGAGCTCGTCGCATACGGCGCCGAGGGGGCGGCTCTCGACCGCCTTCGCGCCGCCGACCGGACGCTGGTCAGACTGGCGCGCCGTGACGCGTTGATCGTGGGCGTGGCCGACGGCCTCGAGCTAGTAGTGACCGGCCTCACCGTCGCCGGCGTACTCGCGGTCGCGATCACCGCGCACGACCACGGTGCGCTGGACCGCGTGCTGATCGCGACGTTGGCGCTGCTCGCGCTCGCCGCGTTCGAGGCGGTCACGCCGCTTGCCGCGACCGCCCGCGACATGTCGACGACGCTCGCCGCCGGCCGGCGCGTGCTCGAGCTGACCGACCGCGATGCCGCGGTGCGCGATCCGTCAAACCCGCTTCTGGTGCCCGGCTCGCCGTTCGCCGTGGCGCTCGAGGACGTCACGGCAAGGTACGCGCGTGCGGAGCGCCCAGCGCTCGACGGAGTGAGCCTCCGGCTCGAGCCGGGCGAGCGGGTCGCGCTGCTCGGTCCGAGCGGCGCCGGCAAGACGACCGTCGCGAACCTGCTGCTGCGCTTCCTCGATCCCGAGCGCGGGCGGGTGACCCTGGGCGAACGCGATGTCCGTGAGTTCCGGCAGGACGACGTTCGGCACGCGATCTCGGTCGCCGGCCAGGAATCGCATCTGTTCTCCGCATCGATCCGCGACAACGTTCGCCTGGCCCGCCCCGACGCAAGCGATGACGAGGTCGCCGACGCTCTCCGCCGCGCACGGATCTGGGATTGGATCTCCGGGCTCCCCGACGGACTCGACACGTTCGTCGGCGAGGAGGGACGCGAGCTCTCGGGCGGCCAGCGCCAGCGGATCGTGCTCGCTCGGGCGCTGCTTGCGGACGCGCCAGTGCTGGTGCTCGACGAGCCCACCGCCCACCTCGATCCGAAAACCGCGAGCGAGCTCGTCGACGACGTGTTCTCGGCCGCGGACGACCGAACCGTGTTGCTGATCACGCACCGGACCGAGGGGCTCGACCTGGTCGACCGGGTGGTCACGGTATGAGTCAGGTCGGCACGGCACGAGCGTCGGTCGACACTAAGCGGGACGCGTCGTTCCGCTACGGCATCGTCCTCCTGATCGTCCTCGTGCTTCTCGTTTTCGAGGTGCTCACTCCGGAGACCGACCTATCGCGCGCGGTCGGGATAGCACTCGCCGGTGGGGCGCTCTCCGTGTCCGTCGCCACGTCTCGGGCACGGGCCGAGGTGCGCCGTGTGCGCACGGTGTCCGTCGGTGCCCTCGCAGCGCTCGTGGTGATTGGAATCCTGGTCGGTGCGGTCTCGGACACCGCCACATATGTCATCGGCACGATGCTGATCGCGGCGATCCCAATCGCCCTCGGCGGTGGGCTGTTGCGCCTGATCAGGGACGAGGGCGTGACCGTCCAGGCGGTCGCCGGCGCGCTGGCGGTATATCTCCTCGTGGGGTTGCTGTTTGCGTCGGCAATCGCGTTCGTGACCAAAGTCGAGAGCGCGCCGTACTTTGCGCAGGGGAGCCAGATCAACAACGGAGACATCGTCTACTACTCGTTCACGGTTATGACCACGACCGGGTTCGGCGATTACACCGCGGCCCACCCGATCGGGCATGCGCTTGCCGTACTCGAGATGCTGATCGGACAGTTGTATCTCGTGACTGTGATCGGAGTCCTCATTGGCAACTTCGTCGGAAGGACACGAAGGTGAACGATCCCTGGCCCGTCCGGAGCGTGCTGGCCGGAGCCGCCGGCACTGCTGCCCTGTCGCTCGCGTACGTCGTCGAGCGAAAGCTACGCCCCCGCCACAAGGGCCCGCTCGACTACGACGACTCGCTCGTCCCCGGCCAGATCGTCGCCTCGATCATGCATCTGCCACACGTGACGGCGCGCGAGGACCGCGATATCGGGTGGGCGCTGCGCTGGAGTTACGGGTCGGCGTTCGGCCTCTGGCACGGCATCCTCCGACGGCACTTCGCAGAGCCGTGGGCGAGCGCGATCTTCGGGGGCACGTTGATGAGCGCGACGCTCACGCTGTTCCCGCTGCTTGGCCGCACCCCGCCGCCCTGGAAGTGGCCCCCCGACGTGATGGCCACTTGCCTCGCCACCCACGCCGCCTACGTCGCCGCGGTGGCCGCGGTGGACGACCGGGTTCGTCGACTGGGAAGCTGACGTTGCTGCAGCTGCGGGTGTTCGGGCCGCCATCGGCGATGGCTGTGGTCGCGGACTGCCTGCAGCGGATACCGGGCTCGCGGCACGTGAACCAGATGGGAACGGAGAGCTCGGCGGCACCCTCGTGAGCGCGGACCTCGTCGATGACGCCGTCGATCGAGCGCTCGAGCAGGTCACGCGGCTGGGCGTCCCGAGCGAGGACGTGGTGCTCGTGCGCCTGGAGTCGATCGGCGCCTCCGTCGCCCAGCGCCCGCTCGCGACCGTCGTCTGGTCCGACTTGCTGAGCCAGGCGGGGGGCCAACGCCCGCCCGTTCCCGCGCTACCTCGTGTTCATGGCCGCCGCAGGGATCATCGCCGCCTTCGGCGTGATCTACCAGAACGTCACGCTGATCGTCGGCGCGATGGCGATCAGCCCGGACACGCTCGCGATCACCGCGGCCGCCACCGCGCTCGTGCTGCTCCGGTGGCGGCTGGCGGGGCGGGTGTTCGCGCTCGTCTGCGGGCTGGCAGTGGTCTGCGTCGTCGGCGGGGTGATGACCTGGGCTTTGAACGCGCTGGATCTGTTCCCGAAGGACAGCCACATCAACAGCAGCTTCCTGGCCGGCCTCTCGACGGTCAACATCTCGACGCCGCTCGTGGCCTTCGCGGCCGGCGTCGTCGGCATGCTTGCCCTGGAGACGAGGGGCCAGCTCGGGGGTCGGAATCGCCATCTCCGTGACGACGATCCCGGCCTCCGCCTATTTCGGCGTGGCGGCGGGTCTCGGCAAGGCCTCGGAAGCGTCGGGCGCGCTGCTCGTGCTCAGCATCAATGTGTCGATGCTGCTTCTCGCTGGCTGCCTCACGCTCCTCGTCCAGGGGGCGCTGGGCCGCACCTCGCCCATCGAGCCGGGCGGTCCGCCTCCGCCACTCGACGAAGCCGCGATCACCTGATCGGGGTGATGCTCGCCCGCGTCGCGGGTCGTAGGCTGTGCCGGCGATGCCCGTCGCCGTCCATATCTGCCCCGACCGGATGTCCCACGAGGAGTACGAGAAGGTCATCGCAGAGCTCGAGAAGTCAGGCGTCCAGGAGGGCCGGCTATACCACGCCGCCTACGGCGAGGACGAGGTGCAGATATTCGAGGTGTGGCGCTCGAAAGAAGAGTTCGAGGCCCACCGGGACGATCTGGTCGGCGCGCTTCAGAGCGCCGGCGTGGACGTCGACCGGGTCAACGTTCACCCGCTCCGCTCCGACCACCCGGATTGAGGCGCCCATGGACGGGCGGGGCGACGGCCGCTGAGGGTGGCGGTTGCCGTCGCCCGGTCGAGAACGCGCACAGCACGACAACGGCCGCGCTCGGATCGAGCCTTGCCGCGTTACGCGTGATTATCGTGCGCAAGTCGGCAAGGCCACGCTCGCCTGCGTCCGCTGTCGCGTTGCGCACGCGCACCTCCCTCCGGGCACCCAGCCGCATCGCTTTCGCCGCCGCTCCGACCCTGAGCCAACCGTCACCCGGAAGGGATGACGACTCGGACCCGGCCCGCTGCGAGCATCGCGTAGCGTGAGTGCGACCGCCGCCGAGACCGCCCCGCCCGCGGAGCCGACCGCCGAGCAGGCCGCGCAGACGATGCGGAGCAAGCGCTTCGTCGCGCTGCTCGTCATCGTGGCGATCATCGGAGTCGTGGTGTCGCTTGCCTCGTGGTGCTTCCTCGAGGCGATCCATCAGATCCAGCAGGAGCTGTACACCCATCTCCCGCACGCGCTCGGGTACGACAACGGACCGCCACTGTGGTGGTCACTCCCGGTATGCGGGATCGGGGGTTTGCTCGTTGCGCTGGCGATCATTCGCCTTCCCGGAAAGGGAGGGCACCTGCCCGCCCGGGGCCTCGCGACCGGCGAGCCGGCGAAGCCGATCGATCTGCCGGGTGTGATCCTGGCCGGCAGCGCCGCGGTCGGTTTCGGCCTCGTCGTCGGTCCCGAGGCGCCGCTGATCGCGCTCGGCTCCGGGGGGGCGCTGTTGACGATCTCTCTGGCACGGAGGCAGATGGCGCCGCCGGTCCTCCTCACAATCGCCGCCGCCGGGAGCTTCGCGGCGCTCTCCTTCATCTTCGCGTCGCCGCTGATCGCTGCCGTGATCCTGATCGAGGCGAGCGGCATCGGCGGACCGAGGCTGCCTCTGATCCTGCTTCCGGGTCTCCTCGCCGCCGGCATCGGGACGCTCGTCTCGATCGGAATGGGATCGTTCACCGGGCTGAGTAGCTCCGCATACGCGATCGGTCCCCTGTCGCTGCCCCACTTCGCCCACCCGACCATCGGGCAGTTCGGCTGGACAATCGCGCTGGCGGTCGCGATTGCGGTCGTGACCAGGGCGATCATGCTAGGTGGGCTGGGAACGTACGGCGTCGTCGCAAAGCGACTGCTGCTGTTCCTCCCTGTCGTCGGCTTGGTGGTTGCGGGCCTCGCGATCGCCTTCCACGGCGCCACCGGGAAGAGCGTCAACGAGGTCCTGTTCTCGGGTCAGGACGCCCTGCCGGGACTTGTCGCGCAAGCGAGCAGCTGGTCGGTGGGGGCGCTTCTGTTGCTGATCGCTCTGAAAGGGATCGCATACAGCCTGTCGCTCGGCAGCTTCCGCGGCGGTCCGACCTTCCCGGCGCTTTTTCTGGGAGCCGCGGCAGGCGTCCTGGCGTCGCACCTGCCCGGCTTCGCGCTGGAGCCGGCGGTCGCCGTTGGAATGGGCGCCGCAGTCGTGGCGGTCCTACGCCTGCCGTTGTCGGCGGTCGTGCTCGCCACGCTGCTGACGGTCCACTCCGGCACCGGCGATGAGCCACTGATCATCGTCGGCGTAGTCGTCGCGTACCTGGTCACGGTGCTGCTCACCACCCCGGCGCCGGCAACCCGTGCCGAGCGCCCCGCATAAGGTGCTCGCCGCCGAGGACGTCACCGCCAAGCAGTTCACCGCACTGTTCGACGACCTCAAGCGGTGGGGCAGGTGGGGGCAGCACGACGAGCGCGGCGCGCTGAACATGCTCACGCCCGCGCGGGTGGCCGCCGCCGCCAGGCTGGTGCGGGACGGCCTCACGGTGACACTGAGCCTGCCCGTGAACACCCACGCCGCCGCCCACAACCCGAAGCCCGCCGACCACCACATGACCGCGCTGGGCTCGGAGGCCTCAAATGCAGACCCGGTGCACTTCCTCAAGGATTACGTCGGCCTCGACTATCACAACGACGGTCACACGCACATCGACGCGCTGTGCCACGTCGCCTACGAGGGCAGCCTCTACAACGGCCGGTCCGAACGTACGGTGACTGAGCAGGGAGCGCCGGTCAACTCGATCGAAACGCTGAAGGACGGATTGGTCGGGCGTGGCGTTCTGCTTGACATACCCCGTGCACGTGGAGTTCCGTGGCTCGAGCCCGGCGAGCACGTCTTCCGGTCAGACCTCGAAGCCGCAGAACTGATCCAGGAGGTCGTCGTGCAGGAAGGTGACATCCTGCTCATTCGGACCGGGCATGCGCGCCGCCTCGCCGAGCTAGGCCCGTGGAACACGGCCGAGGCCAAGGCTGGGCTCCATCCCAGGGCGATGTCGCTGCTTGCCGAGCGCGGCGTCGCCGCGCTCGGTTCGGATGGCAACAACGACACCGCGCCAAGCAGCACCGAGGGTGTCGAGTTCCCGATCCATGTGCTCGCGATCGCCGCGATGGGCATCCACCTGCTCGACTACCTCCAGTTCGAGGATCTACGCGCCGCCTGTGAGAGCGGACGCCGGTGGGAGTTCCTGTTCGTGGCCGCGCCACTGTTTATCGTTGGCGGCACGGGTTCCCCGGCGAACCCGATCGCGATCTTCTGAGACCGACGCGCGGCCACCGGCGCGAGCGGCCGGCAGCCGCGGCCGCGATGCCCCCGAAGAGATCAGCCGGCGGGTTCGGCGGTCGGTGGCGCGAGGGCCTCCTGGAGCTTCTTCGTGTCCTCGTCGGACAGCGACGTCTTGATCACGGTCCCGCCGTACTGCTCGAGCGCGGCGATCGCCTTGTCGGGCGTGGCCTGCTCGATAACCATGAACAGCGCGGAGGTGCCCGGCTTCAAGTAGTCGCGCACCTGCTGCTGAAACGCCTTGTCGATGCCCTTCTCGCCGAAGTGGCCGAACAGCGCACCCATCCCCGCGCCGAGCGCGAGTCCGAACACCGGGATGAAGAACAACAGGCCGAACAACAGGCCCCAGAAGCCGCCCCATGCCGCGCCGCTCCCCGCAGACGCGCCGCTGTGCGAGGTGTTGACGTGGTACTTGCCCTCGAGATCCCGCGAGATAGAAGCCACCTCGTCGGCCTGGATGATCAGTTCCGACTCGAGTTGGTAGACCGTCTGCCGCGCCTTCTCAGCGGTCCCCTGATCCGGATAGCCGATCGCAACGAGCGTTGCCATTACCGATGTCTCCTTTCGGACGATCGAGTCGTCCCGGCACGGTGGTCCCGGCCGCACCTGGACCGAGCGCGCTTCACGCGCCCAACGGGAGCATGCAAAAACGGGGCACCCCCGTCATCACCCGAAAAGGATGAGCATCAACTCACTCCTCCGTGGCCGAGGGGAGATGGCGGGAGGCCTCGTAGATAGCCCGCCTCTTCGCCCGGCTGACGTCGGCGATCGACGGCCCGGCGCCTCGAAGACGACCGTGTGGGCGAGCATGTCCTGAAGGCCCCGCCGCCTGCTGTCGAACAGGATCAGCGCGAACCCGGCGAAGGTCACCACCCGCAGTTGCATCACCCGCGCCCGGACGTTTGTCCGGTAGCGGCCCAGAAAGCGGCGAAGTACGCGACCGACCCGAGCAGGAACGCGGCACCGCCGATCGCCGCCAGGATGACACGCAGCTCGTGCGGGATGCGCAGGAGCGACAGAATCAGCGCCGCGGCCACCCCGATCACGACGTCGACGACGGTGATCAAGGCCGCGTCGATCGTGAACGAGACAATTCGCGTCGCCAGGCCGATATACGCCATGCCGGGAACGGGCGGAGTGTCGCTCGGCGGCCCGCCCACGGCAGCCCCCGCCACGCCGTTTATTACGTGCTCGCGTCAGGTTCCGCCGGGAGCGCCCGCGGCTGACGACCGATCAGCCGCCTCGCGGCGCGCTCCATCCAGTCGTCGGCCTTGCGGGAGCGCGCCCGCACGTCGTCGCCGACCTGGTCGGCGAAGCCGAGCCCCTGCTGGGAGATCGCGGCCGTGACCGCGGGGCTCGCGGCGATCTCGTCGATCAGATGCCACAGGCTCTCGCTCGCCAGCAGCCGCTCGAAGAAGTGGTCTAGCAGGCCGCTGTCGAACAGGGTGTCGACGATCTGCGCCGCGCCCTCGCTCTCGAGCGCCTGCTTGAGCGCGGCCTGGATGTGCGCGCTGTTTATCGCCACGACCACGACACGCTCGAGTTCGTCGCTCTCGAGCACGCGGTTGACCGCTCGCCGTTCCAGGCTGAGGCCCGCCTCCGCCGCAGCTTCCGCCACGCCGACGATCGGCCTGAGCGTCGCGCTCGCGGCTCGTGTGCCGAACCCCACGAGCGGCCCGAGGGGGCCGAGTCTGGAGGTTCCTCTGTGCTCTTCGGACATCGTCTGGCATCACGATATTCGACCGCGCAAGCGGCGCGGGCATCACCCGAATAGGGCGATGCGTCAGTCGCGGAGGGCACCGACGATGACAACGCGACGATGCGACGAGAGATTGGGGTGTCCGATGGGAACCGATGAGCGAGATGAGTCTGAGGTCAGCGGTGCCGACACCGTGCCGCAGGACCCCGCCGTAGCGGCCTCACCGGCTTCGACCGGGGAAAACGCCGCGAGCCCGAAGATCTCACGCCGCCGGCTGATCGGGGTGGACGTGCTAATCGGCGTGAGCACCGTGCTGCTGGTGGTTGCCATCTTCGCCACCTGGGCCAATCGCCTGCTGTTCAGCCCGGATAACTGGTCGAAGACGAGCACCCAGCTGCTCCAGGACGCGAACGTCCGCTCCACGACGGCCAACTACATCGTCGACCAGCTGTACGCGAACGTCAACATCGAGGGACTGATCAAGCAGGGCCTGCCGACCCAGTTTCAGGCGCTGGCCGCCCCCGCCTCCGGCGCGCTGCGCAACGCCGCGGTCCAGGGCGCCGAGCTTGCACTCAGCCGCCCGCGGGTCCAGCAGTTGTGGGCCCAGGCCAACCGCGCCGCCGACCAGACGTTCATCGACATTGTCAACGGCCGCAAGGGCACGGTCGCCGTCAACCAGGGAGTGGTGTCGCTCGACCTCGCCTCGATCCTCGACAACATTGCCTCGCGTCTCGGGCTGCCTTCGGACATCGCCTCCAAGCTTCCCCCGAGCGTCGCCACCCTGGTGATCTTCAAGTCGAACCAGCTCAAGTACGTCCAGAACGGGGGAAAGGCGATCAAGAGCCTGGCGTTTTGGCTGTTGGTGATCGTGCCCCTGCTCTACATACTCGCGCTGTTCCTCGCCAAGGGTCATCGCCGGCGCACGCTGATGACGATCGGGTTCGCCGGAATCCTCGCTGGCGTGCTCGTCATCCTGGCCCGCTCGATCCTCCAGGGACAGGTCGTGAACTCGCTCACCAGCGACGCGTCGCTACAGGTAACGATCAGGCACGTCTACAACATCAGTACGGCGATCTTGAAGGACGTTGCCAGCGGGACCATCTTCATCGGGATCCTGCTGGTCGCCGCGGCATGGTTCGCGGGTCCAGCCCGCCCCGCGCGCTCGTCGCGCCAGGCGATCGCTCCGTTCCTCCGCGAGCAGACCGCCGCGACTTACGGGATCGTGGTCGGGGTCCTGGTTCTCCTGTTCATCTGGGACCCGATCCCGGCGACCAGCAAACCGATCGGAATCCTCGTGTTCACGGTGCTCGCGCTGCTCGGTACCTACATCCTGATCCAGCAAACCGAGGTCGAATTCCCAGAGGCACGTTCCGGGGCCGCGACCCACGCGATTCGCACGCGTATGGCGAGCGCCCGGGAGCGGCGGCAGCACTCCGGCGGCTCGTCGGCGCCCGCCGGACCCACGACCGCTGAGCAGCTAAAGCAGCTCGCAGACCTCCGCGACCGCGGCGCGATCAGCCCCGAGGAATACCAATCCGCGAAGGAAAAGCTACTCAGTGCCTGACCGGCGCAAGGCGGCCCTGACCGGGGCCGCGCTCGCCCTCTCCGTAGCCGCCCTCACCGGCTGCGGCGGCAGCAGCAAGCCCTCGTACTGTTCCTCGGTCAGCAGCCTCGAGAGCTCGATCAAGGCGCTGCCGAGCACGAACGTCGTGGCGACCGGGCTCAACGGGCTCAAGTCTGCGGTGGCCAAGGTGCAGAGCGACGCTCAGACCGCGATCAGCGATGCCAAGAACGACTTCCCGACCGAGACGAGCGCGTTGAAGAGCTCGGTCGAGTCCCTTTCGACGAGCGTCAAGAGCGCCGCGAGCTCTCCGAGCGCCGCGACGATCGCTCAGCTGCCCAGCCAGATCTCGGCAGTCGTGACCGCGGCCAACAACTTCCAGAGCGCGACCAAGTCGAAGTGCAGCTGATCAGAGCCCGGTCTGGGCGACGATCCGGCCGGACTTGACCGCTTCTGACAGAGCGGCGTAGTCGGCGTCGTTCTGGTCCGCGTAGGCCTTGGAGAAGTCGAGGATCGCGCGGTCGAAGGCGTTGCCGGCTCCGAGGTATGAAGCGATCGCGATCCGGTCGCCGCTCCGGGCGTGTGCTCGCGCGAGTGTCCAGCCGCACAACCGGCCGTACGCGGCCATCCCAGACGGAACCATCTGCTCGATCTCCGCCGACCCCTTCCAGTCCTTGAGCTGGCGGCCGTAGAAGTCGCGCGCGACCCCGTCCATTCCCTCTTTTATGTGGATCCAGCCGAGGAAGATGTCGCTGGCCGCCTGCATCATGCGCTGCCCCACGACGACTCGCTGGGCATGGTTCTTGTACACGCTCCGGCCGACGTGCTCCTCGAGGACCGATTCTTCGGCCTCCTTCAACTGAAGGAACAGCGGATCGCTGCCGTCGCGACCGAAGAACAGCGCGATCCAGGCGCGCGTCCCAACGCTGCCGACGCCGACGACCTTGCGCGCGAAGTCCATCAGTTGGAACTGCTCGAGCAGCATGCGCCGGTCGTGTTCAAGCGACAAGCGATAGACCCGGATCATCTTGCGGAGCGCATCCATCCACTGCTCTTGTTCTTGCCCGGGTAGAAGCACGCGAAGTGGCACGATCAGCGGCGACTGGTCGACGATCTCGGCCTTTCCGTTGACCTGCTGCGTCAGCTTCGAGAACGCGGCCATGCTGTCCTTCGTCCGTGCCTTGGAAAGGGCCGCCTCCGTTCGCTTGGCCTGGGCGGGCTTGATCTGCGACCTGTACTGCTCCAGAACCGGCTCCATCTCCAGGTGCGCGTACCAGACCTCGAGGTTGTGCATCGCGGCAAACTCGCGCATCGCCGTGCGGTACTCGCGGACCGTGTCGAGCACGATCTTGTCCTGGTCCTTGGCGCCGAATCCGTTGTCGCGCGCACCGATGATCATGCTCGCAGCCAGACGCTTGACGTCCCATTCCCACGGTCCGGGAAGGGTCTCGTCGAAGTCGTTGATGTCGAACACGAGCCTGCGCTCCGGCGAGGCGAACACGCCGAAGTTCGACAGGTGGGCGTCGCCGCAGCACTGCACGCTCAGACCCGAGCGGGGCGTCCCCGCGAGATCGTGCGCCATGATCTTCGCGGCGCCGCGGTAGAACGTGAACGGCGAGACCAGCATCCGCCCATAGCGGATCGGGACGAGCTCAGGGACGCGCGTGCGCGCCTGGTCCTCGAGCAGATCGACCGGGTCGGCGCGATCGTGCGGCGCCTCGTATTCGGCGTGGCGAGAGCGGGGAACTTCGGCGCGCGCTGCCTTGCCGCGCGCGATCCGCTCGTCGACGGTGAGATGGGGGACGGCAGTCGTTCGTGTTGTCCGCGCAAAGGTAGCCATGACCGGCAATCGTGCCAGAACCCCTGCAATGTCCATCATCCGATGCGGGTGAAACACCCGGTCATCCTCCGTTCGGGGTGATGCCGTAGCCGGCGACCACCGCGATAGTCCTCCGTGGGCGATGCCGACGAACGACTCATATGGTCAGGCGCTCGAATGGAGCCCGCAGCGGCCGCGATACAAGTTCCTGAACGTGCTGGTCTCCTGGCTGGTGGCCGGAGTCGCGGTGTTCGTCGCCGCCGCGATCGTCCCGCACGTGAGCGTCGGGAGCTTCGCCGACGCGCTCGCGGCCGCCGTTCTGATCGCCGCGCTAAACGCGGTGCTGCCTCCGGTGGTCGCCGCGCTGCGACTGCCGTTCACGCTTGCGCTCGGGTTCGTCGTCGTGCTCGTGCTCGATGCTCTGATGCTGCTGCTCGCGTCGCACATCTCGAGCCGTACGATCAGGGTCGACTCGTTCTGGTGGGCGTTGCTCGCATCGGTGGTGATCGCGGCGACGATGCTCGTGCTCGAGGTGATCTTCGGTCTCAACGACGACGACACGTACTCGCTGAGGGTGATCCGGCGAATCGCGCGACGTCAGGGCGGGGAGGTACGCGCCGACACCCCGGGGATTCTGTTCCTGGAGATCGACGGCCTCGCCCGCCCGGTCCTGCAGCGGGCGATCCGGGATGGGAACGCGCCGCAGATGGCGAGTTGGCTCGAGCGCGGCACGCACCGCCTCGATGAATGGGAGCCGGACCTGAGCTCGCAGACCGGCGCGAGCCAGGCCGGGATCCTGCTCGGGTCCAACGAGGACATCCCGGCCTTCCGGTGGGTGGAGAAGGCGACCGGGAAGGTCATGACATGCTCCTCGCCCGGTGACTGCGCCGAGATCGAACGGCGGCTCGCGAACGGCAGCGGGCTGCTGATCCACGACGGCGCGAGCCGCGGAAACCTGTTCTCGGGCGAGGCCGACGCGATGATCCTGACCGTCTCTCAGATGGGCGCCGAGAAGAAGGCCAACCCCGGCTATCGCGCATTCCTGGCCAATGGCTTCAACGTGACCAGGCTGCTCGTGCTGTTCTTCTGGGAGGCGCTGCTGGAGAAGCTGTACGCGATCCAGCAGCGGCGGCGCAAGGTCTGGCCCCGGGGATACCGCGGCGGCCGGTATCCGTTCCTGAGAGCAGCGCTGTGCGTCGGCGTCCGCGACCTGATCGTTTTCGGCGTGCTCACCGACATGATGCGCGGCCGTCCCGCGGTGTACGCGACGTTCTCGAGCTACGACGAGGTCGCCCACCACTCGGGCCTCGAGCGTCCGGACACGCTCGAGGCGCTGCGCAAGCTCGACCAGCAGTTCGGGCGGATCGAGCGCGCCCGCCGGTTCGCGCCGCGCCCCTACGAGATCGTCGTGCTATCCGATCACGGGCAGACCCAGGGCGCGACCTTCAAGCAGCGCAACGGATATGACCTGCACGAGTTCGTCGAGCGTTCGATCGCGAGCGGAAAGGTCGCGCGTCTTCAGACCGGTGACGAGAACGATGCGGCGGTCGGCCATGCCGTCGCAGAAGCCACGGGTCGGACAGGCGGGGACGGCGACCGACAGGACGGTGTCGGCGAGCACACCGTGATCGTGCTCGCGTCCGGCAATCTCGGCCTGATCTACCTGATGGATGAGCCCCGCCGGCTGTCCCAGGAGGAGATCGACGAGCGCCATCCGCGCCTGATCGAGTCTCTGCGCAACCATCCTCACATCGGCTTCCTCCTCGTTCGCTCGCGCGAACACGGCCCGGTGGTGCTGGGAGCGCGCGGCACCCGCTACCTGGCGGACGACGCCGTCGAGGGCGATGACCCGCTCGCGCCGTTCGCGCCCAGCGCGGCTGATCACCTACGACGAACCGACGGCTTCGAACACGTCGCCGACATCATGGTCAACAGCTTCTACGACGCCGACGTCGAGCAGGGATGCGCGTTCGAGGAGCTGATCTCGTTCCACGGCGGTCTAGGGGGACCGCAGACACAGCCGTTCATCCTCCATCCGGTGACGCTCCCGTTGCCAGATGAGCCGGTCGTCGGCGCCGCCGCGGTTCACGACGTGCTGGCCGGGTGGCGACGCTCGCTACAGGATGAGACAAGGCCTGGGACGCCGCCCGCAGACTCCTCGAGTGTTGAGAGTCCGCCGGCGGCGTCCCATGGTCGAAGTGAGGCTTAGGACGAAACGCCGGCCTGCTCGGGGGTCGGCGGCTGCAGCGCCTCCTGGAGCTTCTTGGTGTCCTCGTCGGACAGCGAAGTCCTGATCACCGTACCGCCGTACTGCTGGAGGGCGGCTATCGCCTTGTCAGGCGTGACCTGGTCGATCACCAGGAATAGCGCCGAGGTGCCCGGCTTCAGGTACTCGCGCACCTGCTCCTGGAACGCCTTGTCGATGCCCTTGGACCCGAAGTGGCCGAACAACGCGCCCATGCCGGCGCCGAGCGCGAGCCCGGCGAACGGGATGAAGAACAGGAGCCCGAACAGGAAGCCCCAGAAGCCGCCCCACCAGGCGCCGGCACCGGCGGATGCGCCACCGTGGGACGTGCTCACGTGGTACTTGCCTTCGGCGTCGCGCGAGATTGCGGCGACCTGCTCGGCCTGGATGATCAGGTCAGACTCGAGCTCCCTGACCGTCCCTCTGGCTTGCTCGGCGGTCCCCTGATCCGGGTACGCAATCGCAACAAGCGTTGCCATAAACGTGAATCTCCTTTCGCATGCGTGATCCTGTCCCGGCCCAGGCCGAGCCAGACGCGACGTCCGCGCGCAGGCCAAGCATCCGGAACGCGTCAAAGCCGGTCATCACCCGAAAGGGATGAGTGCACGCATCCCGTCCCGGGTGAGCGCACGCTCCGGCCGCCCAGCGTCACGTCTCGCGCGGGACCACGCGGTCAATCTCAACCTCCCCGCCCTCGCGGGTGTCGAGATACACGACGTAGGCCTTAGGCGGTCCTCCGAACCACGAGCTCGTCTCGTCTTGGCCGACGAAGTCGGCGGCACGCTGCGAGCCGCCCTCCTCGATCACCCACACGGGCTGGCCCTTGTAGAACGGGGTGAAGCTCACGAGCCCGTGCCGCCGGTCATGTCGAGCTCACCGCACGGCCTCCTGATCCGCGGGCGCGCCGTGGAGCAGGAGGCCTAGGAGCGCGCCGATCCCCCGCCACGGCTTGTCGGGCTCGAGCGCGGACGGGGAGGCGCCAGGATGCTGCGGCGCGATCCTGACCCGCAGCGCGCCGGGGCGGATCCGGAAGCGCAGCGGTGGATCCAGCTGCATGGCCTCGCCGTCGATCCCCGCCGCCACCGATGACGCCGACGCGATCTCGAACGTCGGTGTGATCCACTGCTCCATGCCGAGCCGCGGCCTGATCCCGCCGGCTCCGGATCTGGTGGGCGCGAGCACCGTCACCCCCAGGACTGCCTGGTCGAGCCGCGGGCGCGTCCCCGATCCCAGAGCCCGGCCGAGGCGGTAGGCATTGTTGGACACGAGGATCGCCACCGCGGACTGTTGGCCGACCGGGCTGTCCCAGAGCAGATCGGGCGGCTTGGCGTCAGGCCCGACGACGTCAGGGACGGTCTCGAGCAGCGTGTGCAGCTTCGCCTCGCGATAGCCGGGCTGCTGAACGGCTTCGGCGTACAGCCCGAGCGACACGTTGTTGACGAACACGCGCCCGTTGACCTCCGCGAGGTCGACGCGCCGCTCGCCGCCGGTGACGAACGCGTCCAGCGCTCCGACCACGTCCTCACGATCGACGCCGAGGTCAAGCGCGAAGTGATTACGAGTGCCCGCCGGGATGCACGCATACGGCAGGTCGAGCTCCGCCGCAATCATCGCGACGATCGCCTGTGAGCCGTCTCCACCGGCCATCGCAAGCGCGTCTGCGCCCTCCGCCACCGCGCCACGGACCAGTTCTTCGAGATCCTGTCCGCGCTCGAGCTCGACCGGCTCGATACCGCGCTTTCGGGCCTCGTCGGCGAGGTGAAACCGCTCGGCCTTTCCACCGCCGGACTTCGGGTTGTAGAACAGGACGGGCTTGCTCGGCCGCGCCGCCCGCGGAAGGTGCGCGTGCGCCTTGAACGCCTCGCGCGCCGCTGCGAGCGCGGCGATGACCGCCAGGACGACGACCGCGTCTTCGATCACGCGCGCCTCCAGGACAACGAGTACGACGGCGCCGACGAGAAACAGCACCGCTGCGGCGATGCCGGCGATCCGCGCCGGACCGCGGCGGGAGATCCCGAGCCACGCGCAGCAGGCGGCGAGGATCACACAGGCGAGTACCGCCAGCCCGCTGGGGAAGTGGGCGATCGCGGTATCGACCGCGAGCACGACCGCCACGACGATCAGCACGAGCGCCGCCGCGGACCAGATCCTGCGGACGGTCATCTCGTCGCTCTCCTCGGGCGGGTGACGCCCGTGTCGCGCGCCCCTCTCACGCAGCCGATGCTCGGCGGTTGGCCCGGTCGGTTCATCACCTGATTGGGGTGACGGAGGCGGGTGCCGACCTTCCCCGCAGAGGCAAGAGCGCACTATTGCCCGCCTCCCGGCTCGGTGGGATCTTGGACGCGTTAGGACGGGCGGTGCGTGGCGCCCGTCAGGGACAAACACCGGAGGACTGCAATGTCTGTTGGCGCATCACCCCAGGCGGCCACGGAGGCCGCGGGGTACGAGGCATATGCGGACGACGACCGCGGTTACGGGTGGGTCGCGTTTGCGGGCGTGCTGCTGCTGATGGTCGGGACCCTCAACGTGATCGAGGGGATCGCCGCAATAGGCAACGCCCATTTCTTCACCGCCAACGCCCACTACATTTTCGCCGACCTCAAGACATGGGGTTGGATCGTGCTCTGCATCGGGGTGCTCCAGCTCGCCGTCGGTCTTGGCGTGTTCGTCAAGAACCAGCTCGCGCGGTGGGCCGGCGTAGTGGTGCTTGGGGCGAACGCGATCGCCCAAATGCTGATGATTCCGGCTTATCCGTTCTGGTCGCTGGCCCTGTTCACGCTGGACATCGTCGCGATCTACGGTCTGGTCGCGTACGGCCAGCGCATCGGCCGGGCCTGACCATTACGCGATCCTGCCGGCCGCCGGCTCGGCGCGGGTGACCTCGCGCCAAACCGGTCTGGGCTCACACCGCACGGGTTCGGACGACAAGACGTCCGGCACGGGGCACAAAATCGCGTCCGATGTCGACGCCTTCGCCTGCGACGCAACTCGGCGAACACGACCGCGCCCGAGCGATGCACCTGCTCTCGCTCGAGTTCGGGTCGCGGGACGACTTTTACAACCCGCGGCTCGCCTATCGCCGGCTGTTCTCCGAGGTGTTAGGAACGTTTCTGCTGTTGCTCGCCGCGGCGGGAGGCGCGATCCTCCACGCCAAGGGACAAATCAGCCTCGCCGCCGCGGTCGTCGCACCCGGGCTTACCGTGATGGCGATCATCCTCTTCATGGGGGCGGTGTCCGGCGCTCACCTCAACCCGGTGGTCTCGCTCGCGTTCGCGCTCCGCCACGACTTCCCGGCTGAGCGCTTCGTCGGCTATGTACTCGCGCAGTTGGTGGGTGCCAGCCTCGCGTGCCTGTTCCTACTCGCGGTGTTCGGCAACGTCGAGCACCTCGGCGCGACCCTCCCGGGTCCCGGATACCACAGCTGGCAGGCTCTGCTGATGGAGATCGCGCTGACCGCCGGGCTTGTCAGCGTGATCCTCGGCACCGCCTCGGCGGCGCAGAACGTCGGCACGATCGGCGCGCTCGGGGTGGGCGGCTATATCGCGCTCGCCGGCCTGTGGGCGGCGCCGGTCAGCGGGGTCTCGATGAATCCCGCGCGCTCGTTCGGGCCGGCGCTGGTCAGCGGCGACTGGAGCAGCTACTGGGTCTACGTGGTGGGCCCGCTGATCGGCGCGCTGCTCGCGGTCGGCTTCGCCGTGATCCTTCGAGGCCGCGGCGGGGACCCCCTCTCGCGAGCCGCCGGGTCGGGCAAGCTCGAGTAATCACGCGGCTCATCATCCCGACAGGGTGACGCCGGAATCGGCAACTACGGCGAGGCTACGCGCGTGGATACGGTGACCCTGGTACTGCTGGCGCTCGCGGCCGCCGTCTATCCAACGCTGCTGGCCGGCGTGATCCTTATCCTCGCCCAGCCGCGGCCGCTCCGCATGCTGCTGGGGTTCCTGGCCGGAGGTCTAACGATCAGCATGATCGCCGGCATCGGAATCGTGCGCGCGCTCGAGTCCTCGGGGGCGGTTGACCGGTCCCATCACTCGACGAAACCGATCGTCTCGATCGTCGCCGGAGCGCTTTCCCTGGGCGTCGCGTGGGGCATCTGGAGCGGCGCGATCAACCGGGGACTGAGCAGGCACAGACGACCGAAGCGAGAACCCAAAGCCGCATCCAAGCCGTCGATGGCGAGCCGGGCGCTGTCGCGCGGATCGATCGCGATGGCCTTCGTCGCGGGGACGGTGCTCAACCTCCCTGGCGTCTGGTACCTCGACGCGCTGACCGAGATCGCCAAGGCGATGCCCTCGACTAGCTCGGCGCTGCTCCAGCTGCTGCTCTTCAACGTGATCATGTTCGCGCTGGTCGAGATCCCGATCGTCGCGTACGTGGTCAACCCCGCGGGCGCCGCTGGGCTTGTCGAGCGTGGCTCAGGCTGGGGCCATCGCCACTCGCGCGAGGTCGCGATCGGACTGGCGATCGTGGTCGGCGTGTGGCTGATCGTCAAGGGGATCGTCGGGCTGTGAGCTAGATGGAGCTGCCCGAGCGAGGGCTGGACGATGGTGTCGTCAGCGGGACCGGGCCGTTCGTCACCAGCGAGATCGTGCTAGCGCCCGACGGCACGGAGCATCGCTGGAAGTCGCGCCGGCACCGCAAGCAATCGCCGGCACGAAGGCATGGCGCGGTCGGCGGTCACGAAATCGGTGTGGTGGCGGCCGCGCGGGCGTGACTGGCGGATGGCGCTGCTGTTCGCGATTGGGGGCGCTGTGCTTAACGGTCCGGGGGGATCGCATCGCGATGGGCCGCGACGCCGCGGTCGAGGATCCGGGTTACGTTGTTCGTCGGATCGCCGTTCTTCACCTCGGCCGCCTATCTGCAGTACACCGAGGCGGTGAACGCCGAGCGCGCGCTCGGCCGTCCCAAGCATCCCGGGCGCTGGCGGCGCTCGATCGCGTTCGGCGCATCGGCGATCGCCGCACTGCTCGAGCCCTCGTCCGGCGAGCCGGTCAGCGCGCGGATCGCCCACGTCGGCATGCCCGCCGGCGAGGTCTGCTTCTTGATCGGAGCCCAGTTGCTCATGCCCGAAGCGGCAAGCGAGCAGCGAGCCGCGGAGGCGGGGCAGAGCGACGACAGTCTTGCGCGGGCCTCAAGCCAAACCCCGTAACCGCCGATTCTGTGGTTGGACCACGGGGTAGGCTCGGACGACATGCACGACGAAGGACTTCTCGAAGATCGCGGACTGACGATGTGGGGGCCGGCCAGACCCACGCAACCCCGTCTCGTCCTGGTAGCCGCGCTAGTGACCGTGCTGATCAGCGCCGGCGTGTGCGTCGCCGCGATCCTCGCTCCCGCTCCCGCCGAAGCGATTCCGCTGGTCGTCGTGATCTGTATCGGCTGCCCGATGTTCGCCGGCTGGGAGGTCCCGAACGCGCTTGCCGCGCTGCGGGCTAACCGCGCCGGCAAGGCGCTGGCCAAGCTGCGTCGAAGCCTTGACCGGCTTCCGGAGACCGAGCACCCGCTCGGCTTCTGAATTCGTCATCTGTTCGGGGTGATGCGCGCGTCGTGAGCGCGCACGAACCTCACGACCGTGCCCGCGCTTGCGCTCGCGGTGGTGGCGATCGCACTGCCTGACTCGCTCAACCCCTCGCTGATTGTGGCCGCCGTGTATCTCGCACTCGGGGGCAGCCCGATCCGGCGCACGATCGAGTTCACGGTCACGACGTTCGTGGTCACGCTCGCGGGAGGGCTCGCGATCGCGCTCGGTCTCGGCGATCTGATCCTGTCACTGGTCCCGAAGCCGTCCCGGACGGTCAAGTACGACATCATCGTGGGCGTCGGGATCCTCCTCATGGCCGGTGCGGCGGTGCTCTGGTGGCGCCGCGACGCGCTCGCGTCGAAACCTTCGGACTCTCCCCGGGAACACAGTTCGGTCGGTTCACCGGTGCTGCTCGGCGCCGGCATCGCCGGCGTCGAGTTGCTGACGGCATTCCCGTATTTCGCCGCGATCGCGATGGTGCTTGGAGCAAGGGTGTCCGCGCCCGGCAAGGTTTTCCTGCTCGTCCTCTACAACCTGATCTACGTCCTGCCGCTGATCGCGGTCGTGGTCGTCCGCGCGACCATGGGCGAAAAGGGGGCGGACGTGCTGATTCCGGTCAGCAACTGGATCCAGACACGCTGGCCGATAGTCGTGGCCCCGCTCGCTGCCGTGGCGGGCGCCGCGCTCACCGTGTACGGGATCCTCCAGCTGACGTGACCCGAGACCGCGACCCGGCTCACGTGAGCCGAACCCGCGACCCGGCTGACGTGAGCCGAACCCGAGGACCCGGCTCACGTGAGCCGAACCCGCGACCCCGATAACTGATCATTCGCCGCCTCTCCGGTGCCGAATGCATATTCGTCCCGGCATGGCAACGACGAATATGCATTCGGCCCCCCGGGGGTGGCGAGTGGCGGGTTACTGGGGTGAAAGCGGTGAGAGCGGCGCGGAGCGACTCCGTCGGGCCGGGGCCGCTCCCAGCGGGGATTCCTACCGTGAGCGCGGCGGGGGCGAACCCGGATGGGTCGGGTCGTCGGGACCGCCGCGATAGGGGTCGTCGGGACCGCCGCGATACGGGTCGTCGGGTCCGGGGCCGCGATAGTTCGGGTCGTTCGGGTCAGGGCCCCGATACGTGCGGTCGTACGGCCCGGGAGCTTGCCCGGCAGCGGCCTGCGAGCGGCTGCCGCTCCCGCGGCCGAGCTGGAAGATCGCGACCGCGACGCCCACCGCACCGAGGCCGATCAGCACCCACACCCACCACGCCACGTTGCTGCCCGACTTGCTCTCGGTCGTAGGCGTGGTCCCGCTGATCACGCTGGTCGTGTTGTTCCTGATCGTCTCGGTCTGAGTGAAGGTCTTCGTCGTGGTGTCGGTCGTGGTCTTCGGCGGCTCGGTGATCGTCGTCGAGACCGTCGTGGTAGTCGTCTGCGTCGGCGTCGACGTGGTCGTCGGTTGTGCCGCCGCGGGGACCGCCCAGGCCACCAGCGCCCCGGCGACGAGCGCGACCGTGACTGCAGCCGCGAGCTTGCGGGCGGGCTTCACGACGCGAGGGTCCCACTCGGCGGCGGCGGGGGCAACACGGCGACCATGCGTCACGCCGGGGAAGTCTGCACCACCGTTCCGGGCGTGGTCTGGACGCGCGCCCCCATCCCTGCGAGAGTTGTAACGACGCCCATGACCACCGAGACAGCGGAGAATCGAACCGGTTGGTCGGCTCTGTTCCGGGACGCATTCAACCAATCGCGGAACGCGATGGTGCTGCTCGACGACGAGCGCCGCCACGTCGAGGTCAACGGCGCGTACGTCCAACTGCTCGGATACAGGCCGAGCGACCTGATCGGACGGCCCGTCTCGGAGCTGCGCGCGGACCGCTCGCCGGTACCGGCCGAGCAGTGGAACGCAGCCCTGCGCCAGAAGCAGTTCACCGGCACGATCGAGATGCTGCGTGCGGACGGCGGTCATGTGACCGTCGAGTTCGCGGGCCACCCCGAGATCGTCACCGGCCGGCAGCTGGTGCTGTTCGTCGCCCTGAGAGCCGCCCGCGGAGCGCGGATTCGCGACGAAGGTCCAGAGGTGAGCGTGCGCGCCGATCTCTCCCAGCGGGAGCTCGAGGTGGTGAAGCTGCTCGCCGAGGGATTCAGCGGCCCGGAGGTCGCCGATGAGCTGCGGATAGCGCACAACACCGTCCGCACCCACACGCGCAACGCGATGACCAAGATGAACGCGCGCTCGCGCGCGCAACTCGTGGCCAAGGCGCTCGCCGAGTGCGCGTACTGGTAGCCGCGTCGGTCTTACCCATTTTCTCATCCGATTCGGGCGATGCCACGGCCGCGACGCGCGGGGACGATGCCGAGAGCGCGATCATGAGCGAAGCCCGGGATCTGCTACGACGCCTGGCGGCACACGATGAGCCATCGCTGCGGACGGCGATGGCGCCGACGCCGGAGTTCGAGCGCGGCCATTCGTTGACCCAGCCGGCGCTCGACCGCAGGACACAGGTTCTGGTTCGTCTCGCCGCGCTGATCGCGGTCGGCGCGTGTACCGAGTCGTTGCGCTGGGCGGTCGAGCTCGCGTCTACGACCGGCGCCGATGACGCCGCGCTCGCGGCCGTGCTCGTCGCCACCGGATCAGCGGCCGGCACGGCTCAGCTGGTCGAGAGCGCACCACGGCTCGCCCTCGCACTCGGGTTCGATGCAGTTCCGGGAGACCCGGCGGAACCGCTACTGACCGAGCAAGCCGGCGTCCGACGCGCGCATCACCGCCTCTGACCGAGAGGCGGCGCCGAGCTTCCGGTAGACGGCGTGCGCCTGAGTCTTGACGGTGTTGGCCGACACGCCGAGCTGAGCCGCGATCTCGCGGAACGAACGATGACTCGGCAGGAAGCGAAGGATCCGCAGCTCAGCGATCGTGAGCGAGGATGGACCCGACAGGCTGGTCTCGGCAAGCGCGTCCATGTACGACCAGGCGTCGTCGAACCAGTGCTCGAAAATCACCGCGCCGGACGCCCTGCGTGCGAGCCGCGAGGCCTCGGCCAGCAGCGTGCGCGCGCCGACGACGTCGGCCAGCCACAGCGACGCGTGCGCGAGCAGGATCCGCGCCTCGGCGCCGTACCACGGGATGAAGTCGCCCAGCACGGTGAGTAGCTCGATCCCGCTCCGCAGGTCGCGCTTGGCCTCGTCGGCGCGTCCGTGGTGTGCGCGCACCGCGGCGCACGCGGCGAACGCGAGCGCGCAGATCGGATGCTCGGCGAGGCCGCGCTCCTCGATCACGCGGCCGGCCCTGTCGGTGAGCTCCGCGGCGGTGTCCCAGTCCTGCTCCTCGATCGCGGCCATCGCGGCCTGCGCGAGGCACAGCGACGTGACAGTGGGGGCCGTCGCGGCGCTCAGATCGGCCCCCTCGTCGAGGAGCTTGACGGCGCCGGCGCGGTCCCCGGCCAGATGGAGAGCGGTGCCGCGTAGGAACAGGCACATCGGACGCCACGGGCTGTCCTCGGGCTCGAGCTCGTAGGCACGTTCGGCCGCCTCCCCCATGCCGACGACGCCGGTTCGACCGACGATCGCCTCGATCCCCGCGAGCCCGGCGCGCAGCGAGCGCCGAGCGCGCGCGCCCCGGCTTCGTTCGGCGGCCGCGGCGGCCGCGACGGCGAGGTGGCGGGCCTCCGCGGCGTTCCCCGCAGCGAGGAAGCTGTGCGCCGCCGCGAGGGCAAGCGGCGCGTGGCTGCCGAGCTCGTCGCGGCTGAAGCTCTGAAGCCAGCCCTGGACGATCTCGTTGCGACCCTGAGTTACGTAGGCGACGATGTTCGCCCACAGGAGATCTCCCGCGCGTACGAGATCGCCGGCGGACACGGCATGCCCGATCGCCCGGTCGGTATCGCCACGGGTGTCGTACCACGCACACGCACGCTCGTGGAGCGCGTTCACAAGCTCTGGCGCGGTCCGCCGCAGCTCGGCGCCCAAGGCGTCTCGGAACAGTGCATGCCAGCGGTACACCTCGTGAGCCGGATCGAGCGGGCGCAGCAGCGGGCTTGCCTGCTCGAGCCGGCCCAGCGTCAGCGCCGACCCGCGGGTCTCGAGCACCGCATCGCAGACCGGCCCCGACAGCTCGTCGAGCACGGAGGTCTGAACCGCGAACTCGACCAGATCGGGCGCCAGCGCCGACAGGACCTCGTCGCGGAAGTACTCCGCGAGATGGTGATCGTCACCGCGCACGCGGCTGAGCGCGCCCGCAACGTCGGCCTGTCCGCGGACCGCCAGCGCCGCCAGATACAGCCCTGCCGGCCAGCCCTCGGTCCTTCTGACGAGGGCCTGCACGGCGGTGAAGTCGGGCTCGAGGCCGGCCTGGCGTAACAGGATCGAAGCTTCTGCGGGCATCATCGCCAGGTCCGGAATGCGCACCTCGATCAGCGCGCGGCGCGCCCGCAGCCGTCCCAGTGGCAGGGGAGGTTCGGTCCGTGAGCTGAGCGCGATCGTCGCGCCCGCGGGCAGTTTCGCCAGGAGCAGCTCGAGCAGCTGGCGCGCGCTGTCGGACGGAGCCAGATGGGCGTCGTCGAGCACGACCACGAGCTCGCCACGATCCTCCGCGCCCGCGAGGATCGAGCCTGCGGCCGAGGTGACGTCGCCGCATACCAGCGCTTCCGGGGCGACCCAAACGAACTGACGCTCGTCGTGCTCGGACCACTCCGAGAGCAGGCTCGACTTGCCGTACCCCGGTGGGGCGACGATCACGACCAGCGACGCATCCCGCGAGGCGGCCAGCCGCCGGACGAGCGCGGTTCGCCTCACGAGCCCATCGCGGGTCGGGCGCGTACGGCTCCCCGGCTCGGACCCCGGCTTCGCGCGATCGACGGTTGTCTTCGTCGAAAGCCGAGGGCGCAGGACTGGGGCTGTAGCGGCGGGTGGCATCGGGGCGCACGGCAGAGCAACGGGCGCTGCTGCCGGTGACAACCTCTCCGAGCGGCCGTCCCGAGGCAAGGAGGCGCGCCCCCGTGTTCGAGGAAGCGCGCACCACGGTCCCAGTTCACGTGCGCAGGCGGATTATGCGCTCGCCTCGGCCATCCGCATCACCCGGATCGGACGATGAACGCCCCACCGTCGCGGCTAGCTTCGCGGCTGTGGATGAAACGGAACGCCTTCTCCGCCGGTTGGCGCTCAACGACGAGGAGTCCATCGGGATGGTTCTCGCAAGCGGATCCGACGCCGGCGGGAGCGCGGCGCTGCGTCCGAAGGTTGACCTGCTCGTCCAGCTGGGCGCGCTGCTGGCCCTCGGCGCTGCCACAAGCTCGCTCCGAGCGACGGTCGATCGCGCGGTCGAGGCCGGCGCGACGGAAGCCGAGATCGTGGGAGTGCTGATCGCCGTGGCCCCGGCGGTCGGACTCGCCCGGGTCGTGTCCACGGCACCCCGGCTGGCGATGGCGATCGGTTACGACCTCGAGGCCGACGAGTGAAACGCATCGGCCGATCAACCACGCGACGATAGGAGGCGTCCATGTCCCCCGCGACATACCAAACCATCAAGCTGAGCAAAGGTAGGCACAACTCGCCCGAGGAGGGAGCGTGCGTGATGGAGCTCGCGTCGATGCTCGCGGGCGAGCCCTTCAGCGACCATCCCATGTCCGTGTGCCCGGTGATCGGTTCGTGCCTGAGGGCGTACAACGACTGGATCGACGACGACCGCCGCCAGGACCTGTACCGCTACGCATCGACGATCGTCGGGACGCGCGCGCCGCAGGACATCCAGCGCGCTCGAGCCGATCGCGTGATCGAGTGGGCCGGTGACGCCGCCCGCCGGCGCTGGACCCGGTTCCTGCTCGTCCGCGGCATGTTTGCGCTGATGCTCTGGCCACAGCCCGACGATCTCGGAAGCCGGATGGTGCAAGCCGTCGCGCGGCGCCGGCGCGGCTCCCACCAGGAAGTCCTCAACCTGATCGACGAGCTCGTGCGGATGGGCGCCCGCCGACCAGCTCAGCCGCGCCGGGCGTCGAGCGCTCCGGCCGTGACGTCGGCGACCATCGCGCCGATCAAGGCGCCGGCGAGCACATCGCCGGGGTAATGGACCCCCGTGTGAACGCGCGAGTAGCCGACCAGCGCGGCCAACAGATGTAGCGGGACGCCGGCGGCGGGGAGCACGCTACCCACGCCGCCGGCGAACGCCACCGCGGCGGCCGTGTGGCCGGACGGGAATGAACGCGAGGTCGGCATCTTCACGTGACGCTCCTCGGGTACCTCCTCGGCGGCACGGTCCGGTCGGGGTCGGCGCCCGAGCGGCTTCACGATCAGGTTCACGAATGCGGAGGTGGCGGCCACCGAGGCGAGACCGGTAGCCGCGGCGCGCCGCCCCTTCTGTCCGCCGAAGGTCGCCAGCAGCGCGCCGGACGCGATCGACAGGCGCGAATAGTTGGCGGCATGTGACAGCCGTCGCATCGCGTTGTCGAGCTGCGGCGTCGGCGTGCCCGCGATCGCGGCGTACACCGCGACGTCCAACCGCTCGGCCTCGTCCAGCCAGGACACGACAGGAATACTCGAACCGGTCCGCTCATGGCGCATCGCCCGGATCGGATGACGCTCGCGGGTTCGAATCAGGCGGGGTCTTCGACGACGGGCAGGTCGAGCTCGTCGGCCGGAAGCGTGCTGTCGGCGATCAGCACCCCGACGAGCACGCCGGCCGCCATGGAAGCGACCGCCGTCGCCTCGACCAGCGGCACTCCCTTGATCGGAACGAGCTCGCCCAGCACGCTCTCGAGCGTTTCGCGCATCTCCGTCTCGATCCCGAGCGCCTCGTACACGGCATCGAAGCTGGCCGATGCTTCGCGGTGTCCGCGCAGCCGGTTGAGCAGGAACAGGTCGCGCGCGCGGTCGCAGCCGTCGCGAAGAGCGTCCTCCGATATCTGGATCATCTGGATAGACCTCTGTCTGGCAGGACAGCCGGGCCTTCTTACCCGGAAATCCCCAGCGTAAGCAGAAGCGGCGGGTCCTACAGCGTCGTGGGCTGCCCGGGCTTGAGCATCGTGCGCTGCCCCGGCTTGAGCACTCGCACGTCGACCGCGGGCGCGTATCGCTTGGTCAGCTCCGCGAACTCGCGCGCAGGCCGCTCGGGATCCGGCGCACGCCTCGCCGGGCGGGCGAGGGCGAACGTTCCCCAGTGAATCGGGATCGCGATCGCGGGCGCGATAAGAGCTGCCGCCTCGGCGGCGCTCTTCGGGTCGAGATGGCCGGCGCCGACGCTGGCCCCCCACCCCCACACCGGAAGCAGCGCGACGTCGACCGCGCCGCGCAGCTCCGCCATGCCCGCGAACAGGTCGGTGTCGCCGGCGAAGTACACAGCCCGCGACCCACGGATGACGTACCCGACCGGCTCGGCGGCCGGCCCGAAAGGGCGGCGCCGATGGTCGTGGACCGCCGCCGTGGCCGAGATCCGAAGTCCGCCCACACCGATCTCGCCCCCGGGATGGAGCTCGCGGACGTCTCGCAGCCCGTTGCGGGCGAGCCACTCCCGCGCTGGATACGGAGCCAGCACCGGCCCGCAGCGCTCGAGGGCGCGAAGTGTCGGAAGGTCGGTATGGTCCGCGTGCAGGTGCGAGAGGAGCACGCAGTCGACCGACCCCGCGAGCTCCACACTCGGGACGATCCGCACCAGCGGACCAACCCGGTCGCGCAGCACGGGGTCCGTGAGCGCCCTCACCCCGTCGATCTCAACCAGCACGGTGGCGTGACCGAGCCACGTGATCGACAAGGCGCCTGACGTCGCTTCCGATTCCGACGCACGGGACACCGGAGAGCTCATGACGGTGGATCGCATCGAACCGCCCCGGGCTCGTCATCGTCCGATCGGGATGATGATGCACCCCCGGCGGGCCCAACTGTGGTGCATGCCAGGGGCAGCGGGAGAGGCGGACGCCCTTGTGAACAACTGGTGACCGAACCACGATTGCGCGACGGAGGAAACTAGTGGGCACGACCGTGCAGCCAGACACCCGACCGGCAAGTGAGGGCGCCACCCGGCAGATCCGGGTCGTCGTCGCGGAGGACTCCTATGTTATCCGGGAATTCCTCACCGCCACGCTGAGCGCGGCGGCCGACGTTGAGCTGGTCGCGGTCTGCACCAACGGCAAGGAGCTCCTCACCGCGATCAGTACCTGGGATCCCGACGTTGTCCTGACCGACATCCGGATGCCGCCGTCTGGCGCCGAGGAGGGCGTCCGGATCGCGCGGTCACTGCGCGACACGCGTCCCGAGATCGGCGTCGTCGTGCTCAGCCAGTACGCCGAGCCCGCCTACGCGCTGAGCCTGCTCGAGCAGGGAACGGGCGGCCGCGCGTATCTGCTGAAGGAGCGAATCCGCAACAAGGAACAGCTGCTCGACGCGATCAAGGCCGTCGCCCGCGGCGGCTCGGTGATCGATCCGATCATCGTCGACGTCCTGATCGAGGCCCGCTCGCGCGCGGCGAAGTCACAGCTCTCTCAGCTGACCGCGCGCGAGCGCGAGCTGCTTGCGGAGATCGCCGCGGGCAAGAGCAACAGCGCGATCGCCGAGTCGCTCGTCCTCACCAAACGAGCCGTCGAGAAACACGTGAACTCGATCTTCTCGAAGCTCAACCTGCCCGAGACGCAGGACGTCAGTCGACGGGTGAAGGCGACGCTGATCTTCCTCTCGGAAGAGGGAGTCGACGGCTCCTGAGCGTGCTTGCACCCCGGGCCGTGTGGTGTCTGCACCACAAGTTCCAGGGCCACAGAAACGTCTCGTAAACGCGCTAATTTAGGACCCCCATCAGGGGCTGAAGCTGCAGAGGTCCAGGCGCCGTGAACCATCCGTCTGTCCAGCCTTCGTACGAAGGCCTCCACCCCAAAAGGCACATTCGGGTCGTGATCGGCGAGGACACATTCCTCATGCGCGAGGCGCTCAAGCGGATCGTGTCCGGTTTCGACCACGTCGAGGCTGTCGCGTTCTGTGGCGATCGCGATTCGCTGACCGCCGCGATCGAACGCGAGCGGCCCGACGCCGTGCTGACCGACATCCGCATGCCGCCCACCGGAACCGACGAGGGCATCCAGGTGGCCCGGGCGCTGCGGGTGAGCGACCCGGACATCGGCGTCGTGGTCCTCAGCCAGTTCGCCGACCCCAGCTACGTGCTCGCGTTCCTCGATTCCGGCAGCGCGGGCCGGGCGTACCTGCTCAAGGAACGAGTGAGCGATCCGCATCAGCTGATGGCGGCGATCGAGGCGGTGGTGGCCGGCGGATCCGTGATCGATCCCAAGGTCGTGGAGGTCCTCGTGCGAGCACGCAGCGTCGGCGCGCGGTCGCCGCTGTCGGTGCTCACGCGGCGCGAGCACGACGTGCTCGCCGAGCTTGCCCAAGGCAAGAGCAACGCGGCGATCGCGGAGTCGCTCGTCCTCACCAAGCGCGCGGTTGAGAAGCACATCAACGCGATCTTCACCAAGCTCGAGCTCGACAGCCCCGACGACGTCAGCCGGCGCGTGAAGGCGGCGCTGCTCTTCCTCGCGAGTGGGAACAGCGCGTCGCCGGATTAGCCGCGGCGGCGCCGGCGCGTTCGCCGGCGACGAGCGCTGTCGCTATCGGGTGACGCCCCGCGGGATCTCGGCCCAGATCCGGGTGCCGGCGCCGGGCTCGCTGTCCAGCTCGAACCTGCCACCGGTAGCCTCGACCCGGTCTCGGAGCCCCTGAAGCCCGCGGTCATTGCGCTCGACCGCGCCGCCGATGCCGTCGTCCTGGACCTCGACGGTGAGGCTCGACCCGTGGAGGTGAGCGCGGACCCGGATCACCGACGCGTTCGCGTATCGCTCGGCGTTCGTGATTGCCTCGCGAATCATGTAGAACGCGGTGGCCTCCGTCGTCTCGTCCAGCCGGAGGCGGGGAAGCTCGACCAGCTCGATCGGGGTCACCGATCGCGCGGCGAAGTCCTCGACTGCGCTGGCGAGGCCGAACTGCCGGAGCGCCGCCGGCTGGATTCCCTGGACCAGCTCGCGGAGCTCGTCGATCGCGACCAGCAGCTCGTCGTGGGCGGTCTCGAACGACCCCGCGGCGGTCTCCGGCGCCTCGCGTGCCGCTTCGGCGGCCAGCCCAAGCCTGGCCGCAAGCGCGACGAGGCGGCCCTGAGCGCCGTCATGGAGGTTGCGCTCGAGCCGTCGCCGCTCGTCGTCGGCCGCGAGGACGATGCGGGTTCTGGACGCGCGCACGCTCCTGGCGAGCTGCTCACGCTCCGAGGCCAGCGCGCCCACCGCCAGCGTCGCCAGGGCCGCGACCGCGAGATAGATCTGGGTCGAGGGGATGCTGTCGTTCCCGTTGACCATGAAGGGTCCGGGGAAGTCGGTTGCCCCCCAGATCGTGAACGCCGCGCTGATCGCGATCGCGATCGTCGCGCCGCGCGGCCCGAACCGGAACCCGGCCCAGATCAGCACCGGAAACGCGAGGTAGGTCGAAGGTCCGCCGACCTGCGCGGCCACCGTGCTGAGACCGATCAGCGTCGCCAGCAGCAGGCTCGCCTCGACGACGTGCCCTCGCAGCCACCGATGCGACGACGGAGCGCTGAACGCGAGAACCAGCGGGAGCACGATGACCGCGCCGCAGAAGTCGCCGAGCCACCACGTGCGCGCCACCCGCAGAATCGATCCCGAGGGGATCACGTGATGGATGGCAAGCGACAGCGGTCCGATGATCGCGCTCACCGCGGTCGCGACGGTGAGCGCGGCGAACACACCCACGACCCCCGTGGCGGTGTCGAGCGGCGCTCGGCGCGAGACGTACCGGCGCAGCAGCGCCGCCCCGATCATGACCTCGAGCAGGTTGCCGAAGCTCTGGCCCACGGCCGCGCCGACCGGCAGCGCCGAGTAGTTGTTGACGAGGAGATCGCCGATCACGACAGCGGGCCATAAGCGGAGACCGAACAGGTACAGGCCCGAGATCCCGACGCCCACCGGGAGCCACACGATGGAAGCAACCGGGCCGGAGAACCGGAACGCGTAGCCGATGTGGGCGGCGGCGTAGTACGCGGAGACGAGCAGCAGCGCTTCCGCCGCATAGCTGCGCCGGACGTCAAACCGCGGTATCGACAGGCGGGCGCGCGCGAGGAAACCGTCCGGTGCCGTGCGGACGGAATGCCCCATCAACGTGATGCCAGCCAGTGTCTGATCGTCGCTTCCAGACATGACTCAGGGTCCCGTTGCAAAGAAGAGAGACCAATCTTCACGGGCGCGGGCCGCGAAATCAACCGCCGCAAGCCATGGCGCACGAACGGGGCATCGGCCCCTGATCGATCATCCGCGTAGTGGAGCGGCCAAATCGGCATCGAACATTCGTCCATTTTTGGATCGGCGGACTCAAGGTGTGGGTAACGAAACGGCTGGAGAGGTTGGACATTGTCCCGCGAGGCTCGAGCTGTGGGAGGGTGCACCGGTCACGGTCCGGTCCATGGCCGTGAGGCAGGTGCGAGTCCAGGCGCACGAGCGCGCGACGTCACGCAGGACGTCGCGCCGCTCGTCGCGACGACCGGCGCTCCATGAGCGTCTTCCTCTACGGCGTCGTCGAAGCCGACCAGGGCCACGTTTCGGGGACCGGGATCGACGACCAGCCGCTGCGGGGCATCGCCGACGGGCCGCTGATGGCGATCGTGACGGATCACGACGATCCAGCCCCGCTGGCCGCCGCCGAGGCGCTGGACGAGTACGAGTCGACCGTGCAGCGCCTGATGGATTCGTTCGCGATCCTCCCGGCGCAGTTCGGGCGCATCCTCGACGACGACGACGCGGCCCGCGCGATGCTCCGCCGGCGCCGGCGCGATTTCGTGGCCAAGCTCGACGACGTTCGCGGAGCCGTCGAGCTCGGCCTGCACGCGTGGTGGCGCGACGGCTCTGCCGACGCCCCGGATGCGCGGTGGGAGTCGGACGCGGCGTACCTGCGCCACCGTCTCGAAACTCGCCAGAGCGCACGGCGACTCGCGAGCGAGCTCGGTCCGCTCGGGGCTCTGTCGCGCAGCATCCGCCGCGCGCTCAGTCCCCGCCATGACCTGCCCGTGCTCGACGCCTACCTCGTCGACCGCGCCCGGGTGGGCGAATTCGTCGCGCTCGTCGCCGAGCTCGGCGACCTGCTCGATGGCGTCGAGCTGGTCTGCACGGGCCCGTGCCCGCCTTACTCGTTCGCCGACGGGGGGGTCATCCGCTCGACCGCCTGACCGCAGCCGATCAGCACCTCGGCGACCATCGAGGCGGGAAACAAGCCGTGCTCGACCACGCCGGGCTGCGTCGACAGCCAGGTGGCGAGCTCCTCTGGCTTATCGAACTCCGCCAGGTAGTCCGCGATTACGCCGCCGTCAGGGCTGTGGGCGACGTCCCGTAGGCGCGCCGGCTGGACTCGCTCGAATGTCGCGGCGAGACCGAACTCGGCCAGCTCGAGCGGGATCGGCGGCGTCAGCCGCTCCACCACCTTGTTCGATGACACGATCACGACGAACCGGTCGGCCGCGGCCGCGACCGCCTTCTCCCGCGTGTGAGCGGCCCCGCCGCCCTTGACCAGCCAGCCCGCCGGGTCGACCTGATCCGCCCCGTCGATCGTCATGTCGAGCCGGGTCGGCGCCTCGAGTCCGGCGAACGACACGACCTCGATCCCGAGCGCCCGCGCCGCCTGCGACGTCGCCGGCGAGGTTGCGACGCACGTGATGTCGAGGTTCCGGGCCGCCAGGGGCGGCAGCAGGTAGGCGGCCGTCGAGCCGGTCCCCAGCCCGACCAGCATCCCGTCCTGTACGAGCTGCGCCGCCGCCTCGGCGGCGATCTGCTTCTCGCGCTCGATTGGGTCCGCGGTGGCGGTCAGCTTGCGGCCTTCTCGTGGTGGCCGCCAAACATCTGGCGCATCGCTGAGAGCACCTTGTTCGCGTAGTCGTCGAGTCCGCGAGAGGCGAACCGCGAGTACAGGGCGGTGGTGAGAACGGGCGCAGGCACGCCCTCGTCGATCGCCGCCAGCGACGTCCAGCGCCCCTCGCCCGAATCCGACACGCGGCCGGAGAAGCCGTCCAACGCGGGCGATTCGAGCAGCGCCTCCGCGGTCAGGTCGAGCAACCAGGAGGCGATGACGCTCCCGCGGCGCCACACTTCGGTGACCTCCGCGGTGTTGATGTCGTACTGGTAGTACTCCGGGTGCTCCATCGGCGTGGTCTCGGCGTCCGACTCCTGGACGCGCTTGCCGGCGTTCGCGTTCTGGATGATGTTCAGCCCCTCCGCGTAGGCGGCCATGATCCCGTACTCGATCCCGTTGTGGACCATCTTCACGAAGTGGCCGGCGCCGTTGGGGCCGCAGTGCAGGAATCCGGTCTCCGATGGGCTGGGATCCCCGGTCCGGCCCGGCGTGCGCGGGGCTGACCCGACTCCGGGAGCGATCGACCCGAACAGCGGATACAGCCGCTCGACGACGTCGTCCTCTCCGCCGATCATCAGGCAGAACCCGCGCTCGAGGCCGTACACGCCGCCACTCGTGCCGACGTCGATGTGATGGATGCCCTTCTCGCGGAGCTCGGCCGCGTGACGCAGGTCGTCGTGGTAGTGCGTGTTGCCGCCGTCGATAATCGCGTCGCCGGGCTCGAAGACGTCCGCGACGGCGCGGATCGTCTGCGTCGTGATCTCGCCCGCCGGCACCATCACCCACGCGGACCGCGGCTTCTCCAGCTTCGACGCGAACTCCTCCAGCGAGTTCGCTCCCGTGATCCCCTCGGCCTCGAGCGATTTGACTACATCGGCGTTGCGGTCGTACCCGACGCAGTGGTGCCCGTCGCGCGTCAGGCGCCGCACGAGGCCGGAACCCATCCGCCCCAGTCCGACCATTCCCAGTTGCATCGGCTTGTCCGTCGGCATGTGATTCGCTCTCCTGGCTGTCGGTGCTTGTCAGATTCAGCGCATGGTCCGGTAGCGGCGGATCAGCGCGTTGGTCGAACTGTCGTGGGTGAGGTTGGGGTCTGTGGCGCTCTCGAGCTCTGGGATGATCCGGGCCGCGAGGACCTTGCCGAGCTCGACGCCCCACTGGTCGAACGAGTCGATCTCCCACACGACGCCCTGGGTGAACACGCTGTGCTCGTACAGCGCAACCAGGCTCCCGAGCGTGCGCGGCGTGAGCTGCTCGGCGAGGATCGTGTTCGTCGGGCGGTTGCCCTCCATCACCTTGTGCGGGATGACGTTCTCGGGCGTGCCCTCGGCCCGGACCTCGTCCTCGGTCTTGCCGAACGCGAGCGCCTCGGCCTGCGCGAACACGTTCGACATCAGCAGGTCGTGGTGGTCACGGAGCGGGTTCAGAGTCTTCGCGAAGCCGATCAGATCGACCGGTATCAGCCGCGTCCCCTGGTGGATCAGCTGGTAGAAACTGTGCTGGCCATTGGTTCCCGGCTCGCCCCAGAACACCGCGCCGGTGTCGTAGTCAACGTGGCGTCCGTCGAGCATGACGTGCTTGCCGTTCGACTCCATCGTCAGCTGCTGGAGGTACGCGGGGAAGCGCTTGAGGTACTGCTCGTAGGGCATCACGCCCACGGTCTGTGCGCCGAAGAAGTCGCCGTACCAGACGGCGAGCATCCCCATCAGCATCGGCAGGTTCTGCGCGAAGGGCGTGCTCCGGTAGTGCTCGTCGACGGCGTGGAAGCCCGCGAGCATTTCGTTGAACCCGTCGGGGCCGACCGCGAGCATCGTCGACAGGCCGATCGCCGAGTCCATCGAGTAGCGGCCGCCGACCCACTCCCAAAACCCGAACATGTTGTCGGTGTCGATACCGAACTCGGTCACCTTCTCGGCGTTGGTCGAGACCGCGACGAAGTGCTTGGCGACCGCCGATTCGTCCTTAAGCGCCGCCAGCGACCACTCGCGCGCGGACCGGGCATTGGTCATCGTCTCGAGCGTCGTGAACGTCTTCGAGGAGATGATGAATAACGTCTCCGCCGGGTCGAGGTCGCGGGTTGCCTCGACGATGTCGGTCGAGTCGACGTTCGAGACGAACCGGAACGTCATGTCGCGGTCGGAGTAATGGCGCAGGGCCTCGTAGGCCATCACCGGCCCGAGGTCCGAGCCGCCGATCCCGATGTTGACCACGTTCCGGATCGGACGGTCGGTGTGACCCCGCCACTCTCCCGACCTTACGCGGTCGGAGAACGCCGCCATCCGGTCGAGGACCTCGTGCACCTCCTTGACCACGTCGACCCCTTCCACGATCAGCGAGGCGCTCTTCGGCATCCGGAGCGCGACGTGCAGAACCGACCGGTTCTCGGACACGTTGATCCGCTCGCCCGTGAACATCGCCTCGATCGCGTCGTTCAGCCCCGATTGCTCGGCTAGAGCTTTCAGGAGCCCGACCGTCTCTTCAGTGATCCGGTTCTTCGAATAGTCGAGGTACAGGCCGGCACCCTCGGCCACGAGCCGTTCGCCGCGCGTTTTGTCCGCCGCGAACAGCTCGCGCAGGTGCTTGGGCCGGAGCTCGTCGTAGTGCTTCTCGAGCGCCCTCCACGCGGGCCGGTCTCTTAGGGTCCGAACGCTCGGCATTACACGCGTGCTCATCAGGCCTCCGGGAGTCGCTGCGGAGATGCGCTCGCTCGGGCGCCCACCGCCGATCGGTGTCTGCCGCGGATCCTGACAGAGTCAGCGCGCCTTGCGGCGCTGACCCTTGCTCGGCGCGGCGCCGCCGGCATCGGCCAGCGCCAGTTCCAGCAATTTCGGGCGGTACTCGGAGTCGAGCAGCTTCGAGACCTCGAACCCCGTTCTGGCCAGATGCGAGGCGAGCAGGCCCGCGCTGCGATCGCGGTCACCGGCCTTGCAGGCATCGAGGATCTCGCGGTGATCGGCCGTCGCCCAAGCGGTTGGTGCATGGCCGATGTGGAGCCGCCGGTACCGCTCAGCGTGGTCGAACATCTGCCCGAGCACGAAGTTCACCCGGTCGCCGGCGTGCGCGGTCAGACCGCGGTGAAACTGCTCGTGCGGGAGATTCCAGCGCCGGTAGTCCTTCTCGGCCGCGTAGTGGGCCATCTCGGCCATGTGCCCCTCGAGGCGCGCCAGATCCTCGGAGGTCATCCTCGGGACCGACAGGCGTAGTGCCTCGGCCTCGAGGGTCACGCGCATCACGTACAGCTCCTCGAGGTCTTGCGCGGTCATCGGAGCGACCCGGACGCGACGGTTGGGCTCGCCCTCCACCAGCCCTTCGCTCTGGAGCATCCGTAGCGCCTCGCGCAGTGGGGTCCGGCTGATCCCGAGGTCCTGGGCCAGCGCAACCTGAGACATCACGGCCCCGGGCGCGAGCTGCCCGTCGAGGATCGCGGTGCGGACCCGCTCGTAGACGTCTTCGGTGTTCTGACCGTTGTCTGCCATCGGGTGCCTCCTGGCGTCAGGCGCCGAGCATGCTGTAACCGCCGTCGGCGACCATGTAGGAGCCGGTGATGTGATGTGCGTCGTCGCTGGCGAGAAACAGCGCCGCGCCGGTCATATCCTCCGGCTTGGGAATCTTCCCAGCAGGGGTGCCGGAGAGCACGTCCTCGCGGCGTCCCGCCTTCCACTCGGGGCGAGCCAGCAACGCTTCGGTCTCCATGAACCCCGGCGCGAACGTGTTCACCCGGACCTTCGGGGCCAGCGCCTTCGCGTACGACTTGGTGATCCCGAGCAAGCCGTACTTGCCCGCGGCGTACTGTGGCGCACGCGGGCTCCCGCGGACGATCACCGTCGAGCCGACGTTGACGATCACGCCACCGTCGCCATGCACCATCCGCTGGCCGAACTCGTGCACCATCAGCATCGTGCCCTTGATGTCGACCGCCAGCACGTGATCGATCGCCTCCTCGGTGACCTCCTTCCACGAGGCCTGGCCGGAGGCCATGTCGCCGACGTTGTTGACCAGCACGTCGATCCCGCCCTGCTCCTCGAACGCCCACGCGGCCATCCGCTGGATATCGGCCCACGAGGTGATGTCGCCCTGGACGATCTCGGTCTCGGCTCCTTGCTCGCGCACCCGCTCGGCGGTCCGCTCAGCGCCCTCGGACGAGCTGCGGTAGTGGATCAGCACCTTCGTCGCGCCCTCCTGGGCCGCGCGGGTCGCAAGCGCCGCCCCGAATCCGGTTCCGGCGCCGGTGACCATGAAAGTCTTGTTCTCGAATCTGCGCTGCATCTCGCTCCCCGCGCTCGTCACACGATCGTGCGACCGCCGTCGATGTATAGAACCTGACCGGTGATGAAGCTCGCATGCGGAGAGCACAGGAACAGCACGGGGTCAACCACTTCGGGCAGCGTCCCGAACCGTCCCGCCGGTATCAGTTGGATAAGCGCCGCTCGCTTGTCCGGATTGGCTGCGAGGTAGCCGCGGGTCAGGGTGGTGTCCATGTAACCCGGCGCCACCGCGTTGGCCGTCACGCCATGCTCGGCGTATTCGTGCGCGATCACCCGCATCAGCTGGTTGATCGCGCCCTTGGTGGCCGCATACGGGCCGTGGTGCTTGTGGCCGCTGCGCCCGGCGACCGAGGAGAAGAACACGATCCGCCCGTTCCGCTGTTCTCGCATGCCGACCGCCGCCTCGGTCGCGGTATGGAACGCGCTCGTGAGGTTGACGGCGACGATCTTGTCGAAGTCGGTCGCGTCGTAATCCTCGATCGGCCTGCGGTCGTTGATGCCGACGCAGTGGACGAACACGTCGAGCCCGCCGAGGTCGTCCCTGGTCTTTGCTACGGCGTCCCTCGCCTCCGCGGCGTCGGTGAGGTCGGCGGCGTGCAGCGCGGCCGTTTGACCGTCGAGTCCGGCCATCGCCTCATCGCTGACGTCGGTGACGGCCACGGTAGCGCCGGCGGTCACGAAGCCGTCGACGAGCGCACGGCCGATCGTGCCCCCGCCGCCGGCGATCAGCACGCGCCGGCCGCTGAGACCTAGCCAGTCAGACACCCGGTGTCTGCTCCCGGTGCGTCAAGACGTTCAGGGTCACGGCCCCGGTCTTCGGCACGCTTGCCGAGTGCGGTGTGTTTCCGGGCAGGGTCGCAAGCTGGCCTTTTGCCAGGTGGACCGGGTCGCCGGCGACCACGAAATCGATCTCCCCCTCGAGCACTGTCGTGATCTGGTCCTGCGGGTGTTGATGCTCCTCCCAGCTCGACCCCGCGCTGTAGCGGTAGAGGACGGCGGTGAGCTGCGGCGTATGGACAGTGGCGCCAAAGATCCCCGGCCTGACCTCCGCAAACTCCTGCTCGCTCCAATCGATCTTTTGCGGCGAATCCATGGCGCGCCGAATTATTGCATACAGTTTATAGATCCGTCTACATTCGGCCGAAGTGTTCTGGCTACGCGCTCCAGCTGCGCTCCACGCCCCTGATCAGATCGAACATCGCGCGATGCAGAGGGACGGGGACCCCGAGCTCGTCCGCTGCGCTGACGATGCCGCCGTTGAGCGTCGCGATCTCGGTTGGACGGTGCGCCGCGACGTCCTGGAGCATGCTCGGACGGTGTCGGTAGTTGGCCTTCGCCGCGCTGTAGACGAGCTCGGCCGGGTCGTCCTCGAGCTCGATGCCGAGCGCGTCGGCCACGGCGATCCCCTCGCGAAGCAGCTCATCGACGAGGTGGGTCGTGGGCGCGTAGTCGCACAACTCCCCGTGGGTCAGACCGGTCAGCGCGCACAGCGGATTCGTGCAGGCGTTGAATAACAGTTTCGTCCACTGGGCACCGCGCGCGTCGGACCGGGCGCGCGTCTCGAGGCCACCCCGGTTGAGCAGCGCCGCCAGCGTTGCGATCTCCGCGTCCGTTGGCGGCTGGGGCTCGAACGGCCCGATCCACGTCGGTCCGGGCCCGACCATGTTGACGACGCCAGGCGCCACCACGTGACCGGCCGGAAGCGTCACCCCGCGGATCACGCGCGGCACGCGCTCGGCGATCACCTCCTCATTGCCGATCCCGTTCTGGACGCTGCAGACGGCTGCGCCGGAGAAGATCCGCGCGGTCGCCGCGATCGCGGGCTCGGTGGCGGTTCCCTTGACTGCGACGATTCCGAGCGGACAGGACGGAATCTCGGACGGATCCGTGCGGGCCTGGACCCGCGCGGTCAGCTCGACGTGTCCGGTGATCCGGAGTCCGTCGGAGTCGATCGCGGCGACGTGCTCGGCGGAGAGGTCAAACGCCCAGACCTCAACGTCCGGGACCTGGGCGAGGTGGGCCGCGAACAGGCCGCCGATCGCGCCGGCGCCGACGACGCAGATCCTCACGCCAGCACCGACTCGGCGATTTCCTGACAGACGGCGGTGATGGGACCGGCGACTCCGAGACCGGCCACCACGCGATCGCCGTCGCGTACCGGTAGCCCGCCGGCCACCGTGAGCACGCGGTACGGGAGCACCGTCGTCATCGTCGGGTCGATCTCCGTGCTCGGACGCTGAAACGTGGCGGCGCCGGCGGCCACCGCCTCCGCCACGAGCGGCGCGGCGCTGGGCGCTCCATCCATCGTGTCCTGCTGGATCGGATCGCCGCGACTGTCAACGACCGCCACCGCGATCGGTGTCTCTCGCGCGACCGCTGCGGCGATCGCCGCGTCGGCGAGTGCGAGCGCCCACTCGTGTTCCGGTTGGCTCGCCGGCGGAGGGGTTTCGTACCCGAGACCGGGCTCGTCGGGAAGCTCCCCGAACGCGTCCAGCCACCGTTTCTCGTCGTCGCCGTGCTGCCCTTCATAGGGCAATCCAAGCGTCCACAGCACGACCAGGTCCTCGGAGTTCGCGGGCTTGCCGTCGGCGATCAGCATCCGCCGGTCGATCCCGGGGATGTCGACGAACGGTCCGATGGTCGCGCCCGAGGCGCTGAAGCCGCCGACGACCACTCCGCTGTCGGAGTAGATCGGCATACCACCGGCGCCCGGGAACATCGCATCCGGCGAGCAAGCGACAAAACCCGCGGCGATCGGCGCCGGCAACGTCGCCATCCGCAGGTGGTGCTCGGTGCTCGGGATCTGCTGCGTGGCCGAGATCCACGCCTTTGACCGCGCCCGTGCCATACCGCCCGCGCCACCGCGATCCATCCGCGACGCCGACACGAGCATGCCGCTCCCCCCGACGACCGCGAACGCGCCGCGCACGCCGATGTGGGCGGCCTTGTCGATCGCGCGGGCGATCAGCCTCCTCGCCTGTCGGAGCGGGATGTCGGTCGGGTGCTCCACCCCGGTTTAGCCGAGTGTCGCCGAGGCGCCGGCGCGCCCCCAGCGCTTGACCTCGGGCATCAGCTCGGTGGCGAACATCCGCATCGACCGCGCCACCGCATCGGCGCTCATTCCCGGGTGGTTGAACTGGATCACCATCTCATCGAGGTCGACATCCTTGTGCCGCTCGAGGACCCGCAAGACATCATCCGGCGTGCCGACGGCGAACGGCTGACCGAAGATGCCGACGCCCGGTGTGTTGCGCATCTCCTCGACGGCCGGCAGTGGCATCTCGAATCCCCGCCGGCGGTAGAACGTCACCCACCAGTGCAGCGCGCGCTCGGCCTCGTCCCAGGCCTGGGCTCTCGTCGGCGCGACGTGGACGGTGACGGGACCTGACATCAGGCGGTAGTCGTCCCGGCTGCGCCCGGCTTCAGACTGGGCGTCGGCGTACACGTTCACGAGCGGAGTGTGCAGCACCGACGCGAGGTTGTAGCCGCGCTCGCCCGCCTTGGCCAGGCTCTGCGGTCCCATCGCCGCCATGTAGATCGGCGGACCGCCCGGCTGGACAGGCGTCGTCGTCATCTCGACGTCGGCGAAGCTGTAGTAGCGGCCCTCGTGGCTGAAGCGCTCGCCGCTGAAGCAGCGCCCGATGATCTCGAGCGCCTCGTAGGTGCGGCCGAACCGCTCCCTGGGCGGGATCCCGAACACCGCGCACTCGCCCTCCATCGGACCGGCGCCAATCGCCAGCAGCAGCCGCCCGTTCGAGAGGATGTCGACGGTCGCGGCGTCCTCGGCGACCCGGATCGGATTGTGCAGCGCGAGCAGCAGCACGTAGGTCCCGAGGCGAATCCACTCGGTCCGCACAGCGGCCGCCGCGAGCAGAGGGAACTGCGACGGGTTGTGGCGGTCTTCGGCGAAGTGGTGCTCCGCGAGCAGCCAGCTCGAGAACCCGAGCTCCTCGCCGAGCACGGCCTCATCGATCAGCTGCCGGTAGACGTCGGCCAGCGGGCGCTCGTCGCCGGGGAGGACCCGCGCGGTCATGGCAAGTCCGATGTCCATGCTCTTGCTCCCGTCAGCCCGCGAACACGATGTCCAGTCCGGCACCGGCGACGGCTTCGGCCAGTCGATCGCGGTCGACCGGCTCGGCGCGCTCGGGGAAGATGCGCTGCTCGGCGATCTGACCCGCCACCTCGTGGAGGCGCTCGGCGCCGGCCGGTCCGTACATGCTCGCGAAGCGCGTCAGGTGCGCGTCCATCGCGTAGGTGTGCTCGGCGCCGGCGGGGATGCTCACGAAGTCGCCCCGCGTGAGCAGGTGATCCTCGCCGTCGATGGTCACGAGCAGCCTGCCGTCCAGGCAATAGATCGCCTCGTACGTGCGCTCGTGGACGTGGGCGGGGACCGCCTGGCTCCTGGGGCCCTCGGTGACCGTCATTCCGAGCTGTCCGCCGCTTTCGGCCCCGGTCATCAGCTGGAATGCGACCTGACCGAACAGGATGTGGCGCGGCCCCTCGCCGGCCTTCAAGAAGTACGCGGTCTTCGAACCCGGGAGCGAGTCGTCGGGCCCGGTCGTCGCCTCGGTGTACGGCTCCTCGGGGAAGTACGTCATCGCGAACTTGGCCTCGGCGGCTCCGAACTTCGCGAACGGCGGCGGGCTGGCGTCGAGAAGCGGGTACGCGGGACCGGTGTAAGGAGTGCCGGTGAAGTCGAAGAAGCGATCCCACCCGGCCGGCGCGATCGGTCCCATGAACTGGCTGTAGTGACCGTGGAACTGGTAGGCGTGGAGGACCCCGGCTGGGACGCTGGCGACGTCGCCGGGGTGAAGGATCCGGCTCGCGCCGTCGGCCCACACCTGCACCGCGCCGCGCACACAGAAGAAATAATCGTGCTCCTTCTCGTGGCGGTGCATCGGGATCGGTCCGCCGGCCGGGCCGACCGCGGTCATCACGGACATTGCGCCGGCGGTCTCCTCGGTCGAGGCCAGCGCGCGCCCGACCTGGCCGAGCAGCAGATGTGCGCGGCCGTCACCGTCGGCGAGGTAGTAGGGCACGGGCTCGCCCGGCAGCTCACGCACTGTGGCCGGCGAATGGACCTGGTAGGACATGGGTCTCCTCAGCCTCGTCTCGATTCCGGATACTCCCGTGATTGTATACACTTCTGTCAAATGCGTGCAGTCATGACTCGGCGATCATGAACCGCGTCGCGGTCGTCACCGGCGGTGCCGGCGCGATCGGCAGCTCGATTGTCGCGGCGCTCGAAGCTGCAGGCCACAGCGTCGCCGTCTTCGACCGGGCCGGCGAGACACCCGTAGACCTCGCGGCACACGACGACGTGAAGGCCGCGGCTGCCCGCGTGCTCGAGACGCACGGTCGCTGCGACGTGCTCGTGCACGCCGCGGCCGCGTTCGATCGGGCGTCGCTGGCGGATCTTGATCTCGACGGGTGGCGCCGGGTGCAGGCAGTGAACGTCGAGTCGGCGTTGTGGCTGGCCCAGGCCTTCGCGCCCGGGATGGCCGGGCGCGGCCATGGGCGCATCGTGTTCGTGGTGTCGGACACGGTGTGGGATCCGCCGGCGCCCGACCTGCTCGCGTACGTGGCGAGCAAGGCCACTCTGATCGGGACCGCTCGCACGCTGGCTCGCGCGCTCGGGCGCGACGGGATCACCGTCAACTGCATCGCACCGGGTCTAACGCCGACGCCGGCCGCGGTCGCAGACACGCCGCCGGAGGCGTTCGCTCAGGTACAGGCGCGTCAGGCGATCGACCGGCCGCTCCGCCCCGACGATGTCGCCGCGACCGTCGCGTATCTCGCAAGCGACGCGGCCGGCGCGATCACGGGGCAGACACTGTGCGTCGACGGCGGTCTGGTTCTGCGTTGAGCCCGGCGTCGTCGGCGATCAGATAGCCGCAAAACCGGCCGTCGGGGTCGCGTCGCGCCCGGACCTCCTCCAGCCGGCGGAAATTCTCCGGCGCCAGGAACCGGTCCGAGCGCCGGGTGAAGTCGGTGTCGCCGAGGTACACGCCCTTCCCAAGCCCCGCCAGGCGCGTCGTGTGGTCGACCACCCAGCTGCGGTGGCGCTCGTCGTCAGTCGCGTCCGTCCAGATCGCGTAAATGGCGATGTACGCACGGCCCTCGATCGAGAAGGCCATGTCCGGTAGCTGCCGGCTCGGAGCCCACCCGTACCAGATCGAGAACGAGTGCTCGGTCGGAAGCTCTGACCACACCGCGCGCAGATGCGGAGCGAGCTCCCGCGCCCGCGCGTCGGTCCAGGTGCAGTCGACGGCGTAGCGATGGCTCTCCGGGTTCTGTGCGGCCTGGGCCTCGTTCTCCTGCTCAACGGTGGTCGGACCATGCTCGTGCGCGATCGCGCGGTCGGCGATCGGGCAGGCCACGAGCGGAGCCAGCACCCGCGCGGCTTCCTCAGGCGTGTCGCACATCGCGGTTGTGTGGAGCAGCAGCACGGGCGGACCCTCGGGTCGCGGCAGCCGCGTCGCCGCGATCACCGGCTCGACGACGCGGTCGAGTGACGGGAGCAGTTCATCGATCCAGGTCAGCAACGGCTCGAGGTCGTCGAGCTCGAACATCCACGTGTCGTGGGTCATCGCCCGCGGCAGCGGATACGTGCGGAGATGGAAGCGCGTGATCACGCCGAAGAAGCCAGGCCCGGCTCCGCGGGCCGCCCACAGCAGATCGGGGTTCTGCTCCTCGTCGGCGCGGATCAGCTCGCCGTCGGCGGTCACGACGTCGATCGCCGCCACGCGCTCGCACGCCCAGCCGTACTTGCGGCCGTTCCACCCCTGACCGCCCTGGAGCAGGAAGCCGCCGATCCCGACGCTCGGGCAGTGCCCGCCGGGAAACGCCCGTCCGTGCGAGGTCAGGAACGGCACCAGCTCGGCGCCGCCCTTCACCGCCGGGGTGGCGGTGGCGATCCCGGTGTCCGGGTCGTAGGTCATCTCGCGTATTCCCCCGAGATCGATCAGCAGCGCATCGTCGCGCACGCTCCAGGCGGCCCAGCTATGGCCGCCCGCGCGCACCGACACCTGCAGACCACGGTCGCGCGCGAGCCGGACGGCCGCGACGATGTCGTCCTCGCTTTCGGCCATCACGACCCCAGCCGGATAACGCTCCGGCCGGCGCGCGTTGAACACCCGGCCGACGCGCGCCTCCTCATATCCGGGTTCCCCGCGCCAGAAGATCATGAGATCAGCGACTGGCCGCCGTCGACCACGATGTCGACCGCATTCAGGTAGCCGGCGTCCTCGCTCGCCAGGAACAGTGCCACGCGCGCCACGTCCTCGGGCTGCCCTAGACGACCCAGCGGGTGCGAACCGAGCATCTCGTGGACCGGGTGCCCGGGCTCCTCGAGGAACGGCGCGATCTGGGGTGTCACGATCAGTCCCGGGCTGATCGAGTTCGCGCGGATCCCGTGCCGCGCGCCCGACGCTGCGAAATGCCGCGTGATCGCAAGCACGCCTCCCTTGGCCGCGCCGTGGGCGGCCTGCTCGATGAACGTCGCACCACGATGCGCCGACACCGACGCGGTGTTGATCACGGTTCCGCCGCCCCGCGCGACCAGGTGCGGCCATGCGGCGCGTGTCACCGTGAAGATCAGATCGAGTTCGTTGCGGAGCGTGAATCGCCAGTCCTCCCAGCTCAGGTCCGCGAACGGCCCGACCCTTGGCGCCGAGGCGTTGTTGTAGACGATGTCGATCCCGCCGGCGCGCTCCGCGGCCGCGTCGACCCAGGCCGCGGCAGCGTTGGGGTCGGCCAGATCGACCGGAGCCGTGGAGCGCATGTCTCCCCCGTCCGCGCGTATCTCGGCCGCGACCGCTTCGGCGCGCGCGGCATCCAGGTCGCATCCTTCGACCGTCGCCCCTTCCGATGCGAACAGGCGTGCCGCGGCCGCGCCCTGGCCGCCAGCGGTCCCGGTGATCAACGCGACCTTGGCGTCGAGTCGCCCCATCAGCCGACGAGCTCCACGAGGTTGCCCTCGGGATCGGCGAGGAACGCGAACCGCACCCCAGGCTCGGGCGAGTCCGCCGGCGGCATCACCGCGGTGGCTCCGGCGTCGATCGCCCGCGTCCACAGGGCGTCGATGTCCTCGGCTCTGATCGCGAAATGGTTGTAGCCCCGAGTGGCATGCGCCTCGATCGGGGTGGCGCCCTGGAGTCCCGGGACCGACGCCGCGTGTTCGAACAGCTCGAGGCGAAACCCGTCGGGATGGGTGAGCATCACGCCGCGAATCGGATGCGGGGCGAGCTCGAACGTTAGCTGGCGCGCAAATCCGAACGTGGTCGTATAGAACGCCTCGGCGGCTTCGATGTCGGCGACCGACAGCCCGACGTGGTCGAACGAGGCTCGCATCCCAGCCGCAGTATTGCATACAGAATTAGTAATCGTCTACAGTTACGGCAGACATGCTCCGGCCCATTCATCACGTCGGTTACGTCGTGAGCGACCTGCGGGTTGGCGTCGCCAAGTTCGTTGCCGCAACCGGCGCAGGCCCGTTTTACGGGATGGAGCACATCCCCTTCGACGAGGTCACCTTCCGCAGCGAGCCGGCGGTGTACGACCACTCCTCCGCGTTCGGTGCGTGGGGACCGCTGATCGTCGAGCTCACCCAGGTCCACGACGCGCAGCCCGCCGGCCTGCGCGATTCGCTGGTGTCCCCGGGCCGCGGCGTCGGCCATGTCGCATGGCTCGCCGACTCGCTCGAGGACGAGGCGGTACAGCTGCAGGAAGCCGGACTCACGCCGTTCCACGCCGGCCGAACCGGGCCGGCATCGGCGGTGTGGTTCGACGGCGGCGAGGTGTTCGGACACCCGATCGAGGTGCTCCAGCGACGCGACGAGTTGCTCGGCTTCTACGCGATGGTGCGCGAGGAATCGCTCGGGTGGGACGGATCTGAACCACTGCGGATGATGACGGGCGCTCCCGCATGACCGTACCCACGGCCGTCGAAGTCCTGGTGGTCGGATTCGGCGCCGCCGGCGCCGCCGCCGCGATCGCCGCGCACGACGCGGGCGCGACGGTCGGCATCGTCGAGAAGACGCCGGCCGGCGGAGGCAACTGCATCCACTCGGGCGGCTTCCTGTTCGAGGTCGACGGTCCGCGAGCGGTCGACCACCTCGACGCCCTGTGCTTCGGCAAGACCGACCGGGCCGTGCTCGAGGCCTACGCCGGCGGACTCCCCGACATCGCCGGCTTCGTCGAGGCACTCGGCGGGGCCGCGCTGCCGGTGGACATGGACGCGTTCGGCGGAATGCTCCCGTCGTGGCCGCATTTCCCCGGCGCGGGGCACGTCCGCTACCGGCAGTTCGCCCCGGCGCCGGGCGAGCGCCCAGGCCCCGGGCTGTGGCGGGTGCTCGAGGCCGCCGTTCGCGAGCGGGACATCGCCGTCACGCTCGACACCGCCGCGATCGACCTTGTGCTCGACGGCGATCGGGTCGCGGGCGCGGTCGTCGAGCACGGCGGCGAGCGGCGCTGCATCGGCGCACGGGCCGGGGTCGTCCTCGCCAGCGGCAGCTTCGAGGCCAACCCGGGGCTGCGGGACACGTACCTGCCGCTGCCGCTCACCTCGGTCGGCCACCAGGGGAACACGGGCGACACGCTCGACCTGGCCCGCGCGGCCGGCGCATCGCTGTGGCACATGGGCGCGTTCTTCGGCTGGCTGTCGTTCGTGCACCCCGACTTCCCCGCGGCGTTCACGCTCGACGTCCACGCCCCGAGCTTCATCTACGTGGACGGCGACGGTCGCCGGTTCGCTGACGAGACCGGCTGGGAGGTCCACGACCGCGTGCGCGCGCTGACGGCCTACCTCCCCCGCCGCCCCAACCGCCCGCGGATGCCCGGCTGGATCGTGTTCGATGAGACCGCCCGGCTGGCCGGACCGCTCCACGGGATCGTCGGCAGCCCGAACCGATACGACTGGAGCCCCGACAACTCGGCCGAGGTGGAGGCCGGGTGGATCGCCCGCGGCGCGGACGCCACGGAACTCACGGCCGCGACCGGGCTCGACCCCGCGATCCTGCAATCGACTCTGGGCGACTACGCGGCAGCGGTGAGCCGCCGCCGGGACGATGAGTTTGGTCGCGCGCCCGCGACCCTCGTCCCGCTCACGCCGCCGCTGTACGCGATCCGGATGACGCCCGGGGTCGCCACCGCGTCGGGTGGGCCGCGGCGGGACGCCGAGGCGCGGGTCGTAGACCGGAACGGTGCTCCTATCCCCGGGCTGTTCGCCGCCGGCGCCGCCGGCTCGATCTGGGGACATCTGACCGAGCACGGCGGTGGACTGACCGACGCGATCGTGTTTGGAAGGATCGCGGGCACGCGGTGCGCGACCGCGTCCCCGATCATGGGCGCGCTCGAACCGTCAAACCAGGCGTGACCAAGGAGATGCGATGAGCCAGAGGAACGTAGACGTCACCACCCCGCGCGGGACGATGCCGACGTACGTGTACCGACCGGCCGGCGACGGGCCGTTTCCGCGCGTCCTCCTTTACATGGACGCGCCGGGGATCAGGCCGGCGCTGTTCGCTCACGCCGAGCGGCTTGCGGGCGCGGGCTACACCGCGATCGTGCCCGATATGTACTACCGCTTCGATCCGGCCGACCGGCCCAACGCGGAGCGAATGGCGGCCGGCGATGCCGAGGAATACGCGAAGATGCGAAAGCTCGTCGAGCAGATCCACGACCACGACGTCCTCGAGGACACGAGCCTGCTGCTCGACGCGGTGCCGGAAGGCGGAAGCGCGTGGGCGTGCGTCGGCTTCTGCATGGGGGGCCGGTTCGGGATGCGGGCGGCCGAGGCGTTCGGAACCGACATCGCGGCGGCGTCGCTGCTCCACCCCACCGGTCTGGTCACCGACGAGCCCGACTCACCGCACCTCGAGGTCGACCGCGTCGACGCGGCGCTGTACCTCGGCTTCGGCGAGAACGACCAGGTCACCCCGCTGTCGACGATCCCGCCACTCCGCGAGCAACTCGACCAGGCGGGCGTGCCCTACCGGATCGAGGTCCTCGCCGGCGCGGAGCATGGCTTCACGATGACGGGTCGGGCCGCCTACGACGAAGCCGCCACCGAACAGGTCTGGGCGGGGACGCTCACGCTGTTCCGCGAGCGGCTGTGAAGCCGAGCGCATTCGAGTACCTCGCCCCTGAGACGTGCGAGGAGGCCCTGGGCGCGCTGGCCGAGCATGGCGACGACGCGGCGGTGTTGGCCGGCGGGCAGAGCCTGATTCCGATGATGAACCTGCGGATCGCGGCGCCGCGGGTGCTGATCGACGTCATGCGCGCGCCGGAGCTGCGCGGCATCGGCAACGCGGGCGGCCGGATCGAGATCGGCGCCGGCGTCCGCATGGCGCAGGCCGAGCGCGAGTCGGGGGTCGCGCTCATGACGGCCGCGCTCCGGCACGTCGGCCACCCGGCGATTCGCAACTGCGGGACCGTGTGCGGGTCGGTCGCGCACGCCGATCCGGCCGGCGAGGTCCCGGCGGTCCTGCTCGCGCTCGACGGCGAGGTGGTCCTCCGTAGCCTCCGCGGCGAGCGATCGGTCGCGGCCGACGACTTCTTCCTCTCGTACTACTCGACGGCGCGCGAGCCCGACGAGCTCGTGGTCGCGGTGCGGATCCCTTCTGCAAGCCCGCCACGCGTCGCCTTCCGCGAGGTGACGCCGCGCCTCGGCGGCTCGACAGGCGAGTTCGCGACCGCGGGCGTCGCGGCGACCGCGGAGCCCGACGACCTCGGCCGCTGGCGCCGCGTCCGGATCGCGCTTCTTGGGGTCGCCGACCGGCCGGTTCGCGCGCGTGAGGCCGAAGCGCTGCTCACCGGGGTGGAGCCGACGAACGACGCGATCGCGGCCGCCGCCGAGTCCGCCGCCACCACGGTCGATCCGCCCTCCGACGTCCACGCCGGCCCCGACTACCGCCGCCGCGCGGTGAGGGTGCTGACGACCCGGGCGCTCGCGGAGATCGCGTCGTGACGCGGGTCTCGATCGAGGTCAACGGGACCGTCGAGGAGCTCGACGTGCCTCCGAGGCTGCTGCTGGCCGACCTGCTTCGCGATCGGCTCGGGCTCACCGGCACGAAGATCGGCTGCGCGATGGGGGCGTGCGGCGCGTGCACGGTGCTGCTCGACGGTGCTCCCGTGCGCGCGTGCCTGATGTTCTCCGTGCAGGCGAACGGTCGCAGCGTTCGGACGATCGAGAATCTCGCGAACGAAGCCGGCGAGCTTCATCCGCTCCAGCGCGCGCTCCGCGAGCACCACGGGCTTCAGTGCGGGTACTGCACGCCCGGCATACTGATGGCGATCGCGCCCCTGCTCGAGTCCGGCCAGCCGCTCGAGCCCGACGCGGTCCGCGAGGCGATCGCCGGCAACCTGTGCCGCTGCACCGGCTACGACACGATCGTCGACGCGGTCGTGGAGGCGAGCCGGCCATGAACGATTGGCCGCTCTACGCCCAGCGGCGATGGGCCGGCAAGCGCGTCCAGCGACTCGAGGACCCGGGGATGCTGACCGGGGCGACGACGTACGTGACCGACGTGCGACTGCCGCGGATGCTCGAGCTCGCGTTCATCCGGTCGCCCGCTCCCAACGCCCGGATCGTCTCGATCGACGACGAGGGTGCGCGCTCGGTCCCAGGCGTACGCGCCGTGCTCGGGCCGGAAGACCTCTCGCACGTGCACCCGACGATGGACTTCGTCGAGCTCGACGGCGCGCTCAAGACCCCGCGTGTCACGTTGCCCGGTGACCGCGTCCGCTACGTCGGCGAGCCGCTCGCGGCGGTTGTCGGTGACGATCGCTACGCCGCCGAGGACGGGGCCGACGCGGTGATCGTCGCGCTCGAGCCGCTCGACGACCACGAGCCGATCCACGACGGGATCCCGGGCGACCGCTACTTCGGTCAGGCAGCGGCATACGGGGACGTCGACGCAACGTTCGCGCGGGCGGAGCACGTCGTGCGGCGGCGGCTGGCGTTCCAGCGCGTGGTCACGTCGGCGATCGAGACGTGCGGGATCGTCGCCGACTACGACGCGGCAGGCGAAGAGCTCACCTGTTACCTGTCGACCCAGATGCCACACCTCGCCCGGGCCGCGCTCGCCGAGGCACTCGGGCTCCCGGTCAGCCACGTCCGCGTGATCTGCCCGGCGATGGGCGGCGCGTTCGGGGGCAAGGAGGTAATGCTCCCCGAGTACCTGTGCGCCGCGGCCGCAGCGATCCGTTTGCGCCGGCCGGTGCGCTGGGTTGAGGATCGAAGCGAGGCGCTCACCGCCGGCGCGCACGGCAAGGAGGCCGGCGCTGAGCTCGAAGCGGCATTCGATGGCGATGGGCGGCTGCGAGCGATCCGCTCGCGGTTCGTGTCCGACACCGGCGCGTACTCGAGCGGGATCGGCGCATATGTCGAGTTCATGGTCGCGGCGTTCACAGTGCCCGGCCTCTACCGCCTCGACGGGTACGCATACGACACCGGCGGGATCGTCAGCCACAAGGCGCCGCTGTCGCCGTTCCGCGGCGTCGGGATGACGACGAGCCAGACCGTGCGTGAGGTCCTGGTCGACGACGCGGCGCGAGCGCTCGGCATCGACCGGATGGAGCTTCGCCGCCGCAACCTGGTCGCCGACGGCCCGTGGCAGACGGTGCTCGGCGAGCATTATGAGCCCGGCAGCTGGCGGACCGCATTCGAGCGGGCGCTCGAGCTGATCGACTACGAGAGCTTCCTCGAGCGCCAGGCCGCCGCGCGTACGGACGGCCGGCTTCTCGGGGTCGGCGTCTCGCCGTTCGTCGAGGCGGCCGGGCTCGGCTCTGCGGGCGGTGCCGGCGGGCTGCCCGGCACCTCCCATGACAACGCGACGGTAAGCATCGATCTGTCCGGGCGGATCACCGTCGCCCTCCCCACGTTCTCACACGGACAGGGCCATCGCACGACCGCCGCTCAGCTCGTCGCCGATATGTTCGCTGTGGCGCCCGAGGACGTGCGCGTGCTCGACGGCGACACCGCCCGCACGCCGTTCGGAATGGGGACTTTCGGCAGCCGCAGCGGCGTGTTCATCGCGGGCACGGTCAGCGGGGCGGGACGGATCGTGCGCGACAAGCTCCTGCGCGTGGCCGAGGTCCTGCTCGAGGCCGCGTACGAGGACCTCGAGCTGGTCGACGGCACCGTCGGGGTCCGCGGGGCACCGTCGCGGCGGATCCCGCTCGCCGCGCTGTCCGGTGCGGCCCATTTCGCACCGCACGTCCGCGCCGAGCTCGGCGATCCCACGCTGACCGCGACGGCGTTCTTCGATCCCCCCCGCCCCACCCACTCGAACGGGACGATCGCCGCCGTCGTCGAGGTCGACCCGGGTACGGGCGGCGTGAAGATCGAACGGATCGTCGTCGTCGAGGACTGCGGGACGATGCTCAACCCGACGATCGTCGAGGGCCAGATCCGCGGCGGCGTGGCCCAGGGCGTGGGCCTCGCGCTGCTCGAGCGCTACGTGTACGACGGGGCCGGACAGCCGCAGACGACGACGCTCGCGGAGTACCTGCTCCCCCGCGCCACCGACCTGCCGACGATCGAGATCGAGCACCTCGAGACGCCGTCCGAGAACGGGACGGCCGGGATCAAGGGGATGGCCGAGGGGCCGGCGTCGGCTACGCCGGCGGCGGTCGTGTGCGCCGTCTTCGACGCGATCGCACCTCACAGCGATGCGATTCACGAGCTGCCGCTACGACCGGAGACGATCGCCGCGGCGCTGGCGACTCCCTGAAACATGGGCTGGATCGACGTCCACCATCACATCCTTCCGCCTGCGTTCGTCGCCGCGCAGCGCGATGAGATCCTGTACTTCGCCCGGGACCCCGCCGTGCTCGACTGGACCCCGTCGCGCGCGCTCGAGCAGCTGGACGAGTTCGGGATCGACACCGCCTATACGTCGCTCGGAGTGCCCGGCGCGCCGGGCCCAGAGCTGGCGCGCGCATGCAATGAGTACGCCGCCGAGCTCGCGTGCGATCACCCTGGACGGTTCGGCGTGTTCGCATCGCTGCCGCTCCCCGACGTCGACGCTAGCCTGGCCGAGCTCGCACACGCGCTAGACGAGCTCGGCGCCGACGGCGTCGGAGTGCTGTCGAACTACGACGGGCGTCACCTCGGCGACCCGCTGTTCGTGCCGCTGTTCGACGAGCTCGACCGCCGCGGCGCGGTCGTGCACGTCCACCCGATCACGCCACCCGCCTGCCGCGGCGTCCTCCCCGGCTATCCGGACCCGTTCATCGAGTTCCCGTTCGACACGACCCGCGCGGTCACGAGCCTGCTGTACGCGGGCGCGTTCGCTCGCTGGCCCCGGATCTCGCTGATCTTCTCTCATGGCGCGGGGGCGGTCCCCATGCTCTCGCAGCGGATCGTCGCGCTCGCTCAGATGTCGCAGAGCGTTCCGGATCCGCTCGGGCAGTTGTCGCGAATCCGTGCCGACGCGGTGACGACCACGAGCCGTCCGGCTTTCGCGGCCGCCTCGGAACTGCTCGGCCACGAACGGCTCCTGTTCGGCAGCGACTACCCGTACGTCCCGATCGCGGCGACCGCCGAGGGACTACGCGGACTCAGCCTCGACCCGGACACGCTCGATGCGATCGGCCGCGCGAACGCCGCCGCGCTGCTCGGTGAGTAGGCTTACAGCTGCACTTACCGGGGATTGTTGAGGGGAAGGTGATCCGTGGGACGTGGATCGCGGGCGCTGCGGCGTTCGCTCGTGTTGGCGGGCATGCTGACGATCGGCCTCGCGCCGCCGGCACTCGCCGATCGCGCGTTCACGCCGAGGTTCAGCACGAACGCGAACGGCGACATCGCGATCGTCGGCAACACGCTCGAGACCTGTCAGACGTCGGCGGCCGACTGCACGAACGCGCGCGCCGGGCTCGGCTCCGTGCTGAACAACAACAACTTCTCGATGGTTCGCGTGAACACCGACTTCGCGGCGCTGGATTCATCGTCCGCGCGGCTGAGGCTGCCCGCCGGCGCGCGGGTGCTGTTCGCGGGCTTGTACTACGGATCGCGCACAACCGCGGGAACCGGCGGAAGCAAGGCGCCGGACTCGACGGTCGCGGGTCTGGCCAAGGTCGACTTCAAGCCGCCAGGCGCGTCGGGCTTCGACCACCTGACGGCCGCAGTCGACATGAGCTCCGAGGTCACCGGCGCCTACGCCGCGTTCGCCGACGTCACCGGACAGGTGCAGCGCGCCGGATCCGGGGCGTACACGGTCGCGAACGTGCAGTCAGCGACCGGCGAGGACCGCTACGCCGGCTGGGCACTCGTCGTCGCCTACGAGGCCGCCGGCGAGCCGCCCAGAAACCTGACCGTGTTCGACGGGCTGCAATCGGTCACGCAGGGCAAGCCGGCCGTGACGATCCCGGTCAGCGGATTTCAGACCCCGCTCGCCGGAGCCGTGAAGACCAAGCTCGGCTTCGTTGCCTACGAGGGTGACCGCGGGCTGAGCGGCGACAGCGCGACGCTCGACGGGAAGGTGCTGAGCGACAAGGTCAATGCGGCGAACAACTTCTTCAACAGCGCGATCTCGGCAGGCGGCCAGAACCTGACCGACAAGACGCCCGATTACGTCAACCAGCTCGGGTTCGACGCCAAGCTGATCGGGATCGACGGGCTGCTCGCCAACGGCGCCACCGGCGCGGCGATCGGGCTGAAGACGAGCAGCGATCAGTACCTGCCACACGTGATCACGTTCGCCACCGATCTCTACGCCCCCGTGATTCGCGCTGATAAGACCGTCGCGAACCTGACGCATCCCGACGGGCCCACACGCGCGGGAGACAGGCTTCGCTACATGGTCACGTTTAAGAACGATGGCCTCGAAGCGGCGACGAACTTCGTCGCCACCGACAAGATCCCGCCCAACACCACGTATGTGGCGGGGTCGCTGCGAATCCCGGGCGCGGCCGCGCCGAGCGATCTCGTCGGCGATGACACCGGCGAGTACGAAGCAGGGAAGAACACCGTGCGGTTCTCGTTGGGAAGCGGCGCTGCCGCTGGGCGCGGCGGCACGCTGGCGGTCGCCGGCGCGCCCGGCGACACGGCCCAGATCAGTTTCGAGGTCCGCGTCGACGACAACCTGACCGGCGAGCACGAGGTCAGAAACACCGCTCAGGCGACGTTCATCGCACCTACGCTCGGCAAGGAGCTGACCGCGCTGTCCTCGGAGACGATCGTGAGCGCGACACCGAGCCCGACGCCCGCCGAGCCCGCCGACCTTGGTCTGGCGCAGAGTGAGACGGTGGCGCCCGCCGCGTTCGGCAACGACGTGGTCGACGACCACGTCACAATCGAGAACAAGGGGCCGGGCGACGCCACCGACATCGTCATACACGACGTCGTGCCGCCGGGAGCGACGATCGACTCGGCCACGATCGATCAGGGCACGTGCTCGATCAGCGCGACGGACGTCACCTGCGTGATCTCGCACCTTGACGCCGGCGGTGCGGCCGAGGTCGACGTGGTCCTGGTAGAGCCGGCGGGCGACGCGCTCGCCGGGTCGACGAGCGAAGCCACGATCAGCGCGTCTCAGTTCGACCCGACTCCCTCGAACGACAGCGGCGACGCAACCGCCCCGATGCCAACACCCGGTGCCGCGCCGGCGGATCTCGCGATTCAAGACCATGAGAGCTCGTCACAGGACGCGGTCGGGGGGACGCTGACCGACACGATCACCGTCGTCAACAATGGCCCCGGCACCGCGACCGGCGTCGACCTCACCGACGCGCTGGACGCGGCCGCGGAGGTGATCGCGATCGAACCCGGTGCGTTCACGTGCGACCCCGGCTTCGTCGTCCAGTGCAGCCTGGCGGACCTGGCGCCAGGGGCGAGCGAGTCACTGGAGGTGCACATACGCCCGCTGCGGCCCGGGCGCCTGATCGACGACGTCACCGCGAGCGACGATCAGCTCGATCCGAGTTACGCCAACGACTCGGCGAAGACCACCGCCACCGTGACGCCGCGTGCCACCGCCGCAAAGGTGCGGATCGTCCCCATCAAACCGGCCGCCTCGCCGGGGCACGAGGTCGGCTTCGTGGTCACTGTGGGTGTGATCAAGCCGATCCCCGGAGTTATGCCGACCGTGTGCGTGACAATCCCGCAGCAGCTGCGCGTCACCCACGCACCGGGCGCGGTCGCCTCCCGGGGCCGACTCTGCTGGGATGCCGACGCGCTGATCAACGGCACGCCGAGAACGTTCCGCTTCTCCGCGCGAATCGCCTCGGCCGCCGGCCCGGCGCCTCTCGCGGTCCACGCCAAGCTCACGGGCGCGAATTTCGCCGCCACCCGGGCCGCGGCCACCGTCGCCATCGCGCCACGGCCGGTCGTCGCGTGCCCGTCGAGCCTCGCCGCAGCTGCATGCTGACCACGACGCCACACCGATAACCGATCACTCGACCTCTCTCGCCGGCCGAATGCATATTCGTGCCGGTATGGCACCGGTTTGGACACGCTCGGCGCCCGAGGTGGGTCGAGTGTCAAGTTGTAGGGGCCGCGCGAAGCGTGTGCCGGCCGGGTTCGACAGTCAACGGCGCCGCCTCGGGCAGGACGATCTCGGCCGTGGTTCCGGGCGGCACCGTGACCATGAGCTCGAGCTCCGAATCGCCCGAGAGCCGCCACGAGGACTCGATCCTCCCGTACGGGCTGTCGTGCTCGGCCTGCGCCCAGGTGATCCCGCCGCCGACCTGTGGCTCCACGCGGAAGCGGCGATATGCCGGAGCGTCGTCGAGCAGGCGGATGCCGGCGACGTAGCGGTGCAGGAACGACACGACCGCTCCCTTGGAGTAGTGGTTGAGCGACTCGAACGGCACGCCCTCAGGGGAGATTCCGTTCCAGCGCTCCCATACCGTGGTCGCGCCGCGGTCGATCATGTACAGCCACGACGGGATCGTGTCCGTGAACAGCAGCTCGTACGCGACGTCGGCATGACCCGTATCGGCGAGCACCGCCAGCAGGTATGGCGTGGCGAGGAAGCCGGTGGCGAGATGCGTGCCTGCGGCGCGGATCAGCTCGACCATGCGCGCGGCGGCGGCGACGCGAAGCTTGGCGGGAACGAGGTCGAAGGCAAGCGCGCGGACGTGGTTGGCCTGGGTGTCCGGGACAAGGCGGCCGTCAGGGCCGATGAACTCGGCCTGCCAGGCGTCCCGGACCCGATCGGCCAGCTCCCCGTACCGCCGCGCGTCCGAATCCCGGCCGATCACCTCCGCGATTCGCCCCATCAACCGCGCCGAGTGCGCGAAGTACGCGGTGGCCACGTCGGCCTTGTCGGCGCGCCGGAACGCCTCGAACTCCTCGGCTCCCTTCAGATCCTGCCCCGGCACGAGCCATTCGCCCCAGTGATGGCCGGAGTCCCACAGGTAGCGCTCGTGCGGCAGCGGTTCGGGTCGGCGTGCTGCTCGATCGGGATGCCGCGCGCCGGCGGCCGCGCCCGAGACGTAAGACAGCCACGCCGCCATCGACGGCCACTGCTCCTCGAGCAGACGGCGATCACCGTACGCGCGGTAGATCTCCCACGGGACGATCACGGCGGCGTCGCCCCACCCGGCGGATCCGTTCAGCGAGGCCAGGAACCCGCCTTCGGATTCCGAGGGCGGGCTCGGCGCGAGGTTGGCCACCACGCCGCTCCCCCATTGCTCGGCGGCCAGGTCGCGCAGCCACTTGGTGGAGAACCCCGCGACGTCGTAGAGGAAGGCCGCCGTCGGGACGAAGATCTGCCAGTCGCCGGTCCAGCCGGCGCGCTCGCGCGTCGGGCAGTCGGTGGGGATATCGCACGCGTTGCCGCGCCAGCTCCAGAGCGCCGCCTCGTGCAATCGGTTGATGCGCTCGTCGCTGCATCGGAACCAGCCGGTGCGGGTCATGTCGCTGTGGACGACGACCCCGGTGAGATCGCCGACATCCAAGGCGCGCGGATGCCCCTCGACGCGCACGTATTGGAAGCCGTGCGTGGTGTGGCGCGGCTCGAACACCTCCCCCGGCCGTCCCGCAGAGACGACCCGGTCAACCTGGCCGGCCGGAAGCGGCTCGGGAATGAAAGGGAGGTTCACGTCGAGGTGCTCAGTGGTGACGTCCCCCGAGTCATCCACGGCCTCGCCATGGGTCAGCGTCAGAGCCGTGCCCGCCGGCCCGAGATTCCGGAGCCGCACCCAGCCGTTGATGTTCTGGCCGAGATCGAACACCTGCCCGCCGGCGACGCGACGCACCGACACGGGTCCGAGTTCCTCGACAACGCGCACCGGCGGCGACGGGGAAGCGACGAGGTTCGCGTAGCCGGGATCGGCGACGGCCACCGGCTCCCACTCGGCCCCATCGAAACCGGGCTCGCTCCAGCCGTCCGCGACCCGCCTGAGATCCACCGACTGGCCGGCGATCAGGTCGGCGGTCTCGATCTCCGAACGCGCGCTCCGCCACCCCGGGCCCGTGCCGGCGACCGCGGTTGCCCCGTCCCCGAAATCGACTCGCACCTGGGCGAGGAACGCAAGCTCCGACCCCCACTGGTCGTGGGCGCGGGGCAGCCCGACCTGGCCACGGAACCAGCCGTCGGACAGGACGGCGCCGGCCGCGTTCCGGCCCGGTCGCAGCAGCTCGGTGATGTCGTAGGACTGGACCTGGAGCCGTTCTCGGTACTCGGTGAAGCCGGGCGTCAGCTCGGCGTCGCCGACGCGCCTGCCGTTGACGAACGCCTCATAGATTCCGTGCGCGGTTGCGTACAGCCGCGCGCGGGCGACCAGGACGTCCGGGAGCTCGAACTCGCCGCGCAGGAGCATCGCCGCCCGCTGTCCCGGAGGTGGCAGCTCGGAGAACTCGGCGGGCGCGATCCACTGCGCCGACCAATCTGCCGACTCGAGCAGTCCGAGCTCGAACACCCCCGGCGAAGACCAATCGCTCTCCCCCGCGTCCGTCCACACCTTCACCCGCCACTCGACGCGATCGCGTGAGCCCAGCCGGGGACCGGCGTACTCGACGAGCACGCTGTCGGAGCTCTCGACCCGACCGGTGTCCCACCCGTTGTCGGTCCGGATCCGGTACCCGAGTTGCCGCGCCGTCCCGTCGGGGAGCCACCACGAGAAGCGCGGCCGTGTCGTGCCGATCCCGAGCGCGTCCCCGAGGTGCTCGACACGCAGGCGGCTCGGACGCGGCGCCGCCCCGTCAGGCAACCGGGTGGTGCACGTCGAGCTTGTCGGCGGTCTGCTCGGTGCCCGGAGCGGGCGGGTTGCTCTCCGCCGCGGGCGTGACGGCACGGGACCGCAACCCCATGACCCGATCGCGGAGCTTCATCAGCGCCACCGCCGGACCCTTTCCGGTAGACGTGCTGGTCAGGCCGTCCGGATTCTGGACCGCGGTCAGCACGAGCGCGACACCGGCGACGATCGCCTGGTACTTGCCGACGCTCAGGTGAATGTCGAGGAAGGTCACGAACAGCCCGGCGGCCGAGAACATGACCCCGGCCACGACCGCTCCCGCGATCCGTCCGACGCCCGCCACGAACACGATCGCGAGCAGGCTGATCGACGTGAACGCCGCGAAGCTGTCGGCCGTCAGCTCGCCCTGGAGGTAACCCGTGAGAGCGCCGCCGATGCCGGCGATGAACGCGGCGAGCCCGAATGCCATCAGCTTGCCCTGGGCGACGTTGATCCCGACCGAACCGGCGGCGCGCTCGTTGGAGCGGATCGCGAGCAGCATGCGCCCGGCGGGGCCGCGTCTGAGCCGGGCCACGAGCAGCCCGACCAGGATCACGACGACCAGCACCATCACCCCGAAGATCGGGCGGTTCGTCGACTTGCCGGCGTTCGCCGCCAGGTTGAGCCCGAACAGATGCGGCGCCTTGATCGGCAGGCCGGCGGTGCCGCCCGCGAAGCCGGCACTCGAGAAGATCAGCGCGTCCATCGCCGCGGCGAACCCGAGCGTCACCACTGCGAGGTTCACGCCGCGCAGCCGCAGCGCCGGCAGCCCGATCACCAACCCGACCGGGACCGCGCACAGGCCGGCGACGATCAACGAGAACGGGAAGCCGAGCCCCCATCCGTGGGAGATGTGCCCGAGCATGAAGCCGCCGATGCCGGCCAGCGACATCTGCGCCAGCGACACCTGGCCCACGTAGCCGGTCAACACGACAACGGACAGGGCGACGCACGTCACGGTCAGCGACGAGATGAACGCAAACCGAAGCACGTTGCTCAGCAGCAGAAGCAGGATGAGCCCGGCCACGAAGCATGCGGCGGCAGACGCCAGCGGCGCGTTCGGCCGGCCGACCGACGGGTTCTTCTGCGCTGCGTCTCCGCCTCGAGCCAGCACGGACCGAGACCGGAACGCCATCGCGACGATGATCACGACGAACGGCACGGCGTCCGAGAGGCCCGATTGCGGCAGCCACGTCCACACCGTGATCAGCTTGTTCAGCTCGGACTGGAAACAGCCGATCAGGAGGCCTGCCAGCGCGGTGATCCAGAACGATTCGAATCCGCCGACGAGCGCCGCAGCCAGAGCCGGGACGATGAACAGCGTGTAAGAGGTCGGGTCGAGGCTCGAGACCGGCACGATCAGGATGCCGGCCGCGCCGGCGAGGACCGTCGCGATCACCCAGTTCTGCGCCGCCACGCGATTGGCCGAGATGCCGGTGAGCGCGGCGCCCCTTGCGTTCTCGGCGCCGGCGCGCGTCGCGAGCCCGAAACGCGTGTACCGATAGATGAGCGCCAGCACAACCGAGATGACGACGACGACGCCGGCGAAGAACAGGCGGTCCTGCGGGAACGTGACGTCGGAGATCTTCAGCGCGCCGCTGGGGAAGATCGGCCCGGTGGCGACCGGCTGGGTGCTGTAGTTGAGGACGGCGATCGCCTGAAGGGCGAGCATCACGCCGACCGATGCGCACACGCGGGTCAGCTGGGTGGCGTTCCTAAGCGGCCGGTACACGAGCATGTGCAGGACGAGCCCGAAGATCGCCGAGTAGACGAGCGAAATCACGATCGCGAGCGTCGTGTTGATGCCCGCACCGCCGTTCAGCGAGATCTGGTGCGGGATGATGACCACGGGCAGCTCGAGTTGCCCGAAGCTGCGGAGGTTCACGAACACGTAGGCGATGAACATCGCCACGGCGCCGTGGGCGAAGTCGACCACTCCAGCACTGCGGTACTTCAGGACGAGCCCCTGGCCGAGGACCGCGTACGTCGCGCCCGAGCCGAGGCCGAGGATCAGAAAGAGGATGTAGCTGGACATGGTCTGTGGTGGATCAGCGTCGGAGGCCGTGGTCCGCCCGCCCGGAGGCGGGCGGACCCGGCTCAGTCGTCGGTCAGAGGCCCTGGCCCTTGTAGTAACCCTTCGAGGTGGTCCAGTCGGTGGTGCTCGGCTGGGTGAGCTCGCCGTTCTTGACCTGATTCATCAGGTAGTAGTCGTTGCAGATCGCGGGGGCCGCCGTCATCTGCTGCCCATCGCACGTGTACGGGTGCGACAGGAAGTTGGGGTGGTTGCTGCCCGTCTTGAACGCGGACAGGATCGACTTGGTGCTCGGCGTCCCCGAAATCTTGCTGAGCGCCGCCTGCACGTTCATCACGGTCGCGAACCCTGCGACCGACGGCGAGTCGATGAGGGTGCCGGGCGCGGCCCACTTCTTGATCGCGGCCTGGAACAGCTGCGCCTGCTGGCTGGTCCCGGTCGGAAGGATGAACGGAGACGCGATGTACATGCCCTCGGCTCCGCCGGCCGACGCGGAGATCACCGGCGGCGCGCCGCACGGGTCGATGCCCATCAGCTTGCCGGTGTAGCCGACGCTCTTCAGCGACTTCAGCACGTTGCCGCAGCCGTTCGGCACGTCGATGTACGCCAGATCCGCCCCGCTGCTCTGGATCAGTGCGGCCTGTGGGCTCGGGTCCGGCGAGGTCGGCGACAGCGGAATCAGCTTGACCTTGCTCACGCCCGCCGCCTTGAACACGGGCACGATCTGGGGAATGATCGACTCACCCTGCGGGTTTGAGAAGTACATGAGCGCCACGCTCTTGGCTGCGAGCGTCTTACCCGCGTACACGGCGGCAGCGGCGTTGTCGCCGACGCTAACCGACCAGAACTGGATCGAGTTCGGCGAGACGAACGGAACCGGGGTGAACGGGATCCCGCCGATGTAGGCGAGGTTGGCGTGGGCGTAGATCGGGATCGAGGCGGGCGCGCCGACGTCGGCGGCGCCGAGGATCGCGAGCGGATGCTTGGCCACGAGTTCGTTCGCACACCGCGCCGCGCCGGCGGGAGTCCCATCCCCGATGCAGTTGTCGATCACGATCGGATGGCCGTTGATACCACCGAGATAGTTATTGACGTACTGCATCGCGGCGATCGCTCCCTGACGCGCCTCGGGGAACGTGACGGGACCGGTCTCGTCGTTGATCATGCCGAAGACGTACGGGCTCCCCGTCGCCTTCTTCGCCGTCCCGAACGAGAACGACCCCCCGGACGCGGCCGTGGTGGTCGCCGACGTGGTGCTCGCGCTGCTACCAGACGACCCGCTGCCGGCGCTGGTGCTGCTGCTCGAGCTGCTCGATCCACAGCCCGCCGCAATCAGCCCAGCTGCCGCGACCACGGCCGCCGTGCCGAGCCATTTCGAACGTTTCATCTGCAGTGCTCTCCTCTGGTTGTGTCTAAGGGTCAACTGGGTTGGGGGCTGCCGCGGTCAGGCCGCGGCCGCTTCCCCCAGATAGCTCGCCGCGAGCAGCTCTCGCCGTTCGCGGAGTTCGGCGGCGGCGCCTTCCAGCGCGATCCGCCCATGGGTCAGGACGTACGCCCGATCCGAGACGTCGAGCGCCAGCGCCACGTGCTGCTCCACGAACAGCACGCTGGTGCCGAGCTCGTCGGCCACCCGACGCAGGATCGGGAGCAGACGCTCGACGATCACGGGTGCCAGACCGATGCTCATCTCGTCGACGAGCAGCAGTCGCGGCCGCGTCACGAGCGCACGACCGATCGCGAGCATCTGCTGCTCGCCCCCTGACAGCAGGCCGGCCTTCCGCTGCAGGCACTTCTCCAGCTCCGGCAGCATCTCGAGCAGCTCCTCCTCCCGAGGTCCGCTCCGTCCGCCCGCGAGCCGCAGGTGCTCCCGGACGGTGAGGCCGGGGAAGAGCGCGCGGCCCTCGGGCACGAGCGCGAGTCCCCGCCTCGCGAGGGTGTGCGCGGGTACTCCGCCCACCGCCTCCCCCGACAGCTTGATCACACCCGAGATCGGCCGGTGCAGGCCGGCGATCGTCTCGAGCGTGGTGGTCTTGCCGGCGCCGTTCGGGCCGAGCATCGCCACCACCTCGCCGGGACGGACCCTGAGGTTGACGTCGCGGACGACCGGAATCTGCTGGTAGCCCGCGCACACGTCCTGGAGGACGAGGGCGTGGCCGGACCGCGTCGGTTCAGTGGCTTGCGGCGGCATGTCCCGCTCCCAGGTAGGCCTCGATAACGCGCTGGTCCTCGCGGATCTCCGCGGGAGATCCGGTCGCGATCTGGCGCCCGAAGTCGAGCACCATGAGGTGATCGCACACGCTCAGCACGAGCCCCATGTCGTGGTCGATCAGGAACACCGTCACGCCGTGCGCTTCGGGGAGCGTGCGCAGGCGGCGCCCGAGCTCGAGGCTCTCGTCGGTGTCGAGCCCGGCCGCCGGCTCGTCGAGCAGAACCAGCCGCGGCTGCCGGGCGAGCGCGCGGCCGACGCCGACCAGCTTGCGCTTCCCGAGCGAGATCTCCGACGGGTAGCGGTCGACGACGTCCTCGAGGCCGCACACCGAGATGGCCCAATCGACGCCGGCGCGGTCCGGTGGCCGGTGGGGCAGGAACAGGTCCCGAAGCGCGGTGGCGACGCTGACGTGCTCACTGGCCACCAGCAGGTTCTCGTCGACCGTCAGGTCATCGAACAGCTCGACCGACTGGAACGTTCGCGCCAGACCGAGGCGCGCTCGCCGGTAGGGGCGCAGCCGGCTGATGTCGCGGCCGTCGAATACGACTGACCCGGCGGCCGGCCTGGTATACCCGGTCAGCGCATCGACCATTGAGGTCTTGCCCGCGCCGTTAGGACCGATCAGGCCGAACACCGTGCCTTCGGCGACCTGGACATCGACGTCGGCGACCGCTACCACGCCTCCGTAGGCGACGCGCAGGCCGTGGACGTCGAGCAGCGGTCGTGAGTCAGTCGGTGCGCTCATCTCTCTCCTCGATGGCGCTCATCTGCGCCCATCGGGGGAAACTGTACACAGTTTCGCGCTTTGTGTCCAGTGTTCGGGCATACTCGTGTGTAAGCGTTTCGTTAGTGGACTTCCGCGGCGTGGAGTAGCGACCCGCTGGGGCTGCCGAACACGCGAATCTGCGGCGAGTCCGACTCCGGCGCCACGGGGAGCCAGCCCGGCCCTTCTCCGCGCATGAACCGGGTCCAGGCCGCGACCAGCTCGGCCGACACCGCCCCCGCGCCCGGCGCTTGGCCGGCGAGGCGCTCTCCCGGACCTCGGTCCCGCCAGGTTCCGAACAGGAGTGGGACCTCGACGGTGTGGGTGGCGCGGAGCTGCGGGCCCGCGCCAGGATGGTCGACGCGGAAGCGATGCACGGTGCTGCGACCGCCCACGGCCCTCGCCCGGGCCGCGGCCCACCGCGTGAGCGGCTCCGCGATCATCGCGTCGGTGGCGATCGCGACCAGGTCGCCGTGGTAGCGATCGAGCACTTCGCCCGCATCCTCTCCGGGACGGAGGTGGGCGACGATGTCCGGGACCCGCTCCGGTGGTGGCGGCGGTCGCCACGGCGAGTCGAAGAAGAACGTCCCTTCGTCGGCCGTGTGCCCAACGAGCACATCGAGGTCGGGACTCGCTCCCGGAAGTTCGACCGGCGAGGCCGGCAGGCTGCCCGGGTCGATCGTCGGCAGGGCGCCGCCGCGGGTCCCGCGCCACGCCGGTTGCTCCAGCAGCTGTTCGTGAAGGGAAACCAGATGGTCGGCTTCGAGCTCGCGCAGGCGCACGGCGTCGAACCGCTCCGTCCCTCCCACCGCACCGCTGAGCGCGTCTGCCCACGCGGTCGCGACCGATGGTGGCTGGGCGACGTCGCCGAGCGGCGGCGACTGGAGGACGGCGCGGCGGAAGAGTCCGGCCGCGCGCGGGGCGACGAGCAGGTCCATCGCCGACAGCGCCCCGGCCGACTGCCCGGCCAGGGTGACCTGGGTGGGGTCGCCGCCGAACGCCGCGATGTTGTCTCGCACCCATTCGAGGGCCGCGATCTGGTCGAGAAGCCCCCAGTTCGCGGCAGGGCCGTCGGCTTGTGCCGCCAGGTCGGGGTGCCCGAGCCAGCCGAGGCTGCCGAGTCGGTAGTTGACGGTCACTACCACCGCGCCGGCGTCCGCAGCGAGCCGCACGCCCGAGTACAGGCTTGCCGCCGCGTGCCCGATCGCGAACCCGCCACCATGGAGCCACACGAACACGGGCCGGCGGCCGTCGAGCGTCGGCGCGGACACGTTGAGGCTGAGGCACTCTTCATCGGTTCCGGGAAGGTCGCCGTGCGTGAACGCGGACGCTGGTCTCCGCGGCTGCGGCGCGGCCGGGCCCGGGGAGCCGGCGTCGCGCACGCCGGTCCATGCCCCGACCGGACCGGGCGGCGCGAATCGAGGCGCCGTGGCGTACGGAATTCCCTGGAAGGCGATCCCCTCCCCTACGTGCCGACCGTCCAGGCGGCCGGCGGCGATCTCGACGACCGGCATTGCGCTACTGCGCGGCCGCGACCTCCGACGCATCGGCGACCAGGTCGGGATGGCCCTCCTCCCACGAGATCACCCGATTGCGGAGTACCCCGACGCCCTCGATTTCCGCCTCGACCACGTCACCGGGCTTGAGGTACAGAGAGGCGGCGTCGTCGCTGAAGCCGGCCACGCCGGCGACCGTGCCGGTCGAGATGATGTCGCCGGGGCTGTAGCCCATCGCGGAGTAGTGGCTGATGATCTCGGGAACCGTGACCGACATCCTGCTCATGTGGGAGACCTGCCGGCGTTCTCCGTTGACCCGCAGCTCCATCGACAGCGCGTGCGGATCGGGGATCTCGTCGGGCGTGACGATCCAGGGGCCGATCGGGCAGAACGTGTCAATGCTCTTCGACAGGCAGAACACGCCCGACTTCATCTCCTCACGCTGGATGTCGCGCGCGGTGATGTCGTTGAAGATCAGGTAGCCGGCGACGTAGTCGGCGGCCTCCTCGGGCGAGAAGAACTTGCCCGCCTTGCCGATCACGACCGCCAGCTCGAGCTCGTAGTCGAGCTCCTTGGTGAGCGCCTCTGGGTAGACGATCGCGTCGTCGTGACCGATGATCGCGTCGACGTTCTGGAAGAACACGATCCACGGCAGCACCGGGTGAGACCAATTGACGTTCTTCGACTCCTCGTGGTGTTCGCGGAAGTTGCCCGCGGTGTGAAAGAACTTCTTGGGGACGATCGGCGCTCTCAGGCGAACGTCCTCGAGCGCGAGCTCGCGACCGGTCTCCCGCACTTCGCCGCCGAGCTCGAAGTACCGGCGCATATCCGGGACGTCGAGTTCAAGCACCATGCCATCGACGACCTTCCCCACCCGCCCGTCGTCGAACGTCACAAGCTTCATAGCCGCTCCTTTGCAGACACCACCGGTCTCTCAAGCACTCGCGGGCAGAATTATAGACAGAAGATCAATCTGTATGCAATTCGTTGAACTGAGTGCCGAGCCGTCAGGTCAGCCTGGACCGCGCTGCGCGCGGAGCGCCCGCGAGGTTCCGAGCGCCGCCGCCCGGACCGCGGGAACCAACCGCGCCGGGTCCGTCCCGTCGGCCTTGCTGACGATCGATACCCCCGCCAGCACGGCGCCGGCGGCGTCGAAGATCGGCGCCGCCACCGACACGGCATCGTCGGTCACCTGCCGGTCGCTGACCGCGACTCCGTCCCGGCGGATCCGAGACAGCATCCGTCGGAGACGATCCGGATCGGTGACCGTGTAGTCGGTGAACCGCTGGAGCGGACCGGCGAGCACCTCGATCTGCACGTGCTGGGGCGCGTGGGCCAGCAACACGAGCCCGATGCCGGACGCGTGGATGGGAAACCGGCCGCCAACCCGCGTGAGCACACCGACCGCCTGGCGACCTGCGATGCGCTCGATGTACAGCACCTCGTGCCCCTCGCGGACGCCAAGCTGGACGTTCTCGTGGGTGACCTCGTACAGATCCTCGAGGAACGGCAGAGCGGCTTCGCGTAGCGGAACGCCACGCGGGGCGAGCGAGGCGATCTCCCATAACCGCAGTCCGATCCGATAGCTCCCATCGCGGTCCCGCTCCAAGGCCCCGGCCGCGCAAAGCTCCCCGACGAGCCGGTGCACGGTCGTGAGCGGAAGCGCCGCGCGACGAGCGATCTCGGACAGGGTCAACGCCGGCGACGCGGGCGTGAACGCGTCGAGCACCGCAAAGCCGCGGGCGGTCCCCGACCGGTGGTCGACTCGAGTCCTCGCTCCTCCCATCGAAGACCATTTTGACGCTTCTTCCGCTCAGCAGAAGCAACCGTTGCAGTGGGTCGTCGGCGGTCCTACGCTGGCATTTCCTTCGGAGAGGCGATTAGGGCTGAGAAAGACCGCGTGAGTTGACGTCGACGTCGTTTCGCGATTGCCTGCAGGCGCCCGGCGCGTTTGCGATCGCGGTCGAGCTGGTCACCGCCCGCGGGGTGGTCACCACCGATCGCAGCCGCGCGCTGGTCGACAAAGCACGCGCGCTCGCCCACGACCCCCGGATCGATGTGCTGTCGATCACCGACAACCCCGGCGGCAATGCGATGCTCGCGCCCGACACGCTCGGAACCGACCTGGTCTCGCGTGGGCAGCAGGTGGTCATCCATCTCGCCTGCAAGGACTGGAACCGGAACGCGCTCGAGAGCCGTGGCTGGAAGCTCGCATCCGAGGGCTTCAGCAACGTCCTATGCCTGTCGGGCGACTACCCGCTCGGCGGGTACGGCGGCACGGCGGCGCCGGTGTTCGACATCGATTCGGTCGGACTGCTGAAGCTGTACAGCGACATGAACGCCGGGCTGCACATCGCGCGGACCGGCGAGCGGCTCGAGCGGACGGACTTCTTCCTCGGCTGCGTGGTCACCAACCACAAGCTCCACGAGCGCGAGGTCGTCCCGCAGTACCAGAAGCTGGCCAAGAAGGTCAGGACCGGCGCGCGGTTCGTGATCAACCAGATCGGCTATAACGCGCGCAAGGACGACGAGCTGCTTCGCTACGTGGCTCGTGCAGGGCTTTCGGTGCGTCCACTGGCGAATGTGTTCCTGCTCTCGCGTCCTGCCGCCCGCGCTTTCAACGCTGGCAGGATCCCCGGCGTCATCGTCACTGATGAGCTGCTGAAGCTGGCCGAAAAGCACGGGGCAAGCGCCGATCACGGCCGCTCGTTCTTCATCGACCTCGCGGCCAAGCAGCTCACGGTCGCCCGCGGCCTCGGTTTCAACGGCGCCTATCTGGGCGGGCACACCAGCGCGGAGACGTTTTTTGAAATCCTCGATCGCGCCGACGGATTCGCAGACACCGACTGGCGCGAACTCTCGCGCGAGCTGCGGTTCGGTCGCGCCGGCGAGTTCTACATGTTCGAGCCCGACCGCGAAACCGGGCTCTCCTCTGACGAGCTGAGCGCCGACTACGTGAAGTCCAAGCGCAAACGCAGGACGGATCTGCGCGTTCCGCTCAGCTATCGGTTCAGCCGCCGCGTTCATCAGACGGTATTCGACCCCGAGGGACCGCTGCACGACGCGGCGCGCTCGCTGTACGAGAAGATCGACGCGGCGCCGCGGCCGGTCGGCCGCGCCGCCCACGCGCTCGAGCAGGCGGCGAAGGTCCCGATGTTCAAGTGCCGCGACTGCGGCGACTGCTCGCTCCCCGACATCGCGTACGTGTGTCCCGAGTCAGTCTGCGCCAAGAACCAGCGGAACGGCCCGTGCGGCGGCACGCGCGACGGGATCTGCGAGGTGTACGAAACCGAGTGCATCTGGTCCCAGGCCTACGAGCGGCTGAAGGCCTACGGCGAGGAAGAGGACATGCTCGCCAGCCCGGTGGTGGTCAAGGACAACGCGCTGGCTCATACGAGCGCCTGGGCCAACACCTTCCTCGGCCGCGACCACCAGGCCAAGTCGGGTCAGTTCAGTGGATAACGACTAAATCGAAGGGAAGAGAGACCATGGCTCCAAGCAACCTCCAGGAAGTCCTCGACGGATCCGGGAACGTCGTCGAGCGGCTGCGCAACTCGCAGATCGGCGCCTACATCTATCCGGTCGTCCCCTACGAGTTCACCAACTGGCGCCGCGAGCAGCGCGCCTGGCGTGAGACCGCGGTCCTGTTCGATCAGTCGCACCACATGGTGAACTTCTTCTTCAAGGGTCCGGACGCATTGAAGCTCGTCTCCGACACGGGCATCAACAGTGTCGCCACGTTCCCGGTCAACCAGGCCAAGCAGTTCGTGCCGTGCACCCCGGCCGGCCACGTGATCGGCGACGGAATCCTGTTCCACCTGGACGAGCAGGAGTTCGTCTGGGTGGGCCGCAATCCGGCGGCGAACTGGCTTCACTTCCACGCCGAGACCGGCGGTTACAACCTCGACTTCGAATACGACGACCGCTCACCCTCGCGGCCGTACGGCAAGGCGGTCACGCGCAAGGTCTGGCGGTTCCAGATCCAGGGCCCGAATGCCTGGTCGGTGATCGAGAAGCTCAACGGCGGTCCGCTCGAGCAGCTCAAGTTCTTCCGCATGGCCGACATGAACCTCGGCGGCGCGCGCGTCCGTACTCTCCGTCACGGGATGGCCGGCGAGCCCGGGCTCGAGTTGTGGGGGCCGTATGAGAGCTACGACGACGTCCGCGGGACGATCCTCGAGGCGGGCAAGGAGTTCGGCATGGAGCCGTGCGGCGCGCGCGCGTACGCGTCGAACACGCTCGAGTCGGGCTGGATCCCGTCGCCGCTGCCGGCCATCTACACCGGCGATGGCGTCCTCCGCCAGTACCGGGAGTGGCTCGGCGCCGACAGCTACGAGGCCAACAATGCGCTGGCCGGCAGCTTCGTCTCGGACAGCATCGAGGACTACTACCTCAACCCGTGGGAGCTCGGCTACGGCCCGTTCGTCAAGTTCGATCACGACTTCATCGGTCGCGACGCGCTCGAGCAGATCGACCCCGAGGTCCAGCGCAAGAAGGTGACGCTGGCGTGGGCCGACGAGGACGTCGTGCGGATCCTCGGCTCGGTGCTCGACACCCTCGAGGAGCCCTACCAGTTCTTCGACCTGCCGATCGCCAACTACGGCTCATCGAACTTCGACTCGGTGTTCGACGCGGGCGGCAACGTCGTGGGCTACTCGATGTTCACCGGCTACAGCAACAACGAGAAGCGGGCGCTGTCGCTCGCCACCGTCGACCCGTCCGTCGAGATCGGCAGCGAGGTCACGGTGGTGTGGGGTGAGCCGAACGGCGGCTCGCGCAAGACGACCGTCGACCCGAACCAGCGCCAGATCGAAGTCCGCGCGATCGTCAGCCCGACGCCGTACTCCGAGCCGGCCCGCATGCAGTACGCGGAGGGTTGGAGGACCGCGACGCGGTAGCGCCGGCCAGCTGGGGACAACTTCGAGATCGGCCCGGCGGTCGGCAAGCTCGAGGCCGGCCGCCGGATCCTCGGCCGTGCGTCCGGCGGCAGCCCCGGCATGCATGACCTGCCAATCGGCGCTCCCCGGGCCGGGTCCTGGCACATCGCGCACGTGGGGACGCTGGCTTGTGAATCCCCGTCCGCCCGACGGGGACGTCCGAGCACGCGAAAACAGGCCCGCCTGAGTGAGCTTGCTCGGTTTTCAGGTGCGGCCGGCGATCTCCTTGGTTGACGCGGCGATACCGGCCGCCGGGAGGAGCCTCCCAGAGATGAGTCCTGGCTTTCGCGCTGATGGCAGCAATCAACGGTTCCAGAGGCTCCTGGGCCACGCTGTCGCACGGGCTCTCACTACCGCACCAAGCCTCGCCGGCGTCGGCCCGGCGGCCGAGGAAGAGTCTCATCCATCAGGGGTGGCGGCGCAAACGCCGCCCGCGACGCTGTCGCGTAACCGATCGGCGTTTGTGGTCGGCTCACAAGGTCGCGAGGGGCTGTGGCCGACCACCCCCGGTCAATGGCGTTTTACCCCCTCATTTTTGAGGGGTAAAACGCCAAACTTCGGCGAGCTGCCTCCATGACGCGCCGGTGCGTTATGACCTCGACACAACCGATCCCACTCGCCGGGTTTGTGCGACAGCTCCGGGACGTGCACGCCCTGCCACGGTCCCGCTCTCGAGTTCGATTGGCAGATCTTGCAGGTTTTCGTGCGGGTCGATCCGCGGGGAAGCCCTCCGCCAAGTGCCCGCGTTAGAGCCGCTCGCGCGCCGACCGCCCGCGCAAGACCACCTAGGCCACGTACGCCAGGCCCTTCGGGGCCCGCTCGCCGACGGCTCCCGGAGTGAGATCGGCCAGGATGTCGACAGCGCGTTCGAGCTGTGACGGCGCGAGCGTGAAGGGCAACCGAAGGTGGCGCTCGAGCACGCCGGCGGCCGCGAACCGCGGTCCCGGCGTCAGCTGGAGGTCCTGCTCGGCGGCGGCTAGCGACAGGCTCGTGCTGATCGGCTCGGGCAACTCCGCCCACAGGAACATGCCTCCGGCCGGGAGCGTGTAACACCATTCCGGGAGGCGTCGGTGCAGCGCGCCGGCGAGCGCGTCCCGCCGGCGGCGGATCATCGCTCGTCGCTCGCTGAGGATCTCGTCGAGGTGCCCGAGCACGTGGGTGGCGACGATCTGCTCGAACAGCGGACCCGACATATCGCTGGTGGCGCGCGCGGCCATCAGACGGTGGATCAACGCCGGGTCTCCGCGCGCCCATCCGACACGCAGCCCTCCCCAGACCGCCTTGCTCAGCGAGCCGACCGTGATCGTGCGCTCGTCGCCGAAGCTCGCCGCCGGCGCCGGCATCTCGACGCCGTCGAGGTTGAGCTCGACGAACGTCTCGTCGATCACCACGACCGTGCGCGCGGACCGGAGCGCGCGCATCGCGCGCCGGCGGGACGGTTCGTCGATCAGCAGGCCGGTCGGATTGTGGAAGTCCGGCATCAGGTACGCGAGCGCCGGCCGGCGGCTCCGTGCCACCATGCGGAGCGCGTCGAGATCCCAGCCCTCGCGCGTCAGCGGCACCGGCACTAGCCGCGCGGCGGCGGTGCGCAGCGCGTCGAGCGCCACCGGGTAGCTCGGCACCTCCACGAGCACGTGCCGGCCGCGCGGGAGCGCCGCCCGGATAGACAGATCGACCCCGTGCATCGCCCCGTTGGTGACGAGGATCTGCTCCGGCCGGGTCGCCAGTCCGCGCCGATCGAACCAGCGCGCGATCGCGGCGCGCAGCGGCGGGAGGCCAAGCGGGTCGTAGCCGTGGTGGTCGAGCCACCGCGGCAGCTCGCGCGCGGCCGCCCCGAACAGGTCCTCGAGCACCGCCGGCGCCGGCAGCGCGGCGATCCGCATGTCGAGCCCGGGACCCCCGACGATCGCGTCGGGAGCGGCGCGATGGCCGCCCGGGAGCGTCACCCAGCTCCCCGACCCCTGCCGGCTCGCGATGTAGCCCTGCTCACGAAGCGCGTCGTACGCGCCGGTGACCGTGGCCCGGCTCACGCCGAGCGCCATCGCGAGCGACCTCTCGGCGGGCAGACGGCTCTCGACCGCAATCCGGCCGTCGAGGATCAGCGAACGCAACGACGCCGCGAGTCGCTCGCGGCTCGTGCCATCGCGCCGCCAGGATCCGAGCAGCTCGACGAGACGGCTGGCGGGGGTGATCGTCACATGCCACTTCTAGCAAATTGGCCTGCGGATGCATAGGCCATTATCTGGGACACTCGTGGCGATGATGCGAATGCGCCCACCTCGCGTGCGACGCCTGGTTCAGCTCTACGTAGGCCTCGTGCTCTACGGCGTGAGCGCCTCGATGCTGCTGCTGGCGGGCCTCGGCGTCGACCCGTGGGACGTCCTCCACCAGGGCCTCTCGCGGCACTTCGGGCTCGGCGTCGGTACCTGGGCGATCATCGTCAGCGGGGCGGTTCTGCTCCTGTGGATCCCGCTGCACCAGCGTCCGGGGTTCGGCACGCTCAGCAACGCGCTGATCGTCGGCCTGGTGATCGATCTGATGCTCGCCGTCGTGCCCCCGGTGCACTGGCTCCCAGCCCAGATCCTCGTGATGCTCGCGGGCGTTCTCCTCAACGGGATCGCCACCGGCGCGTACATCGGCGCCGGCCTCGGCCCGGGTCCGCGCGACGGGCTGATGACCGGACTGGCGGCCCGCGGTCATTCGATCCGGGTCGTCCGCACCTCGATCGAGCTCACGGTCCTGCTCACCGGCTGGCTCCTCGGGGGCACCGTCGGGGTCGGCACCGTCGTGTACGCGCTCGGGATCGGCCCGATCGCGCACCACACGATCCCGCGGCTGCGAGTAACGCTCGCCGAGACCGCGGTCACACCGGCGCCGGCGGCGAGCCTTACACCAAATTGACGTTGAGTGTCAGGACTCAAACCGAGTCGGGGTCACCCGCAACTCTCACCACGACGCTCTGTTACGTGTTCTGACTGAACACGCACGAAGGAGGCTGCATGCGCAGAATGCGCGTCGCCGCGGCAGTCGTGTTGGTTGGCTGCGGCTTATTGGTGCTCGCGATCTCGTCAGCGAGTCATCCAGCGCCGGCGTCGGCTGCAGCGGCCGCGCCGTCTGTGACGACCGGTTCGCCGTCGAACGTCGGTCAGTCGAATGCGACGGTGAACGGCACGGCGAACTCGAACGGTCAGTCGACCAACTATTGGCGCCCGACAGCGGCGGCTTCCAGAACATGGAGCTGAACTCGGCCGGCCAGAAGGCTCTTGCCTCCAATGGCGTGTTCCATCTCATGCCGGTCACCGTGACCGCCACGCAGACGGGCGGCCAGACGGTGTCGTGGGTAATTCACCTGGCGCGCTGGGTGTGGCACTGATGCCGGGGGCCTGAGCGGCCATGTGTGGGCGTGCCGGGGCCGTCATCGCCGGCACGCCCACACTCGTCATGGTTCCGCGTGTCGTGTCGTCGTGGCGCGTGCAGGCTGGGCCGCGAACAGCACGAGGGTGGCCACGCTGAGACCGGCGAGCGCCGTTACCGGCGCGGCATCGGAACTCGCGTCTGCGAGCGTCGTCGCGAATAGCGGGCCGAGCGCCTCACCAACTGAGACGCAAAGCATGACCATGGCGCCGGCAGCGACTACGCTCCCCCCTAGGCTCTCGACGCTCCAGGTCAACAACGTCCCGCCGGCGCTGAGCCCCCCGGCAACGACAACGCCGACGGCAAGGATCGTGAGAACGCTCAGCGCGACCACCGAGCCGGCGAGTGGAGTGAGCGAAAGGACGACTGCCGCGAGCGCGAGGCCCCAAAGAATCGGGATTCCTCGGCTGCCCGGCGCCACGAGCGTGATCGACCTCGTCGGATTCCTGCAGGCCTCGGATCGAATCGGTTACGACGGCCCAGTCGCAGTCGAGCCGTTTGACGCCTCGCTGGTCGCACTCCCGCCCGGCGAGAGGGTCCGGCTCGTAGCCGAGAGTCCGGACGAAGCGTTCGACGCCGCACAGATAGCCCCCGCAACGGGCTCGTGAACCGCCAATTGGGTGCCGTCGCTCAGCGGCGGCGGGCGCGCAGCTGGCGGTTCTTCAGGCGGTTGCCGCAGACCGCCATGTTGCACCAGTTGCCCTGCTGGTTACGAGAGCGGTCGTAGAAGACCCACCGGCAGTCGGGGTTCGCGCACGTCTTCAGGCGCGACCAGTTGCCGTTGCTCTGGGCCCCGCGGATGATGAGCAGGAGCGAGAACAGGCCGTCGCCGAGCGTCTCCCCGCACACGTCCTCGAGCCCGAGCACGCCGCCGTCGCCGACCGTCAGCCGCGCGGTGTGCTCGGCGGCGAGCGTTCGCAGCGCCTCGAGGTCCTCGGCTTCCCGGTCCGACCCGTCCTCGCCGGCCTCCTCGACCAAGCTCCGCAGGCAGTCCCGGACCTCGCGGGCGAGGTCGAGCTCGGCGTCGGTCACCTCGAAACCCGGAGCCACCAGGCCCGCCGCCATCAACCAGTCCCGCGCCCGGGAAGGATCGGCCAGCACATCGACGTCTTCCTCGACATCGATCGTGTTGAGGAATGCCTGGACCCGGAGCAGCGGCATCGGAGCCGGCTTGGACTCGGTACCCGGATACCACAACGGCAGATCGCTCATGTTGCGATCTTAGTGCCCGTGACCATCAAATTGGCTTGACAGGTCACGGTGACCGGCGTAACATCTTTGGTGGTCATGAGGAATCGCAAAGTTCAAGCGGCTGATGCGACTGTCCTCGTTGTCGACGGGCTGGCGGAGGGCCTGGTGCACGCCGAGCGCCCAAGCTTGCGGGCACGGCTCACCGCCCGGTGGCATCCCCGGGCGCTAGATCACGCGCTCGCCGGCGGCGTCCCTCCCGAGGCGAACACGGCGCTTGCACTGCGCGCCCGGGAGCTCACCGAGCTCGAGCGACGCCGGTCGATCGCCGGCGCGATCCGGCGCGTCGTCCGCGAGTCGCGCGAGGGCGCTCCCCACGCCCCCGCGCGGATCAGGCCCGATCGTTCTCGGGTGACGGCGGCCAGCACGGAGCTGAGCGCTCTCGCCGACACGCTCGCCGAACCCGGGCCGGTGACGGCGAGCGGCGTCGCTCAGGCGTGGATCCTGCTCACCGACGGAACGGGTCCCCTGTACAACCCGTACAGCCGAACCGGCCTTCGCGCCGGCGCCGCCCGGGCCGCCAGGGAACTGCGCCCGTGGGCGGTCTGACCGCCGGCCCTCAGTCCCGAGAGCCGGCCACGGCCGAGCGGCCCTGGCCCGTGTGACCGGGCCGCATCCCCTCAGGCGTCAATTGTGTGATCAGGCGACGGGCGCCGCCTCGTGCTGCTGGGTCAAAGCTGCGAGGTTTGCTTCCTCGTCGACCACTTCAACCGCCTGCTTCACGTACTCGGTCGGCATCGCGACACGGGCGGCCCAGTAGTAGATCACGAGGCTCCAAGCGGCGACCACGATGAGGTCGGTCCAGAACGGGATGTCTTGCTTGGCGAGTAGCGCGATCCCGAACGGCCAACCCGAGCTCGGCTTGCTCGTCGGGAACTGACCGAGGTAGGAGATGATCCCGAGTCCGATCAGCCAGGGCGGGATCCACGAGGCCGCCCTCCAGTGCAGATGCAGCTTGCGCCCCGGAGGCGCGACCGCCTGGTAGACGAAGAACACGACGAAGCCGGCGATGATGAATATGTACAACCAGAAGATCGTGTTCCAGCCGGCCCAGTAGACGATGAAGTTCGCACACACGAACGACAGCGGAGCCAAGAACCAAGCCGCCGGCAATCGGTACGGACGTGGCCGGTCGGGGTCGCTCCGACGAAGTGCGGCGAGCGAGGGCGGCGCCATCGCGTACATCAGCACCGTCGCCGCAGTGACGAGCCCCACCATTCCGGCCCAGCTCGGGAACGGAAGGAAGACCAGCATCCCGATCACCCAGCAGAAGATCAGCGAGGCGAACGGGACCCCGCGCTTGTCGACCTGGCCGAGACGCGGCGGCCAGTACCCGTTGCGGGACAGACTGTAGGACAGCCGCGACGACGTGCCCGAGTAGACCAGGCCCGTGCCTGCCGGGGATATGACCGCGTCGATGTACAGGATCGTCGCCAGCCATCCCACGCCGGCGGTTGTCGCGAGCGAGGCGTAAGGACCGAACGAGCCCTGACCCGGGATCGGGTTGGTCCAGCCGTGCATGATGTCCTTTGGGTTGAGCGCGCCGATGAACGCGACCTCCAGCAGCAGGTAGATCGCCGTGCCGATCAGCATCGAGATGATCACGGCGCGGTGAATGTCGTGCTGGGGGTTCCTCGATTCGCCGCCGACTTGAATCGCTTGCTCAAAACCCTCCAGGGCGAACACCACCCCCAAGGGGAGCGCGGCGAAGATGCCCTTCGCGCCGAACGGTGCGAAGCCACCGCCGCTATTGGCGGAGAAATTGCTTCCGTTGAAGGTGACGATCAGCAGCACGATGATCGTGAGCGTCGGCACCGCGAGCTTCCAGATCATCGTGATGTTGTTCGACTCGGCCAGCCAGCGGACGCCCATGATGTTGATCCAGGTGAAGATCGCCATGCAGACCGCGGCGACCGCGATGCCCGATCCGGACAGCGTGCCGTTGGAGTGCACAAAACCCGGGTGAAGTGAAGTCGACTCCAGGTACGTGAGCGCGGCCTCGACCTCGATCGGCGCGATCGTGACCGCCTGGATCCAGGCCATCCATCCACCGGTGAAGCCCCCCAGCGCGCCGAAGCTGAGAAACGGAAAGCGCGCCGTGCCACCGGACAACGGGTAGGTCGAACCCAACTCGGCGTGCACGAGCGCGAGAACGCCGAGGATCGCTCCGGCCAGGATCCACGACAGGAGCGAGGCCGGACCGGCTGATTCCGCGGCCCCCAGTGCCCCGAGCAGCCAGCCCGAGCCGATGATCGATCCGAGCGAGATCATCGTCAGGCCCCGCAGTCCGACGTCCCGCTTCAGCTCCCCCTGGAAAACGTCAGACGAGAGGACTTCTACCTCTTCGGGAACACTCCCCACAGCTCTCCTCCCTTCCCTCTTCTCCGGCCGCGACCCTCACGGCGCATGACCGGCTAACGCGGCGAGAACCTACCGGCGCAGGCGGTCAGATACAAGAGAGGCGACGTTCGGTCAGCTCTGCCCTGGTTCCGGCCGCCGGCCGGGCGGAAGGCTTGGGGTGTTGTTGGAGTTGTCCGTCGCGTCGCTGGCGAGGTCGGCGACCAGAATGCCGTCGCGGATCTGACCCATCAGGTCGCCGACGGCGCTCGGCGAATGCGGGAGCAGGATCGTGTTGGTCTTCGCACTTTCGCCGAGCGCGCGGATCATGTCGGTGTACTGGGTGAGGGCGACCAGCGCCATCGCCTCCCGCATATCCAGTCCGTGCTGAGCGATGATCTCGAGCGACTCGTGCAATCCCTCGGCGATCGCCTTGCGCTCGGCCGCGACGCCCTCGCCCTGGAGGCGCATCGTTTCCCGCTCGCCCTCTGCCTTCTTGACCGCGAGCGTCTTCTGCGCGTCGCCCTGGGCCGCCGCCGCTATCTGGTTTCGTTGCGACGCGTTGATGTTGTTCATCGCGTCCTTGACGCGCTGATCGGGCTCGATGTTCGTTATCAGCGCCTTGACGATTTCGTAGCCGTAGTCGGCCATCTGCCGGTGCAGCGTGTCCTGGATGTGCATCGCGATCGTGTCCGCGTCGGCGTATGCCTCGTCCAGATCCATGCTCGGGATGTGCGAGCGAACAACATCGAACGCGTAGGACTGGATCTGGACCTCGGGGTTATCGAGCTTGTAATAGGCGTCCTGGACCTGCTGATCGGCCGGGCCGACCTTGTACTGGACGGCCAGTTTGACCTGCACGAACACGTTGTCCTTGGTCTTGGTCTCGATCTGGGAGTTGAGCTGCTCGACCTGGAGGCTCATCCGCCCGGCAACGCGCTCGACGAATGGCGTCTTGGTCTGGAGCCCCGGACCCGCGACCCGCACGAACTTCCCGAAGCGCTCGACGATGGCCCGCTCCTGCTGCTCGACTGTGAAGAAAAACAACGGCATCTCTAGCCCCCCTTTCCGGGGTCTGGACTAACAGCGCTGGCCGATCCGTCCCGCGCGTGAAAACTTCGTCTCCAATCAAGTGTAGGCACGGTTCGGGGCCTGTCGACACACCTTGGTGTCGTTCCTCGACACCCGCCAGCCGAGCACGATCAAGGAGTACCTTGAGCGCATATGAGCGACGAGTTGAGCCCGGCGGAATTCGTCGACCGCGATCCCGACCCGCGGCTTCTGTCCGACGACCTCGCCAACCTGCCGGAAGCCCTCGGCCGCCCCGAGGCGATCGTCCCGAGTCGGGTTCGCGGACGGATCGTCGGAACCGGCGCGACGCTGACGGCGGCGTCGCTCGTGATCGGTGCCCTGCTCGTGCTGCTCGGACTGATCGACGCCGTGTCCAGCGGCATCGATGGGCTCAGCATCGCGATCGTCGTAGTCGGGGCGGTCCTTGTGATCACACATTGGGGCTGGGTGCACGTCGCCGAGCTCACGGCAAACTCGATCGAGGGCAGAAGCTCCGCGGAGGTCGAGGACCGGCGCCGGCAATGGCTGGAAACGATCGAGCCGTACACCCGGTTCGAGATCTACACCCGCGTCGAGGATGACGGCGCGATCACGATCTACCGAGTCGCCCACCGCCCGGTCGCGAGCGGCGAGCGGCGCTTCACGTTCGACCGCGAGACCGAGTACGAAGAGGTCCACTCCGGTGACGAACCCGCCGCCGCCGTGACCGAGCGAGCAGAGCTGCTGCGCCGACAGGCCGCGCAGGACACCGAACGCGAGCGCGAGCGCTACCAGGTCGCCGCGGACGCCTACGAGTCCGCGCTGATGGATGACGCCGACGAGCAGCAACGGCTCCTGGCTCAGCGCGCCGCGTCGGAGGCTCTGTCGAAGCAGATCAACTCCAACCTTCGCGACCCGCCACTGATCGAGTAAGGCGCCGGGATGAGCGTCACCACAGAGGCAATTCCGTACAACGGCCGAACCGCGTGGGCGAGGAACCTCGCCGCGCCGGTCCGGAGTTTCCTGAGCACCGAGTCCGGCGGCGCGTTCGTGATGCTCGGCGCCGCCATCGCCGCGCTGCTCTGGGCCAATTCGCCCTGGTGGCACACGTACGAGTCGGTGTGGACGACTGGGCTGTCGATCCACATCGGGTCAACCGGCATCGCGGCCAACCTTCGCACGTGGGTCAACGAGGGGCTGATGACGCTGTTCTTCCTCGTGGTCGGCCTCGAGGCCAAGCGCCAGCTCGACCTCGGAGAGCTCCGCGAACGGAGCCGGCTTGCGATCCCCGTGGTCGGAGCGATCGGAGGCGTCACCGTGCCGATCCTGATCTACCTGGCGTTCAACGCCGGGCGGGCGGGCGGACACGGGTGGGGGGCGGCGATGTCGACCGACACTGCGTTCGCGCTGGCGGCGGTAGCGCTCGTAACTCCCCGGACCGCAACCCGCATCCGGGTGTTCCTGCTCACCCTCGCCGTGGCCGACGACCTGGCCGCGCTCGTCGTGATCGCGACCGTGTACACGACCCATGTCTCGGTGCTCGCGCTCGGCATCGCGGTCCTGCTGTTCGCAGCGCTGGTGGCTCTGCGTTATGCGCCGTTCGGACGGGCCGCGATCTCGGTCGGCCTCGCGGTCGCGATCTGGGTCGCGATGTTCAAGTCCGGCATCGACCCGGTCATCTCCGGCCTGGCCATCGGGCTTGCCACGAGTGCCTATCCCCCGTCGCGCGACGACCTCGAGCGGGCCACGATGCTAACCCGTGAGTTTCGCGAGCAACCGACGCCTGAGCTCGCGCGCTCGGCGCAGCAGAGCCTCCAGTCGGCGATCTCGCCCAACGAGCGCCTTCAGTACGTACTGCACCCGTGGACGAGCTACGTGATCGTGCCGCTGTTCGCGCTCGCGAACGCGGGGATCCACATGAGCTCGAACCTGCTTAGCCATGCGGTCACCTCGCCGATCACATGGGGGATCCTGCTCGGGTACGTAGTGGGCAAGCCGATCGGAGTGTTCGCCGGTTCGTGGATCGCGTCTCGGCCGGCGTTCCACGGGCCGCGTTCACCGATCAGCGAGCCGGTGCTCCTCACGGCGGGCGCCTGCGCCGGCATCGGCTTCACGGTCTCGATACTCGTCTCGAGCCTGGCCTTCACCGGCATCGAGCTCGACGAGGCGAAGCTCGGCGCCCTCTGTACGGTCGTGGTGGCCCCAGCCGTCGCGTGGGTGCTGACACGCCTGATCAGACGGCTGCCGGAGGCGCTCCGCGCCCGCCAGGTCGCGCGTACCGCTGAGGACATCCTCGACCTCGCCGTGGAAGTCGATCCCGACTATGACCACATCCGCGGCCCGGACGACGCGCTCGTGACGCTGCTCGAATACGGCGACTTCGAGTGCCCGTACTGCGGCCAGGCCGAGGGCGTGATTCGTGAGCTGCTCTCCTCGCACGGGTCGGACATCCGGTACGTGTGGCGGCACCTACCGCTGAACGATGTCCACCCGAGCGCGCAGCTAGCCGCCGAAGCCTCCGAGGCGGCCGCGGCGCAGGGGAAGTTCTGGGATATGTACGACGTGCTGCTCGCCCATCAGGGCGAGCTGACGCCGCGCGACCTCGCGCGCTACGCCGGCGATCTCGGCCTCGACGTGGACCGCCTCAGGGACGAGCTCCGCCGCCGCGAGTACGCTCAGCGGGTCAGCGAGGACGTCGCGAGCGCCGACGAGAGCGGGGTATCGGGCACACCGACGTTCTTCATCAACGGCCGGCGGCATTACGGCGTCTACGACATCGACACGCTGACCGAGGCGGTCGGGGCGGCCAAGCGGCGCGCGCGGCAGATCTCGCTTACGACGATGCCGGCGTTGGAGGAAACCGCCCCCTGATCACGATAGTTGTGGGGACAACTATCGTGCTATGCTCCGTGGCATGGAACTTGGACTCGCCACCTTCGCGGACCTCGGCTCCGGCGTGTCGCCCGAGCAGCGGATGCGCGACCTGCTCGACGAGGCCGAGCTCGCCGAGCAGCTAGGCCTCGACGTATTCGCGATCGGCGAGCACCACCGCCCCGACTTCCTCGTGTCGGCGCCGGCAATTCCCCTCGCGGCAATCGCGGCGCGGACAGAGCGAATCCGTCTCGCGAGCGCGGTAACCGTGCTCAGCTCCGACGACCCTGTGCGGGTGTTCCAGCAGTTCGCCGAGCTCGACCTCGTATCGGGCGGGCGTGCCGAGATCTGGGCGGGACGTGGCTCGTTCATCGAATCGTTCCCTTTGTTCGGCTACGAGCTCGACGACTACGACGAGCTGTTCTCCGAGAAGCTCGAGCTGCTGCTGAGGATTCGGGAGTCCGATCACGTCACCTGGTCCGGGCGCCACCGCGCGCCGCTCAACGACGCGGTCATCTGGCCCCGCCCGATCCAGGATCCGCTGCCCGTGTGGGTGGCGGTCGGCGGAACGCCCGAGTCGGTGGTCCGCGCCGGCGCCCTCGGCCTCCCCCTCACGCTCGCGATCATCGGCGGCCAGCCGGAGCGGTTCTACCAGCTCGTCGACCTGTACCGCCGCGCGTTCGAGGCCGCCGGACACGACCTCGCCGACGCGAAGGTCGCGATCAACACCCACGCGTTCGTCGGCGCCACCGAGGCTGAGGCCAACAGCGCTTTCGCCGCCTCCTACCTGGCGATGATGAACCGGATCGGCCGCGAGCGTGGCTGGCCGCCCTCGGGGCGGCCCGAGTACGACGCGCTCCGGTCGCCACGCGGGGCGCTGGCCGTGGGCTCGCCCGAGCAGGTCGCCGAGAAGATCCTGTTCGAGCACGAGCTGTTCGGGAATCAGCGCTACATCGGGCAGATGAGCGTGGGCGCTGTCGCCCACAGGGACGTCATGCGGTCGATCGAGCTGTTCGGTACGCAGGTGGCGCCGCTGGTCCGCACCGAGGTCGAGCGCCGCGAGTCCGGCCGGCGCGCCGCGTGAGCTAGCGCCCCAACGCGCGAACCACCATCACGAGTACCCGCGCCGGCTGGTAGACGACGTGGTTCCGCGTCGGGCGCAGTACATCGAAACCGGCGTCCCGGTAGACGAGGTCCTTCTCGCGGTCGTGGTGAAAGCCGGCCGGCCCTCCGTGGAACCGATAGCTGTCGAGCTCAACAATCAGTCGCTGCTCACGCCACATGAAGTCGGGCTCGTACCGCCCGAGCCTCTGGTTCGTCTCGGGCGCAGGCAGGCGGGCGTCGCGGATCAGCTTGAGGAACGCCCGCTCGGCACGAGAGCGCGTGATCGTCGTCGCATCCTCGCGACCGAGCACCTTCGCCAGCCGCGCCGTACCGCGTCCGCCGCGGTGGCGCCGGAGCACCGTCTCCAACTCGTGCGGGGTGAAGCGGCGCCGCCCGTGGCCCTCGTTCACGATGTTCGCGAGCTCGTCGAGGGTGGCGGTGGCGGCGACCTCAAGGATCGCGCGGGCCGGCGAGCTGACCCACAGGCCTTCGTGCAGGCGTCGCTCATCGCGGTCGATCGCCTGGATCCGGTGCACACGAATGCCCTTGCGCGAGTCGCAATACCGGCCCACGACCGAGACCTCGACCCGTGGCGGTGGCGTGGCTCGAAGGTTCCAGACGAAGGCAGCTGAGTGATGGCTGATGAAGCTGTGCTCGCCACACGCGAGCGCTGCCGCCAGTTCAAGCGCCAGCGGTGGCAGCTCGCCGGGCGAGACGGTGTAGACGCCGCGGAAGACGACGTGCAGCCGTTCGCTGCTGAGGCGGTAGTCGATCGCACGCTTGCTGATCCCGAGAGCGTGCAGCTGCCCGACGGTCACGAGCGTCCGCTGCCTCGCGGTGATCCGCGCGATCTCCCTATCTCGCCACCCGCTCGTCACCGGGCTAAACCCTCGTTCGGCCGGCGCCACCGGCCGAGCGCGGGGTTGGCCACACAGGAGGTGGCTGAATCCCCATTCACCCGGGGGGGCGGGGCGAGTGAGGGGTTGGCTGAATCCCCATTCACCCGGGGGGGCGGGGCGAGTGAGGGGTTGGCCCGGCGTGGCGGAAGGGGCATGGGATAAGGGTGCACCCCGCCGGCGCCCGCGCCGCCGCAAAGGCGCACACTTGTTGCGGACTTGGCGCCTCTACGATGCAGCGCGTATGCGCGTCGCACTATTCACCACCTGCCTCGTCGACGCCCTCTTCCCCGACGCCGGCAAAGCGACGGTGGCGCTGCTCGAGCGCCTGGGTCAGCCTGTGGAGTTCCCGCTCGAGCAGACCTGCTGCGGGCAAATGCACGCGAACAGCGGCTACTTCGAACCCAAACTAGTCCGCAGATACGTGGACGTGTTCGAACCGTACGACGCGGTGGTCGTTCCGTCCGCGTCGTGCGCCGGCGCGATCCGCCACCAGCACGCCATGATCGCCCGGGATGCGAGTGACGAGGCACTAGCGACCAGCGCGGAAACGCTGGCCCAGAAGACCTACGAGCTCTCGGAGTTCCTCATCGACGTCTTGCACACCGACGATGTCGGCGCGTACTTCCCCCACCGGGTCACGTATCACCCGACCTGCCACTCGGTCCGGATCCTCGGGGTCGGGGACCGCCCGCTCCGCCTGCTCCGGAACGTCCGCGGCATCGACCTGGTCGAGCTCCCGCGCAGCGAGGAGTGCTGCGGGTTCGGCGGCACGTTCTCGATCAAGAACCCCGACGTGTCGGCCGCGATGCTCGCCGACAAGATGGAGTCGGTGATCGACACCGGCGCCGAGGTCCTGTGCGCCGGCGATCGCTCGTGCCTGATGCACATCGGTGGCGGCCTCGACCGGATCCGCGCCGGCGTCCGGACGCTCCATCTGGCCGAGATCCTCGCCACAACCGAGGCGGAGGCTGCATGAGTACCGGCGACCTCATCTGGACCGACGACCCGGCGTTCGCCGACAACGCCAAGCGCGCGGTCGAGAACTCGCAGCTGCGCCGCAACGTCCGGAAGGCCACGGGCACGATCCGAGAGCGGCGGGCCGGCCTGGTTGCCGAAACGCCGGATTGGCAGGAACTGAGACACGCGGGCGCCGCGATCAAGGACGACGTCCTGCACCACCTCGACGCCCACCTCGAGCAGTTCGAGAAAGCCGCCACCGCGCGCGGCGCCCACGTCCACTGGGCACGCGACGCGATGGAGGCCACCGCGATCGTCACTCACCTGGTCAGGGCCACCGGCCACACAGAGGTCATCAAGGTGAAGTCGATGGCGACCCAGGAGATCGGCCTCGTGAACGCCCTCGAGACCGCCGGGATCGCCGCCCACGAAACCGACCTCGCGGAGTTGATCATCCAGCTCTCACACGATCGCCCGAGCCACATTGTGGTTCCGGCACTCCACCGAAACCGGGCCGAGATCCGCCAGATCTTCCGCGACCACATGCCGGACGCGCCACACGACCTGACCGACGATCCGCTCGCGCTGGCCGAGGCGGCAAGACTTCACCTCAGAAAGCTGTTCCTGAAGACACCCGTCGCCGTCAGCGGCGCGAACTTCGCGATCGCCGAGACCGGCGGCCTGCTCGTCGCCGAGTCCGAGGGCAACGGCCGCATGTGCCTGACTCTGCCCGAGACCCTGATCAGCGTCGTCGGGATCGAGAAGCTGATTCCCACGTTCAGAGACCTCGAGGTGTTCCTGCAGCTACTCCCGCGCTCGTCGACCGGCGAGCGGATGAACCCCTACAACTCCGTCTGGACGGGTGTCACGCAGAACGACGGACCGCAGAACGTCCACATCGTCATGCTCGACAACGGGCGGACGAGAGCGCTCGCGGACCACATCGGACGTCAGGCGCTCCGCTGCATCCGCTGCGCCGCGTGCCTCAACGTGTGCCCCGTGTACGAACGCACTGGAGGCCACGCCTACGGCGCCACGTACCCGGGGCCGATCGGCGCGATCCTAACTCCCCTGCTGGTCGGCGTCGAGCACGCGCCCCAGCTTCCGTTCGCGTCCTCGCTGTGCGGCGCCTGCTACGAGGTGTGCCCGGTCGAGATCGACATCCCAACCGTGCTCGTGAAACTGCGGCATGACGCTGTCCAGGCCGAACGACACCGAGCCCGGGATGCGACGTTCCAAGCGGCGGCTAACGCGATGAGCGGCCGGCGGCGATGGACCGCCGCGCTGAAACTCGCCCCACTGCTCAGATTCCTCAAGCACGGCGCGCCGCCGCCGCTGTCGCGATGGACGCGAACGCGAGATCTTCCCGACCCGCCACAGCAGTCTTTCCGAGACTGGTGGACCAAGAACCGGTGAACGCCCGCGAAGAGATCCTCGCCCTCGTCCGGTCCGCGATTGCCGGGGCCGATGAGAAAGCCATCCCGCGCGAGTACCGCACGACCACAGACGACGGCATCGAGTCGTTCCTCGAGCGACTGCAGCACTACGACGCGCGCGCCATCCACACCACCGAAAGCGAGCTGGACGACTCGGTCCGGGCCGCCCTCGCCGAGCGCCAGGCCCGGAACATCATCGCGCCCGATGGGGTCCCCGACAGCTGGCTGACCGCCGTAAATCAAATAAAAGACACACCCCCACTCGACAACGACGCCCTTGACGGAGCCGACGGCGTGGTCACGACCTGCGCACTCGCCATCGCCCAGACCGGAACGATCGTGCTCGACGGCGGCCCCGGGATGGGCCGGCGGGCGCTCACGCTGCTCCCCGACTACCACCTGTGCGTCGTGCGCGCCGAGCAGATCGTCCCCTCGGTGCCCGAGGCACTCCCCCGGCTCGACCCGACGCGTCCGCTGACGTTCATCTCCGGCCCCTCAGCCACAGTCGACATCGAAATGGTGCGCGTCAAGGGCGTCCACGGCCCCCGGACGCTTGACGTGATCCTCGTAGCGGCGCCCGAATAGACTCGCGGCGGTGCGAACCCAGGTAGGCATCGTCGGGGCCGGTCCCGCTGGGCTAACGCTCGCGATGCTCCTCCACCGCGACGGGATCGACTGTGTCGTGCTCGAGGCACGTGACCGGGAGTACGTCGAGAAGCGCGTCCGCGCCGGGCTGCTCGAGCAGAACACCGTGGATCTGCTGCGCGAGCTCGACGTCGCCGAGCGGCTGGATCGCGAAGGCCTCGAGCACAACGGCATCTACCTCCGCTACCACGAGAAGAACCACTACGTGAACATGGCCGAGCTGACGGGCCGGCATATCACGATCTACGGCCAGCAGGAGGTGGTCAAGGACCTCACACAAGCGCTGCTCGACCGAGGCGTCCCCCTCCTGTTCGAGGTGAGCGACGTCGAGCTCCACGACATCGAGACCGACCACCCGCGGATCACCTACGAGCACGGTGGGCAGCAGGACGAGCTGACGTGCGACGCGATCGCGGGATGCGACGGGTTCCACGGAGTGAGCCGCCCGACGATCGGCGAGCACCTGACCGAGTACGACTACGTGTACGGGTTCGGTTGGCTCGGGATCCTCGCCGAGGCCCGGCCCGCCACCGGCGAGCTGATCTACGCCTGGCACGCGAACGGGTTCGCGCTGTACACGATGCGCTCCCAGAAGATCAGCCGTCTGTACCTCCAGGTGGACGCCGACGACGACATCGTCAACTGGCCCGACGACCGCATCTGGAGCGAGCTCGGGACGCGCCTCGGCGACGTCAACGAAGGGCCGATCTTCGACAAGGGCATCACGCCGATGCGCTCGTTCGTGGCCGAACCGATGCAGCGGGGCCGCCTGTTCCTGGCCGGCGACTCGGCGCACATCGTGCCGCCGACCGGCGCGAAGGGGCTGAACCTCGCGGTCAACGACGTCAGGCTCCTCGCGCCGGGGCTGACGGAGCTGGTTCGCGACGGGCGGACGGACCGGCTCGACGGCTACACCACCGCCGCGCTCAGACGCGTCTGGCGCGCCCAGGACTTCTCGAACTACATGACGCAGATGCTCCACGATCTCGGCGGGGGACCGTTCGAGCGAAGGCTCCAGCTGGCCCGGCTCGAGTACGTCGCGCGCTCCGAGACGGCGGCGCACGGCCTGGCCGAGAATTACGTCGGCCTCCCCGCGGAGACGGAGTTCTAGGGAATGAAGATCGCCTACGAGCGCGGGCTGCACGAACTCGGCGATGGCCTGTACGCGTACCTCCAACCCGACGGCGGCTGGGGTTGGAGCAACGCCGGGCTCATCACCGCTGAGGGCACCTCGCTGCTCGTCGACACGCTGTTCGACCCGGGCCTCACGCGCGACATGCTCGACGCGATGCAACCACTCACGGACGCCAACCCGATCGGGCAGGCGTTCAACACCCACGGCAACGGCGACCACTGGTTCGGCAACTCGCTGCTCCCCCCCGACATCCCGATCGTGGCCAGCGCCGGCGCGATCGAGGACATGCGCGCCGCGCCGGCGTCGGCGGTCAACGTTCTGTTCAACCAGCTCGACCTGGGACCGGAATTCGACGCGTTCGCCGCGCGCACGATGCGCAAGTTCGACTTCGCGTCCGTGATCGAGCGGCTGCCCAGCGAGTCATTCGAGGGCCGGCATGAGCTTCGTGTCGGCAATCGGGACGTCCACCTGATCGAACTCGGGCCCGCCCACACGAATGGGGACGCAATCGCGCACGTCCCCGACGCCGGGGTCGTGTTCACCGGCGACATCCTGTTCATCGAGGGCACACCGATCATGTGGGCCGGCCCCGTGTCGAACTGGCTCGCGGCCTGCGACCGCATCATCGAACTGAACGCGAGGACGATCGTGCCCGGGCACGGTCCGGTAACCGACGAGTCCGGCGTCCGCGACGTCCAGCGATACCTAAGCTACGTCCGCGACGAGGCGAAGAAGCGGTTCGAGGCGGGCATGGACGAGACAGCCGCCGCAGACGACATCGACGTCAGTGACTTCCGCGACTGGGGCGACCCCGAGCGGATCGCGACCAACGTCGCCACGATCTACCGCGAGCTCGACCCGTCCCTACCGCCGATCACGCCTCCCGAGCTGTTCGTGCGGATGGCCCGGTGGAACGCCCGCCACTGAATGCGACTGATCACGCTGGAAGAGCACTACCGGGCCCCGATGCTCAAATCAGTCGGCGCCCTTCCGGACCCGGCACCGGACATCCCGCTGGCGAAGATTCAGGCCAAGCTCGACGACATCGGCGGACAGCGGCTGGCGGACATGGACGCGGGCGGAGTCGAAGTCCAGGTGCTGTCGCACGGAGCCCCGGGCACCGAGCAGCTCGAGCCCGAGCAGGCGATCCCGCTGGCGCGCGAGGCGAACGACTACCTGGCGGCGGCGATCGCGGCGCACCCGGAGCGCTTCGCCGCATTCGCAACGCTGCCCACGGCCGCGCCCGCCCGAGCCGCGGACGAGCTCGAACGGGCGGTCGCCGAACACGGCTTCAAGGGCGCCCTGATCAACGGCCACGTCCGAGGCCAGTTCCTCGACGACCACAAGTTCTGGCCGATCTTCGAGCGCGCCGAGCGCCTGCAAGTTCCCGTCTACCTGCATCCGACCCCGCCGCCGGACGCGGTTCGTGAGGCGTATTACGCCGGACTCCCGCCGCAAATCGCCCAGACGCTGTCGATGGCGGGCTGGGGTTGGCACGTCGAAACCGGCCTGCACGTCCTGCGCCTGATCACGGGTGGCGTGCTCGACGAATACCCGAGCCTGCAGATCATCGTCGGGCACATGGGAGAGGCATTGCCGTTCTTCCTGGCCCGCTCCTCGCGGGTACTCCGCCAGCAGGCGGGGCTGGCGCGACCGCTCGAGGACTACGTGTCCACGAACCTCCACTTCACGACCAGCGGCATGTTCAGCTACCCGCCGTTGACGTGCCTCCTCGAGGTTGTCGGCGCCGACCGAGTGATGTTCTCGGTCGACTATCCGTACAGCAGCAACGAGGAGGGCCGGGACTTCGTGCTCGGCGCGCCGGTCACCGAGGCCGACCGAGAGAAGTTGGCATACCGCAACGCGGAGCGACTGCTCGGCCTAGGATCAACACCGCGGGAAGCAACGACGCCAGGAGGTGACTGATGGCCACAGGAGCGGTAGAAGCCAGCCACAGGACGATCGCGCGGGCGGCGGCAGACGCTGCCGAGCGCCGTGGGGACCGGGTTGCGGTCCGGTACCGGGAGGGCGAGCAGTGGCGTGAGCTGACCTTCGCCGAGGTCGCGGAGATCGTCGACGAGATCGCGCTGGGGCTGGTCGACCTCGGGATCGAGCCCGGCGACCGCGTCGGCCTGCTCGCCAACACCCGTCCCGAATGGACGTTCTCGAGCCTCGCGATCTCGCGAGCCGGCGCCGTGGTCGTGCCGATCTACCCGACGAATTCGCCGGAGGAGTGCGAATGGGTCGCCGGCAACTCCGATTCCCGGATCGTGATCTGCGAGGACGCGGGCCAGGTGGCGAAGATCCAGCAGGTCAGAACTGGGCTCGAGCAGCTCGAGCATGTGCTCGTGGTCGACCCGGCCGACGGCGCCGACGAGGCATCGATCGCACGGCTGCGCGAGCGGAGCCGCGGTGGCGACCGCGGCGAGCTGGACCGCCGGTGTGAGGCGGTCGCGCCGGGCGACCCGTACACGATCATCTACACGTCGGGTACGACCGGCGCGCCGAAGGGCGTGGTGCTCAGTCACGGGAACTGCGCCTCGGTCGGGGTGATGTGTCAGGAGATCGGGTTCGTCACCGATCAGGACACGAGCTACCTGTACCTGCCGCTTGCCCACGTGTTCGCGCTGACCGTGCAGCTCGCCTCGTTCGACGTCGGCACGGCGATCGACTACTGGGGCGGCGACACGACGCAGATCATTCCCGAGCTCACGCAGGTGACGCCGACCTACTTCCCGTCGGTGCCGCGCATCTTCGAGAAGATCTACGCGCTCGCGCTTTCGATGGCCGAGGACGAGCAGCAGCTCCGCGATGCGGTCGGGCTCGGCGTGAGGGTGCGCCAGATGCGAGCCCGCGGCGAGGACGTGCCCGCCGAGATGAGCGCCGCGTACGACCGGGCCGAGGAGGCTTTGTACGGGAAGGTGCGCCCGCTGTTCGGCGGCAAGCTCGAGAAGGCGGTGTCGGGCGCCGCCCCGATCGCCACCGACATCCTCGAGTTCTTCTACGCGTGCGGCGTGCCCGTGCTCGAGGGCTGGGGCATGACCGAGACGACAGCGCTCGGAACGGTCAACACCCTCGAGAACCTCAAGTTCGGGACGGTCGGCCGTGCACTGCCCGGAGTCGAGCTGAAGATCGCCGACGATGGCGAGATCCTGATCAAGGGGCCGAACGTGTTCCGCGAGTACTGGCGCAACCCGGAAGCGACCCGCGAGGCGTTCACCGCCGACGGATGGCTGATGACCGGCGATCTCGGCTCGATCGACGACGAGGGCTACCTTACGATCACCGGCCGCAAGAAGGACATCATCATCACCGCCGGCGGCAAGAACCTGACGCCGGCGAATCTCGAGAACGATCTCAAGCAGTCGCGCTGGATCTCGCAGGCCGTGATGCACGGCGACCGGCGCCCGTATCCGGTGGCGCTGATCACGCTCGATCCCGAGGAGATCGGGCCCTGGGCCCGTGAGCGTGACCTGCCCGAAGATATGGCGGAGCTGATCGAGCGCGAGGAGATTCGCGAGCTGATTCAGGAGATCCTCGACCGCGCCAACGCCAAGTACGCAAAGGTCGAGCAGATCAAGAAGTTCGCGCTTCTCCCCCATGACCTCACCCAGGAGGGCGGTGAGCTGACGCCAACGCTGAAGCTCAAGCGCAACGTGGTAAACGAGCGCTACGCAGACCTATTCGAGGCGCTGTATGGCTGAGCGCTTCGCTGACATCGGCGGCGCGATCACGCTCTGCTACGAGACGTTCGGGTGCGAGTCCGACCCGCCGATCCTGCTGATCATGGGGCTGGGCACGCAGATGATCGGCTGGCCCGACGAGTTCTGCGCGCAGCTGGCCGAGCGCGGGTTCTACGCCGTGCGGTTCGACAACCGCGACATCGGGCGGTCGACCAGAATCCACGGCCGACCGCCGACCCCGAGCCAGCTTCTGCGCCGGAAGATCGATCCGGTGCTCTACGACCTCGGCGACATGGCCGACGACGCCGCCGGGCTCCTGTCGAAACTCGGACTCGCGCCGGCGCATGTCGTCGGCGCCTCGATGGGAGGCATGATCGCCCAGACGCTGGCTGCTCGGCATCCCGAGTCGGTCCGGTCGCTCGTGTCGATCATGTCGAACACCGGCAATCGCTGGAAGGGCCAACCCGCGTTCGGGATATACCGATATCTCCTGGCCCAGGCGCCCGAGGACCGCGACGCGTACGTCCAGTACATGACTCGACTGTTCGCAGCGATCGGCTCGCAGGGATTGCCCCAGGACACCGTCCGAGTCCGGGACATGGCCACGCGGTCGTATGACCGAGGTCACGATCCGGCCGGCGCCGGCCGCCAGCTCGGGGCGATCATCGCGTCTGGCGACCGAACCGCGGAACTCAGCACGATCACGGCGCCGACGCTCGTGATCCACGGTTCCAAGGACCGGATGGTCGCTCTCTCGGGCGGCCAGGCGACGTCGGAGGCCATCCCTGGAGCGCGGCTGACCGTGGTCGAGGGGATGGGTCACGACCTCCCCGAGGCCGCCTGGCCGCAGATCGTCCACGCGATCGCCGACCACGCCCACGCCGCCGATCACGCGTCGGCCGGCGCCGCGTTGCACGCGCCTTGACCGCGCCCTCGCGCACGCAGCTGCGCGACGGCTCCGTGGTGGTGATCCGTCCGCTCGAGCCCGAGGATCGCGATCTGATCCGTGCCGGCTTCGAGCGGCTGTCCGATCGGTCTCGGTACCTGCGCTTCCAGACTCCGTTGACCGAACTCAGCGAGCAGCAGCTCTCATATCTGACCGCGGTCGACCATCACGACCACGAGGCGCTGGTGGCGCTCGACCCCGACTCGGATGGCGCGATCGGCGTGGCCCGCTTCGTCCGGGTCGGCGACGACGTCGCCGAGTGCGCGATCGCCGTTGCCGACGACTGGCAGAACCGCGGACTCGCGACGCAGCTGCTCGACCGGCTCGTCGAGCGCGCCCATCAGGAGGGAGTCGAGCGGTTCACCGCACTCGTGCTCGCCGACAACACCGATGCCCTACGGTTGCTCGAGCGCCTCGGAGATACGGTCCGGCACTCGGAGGGGTCCCAGCTCGAGCTCGAGATCGAGCTGCCAGAGCGGCCCGAATCGAGTTCGTCGCTACGGCTGATCCTCGCCGGCGCGGCGCGTGGCTTGCTGGTCCCCGCGATCAGCATGTGGCGCCAGGTGGCCGACTTCGCGCACCAGCACGGGCGCGCCGAAGCCGTGACCGAGCCAGCCAACGTGATCGTCGCTCATGCGTTCACTTCCGCAGGCGACGGCCCCGCGCTCACGGTCGTCGCAGGGCTGGCGGCGGCACGCCGCGCTCACGTGCATCTCGTCGAGAGCTACTGGCCACTGATATCCGACCGCGATGCGGTCAACGGGCGGCTGTCCGCGGCTGCCGATGAGCTCCGCCGTCAAGGGGTCGATGTCACGGCCCATCTGATCGGCGGCGACACCGTCGATGCGGTCATCGACGTCGCCGCGGCGACCGACGCTGCGCTGATCGTGATCGACCCGCGCGCCGCCGCCGGGGAGACGCCGTGGCGGGCGTACTCGCTGCCCTCCCGGGTCTGCGCGCGGGCCCCGTGTGACGTGCTGATCGCACGCCACGCCGGCAACGCGGCCGCCGCTTAAAGCGAGCGGGCCCGGGCGATTTGCCCGGGCCCGCGTCAAAGCTACGTGCGGCTTGCGATTACGCCGCCGCGCCCAATCCTTCAAGCTCGGCGGTCGCGGCCAGACGCCGGAGACCCTGCTCCTCGAGCTGACGGGCCCGCTCGGCGGTGATGCCGAGCTCCGATCCCGCCTGCCGGAGGGTCCGTGGCTCCTCGCCGGCGAGGCCGAAACGCAACCGGATCACGCTTGCCTCGGCTGCCGGCAGTCGCTCGACAGCCTCGTTGACGCGCTGGTCACGCTCGAGGTCGGCCACTTCCTCCATCGGCTCCGGTCGATCGCTCGCGAGCAGATCGCCGAGCGCCGTCTCGCCGTCCTCGCTGACCGGCTGATCGAGGCTGGTCATCGCGCGGCTGAGCTCGCGGAGCTCGACCACTTCGTCGAGCTCGAGGCCGGCGACGGTGGCAATCTCCTCGTCGGTCGGCTCACGCCCGAGCTTGGTGTTCAGCTCGCTCTCGATCTTGCGCACCTTGACCTGCCGCTGCGAGACGTGCACCGGCACCCGGATCGTCCGGCCGTGGTTCTGCAGTCCGCGCTGAATCGCCTGCCGGATCCACAGCGTGCCGTACGTCGAGAACTTGAACCCGCGCCGCCAGTCGAACTTCTCGACCGCGCGGATGAGGCCCAGCATTCCCTCCTGAACCAGGTCCTCCATCGGCAGCCCGTGGCCCTGATAGCGCCGCGCCTGCGATACGACCAGCCGGAGGTTCGCGTTGATCATCCGCTCCTTGGCAGCGAGGTCGCCGCGCTCGATCCTCTTCGCGAGCTCGATCTCCTCGGCTGCAGTCAGCAGCGGGTGGACGCGGGCCTTCCGCATGAACAGCTCGAGCGAGTCGAGCGAGCCCGCGGTGTCGGCCACGCGCAGCTCGACGCCGGTCTCAGTCTGCGCGGCGCCATGCGTGCCACTACGGCGGTTCTGACGCCGATTCGCCGCAGTCGCCGTCCTCCGCTTCGGGGTACCGGAGCGAAGGCGCCTAGTGGTTTCGTGGTTGCCGGACCGAGGGGAAGTCCGGCGATCTACTTCAAAATTGTCCAATTCAATCCCTTTGTCATCCATAGTTCGATGCCGGTCGAATTATAGCAATGTTCGACGGTCATCGAACCATTCTTATCCAACACTTCAGAGGCCGTTTTTACCGGGCCGACCGGCGTTTTCGGGGCTCGCGCCACCGTCTTCCGGGGGCTCTGAGCCGGACAAAACCGCGGTCCCGAGGGCGCCACGTGAGCCCTAAACGAGAAAGACGCCGCCGGGTCCAGCTTTCTTCTACCCGCAAAGCGTTCTTCTCTATTACTTCATTCCGGATCAGATGTCACACCCCTTCTGACCCTTCGGCGGCGAAAACGGTTCCGCCCTGCGACCTGAACACGCTCGCGCGGGGCTCCGGAACGCGTTCGTCAGGGGGAAGTTGAGGGTCGCCACTCGATCGTCTCATCGAGCCGCGGCCCCGGCGACGATGAGGCGCTCGCCCCCGCCTCATCGGATATTCGACAGTTTCTTGGCCCTTCTCGGGGGTAGCCGCTTACGTCGTGAGCGTCGACAGCCTCACCAGAGACGCCCGCGAATCGTTAGCGGGCTACGCGGAGCCTCAGCAGCGTCCGCCGTTCCGCACCTACGCGGGACTTGCCGCGGTCTTCAACGTCGGCTTCGCGGGTGCGCTGATCGCAGCCAAGCGCTCCGGCCGTCTGCCTGATGCCATCTCGTCGCAGGACGTGATCCTCGTCGGCACCGCCAGCCACAAGCTCTCGCGACTGGTGGCGAAGGACAAGGTCACGAGCTTCCTGCGCGCGCCGTTCACCGAGTACCAGGGCCGTGGCGGGCCTGCCGAGGTCGAGGAACGGGCCCGTGGCGAGGGCGTCCGTAGAGCGGTCGGAGAGCTGCTTATCTGCCCCTACTGCCTGGGGCTGTGGGCCTCGGGCGCTTTTCACGCGGGCCTGCTGTTGGCGCCACGGGTCACGCGGGTCGCGGCGTCCACGCTGACCGCGCTGACGCTGTCGGACTTCCTCCAGATCGCCTACAAGGCGGCGGAGGATCGGGGTCTCGGCGGGGCTTAGCTCGCGGTTTCGGCGACGACCCCCGCCGCCGCTGCCGCTCTACGCTCGCCGACATGCGATATGTCGTCGTCGGAGGCGGGATCCTCGGCCTCGCCACCGCTCGCCAGCTCGCACGTTCCTCGCCAGGATCGGAGATCATCGTGCTCGAGCGCGAGTCCAGCGTCGCTCGGCACCAGACCTCGCATAACAGCGGCGTCGTCCACGCCGGCCGGTACTACGCGCCCGGCTCGCTGAAGGCCCGGTTGTGCCGCCGCGGGTTGGGGCTGATGCGCGACTACTGCCGCAGACACGGGCTGCCATACGACGAGTGCGGCAAGCTCGTCGTCGCCGTCGATGAACGTGAGGTGGAGCCGCTGCGCCGCCTGTCCGAGCGAGCGGCCGGCAACGGTGTCCCCGGCCTGAGGTGGCTGGAGGCGGACCAGCTGTCGACGATCGAGCCCCACGTCCGCGGCGTCGCGGGTCTGCATTCCCCCGAGACCGCGATCGCCGACTTCGCCGCAATCGCCCGTGCGTTCGCCGCGGAGGTGACCGCGGTCGGCGGCGAGATCCGGACCGGAGCCGCCGTGACCCGCGTCGACCAATCCCATGCCCTCCCGAGGGTCGAGATCGCGGACGGCACGGAGATCGGCGCCGATCGCGTGATCGTGTGCGCCGGGCTGCAGGCCGATCGCCTGGCGGTCGCCTCAGGCGAGCCCTCGACGCCCCGGATCGTCCCGTTCCGCGGCGAGTACTGGCAGCTGCGTGGCGAGCGCTCCCACCTCGTACGAGCGTTGATCTATCCCGTCCCCGACCCGGCGTTGCCGTTCCTCGGCGTCCACCTGACGCGCAAGATAGACGGCACCGTCGTGCTCGGGCCCAATGCCGTGCTGTCGACCGCCCGCGAGGCGTACGAGCGCCGCCGGTTCGATCTGCGGGACGCCTACGAGGCGGTCAGCTGGCCGGGAACGCTGCGGATGCTCCGGAGCCACTGGCGGGCCGGCGTCGGCGAGCTCGTGCGGTCGGCGTCGAAGCGGCGATTCATAGGCGAAGTCGCGCGCTACGTCCCAGCGGTCTCGATCGGCGACGTCGTGCCGGCGCAGGCCGGGGTCAGGGCCCAGGCGATCGACCGCGACGGGTCGCTCGTCGACGACTTCCGCCTCGGCGTCAACGGCCGCGTCGCCTGGGTGCGGAACGCGCCATCCCCCGCCGCCACCTCCAGCCTGGCCATCGCGGAGGAGCTGCTGGAACGCGCGGGCTGAACGTCCCACCGTAGTTCTCCGCGTTCGGTCTGGAGAACTACTGCTAACGGTTTCGGCTGACTACGACGATAAGAGGGCTATGTTCTCGAACAGCGAGGCGCTCTCCCGGGCCAGCCACGAGCTGCGGACCCCCTTGAACGCGATTCTGGGCTTCGGGCAGCTGCTCGCGCTCGATGAGCTCAACGAATCGCAGCGCCACAGCGTCGAGCAGATCATGGCCGGGGGCCGTCACCTGCTGTCGCTGATCGAGGACCTGCTCGATCTCTCGCGCCTCGACGCCTCGGGTCTCGAGTTGCAGCCGGTGGAGGTCGCGACGCAGATCGTCGAGGCCGCCTCGATGTGTGCGCCGCTCGCCGTCGAAGGATCCGTCAACCTCACGATCGACTCGGGCAACGGACTGCACCACGCCTTGGCTGACCCTCGCCGGCTCAAGCAGGTCCTGCTCAACCTGATCTCGAACGCGATCAAGTACAACCGGGCCGGAGGGTCGATCACGATCCGCGTCCAGGCGGACGGCGCCGACGCCGTGCGTGTGGACGTGATCGATTCCGGCGTCGGGATGAGCTACCAGCAACTCACGCGCCTGTTCCAGCCGTTCGAGCGACTCGATGCGCCGATCAGGGGCATCGAGGGCAACGGCCTCGGCCTCGCTGTCTCGAAGGCGCTCGTCGAAGCGATGCGCGGCACGATCGACGTGGCGTCGACTCCGGGCGCCGGGTCGGTCTTCAGCGTGCGACTGCCGGCGGCGGTGGTCGTCCCGGCCGCCATCGAAGCGCTGTCGGTGGCCGCCTGACGCGCCGGAGCTAACCGGCTGACGGCGCACCCGCCGCAGCGAACGGTTTGAGTGAGCCGTTCCGCGCCAGGGCCGGGTGAATCGGCGTTCCAGGGCCGGATGAATCGGCGTGCGCATCCGGGGAGGGTGGCGAGGGTCCCGTTTTTCCGACTTCGCCCCCCGGCAACCGACCCGGGCCACGCCCCCCGGGCCGGCAACCCCGCCCACGCCCCGGCGTAACCAACCGCGGCCACGCCCCCCGGCAACCGACCCCGCCACGCCCCCGGGCGAGCAATCCTCTCAGCGCCCGGGCAGGTGATAGATGTCGAGCGTCCCGCTGGTCGAGTGATCGTTGGCGTTACCGACCGGGAGGATGACCCGCCCGCCAACCACGATCGGGCTGTTCCAGTGACCGCTGCCCACCGGCAGCGACGCGAGTCGGCGCCCGGTCGTTGGCGCATAGACATCGAGCGAGCCGCCCGGGTCGTAGACGTAGAGCAGGCCGCCGGCGATCACCGGGCTCGTGCCGCCGTTCCCCGAGCGCCACGCCACCGACAGCCGCGGCCGGGCGCCGGTGCCGCCGAGCGTGTAGGCCCACGTGCCTGACCCGTCGCCGACGAACACCCAGGTCCGGCCGTTGTGGCTCCACACCGCCGGCGCGGTGAAGACGTCCGTCGGGCCCGGCGCGGAGAGTTGCTGAAGCTCGCCGCCCAGCCGGGGACTCGGACCGCCCGTCGTCCCGTCGAGGCGATCGAGATCGAGCAGGTCGAGCACGCCGGCCTTCCCACCCTGGACGGCGAGGTGGCGGCCGTCAAAGACCGGCAGTACGGCCGGCGAGGTGCTGCCGAGGTCGAGGTCCTGCGAGTTGAGTTGCGCCTGGTTGGTCGGCGTCCAGTTGTGAAGCAGGGTGCTCCCGTCGGGGCTCAGCTCGAGCACACTGTCGCCCCAGTAGGTCGAGCCGTTGAAGGGCGCGTTCCCAGTGGCAACGAGAATCCGGGCGGTGCCGGGCTCGATCACCGCGCCGGCGCGGCCCCAGATCGCCGAGTCGCTCGCCGGGCACGACTTCGGCGGGTCGATCAGGTGATGGACGTTGGAGCACAGCGAGTTCCATACTGCGGTGGTCCGACCGCTGGCCAGATCGATCGTGACCACGTGGCCCTGGTAGGGAGGGGCGTCGCCGATGTATCCGTCGGTGACGACGATCAGCGACCCACCGCTGATGTTCAGCGCCGAGGCGATCTTCTCGTGCGTGGGGTCGAACGTGACCCTCACCGGCCACCCACCCGAGCGGATCTCGCGGCCGCTCGCGAGCGCCAGCTTGTGGATCCGGCCGTCGGGCGTGGCCGCGTAGACGAAGCGCCGGTCCGGGTCGGCGATCGGCGTGGCCGTGGTGAATTGCGGGCTGCCCAGGTATGAATGGATGTCGGCGGGCGTGAACTCCCATAGCCGCTTGCCGCTGCCGGGGTCGAGCGCGAGCGTGTGGCCATACGTGGTTGTCACGACGATCACGTCGCGTTTGCGCCCGCGTACGGTGACCCCGGCCAACTCGATCGCGGACGAGTCGGCGGTGCCCGGGAGGCGGACCGTCCGAAGCCGCAGGCCCTTGACGTTGCGAGCAGTGATGCCGGTCGCGGCCGGGCCGACCCCGTCGCGCTGGGCGTCGTAGTTGAAACGGAGCCAGTCCCCCTCCGGGATCCGCCCCCGCGCCGCGGTCGCACCCGCACCGGACGTGCCCGTGAACTCGCCCGAGGAGTCCGCTCCCGGACCGACCACGGCAGGCCCGCTACCGCCGCATCCCCCCACGAGCGCCGCGCAGCACACGAGCGCCCCGAACAGGCTCGCAATAGATCTCATGGCTGTCCAGTCTGCGGGAGCAGGCCGTCAACCGCCGCGCCGACCGCCTGAGCGGTCTGTGTCGCCACCGGCCCGGCGGGCGCCGGGATCTGCTGGGTTACCGAGGTGACGACCTCGACCGCGGTGTCGACGGGCGTCGGCTTCGGCGGCGCAGGACCAGGTTGCGGCGAGGTGGTGGGCGCTGGTGACCCGCCGGGACCCGACCCGGCGCCGGAACCCGACCCGCCGCCAGAACCGGACCGGCCGCCAGAACCGGACCGGCCGCCGGACGACGTCACGGGAGCGGCCGCGCCGCCGACCGCGCCACCGGCACCGCCCGTGCGGCGCATCGCGACCGGCACAGTCCGAGCAACCGGAGCCTGACGAACGACGGCACGCCTGGGCGACACTGCGCCGACCGCTGGGACCACGGGGAGCGAAGCCGCCGCAGACACGCCACCAGACGGCGCGCGCCCCCCTTCGGAGGCCGGTCCACCTCCGGCTACCGGCAGCGACGGTCCTGCGAACACCTGGCCGAGCACGCCGACCGACCCGAATCCGCCGCCGAGGGCGAGCACGGCGATCGCGGCGAGCATCGCGGACGGGACGATCAAGGCTGCGGTTGAGGCGCCGTAGAGCTGACGCCTCCACGCCCTGACAAGGCTCATGGGGCGCATGGTACCGGTGCAATCCGAGCCACAAGCCCACCACAACCCCACCTCAATGTGGCTGGATGCCCGGCTCCGCGGGTACGATCACGCCGGGGTACCCCGCAGCCCAACGTCGATCGTATGCAGCGCCTTTCCATCGCCCGCTCGCTGCGTCTGGCGCTCGTCGCGCTGACGCTTGCGCTCGCCGCCATCGCCGCGCTCGGCGTCGCGAGCCTGTACAACTCGCGCCAGAGCTACGAGAACAAGCTCGAGCAGACCTCGTCCCTCGCCACCGCCGCGGCCAACCTCGCCAGCGCCGGGATCGCCGAGGAGGAGGTCCTGCGGGACGCTCGCGGGCCGCATGCAGCGGCCGCTCGCGCCCAGGTCGCCGCCGCGTACGCGACCGCGGCGCAAACCGCGAGAACCCTCGCCCAGAGCGACCGCACCAGCGAGCAACTCGTACAAGCCCAGATCGCTGCCGAGAACCAGGCCCGCCGGCTCGCGCTCACCGGGCAGCTCACCGATGCCACCGCGGCCAACGGTCCGCTCGCACGCGCCCGCACCCTGGCTACCCAACTACAAGCCCGCCAGGCAGCCCGCGAGACCACGGCGCGCCACCAGGCCCGATCGGACTCGCGGCGGGCGTTACTGCTCATCATTGTCGCCGGCGTTCTCGCCCTCGGCGGCGCGCTCGCGCTGATCGCCGTGCTGGTCCGCTCGATGCGCCAACCTCTCGACGAACTGGTCCAGGCGACCCACAGCCTGGCCGAAGGCCACCTCGAGCAGCGCGTTCACCCGTCGGGCCCGCGCGAGCTCCAGGACCTCGCGGGCGCCTTCAACCAGATGGGCGAGGACCTCGCCACCGCCCAGCACCGGATCGAGGAGGAGCGGGCGCGCCTGGCGACGACGATCGAGAGCCTCGGCGACGCGCTGATCGTCACCGAGCCCGGCTCGAGCACGATCGCCGCCGTCAACCCCCGGGCGGCCGAGCTCGTCCCCGAGCTCACCGTCGGGAGCGATACCGACGGCGAGGACAGCCCGCTGCCCCCCGAGCAGTCCGCACTCCTGCACGAGATGCTGATCGACCACGACGGGCGTTCGCTCGCCGTCACCGCCGCACGCCTCGGGGACGCCGACGAAGGCGTGGTCTGGACGGTCCGCGACATGAGCGAACGCGCCCGGCTCGAGCGCGCCAAGAGCGAGTTCGTCGCAACCGCCTCGCACGAGCTGCGCAGCCCGCTCACCTCGATCAAGGGCTTCGTCGAGCTCCTGAAGCGCTCGCCCGAGGACATGTCCGAACGCCAACGCGAGTTCGTGGACATCATCCTCAAGTCGACCGACCGGCTGGTCGAGCTGGTCAACGACCTGCTCGACGTGGCGCGGATCGAAGCCGACCACGTCGAGATCAACCGGCGTCCGATCGACGTGGGCGAAGTCGTGCGCGACGTCGTCGAGCTGATGGAGCCGCGCGTCCTCGACAAGCACCAGCACATCAGCTCGTACGTCGCCCCGACCCTCCCCCCCGCGCTCGCCGACCCTGGGCGGGTCCGCCAGATCGTGGCCAATCTGCTGACGAACGCGCACCTGTACACGCCGGAGGGCGGCACCATTCACGTCGGCGTCGAGCCCGACCGGGCCTGGGTCCAGATCGTCGTCGCCGACTCCGGCGTCGGGATGAGCCAGGAGGAAACAGCGCGCATCTTCGACCGCTTCTACCGGGCGGGAAACCGGAGCAGCTCGAATCCGGGGACGGGCCTTGGGCTGTCGATCGTGAAGTCGCTGGTCGATCTCCACTTCGGCCAGATCAGCGTCGAGAGCGAGCCGGGCCGCGGGACAACGTTCCAGGTGCGCCTGCCGGCGGCCGTGCCGGGACTCGAGTCGGCGGCCGCGCTCGAGTCGATCCGCGGCCGCAGCGTGCTCGTTGTCGACGACGAGCAGGAAATCGCCGAGCTGATCGCGCGGCAGCTCGCGGTGCTCGACGTCCAGACGACGATCGCGCTGAGCGGCGCAGAAGCCCTCGAGCGCCTGCACGAGGACCACTTCGACGCGGTCACGCTCGACATCCTCATGCCGGGAATGGACGGGTTCGAGGTGCTGCGGCAGATCCGCGCGGACCGCGAGCTCTCGACGACGCCGATCGTGTTCGTGTCGGTGTTCTCGGGTCGCCAGGAGCTTGCCGGCGAGTGGGTCGTGAGCAAGCCGATCGACGCCGACGAGCTGCGGTCGGTGCTCGGTGCGGCGGTGAGCGCGGGGCGCTCGCGCGTGCTGGTCGTCGGCCGCGAGGAGCTCCAGACGACGCTCGAGCCGGCGCTCGACGACCTCGGCATCGAGTTTCAGTGGGAGTTGAGCGGCGTCGCCGCCGCGCGCGTGTGCCGCGAGCGCCGCTTCGAGGTCGCGCTCGTCGACGTCGGAATCCGCAACCCGCAGATGGTCATCCAGGCGCTCGACCTGCGCGGCCGCCGCGTGCGGCGCGCGGTGATCCTGGTTTCCGACGGCGAGACGCCGACGCCGCCCGGGGTCGGCAAGCTCGGGATGGAGGTGGTGCCGACCGAGTACGCCGCGTCGGCGGTGCTCGCCGCCCTCCGAGGAGAGCGCTAGTTTTGCACGGGGTCGGGGTAGCCTTGTTGTCAGGACGGGTACGGCTTGACGCTGCACGGCTAGACATCGGTACGCTGATTCGGTGGCAGTCCAGAGCGACATCGGTCTGATCGACGAGCTCGTTCGTTTGCGCGCCGAGCTGAGCCGGCGCGAGCGCGAGGCCGCGGACAAGGAGCTTCAGCTCCAGCGCTACGCCGCCGACCTGCGCGAGACGTTCAAACAGGAGCGGGCGCGGGCCCAGGAACTCCGCCGCTCCTATATGGCGACCGTGCGGGCGCTGTCGAACGCGGTCGAGGCCCGCGACGCGTACACCGGCAAGCACGCCGAGCGGGTGGCCGCGTACGGGCTCGTGATCGCGCGAAAGTTCGTGCCCGAGCTCGAGATCACGCCGGAGCTGGAGTTCGGCTACCTGCTCCACGACGTCGGCAAGGTCGCGATCCCCGACGCGATCCTGTACAAGCCGAGCTCGCTCGACGACGACGAGCGAGCATTGATGTCGCGCCATCCCGTGATCGGGGCCGAGATCGTCCGCGGCATCGAGTTCCTCTCGGATGCGTCCGAGGTGGTGCGCTCGCACCACGAGCGCTGGGACGGCACCGGCTACCCGGACGGCCTCCGCGGCGAGGAGATCCCGCTGGCCGCGCGCGTGTTCTCCGTCGCCGACGTGCTCGACGCGCTCACCACCGACCGCCCCTACCGACCGGCGTGCTCGCTCCGCTACGCCCGAGCGATGATCACCGCCGAGAGTGGCACGCAGTTCGACCCGCGGGTGGTGGACGCCTTCAATTCGATCGACGACGAGGTGTTCGAGCGGATCGCGTCCGAGATTCGATGACCGCAGACTCCGGACACGGAGTGCTGATCGTCGACGACGACCAATTCATCCGCAAGCTGATCGCCACCACGCTCGAGGACGTCGCCGAGTTCGAATTGCACGAGGCGGCGGACGGGGTCGAAGCGATCGAGGTCGCGCGCCGTGAGCATCCGACGCTCGTTTTCCTCGATGTCGACATGCCGCGCCTCAACGGGATCGAGGCGTGCCGGCAGCTGCGCGCCGACGACGCGGCCGGCAACGTCACGATCGTGATGCTGACGGCGGCCTCGGGTGACAACGTCGAGTCCGACGCCGAGCAGGCCGGCGCCGACCTCTTCCTGACCAAGCCGTTCAGTCCGCTCGACCTGCTGCGCCTCGTCGATCAACTGGGCGAGCGCGGCGGTCGCTGACCAGCCGCGGCTGCAACACTCCCGGGCATGACTCGTCGCGCGTGGGTGGCGTTCGCGGCCGCCTCGCTGATCTGGGGCGTGCCGTACCTGTTCATCAAGATCGCGGTCGACCACGGCGTCACGGCGCCGGTGCTCGCGTGGGGACGGGTCACGCTCGGGGCGGTCGTGCTCCTGATCCTCGCTTGGCGCGCCGGGGTGCTCGGATCTGTCCACGGACGGTGGCGCTGGCTGCTCGCGTTCGCCGTCGCCGAGATCGCGATTCCGTTCCCGATGCTCGCGATCGGGGAGGAGCGGGTTCCCTCATCGCTGGCGGCGATCATGGTCGCGACCGTCCCGTTGATCGGGGCGGTGCTGGCGATCCGCTTCGACCATTCCGAGCGACCGACGCCCGTTCGTGCGGTCGGCCTCGCGATCGGGTTCGGCGGCGTGATCGCGCTCGTCGGCATCGACGTCGCCGGACACGGTGGCGAGCTGCTCGGGATCGGGGCGATCATGATCACCGCGACCGGTTACGCGATCGGGCCGATGCTGCTCAAGCATCGCCTGACGGGGCTCGACGCCCGCGCCGCGATGGGCGCGAGCCTCGCGATCGCGTCGCTGATACTGCTGCCCTGGGCCGCGCTCGACATGCCCAGCCGTACGCCCTCGGCGGGCGGGATCGGCGCGGTGGTCGTGCTCGGGCTGCTGTGCACCGCCGCCGGTTTCGTCGTGTTCGCAACCTTGATCCGCGAGGCGGGCACGAGCCGCGCCACGGTGATCACCTACGTCAACCCGGTGGTCGCGGTCACGCTCGGTGTCCTGCTGCTCGGCGAGCAGCCCGGGGCCGGCGCGATCGCCGGCCTGCTGCTGATCCTCGCCGGCGGATGGCTCGCGACCGACGGCCGGCTGCCGCCCGGGCTCGCGCGAGTGGCGGCGCGCCGCTACCCCAATAAGTCAACACTCGACGCGCCGCCGACGTCGAGCGCGAACCTATCGGCGCTATAGAGGGACGAACATGCATTCGGCCGGCGCGGGAGGCCGAATGTCGGGTTAATGGGCCTCGCACGGAATGTGGCGCGACCACGGTCGCCGATCGACACGCGCAGGGCCGGATTCCGCACGGAATCTGGCGCGACCACGGTCGCCGATCGACACGCGCAGGGGCCGGATTCCGCACGGAATCTGGCGCGACCTCGGTCGCCGATCGACACGGGCCCGCGGCCGGATTCCGCACGCTCGGCGTCCGTGGGGCCGTTCCGCCAAGGGAATTCGGCTCGACGCCCCAGGTTCAGCAGACGTGACTCAGCCGAATTCCCCCGCGTCCGTGCCCTGCGGGCCGGACGCGATCCCCCGGACGGGCATGGACGCCCGGCCGCCCGGTCCCACGGACGCCAGGCGAAGCCTGGCCCCAGAACCCGCTAGGAAATCTTGATCAGGATGATCGTGTTCACGACGAACGCGATCGCGAACCCGACCGTCCACCGGTTCAGGTTCCGCTCGACGAGCGACCCGCCGCCGAACGGGCCCGCGCCAGTCCCGACGCCGAACGCGCCGGACAGCCCGGCGTCCTTGCCCGAATGCATCAGGATCAGGAACACGAGGACGACGCAGAGGAAGACCTGGACGACTCCGAGGACGGTGCTCATTGCGGGTCGATGGTAGCGCGGTCGATGTCGTGCATGATCGTGATCGCCTCGCCCCGCAGGGTCCGGTCGATCTCCTCGTAATCGTCATCGGAGAGCTTCCCGGTGCGGTGGTCGAGGTCGGCGTCGCTGAGCTCTCGGTACTTGGCCTCGCGCGCCGCCTCGAGCTCGGCCAGGTTGGCGTCGGCCAGGCTCGGTTCGGCCGAGGAAGCGCGGCGGAGCGGCGCCGTCACGAACAGCAACACCCCCGCCAGCACCACGAACACGAACAGGTACTGCATGTCACACCGGCTCGCGGACTGGGAGGCGCGGCGGAGTCGCCGGCGGGGAAGGCGGGGCCGGCGGCCGCGCCGGTGACGGCGCTTGGGCGCGCCGGCGGGCGAACGACGGCGCCGGCCACAGCGCGATCAACCCGCCGAGGCCGATGATCAGCGCGCCGATCCAGATCCAGCTCACGAGCGGGGCGACGATCAGCAGGAACTCGGTCGGCCACGGATTAGTGACGAACCGGTGCGCGATCTCGCTCACCGCCGCGTCCCGGTACTCCCACAACGTGTTCATCGCGGCCTGCGCCTGGGCAGGCGGCAGCTTCGCCGCCTTCGTCATCACCTGGGGCGCGTAGGCGGCGAACACGTTGTTGCCCTTGTTGATCAGCGACGCGAGCGGCGTCGGCTGGGCATTGATCACGGTCCAGATGTTCCTGCGCAGGTTCTGGTCGAGCCCGACCTCGCTGTCGGCATTCGAGGTGTCGAAGAACTTGCCGATGAGGCCGTCGTTGGGGTTCTGCGAGGGATAGAAGTTGCGAACGGTCGTGACCGTCGTCACGTGCTTGCCGCCCTTGGTGACGTCGAGCACGGCGCCAAAGCCGATCTTCTGCGAAGAGATGGTCTCGACCGGCCGGACGTAGCGGATCGCGTAGCCGTCGACGCTCGCCGACTGTCCCGGTTTCAGGATCACGTCGTTCGAGTGCTGGAACGACGAGGACGCCGCCACGCCAACTAGCAGCACCGCGAGCCCGGCATGCACGGTGTAGCCGCCGTACCGCCGGCGGTTGCGGCGAACCAGCCCCACCAGCGCGACCGGCACGGGGTCGTGGGTCATCGCGCGGCGCGCAGCGACGCCGCGCCACAGCTCCTGCGCCACCGAGGTCAGCACGAACGCGGCGAGCGCGAACATGATCAATGCGAACGGCCGCGACCTCGGACCCCCTGGCAAGAACAGCAGCACGAACAACGTGACGAGCCCCGCGGCGACCGGAAGCGCGAAGTTCCGGCGCAGGTTCGCGACGGTCACCCGCCGCCACGCGATGATCGGGCCGATTCCCGAGAGCGCCACGAGGATCAGCGCCAAAGGCACGATGAACGGGCGGAACGCCGGCGGTCCGACCGACACCTTGGTCCCGGTCAGCGCCTGCGAGATCAGCGGGAAGAACGTGACCCAGAAGATCACGAACACCATCCCCACCAGTACCAGGTTCTGGAACAGGAACACCGCCTCGCGCGACAGGAGCGACTCGAGCCGGGCGTCGGAGCGGAGCTCCTCGCGCCGCCACAGGATCAGCCCGATCGAGCCCATCACCATCACCGCGATCAGGATCACGAACGGGATGCCGAGCGTCGAAGCGCCGAACGCATGGATCGAGTCGAGGATCCCCGAGCGCACCAGGAACGTCCCGAGGATCGCCAGCGTGCCCGCGCCCAGGACCAGCGAGACATTCCAGACCTTCAGCATCCCCCGCTTCTCCTGGATCATGATCGAGTGGATGAAAGCCGTGATGCAGAGCCACGGCATCAACGCCGCGTTCTCGACCGGGTCCCAGGCCCAGTAGCCGCCCCAGCCGAGCTCGGTGTAGGACCACAGCGCGCCGAGCAGGATTCCGATGCCGAGAAACAGCCAGGCGGCGAGCGCAAACCGGCGGGTGAGCGAGATCCATTCCGCGCCGAGTCTCCCCGTGACCAGCGCGCCGACCGCGAACGCAAACGGGATCGTCAGCAGCGTGTACCCCGAGTACAGCATCGGCGGGTGGATCATCATCGTCGGGTGCAGCAGCAGGGGGTCGAGCCCGGCGCCCTCGCTGGGCGGGGTTGAGCTGGTCGAGAACGGGTTGGCCCAGAACGCCGCCAGCGACGTGAAGAACGCGGCGAAGCCCAACAGCACGGCGGTTGCGTACGGCGTGACCTCCCGGGCGCGCTTGCGGACCAGGAACAGCATCAGGCTCGACCACAGCGACAGCAGGAATACCCACAGCAGTAGCGAGCCCTCCTGCGAGGACCAGGCCGCCGCGAGCTTGTAGAACGCCGGAGTCGTCGTCGAGGAGTGGTTCGCGACGACATTGAACGAGAAGTCGTTGCGCCAGAAGGCGTCCTCGAGGATCACGAACGCGATCGTGGCCAGCGCCGCCAGCGCGTATACGGACCGGCGCCCGGCGTCGACCCACTCGCGGCGGCCGTTGCGGACACCGTAGATCGAAGCCCAGATGCCGAACCCGGCGGTGCCGAGCGCGATCAGGAGCAGCGCGCGACCGATCAGCGCCATCTCAGTAGAGCCTCACTCCAGCCGGAACCATCGCTACGACGCGGCCGCCGCCTGGTATTTCGACGGGCACTTGGTCGTGAGCGAGTTCCCCTGGCCGATGTAAGTGGTCCCCGCGGCGCCTTTCTCCACCGCGACCATCACCGCCCGCCCGGCCGCGAACGGGTCGGGCACGATCCCTTTGTAGCTGACCGGAACCGACACCGGCAGCTTGGGATCGCGGATCCGGAACAGCAGCGTGGTGCCGTCGCGCTGTACCGAGCCGCTGAGCACGGTGCCGGCGAGCTCGTAGGTCTGCCCGGCCTTGCCCTTGGTCAGCAGTTGGGAGGCTGTGAACTCCTTGTTCCCGGCGGTGAAGCTCACGTAGACGAGCGCCGACGCGAGCAGAACGGCGGCGGTCAGGGCGACGGTTAGGCGGATGGCGCGCTTGCGGCTTGGATCCATGCCTGGGCTGATTCTCCCATACCCCGCCCGTCGATCTCCTCGTCGCTCACGGCCACGAGGTACCTGCCGATTAAGTTCGTATTAGAGGGCGGCCATGTTGCTCTTAAGCGAGAAACCATTGCCGCAGAGAAGAGTTATTAGCTGAAGATGTTGGTAAAACCGAAACCAAATAAAGGCACCATGAGGTGGCACCGGCGGGTGCGCGGCGGCCATGCGGCGGCGGCGCACTCGAGCGCTTCTGCGCACCACGGCGACGGCACTCCACACGAACGACGCCACGGCGGCCCTTCCGAGGACCGTGCCCTGTATACGTGCGAATGCGGCTACGCATTCGAAGCGCTGGTCACGACCTCGGTCGGCTGCCCGCACTGCGCGCGTACCCAGGCCTGGTAGGCGAACGCCGGCCGTAGACCGCCGGCGCCACGGCCGGTGAGGGACCCCGCACGCGCGGAGTCGACTCGCTGACGCTCGATCGGCCGCCGGCGTGCGCGCAGAACGCGAGCCGGCCGAGATCGCACCGCCCCAGGCGCTCACGCGGCCGACTCGCGGCTCCGAGCCGGTCCCATACCAAGCCCCCGATACCTCGAACGTATGGCTGATTCGATGGTTCCAGAGGGTTTTGGCTTAGTCAAATACGTTCATTCCGGCGTGCTATAACCGCTGCTTATGGCAGAGGCGAGCCCCGCGGACGCTCGAGTTGGGTAGCTGACCGACCTCGACCTCAGGCAGCTGCGCTACTTCGTGGCCGTGGTGCATGAGGGTCAGATGACCCGCGCGGCCCGTCGACTACAGCTGGCGCAGCCGGCCCTCTCCCAGGCGATCGCGCGGCTCGAGGCGCAGGTCGGGGTGAGGCTGCTCGAGCGCAATCCTCGCGGGGTGACGGTGACGCCGGCGGGCGAGGCGTTCCTGGAGAAGGCGGAGGCAACGCTCGCCGCCGCCGAGGAGGTGCGCGCCACTGCCCGGTCCTGGGCGCGAGGGCAGAAGGGCCGGCTCCACGCGGGGTTCATGGCGATGACGCCGCCGATGATGGCCGGCGACCTCGTGTCGCTGTTCATGGCTGAGCACCCCGACGTCACGATCGAGTGGCGCCAGCTGGGATATCCCACGCTCGACGCCCGCGCGTGGATGGGCGACTCCGATGCGGCGCTTATCTGGTTTGCGCCGAGCTCTCCGGGGCTGGCCAGCCAGGCGATCCGCACGAGCCCGCTGGTCGTGGCCATGACCGAGACCCATCCGCTTGCCGACCGCCGCGAGCTGTCGGTCGCCGAGGTGCTCGACGAGACGTTCCCCGGGGTCGTGGACTGGTGCGACCCGGTATGGCTCGGCCACTGGGGGCTGGACGCGTACCGCGGCGCGCCGGCACGCAGGACCGAGGACGTCGCCATCACGCCCGAGGAGGTCGCGTCGATCGTCGCCTCGGGCCGCGCGATCACGACGGTCCCTGAACTCGTCGCCGTCCCGTTCGCATACCTTGGGATCAGGGCGATCCCGCTGGTCGACGCCGACCCCGCCGTCCTGACCCTGGTATGGCCGCAGGGAGCGATCACGCCGCTCGTCGGCGAACTCGCCGAGACGGCCCGCCGGATGCGCGATCAGAGCGCCCGGGACACCGCGCGTTAACACGCGAGAGAAACTCCACGGTCGTCCGTTGATTCTCCTGTGGAGGGCCTCCGCGGAGGCAGCTCCGCCTGCGCGCGCCGGGCCGGGTCGGGACGCCGGGACTGCGGGTGCGCGCTCGTCGATGGACGAGCACTTCACGAACATAGACATAGACATCGTCGAGTACGACGAACTGGTGATCGTCTCCGTCAAGGGCGAGGTCGACCTGTCCGCGGCGTCGCTGTTCGAGGAATCGCTCGCCATCGCCGGGGCCACCAACGCGAGCGCGATCATCGTCGACCTCGATCGCGTGAGCTTCATGGATTCGGCCGGCGTGCACGTCCTCCTCCAATTCTCGATCTCGGACGACAACCGCGGCCGCCTGACCCTGACCGCCGGATCGCCCCAGGTCCGTCGGCTGTTAGAGCTCACGGGCGTCAAGCGCTACCTGTCGTTCGCCCGCGCGCCGGCGCCCGAGCAAAACGGCGGCTCGCCCACGGCGCGCTTGCGGCTCGCGGGACCCTGACCGTATTAGAGCGCGTCGAGCGCGTCGTTCAGGGTCGCGCTCGGGCGCATCGCGGCCACGACCTTGTCGATGTCCGGGCGGTAGTACCCGTCGATTTCGACGGAGGAGCCCTGGACCGCTTCGAGCTCGCCGACGATCTTGTCTTCATTGGCGGCGAGCTGGTCGGCGAGCGGCCGGAACCGATCTGCGAGGTCGGCGTCGTCGCTCTGCTCGGCGAGTTCCGTTGCCCAGTACAGCGTCAGGTAGAAGTGGGTGCCGCGGTTGTCGAGCTCGCCGACGTCCCGCGACGGCGATCGATCCTCCTCGAGCAGGCGCCCGATCGCGCGGTCGAGGGTGTCCGCCAGCAGCTTGGCGCGCGGGTTTTGGTCATGCTCCGCCAGCAGCTCGAGCGACGGGCCGAGCGCGAGAAACTCCCCGAGCGAATCCCAGCGCAGATGGTTCTGTTCGAGGAACTGCTGGACGTGCTTGGGCGCTGATCCCCCGGCGCCGGTCTCGAACAGACCGCCGCCCTTCATCAGCGGCACGATCGACAGCATCTTGGCGCTCGTGCCGAGCTCGAGGATCGGGAACAGGTCGGTGAGGTAGTCGCGGAGCACGTTGCCGGTGACCGAGATCGTGTCCTTGCCGCCCCGGGCGCGCTCGAGTGTGAACCTGGCGGCCGCGGCGACATCGAGGATCTCGATCTGCACGCCGTCGGGGTCGAGCTGCTCGAGTGCCGGCCGTACCTTGCGCAACAGCTCGGCATCGTGGGCCCGATTCTCGTCCAGCCAGAACACCGCGGGGGTTCCTGTTTCACGGGCGCGCGCGACGGCCAGCCGCACCCAATCTTGAATTGGTGCGTCTTTGGTCTGACACATGCGCCAGACGTCCCCAACGGAGACCGCATGCTCCAGAAGCGCTTCACCGTCATCAGTGCGTATGACCCGGACAAGCCCGGTCTCCGCAATCTCAAACGTCTTGTCGTGGGACCCGTACTCCTCGGCGGCCTGGGCCATCAGCCCTATGTTGGGCGTGCTCCCCATCTTCGCCGGGTCGAACGCGCCGTGCCGACGGCAGTCCTCGACGGTCTCGGCGTACAGCTCCGCGTAGGAGTGATCGGGGATCACGAACTTCGCGTCCTGCTGCTCGCCGTCTCGATTCCACATCTGGCCCGAGGCGCGGATCGCGGCGGGCATCGACGCGTCGATGATGATGTCGCTGGGGGCGTGGAGGTTGGTGATCCTCCGGGCGGAATCGACCATCGCGAGCGGCGGCCCGCTCTCGTACGCGGCATCGATCGCCCGCTCGATCGCCGCGCGCTGCTCGGCGGGCAGGCCTTCGATCGCCCTGAGCATCGCCGCCACCCCGTCGTTGGGGTTCACGCCGGCGGACTTCAGCGCCTCGCCGTGCTCGTCGAACACGTCGGCGAAGTACGCACGCACGGCGTGGCCGAAGATGATCGGGTCCGACACCCGCATCATCGTGGTTTTCAGATGAACTGACCACAGGACGCCCCGGTCCTTCGCGTCGGCGAGCTGTTCCGCCAGAAAGGCCTGGAGCGCGGCACGGCGCATGACCGCGGCATCGAGGACTTCGCCGGCTTTGACCGGCGTCTCATCCTTGAGCACGGTCACGTTCCCGTCTGAATCGAGGTGCTCGATCCGGACGCTGCCCTCGTGCGCAACGGTCACCGATCGCTCGGTTGACCGGAAGTCGTCAGCTGCCATCGTCGAGACGTGCGACCGGGAATCCGACGACCACTTGCCCATCGAATGCGGGTGCTGGCGGGCGTGCTCCTTGACCGAGGCGGGGGCGCGTCGATCGGAGTTCCCCTGGCGTAGGACCGGGTTGACCGCGCTTCCCTTAACCTTGTCGTAGCGCCTGCGCACCTCGCGCTGCTTGTCGTCGGCGGGCTCCTCCGGATAGTCGGGGATCGCGTATCCCTTGCCCTGGAGCTCCTCGATCGCGGCCTTCAACTGAGGCACCGATGCGCTGATGTTCGGCAGCTTGATGATGTTGGCCTCGGGCGTCTCGGCCAGTTCGCCTAGCTCGGTCAGCGCGTCGCCGACCTGCTGCTGCTCATCGAGCGCGTCGGGGAACTGGGCGAGGATCCGCCCGGCCAGCGAGATGTCTCGGACCTCGACCTCGATCTCGGCCGCGCCGGCGAACGCCCGCACGATCGGGAGCAGCGACGCCGTGGCCAGCGCCGGCGCCTCGTCGGTGAGCGTGTAGACGATCCTCATGAAGTTCGGCAGGGTAGCGGTGCTGCCCGGCCCGTGAACCGTTAGCCGTCGAGCGCCTGGGCCAGGTCGGCCCAGAGGTCCTCGGGGTCCTCGAGGCCCACACTGAGTCGGAGCAGGCCGGGCGGGACACGCTCGGGCTCCCATCGCGACCTAGCCTCCAGCGTCGAGGCGACGCCGCCGAGGCTCGTGGCATTCTCGATCAGCCGCAGCGAGCGCTCGACCTTTTGCGCGGCCTCCCCGTCGGGGACGTCGAACGACAGCAGCGGCCCGAACTTGTCGACGTACCGCGCCGCGATCGGATCTCCAAGCCCCGGGTAGCGCACGCGCTCGACGGCCGGGTGATCCGCGAGCCGGCGCGCGAGCTCGAGCGCGGTCGCGGATTGGCGCGGCACCCGGAGCGCTAGGGTCTTCATCCCGCGTAGCATCAGCCACGCCGGGTCGGGCGCGGCGACGATCCCCGCGGTGGTACGGAACGCAGCCAGACGCGCGTGATCCTCGGCGCGCGCGCAGGTCACGACGCCGATCAACGCGTCGTGGTGGCCGGCCAGGATCTTCGTGCCGCTGTGCAACACGAAGTCAGCGCCGTGCTCGAGCGGCCGCAGGAGGACCGGGCTCAGGACTGTGTTGTCGACGACGACCACCGCGCCGGACGCCTGCGCCCGCCCGATCGCGACGTCGAGATCGGGAAACGTCATCATCGGGTTCGAGCACGGCTCGAGCCACACCAGGTCAGCGACGGGTGGCTCGCCGGTCTGGTCGAACTCCTCGACGTCGATCCCCCAACGCGACAGTTCGCGCATCAGCCCGACCGTCCCGTAGTAGCCGCCGGCAGCGATCGCGACCGTCGACCCGGGTTTCAGCATCGCCAGCAGGAGCGCCGTCGTGGCGCCCGACCCCGAAGCGAACAGGAGCGCGTGGCCGCCCTCGAGTTCGCCCAGCAGCTGCTCGGCCTCGGCGCCGACCGGATGCGCCGTCCGCTGGTAGAAGAACGGGCCGGGCGTCGCGTCGACGAACGGGTGAATCGTGGCGCGATCGATCGCCGGCAGGCCGCCGCGCGCGAGCTCGGTCCCCCGTTTCACGCGGCGAGTCTCGGAAGCTCGATCGCCGGACACCGGTTCATCACGACCTGCAGCCCCGCCTCGAGCGCACGCTCGGCCGCGGCCTCGTCGATCACCCCGAGCTGCATCCACACGGCGCCGGCGCCGGTGGCGATGGCCTCGTCGACGTGGGCTCCGGCGAGGTCGGCACGGCGGAAGATGTCCACGACCTCGACGCCCTCGCTCGCGGGGACGTCGGCGAGGCGCGCGTAGGAACGTTCCCCGAGCACCTCGTCCGCGTTGGGATTCACCGGGATGACCCGGAACCCGCGGCTCTGGAGCAGATGGGCGATGCGATATGAGTCCCGCCGCGGATCGGGCGAACAGCCGACCACCGCCCAGGTGTGCGTTCCGGTAAGGAGCTCGTGGATCGTCTCGGGACTGGAATGGGCCGCCATGTGAGATTCCAGTATGCCGTCGCGAACTCCTCGGGCGATCTCACAGGACGGCGGCTCGTACCGTTCTATCTCGTTATGGCCGTCGTCGCTCCCGCTCGCTCCCGCGTCTCTCGTGACCGCGCCACCGTGATCGGCGCGGTCGCCGTGATGGTGTGCGTGTGGGCCTCGGCGTTCGTGGCGATCCGGTTTGCCGACCGCGAGCTGTCGGCGGGCGCGCTCGCGCTCGGACGGTTGCTCGTGGGAAGCGCCGCGCTCGGGATCCTGGTGCTCGCGCGCCGCGCACCGCTTCCGGGGCGCCGCGAGCTGGCCGGCATCGTCGTGTGCGGCGTCCTCTGGTTCGGCGTCTACAACGTCGCGCTCAACGCCGCCGAGCAGCGCGTCGACGCCGGAACCGCGGCGATGCTCGTCAACGTCGGCCCGATCCTCATCGCGATCCTCGCCGGCGTGATCCTGCACGAAGGGTTCCCGCCCCGGCTGCTCGCGGGCTGCCTCGTGTCGTTCGCCGGTGCCGTCGTGATCGGTGTGGCCACCTCGAGTCACGGGTTACAGGACAGCTGGGGCGCCGTCCTGTGTCTCATCGCCGCGGCTGCCTACGCCGGTGGCGTGGTCGCGCAGAAGCCCGTGCTCCGCCACGCCTCACCGCTGTCGGTCACCTGGCTTGCGTGCACGATCGGCGCGATCAGCTGCCTCCCCTACGCCGGCTCGCTCGTGCACGGGATCGGCCACGCCGGCGGCGCGACGATCGCCTGGATGGTCTATCTCGGCGTCGCCCCCACCGCCCTCGGCTTCGTCCTCTGGGCGTATGCGCTGGCCCGCACGACCGCGGGCCGAATGGGCTCGACGACATATCTCGTGCCGCCGCTCGCGCTTCTGTTCGGGTTGGCGTTCCTCGGCGAGGTCCCACCGGCGCTCGTCTTCCCCGGTGGGGCGCTGTGCCTCGCGGGGGTCGCGCTGGCCCGCACGCGCAGCCGCCGCGCGGACCTCAAATAGCTACCAAAACCTCGTCTAGCACGCCGGCCGTCAGCGCGGTAGGCGGTAAAGCCGTACGTCCTATCCGCAGTTACTACGGATAAAGGCCATTCGCTACATGGACGATGACGTTGGACAGGAAACCGCTGTCCACGGATGCGAAGCGATTAGTAATGACCGACCGGTCAGCGGGGCAAATCGGAGACCCAGGAGGTCACTACTAATGATGCGCAACAAGAAGCGCGCGCTTATCGCCATTCTGGCGATCGGCGTTCTCGCAGCCGGTGGCGCCGCCTTTACGACGGCCATCGCCTCATTCCCGTCCGACAACACGAACACCGCCGCCTTCGGCGGGACGGCGATCAAGGGCGCGACGGCCGCTGGCGTCAGCTACACGCTGAGCTCGGATGGTCAGTTCGTGACGTCGGCCGACGTGTACTTCACGACGAGCCAGTCGGCGAATACCGTCGACGCAGGGTTCGGAGACACGTCGACCGACGCCCAGCTGATCGGGTGCAGCGCGCCGAGCTCCACGGTCGGCAGCGGCACTTACTCGGCCGACTACGACTCGCATTGCGATTTCGCCGGCTCGACCACGTTCGGCCCCGCCGGCGTGCCTGTCACCCAGGCGGCTTACTTCGACGCGTCGGTCACCGACAAGACCGGCAACGTCAGCGGAGTGACCACCAACCCGTAACACACGCTATCGGCTGAGCTGGAGGGGGAGAGCACGGGGCATTGCGCCCGGCTCTCCCCCACCGCTTTCTGCCGGCACAGCGACATGAACGGCAACCGTGACGCGACCTCGACTGCGCTCCGGCCTCGTGACCGTCGCGATCATCGCCTTCGCGGCGCTGGCGTGGTGGTATCTGGCTCCCCCGCGGATCGGCGGGTCGACCACATATGTGGAGACCCACGGAATCAGCATGGAGCCGCGGTTCCACACCGGCGACCTGGCGATCGTCAGGCCGGCGGCGAGCTACAGGGTCGGCGAGATCGTCGCATACCGCAGCAACCTGCTGCACACGGTGGTGCTGCATCGGATTGTCGCCAGGCAAGGGAGCCTCTATGTCTTCAAGGGCGACAACAACGACTTCATCGATCCCCGCGCGGTACCGCGCGCGGTCCTGATCGGCAAGCTGTGGCTGCACATTCCCCGCGGCGGCGTGGCCCTCGCGATGGTGCACACGCCCATCGCGATCGCTGCGCTGATTGCGATCCTCGGCCTCGCCTTCGTGTTCGGGGCCGAAAAAACCCGGCGCCGGCGTAGGCGTCACCGCAAACAGCCAACTAGATCTGCCTACCCAGGGTTCCTCACCGTGAACAACGCTCGAGATCAAGGCGGCGCGCGCTCCTTCAACTTCGGAGCGCTGCTCACCGCATCGGCAATCGCCGCCGCGGTGTTCGTCGCGGTCGCGGTGGTCGCCTTCACCCGCCCGACCGGCAAGCCAACGACGGTGACGACGCCCTACACGCAACAGGTCACCTTTGGGTACAGCGCGCACGCTCCCTCCGGCCCCGTCTATCCCACTGGCGCGATCCACACGGGCGATCCGATCTTCCTCTCGCTCGTGCACCAGGTCGGCGTCCACGTCAGTTACACCTTTGCGACCGCTGCGCAGCACGATGTCGCCGGCACCGAGTCGATCCGCCTTCGGCTCACCGGCCAGAGCGGATGGAGCCGCGCGATCGTGCTCACGCCGCCGACGCGCTTCACCGGCGACCACACCAGCACAGTGGTGACTCTGGACATCCGTCAGATCGAGTCTCTGCTCAACAAGGTCGGGGCCCTCACCGGCCTGCCGAGCAACGGCTACACGCTCGCGGTCGAGCCTGTGGTGCACGTCACCGGCACGTTGGGTGGCCACCCGCTCAATCAGAGCTTTGCCCCATCGATGAACTTCACGCTCGGCACTGCGCAACTGGTGTCAAACGGCGCTTCGGGGACTTCAGGCAGTTCATCGGCTGTCAGCAGTCCGGGCTCGGGCGGGTCGTCGGGCGACCTGGCTCCGAGCCAGAGCTCTGGTGTCGGGACCCCCTCGACCGCACCAAGCACGATCACCGTCCTCGGAATCTCCCCCCAGGTCGCCACTGTTCGCTGGCTCGCTCTCGTCGGTCTACTCCTCTCGGCCGGACTCGCCGTGTACGCGTTTCTGCGCAAGCGCGGCGAGCCGTTCGAGGAGAGCGTGCAGATCCAGGCTAAGTACGGGCACCTGATCGTGCCGATCGTCGCCGGCGAGGACCTCGGCTGGCCGCCAGTCGACGTCCCGAACATCAAGGCGCTCGCGCGCCTCGCGGAGAGCGGTCAGCGGCTGATCCTGCACAACCGGGCGGGCGATGTCGACACTTACATGGTCAACGACGAGGGCACGGTGTACCGCTACCAGGTGAAGGCCTCGAAGATCGTCTGGGGCGAGTGGACCGACGCGCCGGTGCCGGTACATGTCACCGACACGGAGCACGACTCCGAAAACCCAGACTGCGAGAACCCCGGACAGGCCGCCGCGAACGCCGCGTAGAGCGCCCGATCAGCTCTGCACGGGTGTCACCAGGTACAGGGCGACGCTGTCGGGCGGGACGACCGCGCTGATCTCACCGCTCGTCGTCTCGGTCGTCCCCGCCCACACATCGTGCGTCGTGTAGCTCGCCGCCGAGCGCAGCCCGGCCTTGCTGGCGGTGGTGGTGATCCGCATCGCCACGGTTCCGCGGTTCAGCAGCGCGACCGCGGCCCGCTCGCCGCTGAGCGGCTTGCTCCAGGCCTGCCCGGAGCCCTCCTGCTCGACGACCGCGCCCTGGATCCCGAGCGGATCCTGGTCGATCGCGATCACCTGCCGGTTCTCGAGCATCTGGATCGCGTCGGGCGACAGCTCGCGAGGGTCGCTCCCGAGAATCAGCGGCGCTGCGACGATCGCCCACATCGAGAACTGAGCCTGCGCCTCGGCGGTGGTCATGCCCAGCTCGGGCCCGAGGTAGTCCGGATCGTTCCAGTGCCCGGGTCCGGCCGCGGTCGGATGGGAGGCGTCGTGGTCGAGGTTGCGCAGCACGTTCACGAACTTGATGTCGCGCGTGAAACCGATGTCGGTATCGGTGCGCCAGCTCTGTGCGATCCGGGGCGCCCACCGGTAGCTCGCGTAGGCGGAGTTCGCGTACGTTGGGAGCGTGCCGTTGATCTGTCCCGGCACCCAGAAGTTGCATACGTTCAGGAGCATCCTTCGGTGGCTCGAGTTGTCAGCGAGCGCCGTTGCGAAGCGGTTGTACGCGGGCTTCGGCACGAGCCCGGCCTGCCCGGCGCCACAGAAGTCGACCTTGACGGCGTCGAACCCCCAGGTGGCGAAGCTGTCGACGTCCTGCTGGTAGTGACCGAGGGATCCGACGCCCTGGTCGTGACATCCGCTCCTGCCCGCATCGGTGTAGATCCCCGCGAGCAGCCCGTGACGGTGCAGCCAACCGGTCAGCCACCGCAGGCCGTGCGGCCACTGGTGCCGATCGACCACGAGCTCGCCGAGTTGGTTCCGCTTGCCGGTCGCCCAGCCGAAGTCGAGCCAGACGATCCGGTAGCCGGCCCGGGCGAGGCCACGATCCAGCAGTGACTTGGCCACCGAGACGATCGTCTGCTCATCGAAGATCCCGCCGACGCCGTAGTAGGTGTTCCACCCCATGTATGGGACCGCCGCGAGCAACGGGTTTGACGTACCGGTGGGAGCGCCACCGCCGCTCGGGAACGGGCTCGCGGCGCGCGCCGATCCTTCTAGCGCAGTCATCCCGAGCGCCAGGCATACGATCGCCGAGGCAGGTACGAGCAGCGCAGGACGGTGGCGCGACACGCTTCAGAAGTGGGCGACCAGCCAGGCGTGCACGGCGGGAACCCGGTTCTGCACCAACGTCAGGTGGCCGTCGTCGTCGCTCAGTCGGGGTTCGGCGTTCGGCAGACGCCGCGTCAGCCATTTGCCATGCTGGAAAGGCACCATCCAGTCATGCCGGCCGTGCCAGACCATGACCGGGACCTGGATCGCGTCGACCGCGAATCCCCACGGCTTCAGCATCGCCACGCTGTCCTCCCAGACGCCTTCGATGCCCGGCGTCAGGCCCGTCCGGTTGCGGCGCTTGAGGTACTCGCCCAGCTCGTCGGTCAGCACCGCCGCGTCGGCCGGCGAGAACAACGTCGGGTGCGCCTCAGCGAGGTCGGGCTCGCTTGGGTCGAAAAGCTCGGCGCGGTCCTTGGCTAGCTTGGCTCGCGCGGCTTCGGGGTCATTCAGGACCAGCAGGTCGTCGTCGATGTTCTCCTGCCCGGTGTCGGCCCACCAGTCCAGCCCGTCGGCGTCGAACGGCGCCGGCGAGGCGAGCGTCGCCGCCGCGACGACGCGGTCGGAGAGCAGGCCCGCGCAGGCCAGAGCGTGCGGGCCACCGCCGGAGACGCCCCAGACTGCGAACCGGTCGACTCCCAACGCGTCGATCACCGCGCGGGTGTCCTGCGCACAGTCAGCCACCGAGCGTCCGGGGTGCGGAGTGGATCCGCCGTACCCCGGCCGGTCGTAGGAGATCAAGCGGATCCCTCGCTCGATCGCGTCGACGAGATGACGCCCGTACAGGACTCGCGACCCCGGAGTCCCGAGCTGAACGAGCACCGCACGCCCCTCGGGGTCACCACCTTCCTGGACGAGCAGCTCTCGGCCGGAGGCGGTCACGACCGACCGGTCGACTACGGAAATACTGTCGGAGCCTGCGGGCACCCGTCGCGACTCTACTGCGGCACCGGCGTCGCGGGCGCGCAGGCCGGCCATGCCGACCGCCCGGCTACACCGCGGCGTCGTTGACCGCGAGCGTGACCAGGCGCTCGGAGGGGTCGACCTCGGGGTACACAGGTTCCGGTCGCCGGTACTCCTCGCCCGTGAGCGGACTCGACAGGACGAAGTCGGCGGTCGCGCGGTTGCAGGCGGTCGGGACGTTGTAGACCACGGCGATCCGGAGCAGCGCCTTCACGTCGACGTCGTGCGGCTGCGGCTCGAGCGGATCCCAGAAGAAGATCAGGAAGTCGATCCTCCCCTCGGCGATCGCGGCGCCGACCTGTTGATCGCCGCCGCGAGGTCCGCTGAGGAACCTGTTGACCTCGAGCCCGAGCTCATTCGCGAGCAGCGCGCCGGTCGTCCCGGTCGCGTACAGCTCGTGCGTCGCCAGCGTGCCCCGGTTGAATCGGGCCCACTCGAGCATTTCTTGCTTGCAATTGTCGTGCGCGATCAGCGCGATGCGCTTCTGGCGCGGCATCAAATTCACGATCTCACCCATGGGGCATTACCTCGCAGGTAGATTCAGATTTCCCGGTAAATCAGCTGGCCCGGCGGTTGCCGGGCACGCAGTCTGCGATCCGGCCAATCGGCTCGAGCGTAGTCGACATTACCGTCCAGCTTCTCTATCGAAGCTAGCAGGCGGTCGATCAGACTCGCCATCCGTTCGATGCCGACTCCGAGCGTCTCGATCGTCTCGGCCAAGCGAGACGGGCTGCTGGACTTCGACCAGCACCGGCATCGATGCCTCGATCATCGCCATGCGCCCGTCCATGGTGGGCAGGACATCCGTCGCTCACGGCGGGCCAAGCTAACCGGGCCTGTCCGTGTGCGCCACCTCACACACAAACGAACAGACCGGGCCACTCCAATTGGGGGTGACCCGGTCTGTTTTAAGCCCGACGGTGGAGGATCAGCCGCGATGCTCCCAAGCCGGGGTGGCGAGCAGTCCGTCCACGTTCCCAGCCGCGTCGGTGTAGAAGCCCACAACGCGGCCATGGTCATTGACGCCGTTGAGCGTGGTAGCGCCGACGCCGTTCGGGTCATCGACGGTCTGGAAGCCGTGCTGCGGCGTCCAGGTGAAGCCGTGCATCATGGCGTTGTCGCCGCTGCCGACCTGGTAGACGCCGACGACCTCGTCGCCGTCGTTGATACCGAGCGCCTGGGTCATGCTCGAGCCCGGCACGTTCAGGACGGTCACTTGACCGTTCCGGCGAAGCAGGAACCCGACGACCTGACCGTTCGATGAGTCACCCGTCGCGTCCGTGCCGAACCCGGCGATGTCGCCGCGGTTATTGATGCCCGCGGCGGTCGGACCTGTGATGCCGGTCGGCGCGATCTCCGTGTACTGGTTGCGACGGATGTTGAACGAGTACGCGTGCGTGTTGCCGCCCGAATCGTTGTAAAAGCCGACGGCGACGTCGTGGTCGTTGACACCCAGCAACTGGTCGACAGGGGGAGACGCCGGACTGTCGGTCGGGAAGTCGCCGTCGACGAAGTAACCGTGGACCGACACGAACGCCCGGTTGTCGTTCATGTTGTTCGCCGTGTTCATCGTCGACCAGAACCCGACCGTCACGCCCTTGTCGTTCAGCCCTGTGACCTGTGTCTGGACCGACTCGGGCCAGTTCTCGCCCCGATAGTCCGCCTGACCATACGGCGCGCTCAGCAGATATCCCTTGTTGGGATGGCCGATCGCGCCCGATCCGAAGTATCCCGCGATCACACCGCGCTGATTGATGCCGAGCAGCTGGTTGAACGTCGGGTCCGCCTGGTTATCGAGCGTCACAAAACGGTACTGGCCGGCGTGATCGTTATGCGGCTTGGCCACGGCGGGAGCCGCCAGGGCGCCCGCGCCGATTACCGGTCCCGCGGCCGCGATCGCCACTCGGGCCCATTGCGCCGCGCGGTAGCGGCGGGCGGACTTGGATGCGCGCGCCGATGAGCGCGCGTGCTTGTTCGCATGCGTGTACATGAGTGCTCCTTGATTGAGACGTGACGGAGGTCACACCGCGCGGCGGAAGAATTCACTGACTTGTTCTCCCGGCCCCCACGAGGTGCCGACATCTCGATAAGACGCAGGTCGTTTCGGGCGCATTCCATCGCCCTTGCTGAAGAAACTCTTACGTGATTTCGCCGGATTTGGATGGAATAGGAGCCCTTTGGAATGCGTCGATCCAAACGTGGGGTGCGCCCGCAAACGCCCCCGCTCCGAGGCGGCGATCGCGCCCTATGATCGGATCACACGCCATGCCGCCGAAGCCCACCCCCGAAGAGCACGAAGCCATCGAGATCACACGGCTCGTCGACGAACCGTCGGCCGAGGCCGACCCCGCGTGGGCGGGCCGAGCGGAGATCCGCCACCAGGTGGAGTCGCAGCGCCGGGTCGCGCACGAGCTTCGTACAGGTGGGCCGCCGGTACCCGACGGGCTCGTGCGCTCGGTGCAGGACAAAGTGCGCGAGCGGTACGGCGAGGCGCCGCCGGCCTCGCGGCGCCGCCGGCTGGCGGCCGGACCGTCGTGGCGGCCGGCTGTCGCCGTCGCGGGGCTCGCGGCGGTGTGCGCCGCGGTCGTGATCGGCGCCGTCGGGGTTGGCGGGGGCAGTAGCGGACCCACGATTCCGGCCGCCGCCGGGCTCGCGTTCGCGCCCTCGACCGGCCCGGCGCCGGCCGCCCGGAACGCCAAACTGCTCGACGTCTCCTACGGGGGCGTGACGTACCCGAACTACGCGAAGTTCTCGGTGCCGCCCACCGGCACCCGGACCGACCGGATCGGGGGCCGCCCTGCCCTCACGGTGTTCTACCGCCTGCCGAACGGCACGCCGCTCAGCTACACCGTTTTCTCCGGCAACGCCGTGCCGTTGCCGCGCGGCGTCCGTTCGGTGAGGTTCGAGGGGGTCCCGCTCCGCGAGTTCTCGACCTCGTCCGGGCTGTCGGTGGTCACGCTCGTTCGCCAAGGCCGCACGTGCGTGCTCGCGGCGCGAACCAAGCCAGACGTCGTCTTGGGACTCGCCGCGGCGCCGGTGCTCGCGCAGGCGCACGCGTAGCCCGCGTGTCAGCCGGCCGACTCGAGGCGAGCGGCGACCTGCCCGCGACCGCGACTCAAGCGGCTCATGATCGTCCCCTCCTTCGTGCCAAGCGCGTGCGCGGCCTCACGGTAGGAGAGGCCGAGCACGTCCACCGCGACCAACGCCTCGCGCAGCGGCTGGGTCAGTTCGTGGAGAGCCTCGAACACGGCGGCACCCTCGATCGACTGAGCGATCGGATCGTTCGGCGCCTCGATCTGCTCGATCTCCTCCCCGGCGGGCGCGGTCACGACTTGTCGCTTGGCCCGCCCCGATGAGATCCATGTGTTCCGCAACACCCGGAGCAGATAGACGACGTCCTGATCGCGACGGAGGAACCGGGGGCGGCGGAGCACGCGCTCGAACGTGTCCTGGACGAGGTCCTCGGCGTCCTGACGCGAGCCGCACAGCCCGTACGCGGCACGGTAGAGCCGCGCGACATGCACGCCGAGAGATTCGGGATCGAGTTCGCGGGCGCCACCCTCCACGGCACAGCGCAGTCTCACAAATCCGGTGAGGCGACTGGGGGGTGATCGCGTGGCGAGGCGCGGACCCCTCGCACGTCAGCCCCGGCGCTACCTCCGAGGTAATTGCGCAGCCGCTGGATGCTGCGCTACGTTCGGCGCGTGGCCGTCGACGCCGCATCGACCCCCTTTAGCACCACGCGCGCCCCGATCGGCGAGCTCCTGCGCGCCTGGCGCCGGCGGCGCAGCCTGAGCCAGCTCGAGCTCGCGCTCGAGGCCGACGTGTCCTCGCGGCACGTGAGCTTCCTCGAGACCGGCCGGGCCCGGCCGAGCCGGGAGATGGTGCTGCGCCTATCCGAGCACCTGGAGATCCCCCTCCGCGAGCGAAACGGACTGCTGCTGGCCGCCGGCTACGCGCCGCAATACGTCGAGCGATCGCTCGAGGAGCCGGAGATGGCCCCGATCCATGAGGCGCTGGATCGGTTCCTGCGCGCCCACGAGCCATACCCGGCCGTCATCCTCGACCGCCACTACAACATGATCTCGGCCAACGACGCCACCTCGGTACTGACCGAGGGGGTCGCGCCCGAGCTGGTCGCGCCGCCTGCGAACGCGCTGCGAGCGACGCTCCACCCCGACGGCATGGCCCCGCGAATACTCAACCTGCCTGAGTGGAGCGCCCACCTCCTTCACCGGCTCCGGCGCCAGGCCTCGCTCACGGCCGACCCCGAGCTCCAGCGGCTCTATGACGAGCTCTCTGCCTACCCCGGCGTCACCCTGGAGCCGCCCCACGACGGGCGCGCCGGCGACGAGATCGTGCTCCCGCTCCGCATCAGGGTCGGCGAGCGTGAGCTGGTGTTCTTCAGCACGGTCTCGACCTTCGGGACCGCCGTTGAGATCACGCTCGCCGAGCTGATCATCGAGGCTTTCTACCCGGCGAACGCCGCCACCGCGGCCCATCTGCTCCAGGGCATCTCCGGTGCCTGACCCGGGCGACTACGCGGCCGGCTCGAGGAACCCGGTGACGTCCCGCATCCGCCCGTCGTCCGCCGTCGTCGCGAAGTCCACTCCGACGGCGACGGGCTCGCCCGCCGGCGAACCGAGCGACCACGTGAACCTGACGCGGTCGTGATGGGCGTCGGGACCGTCGACGAGCTCGAACCGGTGGCTCGGGTGCTGCGCCTGGGCGGCGCCGATCATGTCGCTGATCTCCTCGACCCCTTGGCCCGCCATGATCGGGTCGAGGTAGCTGGCGTCGTCAGTCAGCGTCGCCGAGACAAGCTCGCGGCGCCGCTGCGGATCGGTTTCGTTCCACATCTCGATGTATGTGCGAACGATCGTGGCTGGATCTGGCATTTGATTCTCCTTTCGTGAGTGCCGACGGCGGCAGGCTCGCACGGGCCCGCACGCCTGTCGATTACCTGACACGTAGGCGGGGAGCCCCGCCATCCCCGTAAGCTGAACGAGAAGTGGCGACGCGCACAGATCTCGCCGACGCGCCGGGCACCAAGCCTCACCAGGCCGAGATGCCGGATGAGCTGCACCCCCGGCATCTCGCGCTCCGCGTGGTCGAGATCACGGCGATCATCGCCGTCGTCGCGATCGCGATCACCGCGCTGCCGGGACTCGGCGAGGTCAAAGACCGGCTGTCGAACGCCGAACCGGTCTGGGTCGTCGCATCGGCGGTGGCCGAGGTCGGCTCGTGCATCGGCTACCTCCTCGTATTCCGCGCGACCTTCTGCTCCCGAATGTCGTGGGGGCTCAGCTACGACATCGCGATGGCCGAGCAGGCCGCCAACTCGCTGCTCCCCGCGGGCGGCGCGGGCGGCCTCGCGCTCGGCGTGTGGGCGCTCCGCGAGGCGGGGATGCCCACCGCGCACATCGCCCGCCGGACCGTCGCCTTCTTCGTGATCACGAGCGCGGCGAACTTCTTCGCGCTGATCGTGGTCGGCATCGGCGTATTTCTCGGCATCATCGCCGGCAAGGGCGGAGTCGTACTCACGCTCGTCCCGGCGCTGATCACGGCGTTGGGAGCCCTGCTCGCCGGGTTCAGCCCCCGGCTCCTGCGGGCGCTCGGCAACCGCGGCGCCGACGCCGACCGCGAGACGTTCGGCGGCCGTGTTCGCGTGACGCTTCGAGCGTGGCTCCACGCCGCCGCCGACGGCGTCGACGCGGCGATCGCGCTGCTTCGCAACCACAGCGCGGGCGCGATCATCGGCTCGTTCTCGTATATGGCTTTCGACATCGCCGCGTTGGGGTTCGCATTCGCCGCCGTCGGCAACGTCCCGTCGTTCGGCGTACTCGTGCTCGGCTACCTGATCGGCCAGATCGGCAATCTCGTCCCGCTCCCGGGCGGGATCGGCGGCACCGAGGGCGCGCTCGTCGCGGTGTTCGCGCTGTACGGCGTCAACGTCTCCGATGCGGCCGCCGCGGTTCTTCTCTACCGCCTGTTCCAGCTGGTGATCCCGGCGGTGCTCGGTGCGCCCGCGTACGTAGTGCTGCGACGCCGGCTCATGCGCGAGGACAAGCCGGCCTCGGTGTGCGCCCCGCTCGCGACCGAGGTCGTCAAGCTCCCGGTGCGCAGTTGATGGAGATCGCTACCGCGCCCTCAGACTGAAGCGCCGGACGAGCCGCGACCGTCGCGAATCGGTTGACGCATCAACCCGGTCTAATCTTGAGTAAGCGGCGGAACTTCCGGCCGCGAATCTCTTCAGAAAGGTTGGAATTGGGCAAAGTCTGGGTGCTCGACACCGAAACCAAAGGCACCGGCGCGAACATGGTGCCGCTCGACCGAGTGCTCAAGAAGCCGGCGTCGGACGCGGAGCCGGTGCGCGTCCTCCGGCAACCCAAGCCGCCGGCCCCGAAGCCGCCGGAGCCGCGGAGCCCGAGGAAGTTCAAGGTCGTCGACGTCATGACTCGCGAGGTCCTCGCCGATGGTGCCGACACGCTGACCACGGTCAAGCTGCTCGAGGATGTGCGCAGCATCGTCGACGTGACCATCTGGGTGTGGCAACCGGAGGCCGAGCGGTGGCGGATGCTGACCCTCGAGGAGGCTCGCTCCCTGTGGGAGTACCGGGGCCGGACAGATGACGCCGAGGCGCGCGCGGGTTGAGCTGAGATCGCCGGCGCTCGCGGATTGCGACGAGTTCCTCGCCGCGATGCGCGCGAGCCGGCGGTTGCACCGGCCGTGGCTGGTGGGGCCGACCACGGCCGAGGAGTACGACAGGCTGCTCGTCCGCGTCGAGGATGAGCGGTATGACCCGCTGTTTGTATGCCGGCGTGACGGCGGCGCGATCGTCGGTTTCTTCAACATCAGCGAGATCGTCCGCGGCGTCTTCCAGAGTGCGTTCCTCAGCTATGGAGCGGTGGCCGTGTACGCGGGGCACGGCTACATGAGCGAGGGGCTCGAGCTGGTGCTGGCGCGGGCGTTCACCGATCTGCGCCTCCATCGCCTCGAGGCGAACATACAGCCGGGCAACACCGCTTCGATCGCGCTCGTCAAGAGAGCCGGCTTCGTGTATGAGGGATTCGCGGAGCGCTACCTGAAGATCGGCGGCCGCTGGCGCGACCACGAGCATTGGGCGATCCGGGCCGAGCAGTGGCGCTCGAGCAGCCGCCCGAGACCCTGATCACCGATCAGGCCCGCGTCCCGAGCACCAGATCGACGAGCTCATTGGCGTCGGCTGGCTCGAACGGCTCCCCGGTCATCAGCCGCCGGTAGAAGATCACGCCGAGCAGCGCGGCGGTCGCGAGCTCGGGATCGAGCCCGAGGCGGAATTCGCCCTGCTCGACGCCACGCGCGACCAGATCGATCAGCGCCTGGCGTCGCTCGGCCGAGTAGGCGTGGTGGAACTCGCGCACGCGCGGGTCCCGGTCCGCGCCTTCGATCAGGGCCGGAATGCAGCGTGAGAACGTCGAGTCGACGACGACCTCGGCGACATGGCGCAGCAACAGCTCCACGGATTCCCGGGCCGAGCGGTCGGCGAGGTCCGGGACCATCTGGACGTGGAAGGTCTCGAACGCGTCGGCGATCAGCGCCAGCTTGTCGGGCCAGTGCCGGTAGATCGTCGATTTCCCGACGCCGGCGCGCGCCGCGACCGACTCGATCGTGACCCCGCCGTAGCCCCGCTCCGCGAGCTCGTCGACGGCCGCCTCGAGTATGACCATGCGGGACCGTTCCACCCTCGGATCGATTCGGTCATCACTCCGCGCGCTCATCCAAGAAGTCCCTTATAGAACGTTGACGTATCGCTACGAAACGCGTACGTTTCATATCTAAGCACCAGCGACCGACGGAGGAGCGCCCCAATGCCGCGAGTCAGCGTCCGCTACATCGTCGACGACGTCGATTCAGCGATCGACTTCTACTGCAAACGGCTCGGGTTCGACGAGGTCATGCACCCCGCCCCGACGTTCGCGATGCTCGCGCGCGAGGACCTGCGGCTGGTTCTCAGCGCCCCGGGCGGCGGTCCCGGCGGCGGCCAGGCGATGCCGGACGGCGCGCTGCCCACGCCCGGCGGATGGAACCGCTTTCAGCTCGAGGTCACCGACATCGAGTCGACCGTCGCCGACCTGCGCGAGCATGGGGCGCGGTTCCGGAACGAGATCGTCGCCGGCGTGGGCGGCAAGCAGGTCCTCGTCGAGGATCCGAGCGGCAACCCAGTCGAGCTATTCGAGCCGACGATCGCTGCGGCCAGGTTGTCCCCGTCCAGCTGAGCCAACTCTCCGAGTCTGCCCGGCTGGTCATCGTCTCGGTGCCGTTCCCGAAGTTCGCGCGGAACGTCGCGGCAAGTCAATCTCGAAGCGCGGCCTCGAGCATCTGCTCGATCGACGGCGCCAGCAGTCCGGTGACCGCCGCCGCGGTCTTCGCCGGCGTGTCACGCGGCGCGGTCACGTGGCTGATCGCCAGGCGCACGAGCGTGTCCGCGAGCGCGTCCAGGTCGACCGACGCCGCCTCCGGCCACTGCGCGCGGATCGTGGCTGCGCGGCGTTCGCGCGCCCAGTCGAGGACGGGACGGCTCTGCGTGGTGAGTAGCGGCAGCAGGCCAGCGGTGCCGTCGTCGCCCAGCAGAATCCGGACGAACGCATCGCTGGTCGCGATCGTCAGGAACCGCTCGAGCCCCGCCGTCAACGCGGCGAGCGGATCCTCGGCATGCATGGCTATCGTCTCCTCGACGGCATCGAGCAGGCGGCTCCCCTCGTGGATCACGAGTGCCTGACCGAACTCGTCGCGCGTGCCGAATTCGTTATATAGCGTCTGGCGGCTGACGCCGGCCGCGGTCGCGATCTCCGCCATCGTGACCCGAGCCCAGACGCGGTCGCGCAGTTGCTCGCGGCCCGCATCGAGCAGCCTGTCGCCCAGCAGCCGGCGAACCGCGTCGCGATATGCGACTGGGTCAT
>DATJYY010000161.1:0-2747 GCA_035499395.1 Solirubrobacteraceae bacterium
AGCGTCCATCCCGCCGGCGAGAAATCGTGGACGCCGCGATGGATATGGCCGACCGGCTCGTCAAGACTCAGTATGAGTTCCTGCGCAGCGTGGTGCACAGCGCTGGGACTACGCTCAACCGAGAGGAAGACGAGAAATAGAGCCCGGCGGGCCCCCAGCGCCAACCGCCAACCTCGAGACTAAGCAGGCTCCGTCGTCAACCGGGCGCTTGTCCTGCCCTCCGACGACACGCATGAGCTACGGCGATTCAAAGCCGGCTAGCACCCACCCCCGTGAACATGCAGAGGGCGCTGTGCGGGACGTCCTTTGTCCGGCCGACGTGCCCGCGGCCCGGAGTCGAAGTAATTGTTGAATCGGCCGAAGGTCGGTAGCAGGGACCCCGTCGGCGTTCACAATACCCGGAGACATGGCCACCGGTCGACGCTCGGCGCCTATGACCGCATGGTCAGCGCCGTGAGCGGCGGCGGCGTCGCCATTCCGGTTCGGACCTTGAAGCGCGGGCAGGGGCCACCCGGCGTAAGTACCTGGGCAATCTTGTGCTACGCGTACCGGCCGTAGCCGCGCAGGCGAATCGCTTCGAGCACGCGCTCTATCGCCAGCTCGTATGCGGCGACGCGGAGTGAGACGCTGAGCGCAGCGGCACGCTGCTCGACCTCGCGGTAGGCGGCCCGCATTCTCGCTCCCAGCTTGTTGTTCACCTCGTGCTCGTCCCAGCGCGCGTGCTGGAGGTTCTGGACCCACTCGAAATAGGACACGACGACCCCGCCGGCGTTGGCGAGCACGTCGGGAACGACGAGCACTCCTCTCTGGCGCAGGATCTCGTCGGCCGTAGGCGTCGTCGGGTTGTTGGCGCCCTCGATCACCATCCGCGCGCGGACCGAGTCCGCGTTGGCGGCGTGGATCGTCCCGCCCAGCGCAGCCGGGATCAGCACCTCGCAGTCGAGTGCGACCAGTTGCTCCGCCGGGATCGGCTTGGCCCGCGGGTACTCGGTGAGCGTTCCACCCTCGGCGAGATGCTTGGCGACCGCGTCGGGGTCGATGCCGCCTCGGCATGTATCGCCCCCGACGTGTCGGAGACGCCGACGAGCTTGCACCCGAGCTGGGTCATGATCCGGGCCGCCCACGAGCCGACGTTGCCGAAGCCCTGGACCGCGACGCGCGTCGTGTCCGGGTGCAGGCCGAGTCCGCGCGCCGCCTCGCGGTACGCGTACACGATCCCGCGGCCGGTGGCGGCCTCGCGCCCAGGCGAGCCACCGAGTGAGATCGGCTTACCGGTGACTACGGCGGGAGCGTCGCCGTGCAGCTTGGCGTACTCGTCCATGATCCACGCCATCACCCGCGCGTCGGTGCCCGCATCCGGGGCCGGGATGTCGCGCGTGGGCCCAATGATCCCTGCAAGCTTGTCGGTGAATGAGCGAGTGATCAGCTCAAGCCCGTGCTCGTCGAGGTCGCGGGCGGGACAGTTGACTCCTCCCTTGGCGCCGCCGAACGGGATGTCGAGGATCGCAGTCTTCCAGGTCATCAGCGCCGCCAGGGCCCTGACCTCGTCGAGGCTGACGCGCTCGTGATTGCGGATGCCGCCCTTGAACGGCCCCCGCGCGCCGTTGTGTTGCACCCGGTAGCCGGAGAACACGTGGATCCTGGTGTCGCGTAGCCTGACCGGGATTTGAACCTGGACCTCGCGGTGCGCGGTCGTGATCACCGCGCGCAGATCCTCGGCGACGCCTAGGCGATCGGCCGCGACCTCGAAGAAGCGCCCGACGGAATCGAAGCTCGAGATCTCGGCCACGCCGACGTCCGGAGCGCGGTTCGCGACGCGCGGCGACTTGTCCGTGTGGGAACGCCTACCAACCGGTGTCTCCAGTGGCTCCTCCGCTCGTGGCTCGCTCACGGCCCCAGGGCGAACGGTGAACACTCGTCGATCGCGAGGGTGAACGCGTCACCCACGACGCGGTTGTGCCAGCGGATCAAGCCCTCGACGTAGCTCAACGCGCTACGCGTGTAGCTGCCGATGAAGCGGACAGCAAACCACGCCCCGATCGCCGCGATGAACGCCGTGCTGTCGCGCGGTTCGATCACGCTACCCGGCAAATGGAGGGCGGTGTGGCCGCCAGCGCCGATTGCCAGCGACCTACCTTGACAGGCGCGCAGCGTTTTCGGCTGCGGCGTTCCGGTCGTGATCTGGACGCTCTGCCTCTGCGAGCGCGAAGAAGACCGCTTGGCCCCATGGAAGGTCCGCGCCGACGCTGGTGAGGTGCCTCCAGCGGTCTGCGCCGAGGCGGCCGCGTGCAGCGTCGAAGTAGTCCCGCGCTAAGCGGTCAAGCATCGCCGGGCAACATGTCGGTCAGCTCGCCGCGACTTGTGGCAGCCGGGATCCCACCCGCTGGGCCGCGAAGCCTACGTATTCGTGGTAGGCAGCGTGCCATCGCCTAAGCACGTCGTCCCAGTGCGCCACGTCCTCTGACAACGGGGGCTCCGCCGCTATGGCTGGTCTCATACCCCACGTATCTCTCGTCATGAGTTGGCGCATCTCGATGAGGGCGTTACCGATTTTCGTGTGTGCCGTCACGATTGGATCGAAATGGCCCAAGCGGATATGAAGCCGGTCGAGCTGCGCTGAAACGGGCCGATTGCATCCTTAGCCTCACTCGCCGGGATCTTGCCGTGCCAGGCCAGCCGCAGCGCAGCGAACACCGCGTCCGAGGCAGCGAGCGCTTCCTCGAGCACAGCGCGGAGGTCGACAAGGT
>DATJYY010000162.1:0-2258 GCA_035499395.1 Solirubrobacteraceae bacterium
ATACGCCCCCGATGACTCGAATGCGGCGACGGCTCACGGGCGTGAAGCGGGCGGGCAGGCGGCGATTGGCGCACCGATCGGCGTGGCTGGTGGGCTTTGGGGGGCGGTGGTCCTCGTGGCCCGGGGCGAGGACACTCTGACTGCCGAGACCGAGACGCGTCTGGTCGCGTTCACCGACCTGGTGGCAACGGCAATCGCCAACGCGCAGGCGCGCGAGGAGCTTCGGCGGGTCGCGGACGAGCAGGCCGCACTCCGACGGGTGGCGACGCTGGTTGCGGCGGCCGCGCCGCCAGCGGAGGTGTTCGCGTCCGTGGCCGAGGAGGTCGGTCGCCTCCTCCAGGTCGACCGAGCGTTCGTGGCTCGGTACGAAACCGACCAAAGCGTTTCGATCATCGCTGGCTGGAGCTCCACCGGCGCGACTCTGCCTGTCGGGGCCCGAGGGCCCGTGGACGACGGTAGCGTCAGCGACCTCGTGCGCAGGACAGGTGGAGCAGCTCGCATCGACGCCTACCCCGACTACCCCGACTACCCGGGCGGCCTTCCCGACGCTGTGGGCATGCGATCATCAGTTGGAGTCCCGATCCTCGTCGAGAATCGTCTTTGGGGCCTGGTGGCCACGGGATCCGGCGGCGGCGAGCCCCCGCCGCCGGAAACCGAGGAGCGGCTCACCAAGTTCACTGAGTTGGTCGCCACCGCGATTGCGAATGCCAACGCGCGTTCGGAACTAACGGAGTCACGCGCCCGGATCGTCGCCAGCGCCGATGAGGCCAGACGCAAGATCGAGCGCGACCTCCATGACGGCGCGCAGGCACAGCTCGTCACGCTCGTGCTGCAGGTGCGGGCGGCGCAAGAGGTGCTGCCGCCGGATGACCTCCTCGCGGCAGAGCTCGAGCGCGTCGCGACCGGGCTGACCAGCGCGCTCGACGAGTTGCGCGAGTTTGCGAGCGGCATCCACCCGCCGATCCTGACCTCGGGCGGGCTCGGGCCGGCGGTGAGGATGCTCGGCCGCCGCTCTCGCATTCCGGTCGACGTTGACGTGCGCACGGCGGACCGCCTGCCCAAGCCGGTCGAGGTCGGGGCATACTACGTCGTCTCGGAGGCGCTCACGAACGCCGTCAAACACTCCGAAGCAACGTCCGTGAGGGTTGAAATCGAGGGGGCGGAGAACGCGCTGCGAATCGGTGTTCAGGACGACGGTGTCGGGGGCGCCGAATTCGCCCGCGGCTCGGGGCTCCTCGGGCTGAGGGATAGAGTCGAGGCGCTCGGCGGCCGGATCGCGCTGGAGAGCAAACGCGGCGTTGGCACGTCGCTTTCGGTCGAGCTGCCGCTCTCACGAGATCCAGCGGCCGTCGCTTCCCGCTAGCGCCGAGGTGGCATGCACGGGCGCCATCGGGGCCTTCACGTTCGTGGCAGGTGGCCGCTCAGGGCCGGCGTGAGAGCAACGGCCCCGCCGATCGACGCTGAGTTGCGTCGTGCGCATCTTGGTCTCACCTTGTGATCGCCGGCCGGGGGATGTTCCGCAGATTCGCCCGCGCCAGCTCGACCATCTTCCCCACGCCGCCGTCGAGCACGACCTTACCGGCGCCCAACGCAAACCCCCTGACCTGTTCGGCGGTGATGTGCGGCGGGATTGACAGCGCGTCCGGGTCCGTGACCAGGTCGACAAGCGCCGGGCCCCGCCGCGCCAGCGCTTCGCTCAAAGCGGCAGGGACATCCGTCGGCTGCTCGACCCGGATCGCGTGGATTCCGACCGCCCGCGCGATCGCGGCGTAGTCGAAGCCTCCGTTGTCGGTCTCGGAGTCTGGCAGCCCGTCCACCAGCATCTCGAGCTTGACCATCCCGAGCGCTGCGTTGTTGAACACGACGATCTTGACCGGCAGCTGGTACATGCCCACGGTCAGGAGCTCGCCGAGCAGCATCCCCAGCCCTCCGTCGCCCGACATCGAGATCACCTCGCGGCCGGGGTAAGCCAGCTGGGCGCCGATCGCGTGGGGGAGCGCGTTGGCCATCGACCCGTGGCGGAAGGAGCCGATTACCCGCCGCCGGCCGTTGGGGGTGATGTAGCGGGCGGCCCACACATTGTTCATCCCCGTATCGACGGTGAAGATCGCATCATGCGAGGCGACCTCGTCGAGGATGCTGGCTGCGTACTCGGGATGGATCGGCAGGTGGTGCTCGACGTCGCTCGTGTACGCGGACACGACGTGATCGAGCGCCTCCGCGTGCTTGTGCAGCATGTGGTCGAGGAATGAGCGGTC
>DATJYY010000163.1:0-22407 GCA_035499395.1 Solirubrobacteraceae bacterium
GCACGTAGGCCAGCGACCGGTGCACGGCCGCGAACATCCGCCGAGATCGTTCGTCGTCGAAATGCTTGGCGAAGTAATAGCTCGACGCCACCGCGAGCTCCGCGTGGTGGTCGGCCACCACCGATCCGTGGTGGCGGACCGCCGCGGCCGGCTCGTAGATCACCGTGCCCCCCGCCTCCCGCAGCCGCAGGCAAAGGTCCTCGTCCTCTTTGTACAAGAACAGCTTCTCGTCGAATCCCCCCAGCGCCGTGAACGCCGCGCGCTCGACCAGCATCGCGGCGCCGGACACCCACGCCACCTCCTGGCGAACAGCGGTCTCGCGCCAGTAGCTGTGGCCGCCATTGAGCGCGATCTCGGCCCGGAGTCCATGCAGACGCCCATGGTCATACGGCTGAACCAATCCCGAGGCGGTGAGCAGCTTTGGCCCGGCCACCTTGACCCGGTCAACGCTGGCGACGGGGAGCAGCAGACGCTGGACGGTGTCGGGGAACAGGAACTCCACATCCGGATTGAGGATCAGCAGGTATTGAGCGTCGGTCTCCCTGGCCAGGAAGTTGTGGCCTCCGCCAAAGCCGAGATTGGTCGCGACCGCGTATGCCCGGCAGTTCGGAACACGAGCGGCCAGATCGTCGAGATCCTCGCCCGAGGCGTTCTCGAGCAGGTTGATCTCGAACACCATCGAACTGCCCTCCAAGTCCGAAACCACGGTGTCCACGCACCGTTCTAGGTAGCGGCGCGTCCGGTAGTTCACGACCTGTACCGCAACCAATGGACAATCTGGCATCCAGCCGACGATATCCGAGGATTCGCAGCGGCCAGTGGGCGCCGGCGTCGGTTAGGACTCCGTGATGGCGGAACGCCGCCCGTCACCCGAAAGGGTGGTGCATTGCTACTCTCGCGGCGTGTCGACTCTCGCCACGGCGCCCACGCGCGCCACGCCCGAGCCGGCCGGAGCGGCGTCGTCGAGCGGCGCTCGCCGCGTGAGTCTGATCGCGGACGTGGCCCTCGGGGTCGCTCTCGCCACCGGCTTCGGGATAGTCGTCTTCGCCGCCAGCGGCGGCACCGAACTGGCCCCGAACACGTGGGTCGAGATCGCGCTGATCGCAATCGGCGCCGCCAGCGCGATCGCCGTCGTCGTGCTCGGGGCCTACGCGCGGCGGTGGGGTGCGGTGACCGTGGCGCTGTTCGCGGCGCTGGCTGCGCTGACGTATGCCTCCATCGCGTGGTCGGTGCAGCCAGCCGACTCCTGGGTGGAGGCGAACCGCACGCTCGCCTACCTGGCCGCGTTCGGCGCGGCGGTGGCGTTTGCGCGGCTCGCGCCGTCTCGCTGGCCGACGCTCGTATGGGCCGTCGGGACGATCGCCGTGGTGGCCTGCGCGTACGGGCTGCTCGCCAAGGTGTTCCCGGCCTCGTTGAACGCCAGCGACCCGTATGGGCGCCTGCGCGTGCCGTTCTCGTACTGGAATGCGACCGGATTGATGGCCGGCCTGGGACTGCCGGCGTGCCTCTGGGCCGGCGCGCGTCCGACCGTGAGCCGCTGGGTCAGAGCGCTGACCGTGCCGGCGATAGCGGTGCTCATCACCGCCTTGATGCTGTCCTACTCGCGCGGCGCGCTGATCGCGGTTGTGGTCGGTCTGGCGTGCTGGTTCGTGCTCGTCCCGTTCCGCCTCCGGGCGACACTGCTCCTCGCGCTGGGGGCGATCGGTGGCGCGGTGGCGACGGCCTGGGCGCTCAACCACCACGCGATCACGCACGACTACGCCACGTTGACGGCCCGGACCACCGCCGGGCACGAGTTCGGCCTCGTGCTGTTGGGGGTGTTGGTGGTGATGGCGATCGCGGGCGTGGCCGCGGCCTATGGGATCGACCGAATCGCCCTGGCCGAGCCCGTGCGACGCCGGATCGGCACCGCGCTCCTCGTTTGTCTGGCGATCGTCCCGTTCGTCGCGATCGGCGCCGTGGCCGCATCCTCGCGCGGCCTGACCGGCGAGATCTCGCACGGCTGGAACACGCTGACCAGCCCCAACAGCCATGTCGGCAACACGGTGGGACGCTTCGGCGACCTCGGCAACAGCCGGCCGCTCTACTGGAGCGAGGGCCTCAAGGTCGGGGAGCACGCGCTGCTCGCCGGCGTCGGCGCCGGTGGATTCGACACCGCGCACACCCGCTACGGCTCGGACACGCTCGTCGCCCACGCCCACAGCTACGTGATCGAGACGTTCTCGGACTTCGGCCTGATCGGGATCGCGGTGAGCCTCGGGCTGTTCGTGGCGTGGGCGCTCGCGGTGGCGCGCACACTCGGGTTCCGCCGCGCTCGATCGCCGGGAGGCTCGGACAACGACACCGGGTCCGCGAACCACACAGCGAACGGCACCGGCGACCACCCAGCCGCCGCCAACGGCGCCACCTCCCACGTACACGCTCCGATCGCCGGAGCGGCCCTCGACGCCGTGGCCGTCGACGTAGCGGACCGCGCCCCCTACACAACCGAGCGTGCCGGCCTGATGACGATGCTCGCGACCGTCGTGATCTTCGGGGTCTCCTCGCTGATCGACTGGACCTGGTTCGTCCCCGGGGTGGCCGTTCCCGCGCTCGTGTGCGCCGGCTGGCTCGCGGGTCGCGGACCGCTCGACGCACCGGTGGGGTTGGCGAGCGACCGGCGCCGCCTCTCGACCTCCCCGGGTGCCGCCGCCTTGGGGCTCGGAATCATCGCCGCCACGATCGTCGCCGCCTGGTTCGTGTGGCAGCCGCTGCACTCGGACAACTCCTTCAACGCGGCGATTTCCGCGATGTCCGACGGCAACTCCACGGCTGCCTTGGCGGACGCCCAGAGCGCCGCCGCCAGCAATCCGGTCTCGATCGACCCACTGATCGAGCAGGCGGAGATCTACTCCGCCCGCCGGGATCCAACCGCCGCACGCCAGGCACTCGTCAAGGCGGTGAACGTCCAGCCGTCGAACCCCGAGACCTACGAGCAGCTCGGCGAGTTCGACCTCGTCCACCACAATGCGATCGTGGCCGTGCTCGAGTTCCAGACCGCACAGCTGCTCGATCCAACATCGGCCAGTGTGGCCCAGCAACTCGCCGCCGCCGACAGCGCGGCCTCGAAGGCCGGCCTCAGCGCGCCGCCCGCGCCAGCAGCATCCGGCTGAGCAGCGGCGGTCCCGCGGCCGCGCGGACACGGACCTCAACGAAATCGAACTCGGCGAGCAGAGCCGATAGTGACCGCTTCGTATACAGGTGCAGATGATCTCCGAGCGGCTCGGAGAATCGCTCGACACCACCGAGCGCGACCCGCAGCCTCCCGTGCGACGGCGTTGTGATGAGCAGCCGTCCTCCAGGTGCGAGCACCCGCCTGACTTCGGACAGCCACCGCGCCGTATCGGCCACGTGCTCGATCACCTCGCTGGCCCAGACGAGGTCGAACGACCCGTCGTCGAACGGCAGCGGCCCATCGAACGGCACCAACTCGAACTCCACCCCCGGATGACTAACACCCGCCCGCCGCAACGCCGCCTCAGCCACGTCTACCCCAATCGCGTGAGCACCCGCATCCGCCATCGCGGCCGTGAACTCGCCAACACCGCAGCCGATGTCGAGAGCCCGGTCCCCACGGCGAAGCTCGGCCAGCAGGAAGCGCATCCGGCGGTCAAATGAAGGCGGGTCCAACTCGGCCGGGAGACGCTCCCACAGATCTTCGTAGTAGTCCTTTATCGCCCGAACCTATCGCGGCCGGGTCCGAGATATCCGGATAGCCCGATTGCACTAGTCGACATCACAGGCGGTTCGTGGTTAGAGTCCGCAGGCCGGACTACCGTGCGTCATCCGGACGCCGCTTGTGAAAGTCGCCTTCGACAGCCGCCCCACCAAGAGCACCCACGGCGTTGGACGTTACGCCCGGTGCCTGATCGAGGCGCTGCGCGACACGGGCGAATGCGAGCTCGTCGAGACCCACGAGCCGCGCCGCTGCGAGTTGTTCCACTCCCCGTGGATCGACGGCGCGCTGTTGCGCTGCCCGGTCCCGATGGTCGTGACCGTGCATGATCTGGCCCCGCTTAAGCGCCACGGCCAGTATCTCCGGTCGATGCTCCGCTTCAAGCTCCGATACCTCGCGGTGCAGCGCGCGACCCGCGTGATCGTCCCCACCTATGCCGTCGCCGAAGAGGTCGAGAACGTGCTCGAGATCCCGGCAGAGCGGATCGCGGTAATCGCCGAGGCGCCCGCGCCGACGCTCCATCCTCGCTCCCAGGACGAGGTCTCCGCGGTCCGCCGCCGGTTCGCGCTGCCCGAGCGCTACCTAGTGTGGGTCGGCGCGATGCGGACTCCCGACCCGCGCAAGCGCGTCGCCGCGCTGACCCGCGCGCGGCGGTCGATGCCGCTCGTCCTGGTCGGGCCGACGGCGCAATGGGCGCACGAGCTTCCTGGCGTCAAGCTGACCGGCGCGGTTTCGGACGACGAGCTAGCGGCGATCTACACCGGCGCCCACGCGCTCGTGTTCCCGAGCGATGACGAGGGTTTTGGCCTTCCCCCCGTGGAGGCGCTCGCGTGCGGGACCCCGGTCGCGGCCTGCGACGTCCCAGCGCTGCGAGAAGTCTTGCAAGGGCGGGCCACGCTGCGAGCCGTCGACGACCTCGACGGGCTCGTCGCCGCCGCGGAATCCGCCGAGCGCCCCGCACCGCCTCCGCCCGCCTGGACCTGGGAGAACGCGGCGGACTCCACGCTGCAGGTTTATCGCGAAGCCGCGGCGACGACGGACTGCTGGCAGAGCGTACGGCCGAAACATCGGGCCGCCGCGCTGGTTAAAGACGCGTGACGTTCGTCCACCGTCGCACCATGCGCGCCGCATGCGCGCCGATCGTCGTCGCGCTCGTAGTCGCAATCGCACTCGCGCTGGCGTACCCGACCGGCGCCCAAGCCGCCCCCGTCCTCGTGATGGGTCCCGGCGGCCACGTGACCGCGCGCCAGGATCGGTTTGTCCCGGCCGGCGAGCCGACGCCGGCGCCCAACGCGGTCCGGGCGACCGCGGCCGCCGCAAGGTCCGCCAAGGCGCGCAAGCCTCCTCAGAAGACGGTGACTAGCGAGCTGAAGCGCCTGCGCAACTCGGGCGCTATCACCACCGCCGACTACAGCTCTTACAACTCGGACTGGAACGCGGCGCTGGCCGCCGAGCACCGGCTGCGCGGCACTCGCCTGCGGGAGCTCGAGGCGGTCACCGTGAACATCCACAACATCGCGGCCGCCGGCAAGCTCACCCCCGGCCGCCTCCCGGTGCTGTTCCAGACGCTCGACCGCAACCGCGAATGGTGGACGACCGGGCCGCTGCTCAGCTCGGGGCAGTACGTCGAGTTCTCGGACTCCGATCTGGTGTGGGAGTACTACGCCGGCCAGGGGATCGAGCTGCAGGTCTTGGGCACGTTCGGCAAGGCCGACGGGATGTATACAGCGGGCCCGTCCGAGTACTCGCAGCTGGAGACGCTGCTGTCGCAGATGATCCCGCTCGCGGTCAACCGCGCCGGCGGCCTGGTCTGGGAGTACTACTTCCAGTTCGGCGGTGGCAAGCCCCCTTGGACCAGCGCGATGTCTCAGGGCACCGGGATCGAGGCGCTGACCCGCGCCTACCTGGCCTCGCACAATCCGAACTACCTCCAGCTGGCCCACGAGGCCCTGCCGGTCTTCACCGCCCGGCCGCCGGCCGGAGTGCGCGTGACCACGCCTGTGGGCGCGCGCTACGTGCAGTACACGTTCACTCCCGGCACCTCGATCATCAACGCCTTCCTCCAGTCGCTGATCGGGCTCTACGACTACGCCCAGACCAGCGGCGACCCGCTCGCCGAGCAGCTGTTCGCCGCCGGCAACGCCGAGGCGGAGTCGGAGGTGCCCCAGTTCGACACCGGCGCCTGGTCGCTGTACCAGCCCGGCATCGAGGACACGCTCAGCTACCACGAGCTCGTCACCGGCTTCCTCCAGCAGCTCTGCACCCGGACCCAGGCGCCGGTCTACTGCGTCACCGCCCAGCACTTCACCGCGTACCTCACGACGCCGCCGGCGCTGCGGCTTCTGACCGCCCACGTGCGCAGGGGCAAGGCGGCGTCGATCGCGTTCCGGCTGTCGAAGGTCTCGCGCGTGGGCATCGTCGTGATCGGCCCCGGCGGCCACACTCTCTTCTCCACGAGCGCGAGCTTCGGCTACGGCAGCCGCTCGTTCACGGTGCCGGCGCTCAAGCACAAGGGCACGTACACGATCCACATGTCCGCGACCGACCTGGCCGGCAACTTCAGCCGGATCGTGGGGACTATCCAAGTCTCATGAGGCCGATGTGATGCTAGTATGCATGTATGCGGCGCACCACCATCTCCCTTCCGGACGAGCTCGCCGAGGCTCTCGCTCGTGAGGCGCGCCGACGGTCACTGCCGGCATCGGCAATCGCCCGCGACGCGCTGACCATGTACCTCGGTATCGGGGGCCCGGGGGAGCAGCGCGAGCTGCCATTCGCCGGTCTGGGCGGCAGTGGCCACAACACCACAGCGCGAGACATGGAGGATCTCCTCGAGCAGGAGTGGGCTCGAGATGCTCGCGGTAGTTGACGCCGGACCTCTGTACGCGACGGCTGATTCCGATGACGAGGACCACAACCGGTGTCGCGCGATCCTGTCGCGAGCTGACCTTCGGCTGGTAATTCCGGCTCTGGTCGTCGCTGAAGCGACCTACTTCGTCGGCCGCCGGCTCGGACCGCAGGCCGAGGCGGCCTTCCTGCGCGGCATCGGTGCTTTTGACGTCGAAGGACCTGCCGCCGAGGACTTCGGCCGGATAGGCGAGCTCGTCGAGACCTATTCTGACTTCCCGCTCGGAGGCACCGACGCCAGCGTGATCGCCCTCGCGGAGCGGCTCGGAGCCGAGATCGTGATCACGCTCGACCGTCGTCACTTCGCCGCGGTCAGGCCACGCCACCGCGAAGTCCTCGAGCTCCTTCCCTAACCTGGACTCTCGATCATCAGCGTCACGGGTCCGTCGTTGACGAGCTCGACCGCCATCATCGCCCCGAACACTCCTCGCTTGGCGCCGAGACGCTCGCAGAACCGCTCGTACAGCGGCTCGGCGTGCTCGGGCGGTGCGGCCCCCACATAGCTAGGGCGGTTCCCGCGGCGGGTGTCGCCGTACAGCGTGAACTGGCTGACGCACAGCACCTCGCGGTCGCCCAGCGGCTCGTTCATCCGCCCGTCGACGTCAGGGAAGACCCTCAGCGTGCGCACCTTGTCGGCCAGCCAATCCACCTCGCGCTCACCGTCATCGTGCCCGACCCCGAGCAGCACCAGCAGCCCCGGGCCGATCGATGACACGACGCTGCCATCGACCGAGACCGAGGCGCGGCTCACGCGCTGGACGAGCGCCCTCACACGTCTCGCAGTTCGGCGGCAGCGTGCTCGGGCGGGACGATGTTCAGGTTGACGCCCGCGCCGAGCTCGAGTCCGGCCAGGCGTACGAGTCGCGGCAGGATGTCGATCCGCCACGAGAAGTGCTCGGCGCCACGTGGTGCGGTCCGGACCCACAGGTTGAGCGGCGGGCTCGCGCCCAGGCGGCGCCCCAGCCGGGTCAGCGCCTCGTGCACCATCCGGGCGCCGGTCGGTCCTTCGTCCTCGAACCGTGACCTCGGCGTCCGCGGGGCGATCAGCAGCTGGAACGGCACCCTCGCACCGTACGGGGCCATCAGCACGGTCTCGTCGTCGATCGCGACGATCCGCTCGCGCCGGCGAACCTCCTCCTGGACGAGGTCGGCGAGCAGGTTGCCGCCCATCGTACGAGTCGCGTATGCGCCGAACCGCTCGCGTTCGCGGGCTATCGCCGCGGGCACGAAGTCGAGCGCGTACAGCTGCGCGTGGGTATGCGGGAGCGACGCACCGGCCTCTTTGTGCTCGTTGACGATCAGGTGCACGTAGGCGGCCTCGTCGTGGCTCCGCATCCGCTCGCGCCACACGTCCACGGCCTCGACCACTTGCTCGGGGGTTAGGTCGGACAGGGAGGCGACCGAGTCGGGCGCGTTGACGATCACCTCGTGGGCCCCGTGCGCCGGGCCTGCCCAGAACAGATCGGGCTTGCCGTCGGGCTCCGGCGGCGGCGAATCGTCGGTCAGCGCCGGGTACAGGTTGGGGACGACCCGGACCGTCCATCCCGGCGTGTTCGGCGCGCCACCGCCCGGTCGCACGGCAAAGACCTCCGGGGGCGTGCGGTCTTCGTGCCCTTCCGCGAACGGGTCGCTGTCGCGATCGATCGGCGGGGCCGGCGTCGCGCTCAACCCACCTCCGGGCCGGTGCGCCCGGTCGCCCGCGACGATCGCCCTGAACCCCGTCAGCGGGTCGATCCGAACCTCAGGCATGAGCGGGGCCCCCAAGGGCCTCAATCAAGCAGCTTCTCCATCGCCACGTGCTCGATCCCGGCCTCCCAGAACAGCCGCCCGCGGGGTCGGTAGCCGTGGCTCTCGTAGAGCTCGCGCGCGTACGTCTGGGCGTGGAGCACGATCCGCCGAGCACCGCCGGCGCGTGACTCGCGGTCCGCCGCCTCGAGCAGCGCGCTCGCGATCCCCTGGCGGCGCGCCGACGTCAGCACCGCCAGGCGGCTGAACTGCGCGGTGCTGCCCACCAGCACGATCCGGCAAGTGGCGAGCAGCCTCCCCTCACGTACCGCGACGAGATGGATCCCCTCGTGATCGCGGCCGTCGAGCTCGTCACGCTCCGGAACGCCCTGCTCGACGCAGAAGACCGCGTGGCGGAGCTCCAGCGCCGCCTCCAGCTCCTCGCGCGTCTTCGCCCGCCGGATCTCGGTCACCGCCGTCCCGGTCATCACTCCACAGCTTAAGGGCTGCGCCCCCCGCCCGCGGCCCCTGCGACCACGCTCCGAGCGAGGCTGGGACGCTGGCCGGCGTGAGCGCGGCTGAGATGCCCGTCCCGAAGCCCTCGCGCCTGACCACTTTCGCCTCGCGCAAACAAACCGGAAGCGCGCCGGGCTTCGGGAGGGGCAATCAGCCGAAGCGAACGGAGCGACGGACGTTCAGCCGAAGAGAACCTGCTTTAATGGAGTGGCATTCCTCCTGCCGGGTGCGGCGAGGGGGCATCCGCTGTTGAGGGTTAGTCCTCGCCGTTCCGGCCTCTAGCGAGACCGCCTGAGTCGCCACGTAGTACCTCCGCGGCTCGCTTTTCTGTCACTCCAACCTTTCGATCTGTATGGGTGATTCCACCCCCTTTCCCGAGCCTGCCGCGATTGCGCGCGCGGAGCTGTTCACGCGCGAACGCTTCGTTTACGAGGGCGAGTCGCTCGAAGACGCGCTCGCGCCCGGATCGGCGCGCCGCCGGGCGCTCGATGCCGCGGTCGCGGAGATCGACACGGGTGCGGACAAGCCCTCGATCGAGTGGCGCCGCCACTACTCGCTGCTGCTCGGGCTCGAGCGGCTGCTGTCCGAAGAGGAGCCGCACCTCGCCGACGACACCGTGCTCTCGGCTCACCAGGTCGACGCGCTATCCGGCACCCTGACCGCGCTGCTCGCCGAAGCCCAGCGCAACGGGAACGGGTCGAACGGGTCCGCGCCGGCGCCCGCACCCCCGGTCGAGCTCGCTTCGGTGGCGATCCCGGGCGAGGAGGACTCCGACCTCGACGACGGGGACGACGTGGACGACGGGGACGACGTGGACGACGGGGACGACGGAGACGGCGACGCGGAGGACGAGGAGCCCCAGGACTGGCAGGACGACGGCGACGAGCTCGACGACGACGTCCAGCTCGACGAGCGCCCCGAGGATCCCAACGCCGACCGACGCTTCTGGTTCGAGCACGCGACCGGCGCCGGCAAGACAGTCGCCGCGCTCGGGTTCGTCGAGGCCTCGCGCACCGGCGGGGTGCTGATCCTCACCCATCGTCGGAACCTCGTCGATCAGTTCAACGGGGAGCTGCGCGATCGCGGCTACCGGGACCGGATCCACGCTCCTCTGCTGAAAGGCAAGGACGCCGCCAACGGCCCGGTGACGGTCGAGACGTACCAGTGGTTCGTGCGCAACGCCGGGAAGATCTCCGATGCCTACACGATCGTGATCTGCGACGAGGCCCACACGGCGCTCGGCGAGAAGACCTCGGGCGCGATCCGCGCCTGGTCGGGCCCGATCTTCATCGGCATGACCGCCACTGGAGCGCTCATCGCGCGGCACGTCACCGACCTGTTCCCGACCCAGACCTCGCGCTTCGACCTCGCGCAAGCGGCGCGCCGGGGCGTGATCGCGCCGCTGCGCTGCATCCGCATCCCCCCGGGTCCCGGCGTCCGCACGATCGCCAAGGTGCCACTCCGCCGCGGCGAGGTCGACACCGAGTTCGACCAGGAGATGCTGGCCGAGTTGCTCGACCAGACGCCGTTCAACATGGCGATCGCGGACCTGTACAAGACCCGGTTCAACAACGTCCCCGGGGTCGTCTACGCGGCCGGTGTGCGCCACGCCTACAACGTCGCCAAGGCCTTCCAGGACATGGGGATGAAGGCGAGGGGCGTGTCCGGCGAGACGCCGAAGCGGCAGCTGGCGCGGATCCTCGCCGACTACGAGTCGGGCAAGATCGACGTGCTCGTCAACGCCCAGCTGCTCGCCGAGGGTTGGAACAGCCCGCGGGCGACGATCTGCATGCACCTGGCGCCAACCGCCTCCAAGCGGATCTACCAGCAGCGGGTTGGCCGCGTGACGCGCCGGCATCCGGGCAAGGAGGCGGGGATCGTCGTCGACTTCGTCCACCCCGCGACCAAGCACGACGACCCGGTCGTCACGCTGCACTCCCTGCTCGATCGCGACGTGTACCGGGGCGGCGCGATCGTGGTCGGCCCCGTCCGCCGGGGCCGTGGGCGCCGGGTCCGCGTCGAACGGCGTGTTCTGCCGGTGACGCCCGATCCCGAGCGGCGCGCGCAGGTTTTCGAACGCGAGCTCTGGCGGATCGCGGTCGAGCACCTCGACTACGGTGAGCAGCACGTTTGGGCGGCCCTCGCCGGCGCTCGGGTCGCGCCCAACGGATGGCGCCGGGCCAAGGCGATGCTCCACTTCGACCGTGGCGGGGAGCTGAAGCGGCGGTTCCTGTTGACCGCGGTCCAGCGCAATCGCAACTCGCAGCTGCGCCTGCGGGCCCTGCAGGAGATCGCGTCTTCGAGGGACGCCGAGGCGTTCGACACCGCGATCGACATCATGGCCGGCTGGCCGCGCGACGAGCGCCGCGAGGGCGTGAAGATCATGCTCCAGGCGCTCGCCGAGCGCCGTATCGGCCGCCGCGACCAGGCCAATGCGTGGATCTGGCGGATGGCCGAGTACACCCGCGAGGTCCACGAGGAGTACGCGGTGCAGCGCTGGCCCGAGACCAAGCGCCTGCTCGGACTGCTGGTGAATTCGAGCGGCGCGGCGCATGCCCGCAACGCACGGCGACTCGTGCACGCCGCGCGCAAGGAGGACCGCCGGCTGTCGGCGGCGCTGCTGGCGGCCGCCCTGGCACACACGCCGGAGGCCGAGGAAGCGCTGCGCGGCGCGCGGACGCGCATGGCCCGCAAGCCGGCGGCACTCGCGCGCGAGCTGCTTCGTAACTTCCCCAAGGGCCGGCGCGGCAAGAGCCGGCGCAAGCGCAAGACGTCCGGCGCCGCACCCGGAACGGGCACGGCCCGGCAGACGGTGGTGGCGACCGCGGCGCAGAACGGCGACGAGCAGTCGGCTCCCACGGACGACGACATCGTCGAGATCGACGTCGAGGTGGAGGTCGACGACGATGATGACGAGCTCGACACCGACGCCGGGCGCGACGATGACGACGTCGACGACGACGAGGACGACGACCTCGACGACTCGGCGGACGATGACGACGACGATCCGGACGACGACGAGGACGATGACGACGACGCCGATTCCGCCGATGACGAGGACGACGAGCCCCGCGACGCCGAGGCCGCGGCCTGATCTCCCTGCATAACGGCCCGTTTCCGCGGGTCAGCCGCGGACCGGAGGGACATGAGCATCCACCCCAAGCTTACGTCCCGACGGCACGAGCGGGGAGTCGGGCTTTCGGGCGTTCGACATGGGGTCAGGCGCCACCGAGGTGAACCTCGCCGGCATCCAGCGCCACCAGACCCGCGTCCGTCCTGACCAGGAGGCGGCCGTCGCCGTCAATGCCGGCGCCCATACCCGCCCCGCCGGCCCAGCGGACCTCGCGCCCGAGGAGCGTGTCACGCGCGCGCACGGCTTCCAATACAGCGTCCGCGCCGGCGGCCAACCAAACCTCCAGCTCGCGAAGCAGCGCCCAGAGCGTCGGCTCGATCGCTCCGGGCTCGAATCCGAGCGTGCCGGCGCGATCGTGGAGCTCAGGCGGGAAGTCCTCGAGGCGCAGCGCCACATTAACGCCGATCCCGACCACGGCCCAGCCCTCCTGCAGGCGACCCTCGACGAGGATGCCCGCCACCTTCCGCCCGTCCACGAGCACGTCGTTCGGCCACTTGATCGAGGCGTCCGGCCCGACCATCTCCGCGACCGCGACCCCCGCCACCAGCGGCAGCAATCGCGGCGGGTCGCGAATCACGACCGAGCACAGCAGCGCCCGGCGGGCCGGCGCGCTCCACGTCCGCCCGTGGCGCCCGCGGCCCGCCGACTGCTCGGCCGCGGTCACGACGGTGCCGTGCGGGGCGCCCCGTACGGCGAGCTCGCGGCCACGGGCGTTGGTCGAGTCCGTCAGCCGGAAGTGGAGCCGGGGGTAGCCGAGCGCGGGCGCGCTCATTCCAACTCGATCCGCAGCTCGTCGTCGACCGCGATGTTCAGCCGGCTCGCGGCGTCCCCCTGGTTAACCGCCACCGCCAGCCGGCGGTAGGAATCCTCGTACAAGATCAGCTCGCCGGCGTCGGCGTCGGCGAACGTCGTCAGGTACCGTGCCCGCTCCGACCGACCGGAGCCAAACCGCACCGCCATCACGCGGCCGACCTCGAACCGAGGCTCCTCGACGTCGAGCTGCACGTTGCCGAAGCGGTCGACGTAGAGAACATGCGCCACCAGCACTCCATCAACGACCTCCGCTCGGGGTAGCGCGAGCGCCGCCAGCCCCGCCGGATCGACCGGCTCACCGGCGTCGGCCAGCCCCGCGCCACCGGCCAGCCGCGCCGCCACCGGTGCGAACACGTCGCGTCCGTGGAACGTCGCGGACACGGGGCGCAACGCGAACGGCGAGGCGCCGATCGAGACCGCCTCGACCACGCCACCGGCGAGTTCCGCCGCGGGCGTTAGCAGGCCGTTGTCCGGCCCAACCGCGACGCGTCCATCGGCGAGACGCAGGGCGACGCCGCGACGGTCGCTGCCGACCCCGGGGTCGACGACCGCGAGATGAACCCCGACGGGCAGGTACGGCAGAGCTCCGCGCAGGATCACGGCCCCCGCCCGCACGTCCCCCCGCGGCACCCGGTGCGCGAGGTCGATCACGCGCGCCTCCGGACAGATCCCCGCGATCACCGCATGGCAGACGCCAACGAAGTCGTCCTCGAGCCCGTAGTCCGACAAGAAGGTGATGACGGGGACGCTCACCGAGAAGCCGCGTCCGCAACCAGCGCCTCGATCAGCCCGTCGATGTCGTGCCGGGTCGCCTCGACGTCCGGCTCGAGGCCGTGCTCGCGGAGCGTCGCGCTCGTGACCGGGCCGATGCTGACAATCCGGGCACGGAGCCGTCCCGCCACCGCGCCCGCCGACTCAAAAAAGAATTGCACGGTCGAGGACGACGTGAACGTCACGTAGTCCGCGTCTTCTACCGCCGCCAGCTGATCCTGGGTCAACGGCGAAGCGACGGTCTCATACAGCGCCAGGACATCGACCTCCGCGCCACGCGAACGGAGCGCATCCGGGAGCACGTCCCGCGCGCCCGCGGCCCGCGCCACCAAAGCGCGCCGAACGTCGACGCCGGCGAGCGCGTCCACGAGTCCCTCCGCCACGAAGCGCTCCGAAGGGACGACGTCGGCGATCACACCGAACGAACGCAGCGCCGACGCGGTCCCCGGGCCGATAGCGGCGACCCGCGCGCCCGCGAGCGCTCGCGCATCGAGCCCTGCCGCGGCCAACCGAGCAAACAGCAGCCGCACCCCGTTCGGGCTGGTCAGGCAAACGAGGTCGTAGTCGGCGAGCGAAGGCGCCGGCCCGTCGAGCGGCGCGATCCGGATCGCCGGCGCCTCGATCACCGCCGCGCCGAGGTCCGCCAGACGGCTCGCCAGGCCGCTCGCCTGCGCCCGCGCCCGCGTGACCGCCACCGTAATCCCCGCTAGCGGCCGCGACTCGAACCACGCCAACCGCTCGCGCAGACCCACAACAGAACCCACGACAACGAGCGCCGGCGCGCGCACAGCCGCATCGGCCGCAACCGAAGCGATCGTCTCCAGCGTCCCCGTGACGACCCGCTGGTCTGGCAGCGTCCCGCGCTCGATCACCGCCGCCGCCTCCGACGAGGCGCGACCGCCGTCAACCAGGCGCGAAGCGATCAAAGGCAGCTGCCGAACGCCCATGTAGAACACCAGCGTCCCCGGGAACGCCGCCAGCGCCCCCCAATCGAGGACCGAAGACGGCTTCGACGGGTCCTCGTGTCCCGTCACGAACGCCACCGCGCTCGCCTCGTCGCGGTGGGTGACCGGAATCCCGGCGTACGCTGGCGCAGCGACACCGGCGGTGACGCCCGGCACGACCTCAAACGGGACACCGGCCTGGCGCAGCGCCTCGGCCTCCTCGCCGCCCCGCCCAAACACGAACGGGTCACCCCCTTTCAGGCGCACAACAATCCTCGCCGAAACGCCGTGTGACACCAGCAGCTCCGAGATCTCGGACTGAGGCATCGAAGCTCCCCCGCCCTCCTTCCCGGCGTAGATCAGCGTCGCGTCCGGGCGCGCGCCCTCCAACGCGGACGCTGGGATCAGCCGGTCGTAGACGATCACATCCGCAGCGGCGATCAGCTCGAGCGCGCGGGCGGTGAGCAGCCCCGGGTCGCCCGGCCCGGCGCCGACCAGGTACACGGTCACGGCAGCAGCTCCGCGGCGCCCACCGCAAGAAGCCGATCCGCAAGCGCAGCGCCCAGCCCACCCGCCTCGCCGCGCAGCCGATCGCGAACCCACGCCGAACCGTCGGGACGACCCACCCAGGCCGTCAGCTCAACCGAGCCGCCATCCACCACCCGAGCATGAGCGCCAACGGGCGTGTTGCACGAGGCGCCGAGTGCGCGGGTCAGCTCACGTTCGGCCATCACACATGCGGTGGCGCCGGAATCGACGAGCGCGGAGACCGTCACACGACCCGGACGGGCCTCGAGCGCCAGCGCCCCCTGCCCCGCGGCGGGGACGAACTCGTCGAGGATGCCGTCGACCGCGTCCAGCCGCCCGAGGCGCGCCAGTCCGGCAACCGCCAGCACGAGCGCGTCGCACTCACCCGAGGCGAGCTTCCGCAGCCGCGTATCGACGTTCCCGCGGACCTCGACCACGGACACGTCGTCACGTGAGGCACGGATCTGCGCCGCGCGCCGCAACGAGCTCGTCCCCACTCGCGCTCCCGAAACCAGCGCCGACAACGACGCCGCGCCGCAGATCGCATCGCGGGGATCCTCGCGCGGAGGGATCGCGACGATCTCCAATCCGGAAGCTAATTCCGCTGGCACATCCTTCGCCGAATGCACGGCCAGGTCGACCTCGTCCGCTAACAAGGCCCGCTCCAGCCCCGAGACCCACCGCGACTTGTCGTCCACGGGTCCAGCCGCTTCGATCCTCACCAACTCGAAATCAGAGCCCAGCCGCGACCCCACCCACTCAGCCTGCGCGAGCGCCAGCGCGCTCCCACGGGTGCCGACCCGGATCAAGGGCGTCGGCGGCGGAGCTGGCGCACCTCGTCGAGGTCACGTACCTCGGTGGCCGACGCCGGCCCGCCGCTCTCGACCTCGAGGCCGAACAGATCCCGGATCAGCGCCATTCGGGCGTGCACGCGGTCGTCCTGGAGCTCCTTCAGCCGAGCGGTCGGCAAATGCAGCAGGCGGTTCACGATCGCCTGAGCGAGAGCGTCTACCCGTTCGGCATCGCGCACGGACAACCCCTCCCACTTCCCCGCATTCTCCGCCACGACCTCCGAAGCGATTTCGGTGCCATGAGCCCGGAGCGCCGCCAGCGTCGGGAGGACCTCAAGCGACCCCAGCCAGACGGCGAACCGCTGGATCTCCTCTTCGATGATTCCCTCGGCCTTCCGCGCCTCGGCCTGGCGGACCTTGCGGTTGCGCGCGATCACCGCCTGGAGATCGTCGATGTCGTACAGCGATACACCGTCGAGATCGCCGCACGACGCATCGATGTCGCGCGGCACCGCCAGGTCGATCAGCAGCAGCGGGCGCTGCCGGCGCAACCTCATCACCTCAGACAACTCCGCCGCCTCGAGCAGCAGGTGCGGCGACGCGGTCGCGGCCACCAGGATGTCGGCACGCTCGAGCGCCTGCGGCAGCTCGTCGAAGCTCAGGCTCTCCCCGCCGTAGCGCCGGGCGAGCGAGATCGCGCGGTCGCGGCGGCGACTTGCGACGAATACCGGGCGCCCCCCGCTGTCGGACAGCGCGCGGGCGGTCAGCTCTCCGGTCTCGCCGGTCCCGACGACGACAACCGAGCGCCCATCTAGCGAAACCAGCCGCTCGCGCGCGAGCGCGACCGCCACCGCCGGCAGACTCAGCTGCCGCTCGCCGATCGCGGTCTCGGTGCGGACGCGCTTGCCCGTCGCCAGCGCCGCCTTGAACAGGTGGTTGGTGAGCGGGCCGGCTGTCTCACCGGCGATCGCCGCATCATAGGCGCGCTTGATCTGACCCTGGACCTCGGCCTCGCCGACGATCATCGAGTCGAGCCCGGCGGTCACCCGGTACAGGTGACGGGCGGCGTCGCAGTTGCGAAGCGAGTAGATCGCCGGGGCGAGCTCGGTGGGCCGGATCCCGGCCTGGCTCGCGAGCATCGCGAGCGCGCGGCTCTCGGCCTCGACCGGGTTGCCCACGACGACGTACAGCTCGGTTCGGTTGCAGGTCGAGATCGCGACCGCCTCGTGGACCTCGCCGGTCCCCCGCAGGTCGCGCACGAACTCGGCGCCGCGGGCGTCCGGCAGCGCCACACGCTCGCGCACCTCGACCGGCGCGGTCTTGTGCGAAACGCCGATCGCGAGCAGCTCGCTCACGCCACCGGCTCCCGCTCGCGGTCCGCATCGCGGGCCGACCGCTGTGCGTCGACGTCGCGCTGCAACTGGGCTATCTCGCGCTCGGTCCGAGACAGCCGCGTGGCCATGATCGCCACGTAGATCAGCACCATCGCCAGGAACACGATGTACGCGCCCGCCACATACTTGCCCGCGCTATGTAACGGCAGGGCGGGCGCGACTGCACTCACGAGCCTACTCATGACGGTGCCGCGCTCCGCTTCAAGGGCGCCACGGCGTCGTCGCCGAGCAGCGTCCGCCGGAGTGCCCGTAGCTGCATGCGGGTGCTCTTGGCCGCCATCTCGTACTTCCACAGCGTGACGTACAGCAACGCCACGCCCACCAGTGCCACCAGGAAGGTGAGCCGCATCGACCCCGGCAGGTTCCCACCCGTCAGGGTGAGCACGCGCGGGTGGACGTACGCCTGGGCGGCCCGAACCGCGAGGAAGTTCAAAGGCACGAACGCGCCGGCGACGACCGAGAACACGCTCGCGTACCGGGACTGGCGCTCGGGATCCTCGATCGAGAACCGGAGCGGCTGATAGGTCGCAAACAGCAGCATCACGATCAGGAACGATGTCAGCGTCGGGTCGCTCCACACCCACCAGTGACCCCACGACGCCTTGGCCCAGATCGTGCCGGTGAGCAGCGTCCCGACGCCGAAGATCAGCGCCATGTGGATCGCGACGTAAGAGCGGATGTCCCACTTCCGCTCTCCGGTCCGCAGGTACATCGCGCCGAGCACGCCGCCGAACACGAACCCGCACAGCGCCGTGATCGCGAGCGGCACGTGGATGTAGAAGATCTTCTGGATGAAGCCCTGGTTGGCGTCAAGCGGCGCGTAGAAAAACGTCAGCGCGAGCGCCGCCGTGATCGTCGCTGCGGCCGCAAGGGAGAGGCCGCGAAGACCGCGGCCGTAAGTCGTCAAAGCGTCAGTCCTCCAGGAGAAAGTCGAAGACAGCGTAGGACAGGAGGGCGAACACCAGATCATAGAGCGCCAGGATCGCCACCCACCTCCCCGGCGGCGAGCTCGAAGCGTGTGCCACGAGCAGCGGCCCCGCCCCGCGCGCCATCCCGATCAGCGCCGGGAGCAGCAGCGGGAGGCCGATGATCGGGCCGATCAGATCCCGCGCCCGCGTCTGCACGGCGATGGCCGAGACGAGCGTCCCGATCACCGCCAGCGCCACGTCACCGAGCGCCAGCACGACGATCAGTCCCGGCAGCACCGGGCTGAGCGACGGCCCGAGCAGCAGCAGCCCGAATGCCGGGACCGCGATTACCTCGAGCACGACCAGGAACAGGAACAGGGCCGTCGCCTTGGCGATCAGAAGCGCCGACCGATCGACTGGCGCCAGCAGGAACGCATCGAACCCGCCCTGCTCGCGTTCGGCCACGAACAGCCGGTTGATCCCGAGCATCGCCGCGAACAGCAGCGTCACGGTCAGGACGCCCGCGGCCAGCTGACCGTCGATCGTGTCCCGGTTCAGCCCGAAATGGAAGATCACGAACGTGACGATCGCGAACAGGATCATCGCCGGTAGCGTCTCGAGGCCGCGGAGCTCGAGCAGCAGGTCTTTGCGCAGGACGGTGAGGGCGGTCCTCATGCGTACAGCCGCTTCACAGCCCCGGGATCCACCTTGTCCGGGCTGGTCAAGAACGCCGCCCGCCCGTCCTCGAGCCCGAGCACGAGGTCGGCCTCGGCAAGTGCGGCCTGCGGGTCGTGGCTGGTGAGGACCCGAGTGGCCCCCGCCTCGCGCCCGATTAGCGGCCCGACCAGCTCTGTCGCCGCTGGATCGAGATTGGCGAGAGGCTCGTCCAGGAGTAACAGCGAAGGGGCATGAAGCACGGCCCGGCAGACCGCGAGACGCTGCACCAGTCCCCGGGAAAGCAGACGCACCGGCTCGTCCGCCCGGCCCGACATCCCGACCGCGTGGAGCAGCTCCTCGACCCGGCCAAGACCCACGGCGTGTAGCCGCGCGTGATAGCTCAGGTTCTCGCGAGCGCTCAGATCGCGGTAAAGGAGGGGGTCGTGAGCCAGCAGTCCGAGCCGGCCGCGGACCGCGAATCCCCGCCGCGGCAACGCCTCGCCAAACACGAGTACTTCGCCCGCGTGCGGCCGCAGCAGCGTCGCGAGAATCCGCAGCAGCGTCGACTTGCCGGCGCCGTTTCGCCCGAGCACGGCCAGCGTCGATCCTGCGGGCACCTGCAGCGACACGTCCCGGAGCACCGTCCGCTCACCGAAGTGGCGGTAGAGGCCCCGTAGCTCAATGGCCGGGGGTTGGTCCACCCTCGTGCTGCAGCGTCGTCACCACGTGCCCGAGCGTCGGGCCGATGACTCCGAACAGCTCGCCGATTGCCTTGGGGTTGCCGGGGAAATTGACGATGAGCGTGCGGCCCGCGATACCCGACACGCCGCGCGACAGTATCCCCATCGGGGTGTGCTTGAGGGCCTCGGCCCGCATCGCCTCGGCGAACCCGGGCGCGTCGCGCTCGATCACCGCCCGCGTCGCCTCGGGCGTCACGTCGTCGTGCGTAAAACCGGTGCCGCCCGTCGTGAAGATCAGCGCGGTCCCGTTGCGTGTGTGCTTCCGCAGGAGCTTCTCGATCGCCTTGCGGTCATCGGCCACGACCTCGCGCGCGACGATCTCGGCGCCGGCCGCCTCTGCCAGCCTGGCCAGCGCCTCCCCCGAGCGGTCCTCGGTGCGACCGGCGGCGACGGACGTGGAGACGGTGATGATCGCGGTCTTCATGGCGAGCGCGACCAAGGGTAGGCCCTCCCCGCCCGCGGTGATTGCCGGCGAGGCGCCTCAACGGCGGTGGCGCAATCGCTTGATCGCCTCGAGCTCCTCGACGTCAAGCAAATCCTTCGCGCGTCCCGCCGCCAGCTTCATCGCGATGAGATCGTCGACCGACGCGACGGAGACGTTGAAGCCACCGAGGTCATAGCGGTCGGCGTTTCGGCGAAGGTCAGAGTAAGGCGGGGCCCCGGCCGGTCGGGCGAGCACATCGAGCTCACCGAGCGAGGTGACGAACGTTAGGAGCTCGACCTGCCGCAGCGTCCGGGCATCGGGCACGAACGGCACGTCCTCTTCGACTCCCTTGAGACGAGCCCCAAGGGTGGTCAGGACATCACCGAGAGCGGCAAGGTTGGCATCGTCGGTGGCAAAGCAGATGTCGAGGTCGAACGTGTTACGTGCCGAGCCGTGGAGCACGCCGGCAATGCCGCCGATCACGACAAAGTCGACGCCGCGCTCGACGAGTCGGCGTAGGATCGCCGCGGCATCGAGCGGCGGGCGATCAGTCACCCACGCGCCGCACCCGTCGAGCCATCTGGTCCAGGTTCCGGCTCGACGCCGTGAATCTGGCCAGGCGCTCGGCTGGGGTCATCGCTAGGCGCTCGAGCAGCTGCCGCTCGTCTAGCGGTGCGAGTCGAGGCGCGGCAGTCAACTCCAGGCGATATCCGGCGGCGGCGACCACGCCGGCCAGCGTGGCAATTGTGGGATTTGTGCCAGCGCGCTCGAGCCGTGCGACCGCGGACTGAGTCAACCCGGCGCGGGCGGCGAGGTCCGACTGCGTCATCGCCGCGGCAGCGCGCACGCTGCGGACGAGTGCGGATGCCGACATCATATATGTAATATAGCGATTGTGCTATAGAGCGTGCAGCCGTTCACGGCCCGCCCGACCCCCCGAACGGTGGGACTATTTCGGCCCGCGACCGTGTCGTGTGAAGGCGCGGTTATCCTGCCGCCGGTGCGCCTGCTCGTAGCGAAGGCCCAGGCTCCGCTCGTGGGGGAGCTGGCGATCCCGCCCTCGAAGTACCACGCCCACCGTGCGCTGATGCTCGCGGCGCTGGCCCCTGGCCAGAGCACGATCGTGCAGCGCACCGCCGCCCGGCACGTGTCGTTCACGCTCCAGGCGCTCCGAGCCCTCGGGACGAAGATCGAGAACGACGGCACCGGGTGGCGCGTCACCGGCGGGCCGTTCTCGCCGGTCAGCGACGAGGTATCGGTGGGCAGCTCGGGGACGACGTTGTACTTCCTGCTCGGGCTCGCCGCGCTCGGCGACCGCCCCGTCCGGTTCGTCGGCCAGCGTTACTTCCGCCGCCGTCCGATCGGGCCGCTGCTCCGCGCGCTGAAGCGGATGGGCGTGCGGCTCGAGTACGAGGACCAACACCTCCCGGTGACGGTCTACCCCGGCCTCCCGCGCGGGGGGCGGATCCGGATCGACGGCACGCTTTCGCAGTGGATCTCCGGGCTGCTGATGCTCGCGCCGTACGCGCTCGAGCCAACCGTGATCGAGATCCGGGGCGAGCTCAACGAGCGGCCCTACATCGAGCTGACGATCGACATGATGCGCCAGTTCGGTCTCGAGGTCAGCGCGCGCGAGGACTGGCGCGAGTTCTACGTAACCCCGGCCCAGCGGTCGAGGCCGACCGACGTCGTGCTGCCACCCGACCTCGGCTCGGCCGTGTTCGGCCTCGCGGCCTGCACGCTCAACCCCTCGAAGGTGACGTTCCACAGCTCGACGCCGATCGCCGGCCACCCGGAGGCGTCGGTGCTCGACTCGCTGATGGCCGCCGGTGTGCCGTTCCGCTTCGCGCCGGATGGTCTTTCGATCTCGATGGACCACGACGGCACGCCCCCCGAGGGCGGGCCGCTCGACTGCCGCGACACCCCCGACATGGTTCCGATCCTGTCGGTCCTCGCGAGCCGGGCGAGCGGCAAGAGCGCGCTCGGGCACGTCGCCCACGTCCGTCTCAAGGAGTCCGACCGCGTCGCCGCGATGCTCCAGCTCCGCAAGATGGGCGCCAAGGTCGAGTTCGACGGCAACGACATGACGTTCGAGGGCGTCGGGCGCCTGCGCGCGGCGAGCCTGTCGTCGTTCAACGACCATCGCGTGCTGATGGCATTGACCGTCGCCGGATCGATCGCCACCGGGGTCACCGAGCTCTCCTATCCCCACGCGTACCGGATCTCGTATCCCGAGTTCCTCGACCACATGAACGCTCTCGGCGTCCCGGCCGCGGTATCCGGCCCTGCTCGCGTGCCGTCCGTCGGGTAGGGCCATGATTCTTGACGACCTGAAGCGGCACGCCCGTGAGCGGCCGGACGGGCTCGCAGTGGTCGAAGTGGCCGCTGACGGGGGCGTCCGCGAGCTCACCTGGAGCGCGCTGGCGAGCGAGGTCGACCGC
>DATJYY010000164.1:0-28735 GCA_035499395.1 Solirubrobacteraceae bacterium
GGCGGAGCGGGCGGAGGTGCAGGTGGCGTACGCGATCGGGGTGGCGCATCCGGTGTCGGTGATGGTCGAGACGTTCGGGACGGAGAAGATCTCTCGGTCGAAGATCCTCGAGTTGATCAGCGAGCACTTCGATCTCCGTCCCGGTGCGTTCCGCCAGTACCTCAAGCTGCACCGGCCGATCTATCAGAAGACGGCGGCGTACGGTCACTTCGGGCGCGAGGATCACGACTTCACGTGGGAGCGGACCGACAAGGCGGCCGCGCTCCGCGAGGCCGCCGGCCTCGTAACCGCAGCTGAGGTCATCAGCGCGTGAGCATCACGGTCGTCGGATCGGTCGCGTTCGACGCGGTCAAGACGCCGTTCGGCGAGCGCGACCGGATGCTCGGCGGCGCCGCCACGCACTTCGCGCTCGCGGCATCGTTCTTCGACCAGGTTCACGTGGTCGGCCGCGTCGGCGCGGACTTCGGCGATGACGACATGGACGTGGTGGCGATCCGCGGCACGAGCGTCGACGACATCGAGCGCGTTCCGGGCGGCAAGACGTTCTTCTGGGCCGGCGAATACGGCTGGGACCTCAACTCCCGCGAGACGCTCGACACCCAGCTCAACGTGTTCGAGGACTTCCAGCCGCGGCTGTCGGCGTCCTCGCGCGGCTGCGACGTCCTGTTTCTGGCCAATATCCAACCGGAGCTGCAGCTCAGCGTGCTCGAGCAATGCGGGCAGGTGCAGTTCGTCGCGATGGACTCGATGAACCTGTGGATCGACATCGCTCGCCCAGCGCTGCTCGAGGTGATCCGCCGCGTCGACTGCGTGATGCTCAACGACGCCGAGCTACGCCAGCTGACGGGCCGGCCGAGCATCGTCGCGGCCGCCCGCGAAGTACTCGAGATGGGCCCGTCGCTCGTCGTCGCCAAGCAGGGCGAATATGGTGCCGCGCTAATCACGGAGGACCAGTTCTTCGCGCTTCCGGCGTATCCGCTCGAGACCGTCGTCGATCCGACCGGCGCCGGTGACACGTTCGCCGGTGGGTTCGTCGGCTACCTCGCCCGGCATCGCGACAAGCCGTTCACTCAGCCGGTCGTGCGCCTGGCGATGGCGTACGGGACGTCGCTCGCGTCGTACAACGTTGAGGAGTTCGGCACCGACCGGGTCGAGCGGCTGAGCGCCGGAGAGGTCGACGGGCGAGTCGAGGAACTCCGCCGGATCACGCAGTTCGAGCACTCGCCGGTGCCTCTCGAGACCTCGTGAGCTAAGCGCGGGCGCGGCGCCGCTCGGGCTGCTCGGCGACGATCGTCGCCCGCGCGTGAGAACGTGCGCGGTGGCGAACCGCCGTCCGGTGGCGACCCTTCTTCGTCGCGGGCGCGGCCGTGCCTCGCGACGCGATCCGAAGGCTCACGAGCGCGGCGCTCCGGCGCGGCACCGTCAGCACGTACCCGTGCGGACCGGCCGCGACCGTCTGGGTCAGCCGCTTACCGATCCAGGTGCCGCTCGGCCCGAGCCGCTGGCCGTCGAGCGTCTCGCCGGCGGTCGAGCTCGCCGACGGGGCAAGCAGGCGCTGGACCGTGGCCGGGCCGGTGGCGGGCACGTGTAGGTCGACCCGGACCGTCCGGTTGCTCTTGTCGATCAGCAGCACGTGCAGGACGTCGCTGCGAACGCGCACGGCCCACGCGCTCAGGCTCTCCGAACGGGGGCGGGACATGCGCACGCGGAGGAGGCGCGCATCGGCGCCGAGCGTCCGCGAGAACATCACCAGTCCGTACAGCAGCGGCCGCGGCGTCAGTCCGCGCCGGCTCAGCGTGAACGGCGCGTTGATCGGGTATGCCCGCACGTGCAGGTTGACGCCGTCGACCCCGGCCCGCATCAGCGTGAACAGCGCGTCCGGAGCCCACAGCGCGGTCGCGAACGTGTTGCTGACCCCCGCCTTTCCGCCGCAGGTGACCGAGTTGAACTCGGTCAGGCGGAACTTCAGGCCGGCGCCGTGTGCGACCGCTACGGCGCCCGCGACGTCCTCGGCCAGTCCGCCCGCGGCCCTCCAGCTGAGCAGGCGTCCGACGGTCGGGTAGCTCGGGCTGGACCTGTGCTTGACGCATTTGGAGTATGGGTACAGGTGCGCGCTCACGGCGCCGAGTTCGGGGCGGTCGTCGGCGATCAGGGTCTTGATCCATTTGAGGCCGACCCTGGCGTGCGCCACCGCCGGCCCAATCAGACGCACGTCGGGCGCGCCCGCAATCAGCACGCGCGCGTACGCGTTGAAGTCGTCGACGTAGGTGTCCGGGGTGAGCTCGAGCGGCAGCGGCCGGGCCTGGAGCGGCGAGCGCGCGATCATAGCCACCCAGTAGTGGCGGTTATAGATGTCGGGCTCGTTTCCGACCTCGAATCCGAGGATGCTCCCCCGCGGGAGCGAGGTCTCGGCGGCGTGCGCCCACGTGGCGGCGGTCAGCGGCGTATCCGTGACCAGGTTGAGGTCGACGATCAGCTTGATCGGCTCGCGCTGCACGAGGCTGCTCAGCCGTGCCAGGAACGCGGGCGTCACAGTGAACGCCCAGTTCGGCATCCGGCCGCGCGCCTTCGGCGTCCAGAACGAGCGGTCGGCCGAGTCGCCGCCGATCCGCAGCACGAGCGGCCCGTTGCCCGGCACGTGCAGCAGCGAGAGGACCCGCGTGAACACCGGCATGTTCAGCTCGAACAGAGGCAACGTCCAGTACTCGGTCGACAGGCCGAAGTACGACGCGGGAACCGGGGTGCCGCTCGCGCTCGGGCTGACCGTCAGCACCGCCTGGGCCGCGGCGGCCGATCTGGGCGCCGCCCGCGTGCCGCGCGTCGTCACATGCGCGGAGGCGAACTCGGCCGGATGCTGAGGTCGCGCGGGGGCAGGGGGGGCGTCCTGGTCGGGCAGCGCCAGCGCGAGCCCCGCGGCGAGCAGGGCGAGCACGGCAATCGCGCCGCCGAGCAGCACCAAGCGGGCACCGCCCGCGGTAAGCATCACGCGTCGCACCTGGGCTCCCTCCCGCCGGAATCGATCTGCCTGATGGCCCTGAGGCCCTATCGGCCGAGCATACGCGCCGCGTTACCACGTTGGCGGCGCCTGACGCGCGTTTAACCGCCCCGCGTCAGGGAGCTAACAAGTCTTAACCCGGTGGTCTCGAAACGGCTACCGGGAGAGGTCGCCGATTACGACCTTCATCACGTCGGTCGGGTTCTCGATCGCGAAGCGGATAGCGTCGGGCGCGTCGGCGAGCGCGAACCGGTGGCTGATCAGCGGCGCGAGCAGCGGCGTGTTGCGCTCGACGACCGCCACCGCCTCGCCGAACTCGTCGCCGCCGCAGCAGCTCACGCCGAGCAGGTCGAGCTCCTTCTCGGTCAGGATGCCGAGCCGGAACGTAACCTCGTCGGCCGACATCCCGACCTGCACGGCCCGGCCGGCGGAGGCGACCATCTCGACCATTGCGCGCACGGCCGCCGGAGCCCCGGTCGCGTCGAACACCGCCGGCGGGCCGGCCGCGCCAGCCCACTCGCGGGCGAACGCGACGACCTCGTCAGCGTCGTTCCAGACCAGCGTCTCCGCGCCCATGTCGCGGCTGAGCGCGAGGCGTGTGTCCTGGAGGTCGACGACCAGCACCTCCGCGCCGCGCTCGCGCGCGACCAGGCAGATGCACTGGCCGATCGGCCCGGCGCCAAGCACGACGGTCCGCTCGCCGGGGACCACGCTGGCGCGGTTTACCGCCCGCACCGCGATCGACACCGGCTCGGCCAACGCGGCCACCGCCGGGTCGTCGGCATCAATCGAGTACACCTGCTCGGCCGGAACCGAGAGCAGTTCCTGCAGGCCGCCGTCGCTGTGGATCCCGATCAGCTCGAAAAAGTCACACGTGTTCGGGCGGCCGGCGCTGCACGGGTAGCACTCCCCGCACGCCTGCAGCGGCCACACCGCGACGCGCTGTCCGACCACGAGGTCCTCGCGGCAGTCGGGGCCGACGGCCGCGATCGTCGCGCCGATCTCGTGGCCCTGCACGCGCGGGAATTGCGAGCCGCCTGCCTCGGGAGACAGCTCGCCGAGGAAGAAGTGGTAGTCCGAGCCGCAGATCCCAACCGCCTCCGGCGCGATCACGACCTCGCCGGGTCCAGGGTCGCGGGGCTCGGGACGCTCGATCACCGCCATCGCCCCGACATCTTCGGTGACCGCGGCGCGCATCAGTCGCCCCATACATCGGTCGCCGTTTCAACGACCAGTTCGAGCTTGGCGATCTCCTCCTCACGGGTGAGGGCGTTGCCCTCGACGGTCGAGGAGAAGCCGCACTGCGGCGAAAGGCACAGCCGGTCGATCGGCACGTAGCGCGAGGCCTCCTCGATCCGTCGCTTCAGCACGTCCTTTGACTCGAGCTCGCCGTGCTTGGTCGTGACCAGCCCGAGCACCACGAACTTCCCCTCGGGGACGAACCGCAGCGGCTCGAACCCGCCCGAGCGGGCGTCGTCGTACTCGAGGAAGAAGCCGTCGACGCCGAGGCCGCCGAACAGGGCTTCGGCGACGTAGTCGTAGCCGCCCTCGGCCGCCCAGGAGGAGCGGAAGTTGCCGCGGCACAGGTGGGTGGTGACGGTCATCCCGTCGGGCTTGCCCTCGAGCGCGCGGTTGATGTTGCGGATGTACTGCTCGTGCAGATGCTCGACGTCGCCCGTACCCCGCTGCTTGATCTGCTCGCGCTGGCGCGGGTCGTTGAGGTAGGCGAGCGAGGTGTCGTCGAACTGGAGATAGGTGCACCCGAGCTCACCGAGCGCGCGGAGCTCGTCGGCGTACGCCGTGCTCAGGTCGCTCCAGAACTCCTCCATGTCGGGGTAGATGCGCTCGTCGACGGCCGCCCGGCCGCCCCGGTAGTGGACCATGTTCGGGGAGGGGATCGTCAGCTTGGGCGTGGCCCCGTCCACGTGCGACTTGAGGAAGTCGAAGGCGTCTCCGAAGATCGTGTGGTCGAGGTGGATCTTCTCGGTCACCTGCAGCGCGGCCGGCGTCCACTCCACGATTCCCTGCTCGTTGCGGAACTGGACCTTGGTGTCGCCGGGCGCCTGTGCGATCCCGCCGAGCTGGTAGATGAAGTCCATGTGCCAGGTGGCGCGGCGGAACTCTCCGTCGGTAGCCGACTGGAGTCCGGCGGCGCGTTGCAGCTCCACCACCTCGCGGATCGCCTCGTCCTCGGTCGCCCGCAGCTCGCCGGCGTCGATGCGGCCGGCGTCGAACGCCTCGCGCGCCTCGAGCAGTTCGGGCGGGCGGAGCAGGCTGCCGACGTGGTCGGCACGGAACGGCGGGGTGTTTCGCATCAAAAGGCTCAGCTTCTCACGTTGATCTCGACGCGGACGCCATTGGGATCTTCGATGAACACCTGGCGCGGGCCTCCGGGGACGGCGTTGGTGACCGCGGCGACGCCATGGTGCTCAAGCCGCGATAGCAGCTCATCGTAGTCGCCGGCATTGAAGGCGACGTGGTCGACGGGGCCGACACCCGGGTCGCGTTCGGGAACTCGAAGCCCGAGCCGGGCGGCATGCGCGGCGTACGGTCCACGCTCGGCGACGTGCACGCACGCGACCTCACCGGCGTACAGCCAGTAGCCTGGAAACTCGAGCGACGGGCGCGCGCCCACCTCGAGCCCGACGACATTGCGGTAGAAGTCGCGCGTGCGCTCGATGTCGTCGCTGAGCACGAGCACATGTTCGAGCGAAGAGACCGTCATGCGGGGCGCGGCTCGGCGCCCGCCACCGCGGGCGCGCCGCCGGCGCCGTTGCGACCCCGCAACAGGTATGCCGACTGGAGCAGGTCCGGCTTTTCGCGCAGCTCGCTGGCCATGCCCGAGAACCGGATACTGCCGCCTTCCATCACGTAGGCGCGGTTGGCCAGACCGAGCGCGAGCGTCGCGAACTGCTCGATCAGCAGCACACCGGCACCCGACTCGGCGACCGACCGGATCGTCGGGACCAGCCGGTTGACGATCACCGGCGCGAGCCCGAGCGACAGCTCGTCGATGATCACGAACCGTGGGTGCGACACGAGCGCCTGGGCGAGCACGACCATCTGCTGCTCGCCGCCCGATAGCGACCGGGCCGGGTATCCGAGCCGCTTCTCGAGCTCGGGAAACAGTTCGAGCGCGCGCTTGCGGCCCGCGGTCGCGTCCGCGGTGGACATCGTGTACGTCGCGACGCGGAGGTTCTCGGCCACGGTCAGTTCCGGGAGCAGCCGCCTGCCTTCGGGAACGATGGCGAGCCCGGCCCGGCGGATTCGCTCCGGGCGCTTGCCGGCCAAGTCCTGTCCGTCGAGCACCACCTTTCCGGCGACCGGCTTGAGGATCCCGCCCATCGCCAGCACCATGCTGGACTTGCCGGCACCGTTCGGACCGAGGAGCGCGGTGATCTCGCCCGCCGGAATCTCGAGCGACACCTCGCGCACAACGTTTCGCCCGCCCCGGGGCACGGTCAGTCCGTCGACCGATAGCAAGTCGCCGCCGGTGGTCACGCGGCGACCTCCTCGGTCCCGAGGTAGGCGCGCATCACGCGCTCGTCGCGAAGCACCTCGTCGGTGGGACCGGATGAGATCATCTTCCCGAAGTCGAGCACGGCGGTCTTCTCGCAGCACGAGGACACCAGGCTCATGTCGTGATCCACCAGGATCACGAGCCCGCCCATGTGCTCGGGAATCGCGCGGATGACGTCGCTGAGCACCGCGGTCTCCTGGTCGGGCAGGCCGGCCGCGGGCTCGTCGAGCAGTACCAATCGAGGCTTGCCGACGACCGCCCGCGCGACCTCGACCAGGCGGCGCTGTGCCGCGCCGAGCGTTCCCACCTTGGCATATGGGTCGACGTCGAGCTTGACGAACTCGATCGCGCCGAGCACGTCGTCGCGACGGGAGGCGCCGGTGCTCTTCGAATGCTCGTGGATCATGGCCACGTTGTCGTACACCGACAGCTCTTCGATCGCCTGCTCGGTCTGGAAGGTGCGGCGAACTCCCCATCGCGCGCGCCGATAGTGCGTCATCTTGAGTAGGTCCTCGCCGAACGCCGTGATCTGCCCCTCGACCGGCTTGACGAAGCCGCTGAGCACGTTGAAGAACGTCGTTTTGCCCGCTCCGTTGGGCCCGATCAACCCGCACGTCCCCTCCTCGAAGGTCACGCTCATGCGGTCGAGCGGAACGACGCCGCCGAAGCGGACGGTCAGGTCGGAGACTTCGATCAAGGCTCGCGCTCCCGTGCCGCGGCCGGGCGGCTGAACAGGCCGCGGATCAGTCCGGCGAGCCGGGCGATGTCCTTGGGCATCTGCTCCACGATCCCGCGCGGCGCGGTGGTCAGCACCTGCAGCACCCCGATGCCGAACAGGATCGTCAGCCAGTCGGGGGAGACGCCCCAGTCGTTGAGCAGCTGCTGGAGGAACTTGAGCAGGAACGCCGCCACGACTGCGCCCGTCATGCTGTACGCGCCGCCCATCAGCACCACGGCGAGCAGGGTGATCGAGTCCGCGGTCGCGAACGTCAGTGAGTTCAGGTAGTGGTAGAAGCCGGCCACCATGCCTCCGGCTACGCCGGTGATGAACGACGCCAGCGCGAACGCCCAGAGCTTGTACAGCGTGGTGTTGATCCCGCCCGCGAGAGCGGCCGCCTCGCTCTGGCGGATCGCCGCCCAAGCCCGACCCGGCCGTCCGCGCAGATGAACCAGCACAAGTAAGAACATCAGGACCGCGACGATCACCGAGTAGCGGAAGAAGGCCGGATCGGTCGTCGCGATGCTCGGCCGGCGGATCGGCGGTATGTGAACCGAGGCGCCGTTGTAGCCCGTGAAGCCGTGCCCGCCGTTGGGGAAATTGATGTTGTCGAGCACGATCGTGATCGCCCCCGCCAGCATCAGGGTGATCAGGGCGAGGTATAGGCCACTCATACGCAGCGCCGGCAACCCGACAAGGGTGCCCAGCACCATCGTGATCAGCCCGGCAGCGAGCAGCACGAGGGGGTACGGGAGGCCGGTGGCGAAAAGCAGCCGGGCGGCAACCCAGGCGCCCATCGCCAGCACGGCGCCTTGGCCAAGTGAGACCATGCCGACGCGGCCGACCAGCACGCCGAGTCCGAGGGTGACGATCGACCAGATCGCCACCTGGGTCCACGCGTTGACGTAGTAGAGGCTGAAGATCGACGGGATGAACAGAAACGCGAGCGCCACGAGGGCGGCGATCACCGCGGGGCGCACGAACGACCGCGGCTCGAGGCCACGGGTCCCGCGTTCGCGCGCAGCCGGAGACGCGTCTGAGGCCGTCGGTGCGGCCCCTGCCGTGTCCGCCTCGCTCTTCACGCCGGACTCGATCGTCTACACCCCCTGCCGACCCACCGCGATCACGCGCCGGCGGTTGAGCACGAGCAATGCGATGACCGCGAGCACGAACGGGGTCATGTCGCGGTAGTTCGACAGCGACGTGACCGGGGTGAGCTCGGCGTCGATCAGACCGATCACCAGCGCGGCCACGAAGGTGATGACGATCGAGCGCAGCCGCGCGATGAGCGTGGCCGCCAACGTGAAGATCACCAGGAAAGTGAGGCTGGTGGCGTCCAGCGCCACCAGATCCGCGAGCAGCACACCCGCGATCCCCGACAGCACGCCGCAGCCGAACCACGCCGCCGCGGTCACCCGTCTCACCGGGACGCCGAGGCTCGCGGTGATATCTCGGTCGTTGGCCATCGCGCGCATCGCGGTCCCGAGCTTCGAGTAGCGCAGGAACGCCGCGGTGACGACCGTGATCACGAGTCCGAGCGCGAGTGCGATCACGTTCGTGTACGTGACGGAGATCTGCCCGATCTGGAACGTGTTGTTGTCGGTCGGGATCGTCAGCGCCCGGGATGCGCCGCCGCTCGACGGCCAGAGCAGGTCCATCACCCCGAGCAGGATCAGCGTCAGGCCCAGCGTCGCCGTCGCCTTGACCAGAGGGTCGCGGTGGGCGAGCGCCGGGCCGAACACCATCCCGTAGGCGAGTGTCAACACTCCGCCGACGAGCACGGCCACCACCGCGGCAGGCCAGAAGCTCATGCTCGAGTGGTTGATCAGCTGCCATGCGATCAGGGCGCCCAGGGCACCGACTGCACCGAAGGCCAGGTTGAGAACTCCGGTGCAGCGGTACAGCACGACCATGCCGACTCCCGACAGCGCGTACACCGCGCCCAGCGATAGACCCGTTACGAAGAACTGCTCGAGGTCAGTCAGGCTTGGCATTGATCCTCAGGTGCCCTGATCGCTTGCTTTCTTCCTCCTAGCCCGTCGGCGGGTTCGTCGACGGCGCCGTTCCCGCGACCGCCCGGTACTGCGCGATCTGCGGATCGGCCGAGGACACGTTGAAGCATCCTTGGGCCGTCACCATCTTCCCATTATCGGGCGTCGTGGTGAAGTCGGCGTTGTTGGGAATGTGCAACGGATAGTTGCCGTAGACCCACGGCTGGCAGAGGAGCTCGGTCTTCTCGTCCTTGATGTTCTTGAACGCCGTGTTGACGCTCTTGATCGTGTACGGACCATTGATCGTGTCGAGCGCATCGACCGAGAACTTGCCGAGCAGGTAGCCCATCTCGCTGAAGGAGCCGAGTCCGCCAGCGACGGCCGAGCCGTACTGCTTGAGGATGTTCTTGTAGAGCTGCATCTCCGGGCCGTTGTGGTCATCGGGGGATGTCAGCTCTGCGTTGACAAAGAGCTTGTGGTTCCACTTCGGGCCGAGCGACGACGCCAGGAAGTCGGTGTTGCACGGCGTGGAGCAACCCCATCCCTTGACCCTGTCCTCGAGTCCGAGCTTCTGAGCGGCCTGCAGGATCACGAGCGCCTCGGGCGGGGTGAAGTTGAGCACCACCCAGCCGTTAGAGCCTGCTTTGTTGACCAGGTCCAGCGCCACCGAGTTGGCGTCGTTGATCGGGACGTTTTCGGTCAGCTCGGTGATCGGGGTATGCGCCGCCGCGGCCAGCGCGGCGGGACCGGCGGCGATGTAGCCAGTCCCCGGCACGTTGGATTGCACGAACACGATCTTCGACGGGTGCTGGCTGAGTCCGTACTGCACCGCACCGTCGGAGCTGTACCGCGGTCCCATATTGACTGCGGCACTGTTCGGCGTCGACCAGCACTCAGGAGCGATGCCGGCGCCCATCTCGTAGATGCCTAGCTGCTTCCAATAGCTCTGGTCGATCGTGCACTCGAGCAGGTCGAACACGCCGACGATGCCGACCACGTGGTCGGTCTGGATCAGCTGCTTCGCCGCTGCGGCGATCTGCGCCGGCTGGGTCTGGTCGTATTCCACAAAGAGCTTGAGCGGGTGGCCATTGACCCCGCCGTTCGCGTTCACGCACGCGAAATACGCGTTGATCATGTTCGGGCCGTCGCTGAAGTCGGTGCCCGGCTGCTTGGTATCGATTGTGCCGATGTTGATCGGCGTGCCGGTCGCCTTGACGCCCGGCTTCTTGCCGCACGCTGACGTGCTGGTACTGCTGCCGCTCGAGCCTGAGCTCGCGGCTGTGGTCGCGCTTGTGCTCGACGCGCTGCTGGGAGCCGCGCTCGAACTGGTGCTGCTGCTGCCACTGCTGCCGCAGCCCGCCAGCACCAACGCACCGACGAGCGCGGCCAGCACGAAACTCGTGCGCAGGCGCAGCGCCTGGTGATACATCCTCACCTTTTGTCCTCCTCCTCGGAAAATGATTCGGTCGACCCGCCCCGGTTTGGCGAGGCGACGATCTTATTCACACCTCGAGCTGTATGCAACGCACGCCTAACCTGACCGCAAGAATCGATTGCATGAGGTCTCTCATGTCGTTTTTGCATACAAGGGGGCCAGGCGGATTAGACTCGCCGTCCTTGATGGTCAATCACGTGAACCGGACGCAGATGACGCGAGCGCTGCTGGCCTTGCGCGAGCAGATTCTGAGCGGCGAGTTCAGGCCGGGCGAGCGTATGTCCGAACTTCCGCTCGTCGAGCGACTCGGCGTCTCGCGCACCCCGCTGCGCCTCGCGCTCGCCGCGCTCGAGCACGAGGGCCTGCTCCGCGTGCTTCCTGCCGGCGGCTACGCGGTGCGTGAGTTCACGCTCGGCGACGTCCGGGACGCGATCGAGCTGCGTGGGGTGCTCGAGGGCACCGCCTGCCGGTTCGCCGCCGAGCGGGGCGTGACCCGCCGGGAACTCCGCACGCTCCGGGCGATCAACGAGTCCGTCGAACCGCTCGTCCACCGCGCGGATTACGAATCGTTCGAGCGCTACGTCGCGCTGAACGAAGACTTTCACGCGCGTCTGTTGAAACTGGCCCGCAGTCCGCTGCTCGAGCGCACGCTCGATGCCGTGGCATCGCTGCCGTTCGCCAGTCCCAGCGCGCTCGTGCTCCAGCACGCTCAGCTGCCAGAGTCGCGCGAGATCCTGATCGTCGCCCACCGGCAGCACCTCTGGCTCGTCGAGTCGATCGCGCGGCGCGAGGGCACGAGAGCCGACAGCGTCGCGCGAGAGCACGCGCGCCTGTCGCTCACGAACCTCGAGATCGTCCTCGGCCACCGCGGCCTGCTTGAGCAGATGCCGGGAGCGTCGCTGATCGCGCTGCACGACGACGGCGAGCTGGAGCCGGCCTGACGGCGCGCTAAGGCGCCGCGACCGCACCCTTGTCCCACGGCTCGGCGTCGTACTCGCCCCACTCGAGCGCGACGCGGACGGCTGCCTCGATCTCCCGCGCCCCCGGCCGGTACGCGTCCTCGAGCGGCGGGCTCACTGGGACCGGCGTGTAGGGCGCGCCGACGCGCTGGATCGGGGCCTCGAGGTAGTCGAACGCCGCCGCCTGCAGCTGGGCCGCTAACTCCGCGCCGAATCCGCCGGCGGTGACCGCCTCGTGGGCGATCACCGCGCGGCCCGTCCGCCTCACCGACCTCGCGAGCGTGTCGAGGTCGAGCGGGACCAACGTGCGCGGATCGATCACCTCGGCCTCGATGCCGTCGGCGGCGAGTTTGTCCGCCGCATCGACGGCGTCGCCGACGAGACGGGACAGCGCGACGATCGTGACGTCCTTGCCACCTCTCAGCGTGTGCGCCCGGCCGATCGGGACGGCTGGCGGCGGGTCGGGAACGGTCTCGCGCCGGAAGTACAGCGCCTTGCACTCGACGAACACCACCGGGTTGGGGTCGGCGATCGCGGTTTGCAGGAGTCCAGCGGCGTCGGCGGCGTTGCTGGGCATCACCACCTTCAGTCCGGGCACGTGGGTGAGCCACGCCTCGAGGCTCTGCGAGTGCTGCGCGCCGTTGCGCTGGCCGGCGCCGCCCTGGGTTCGGAGCACGAGCGGCACCGATAGCTGGCCTCCGGACATGAAGTGCGCCTTGGCCGCCTGGTTGACGAGCTGGTCGAGTGCGAGCGTGATGAAGTCGATGAACATGATCTCGACGACGGGTTTAAACCCCGACTGTGCGGCGCCGACGGCCACGCCGCATACGGCACCCTCGCTGATCGGGGTGTTGCGCACGCGCTCGCGGCCGAACTCCTTGGCGAGCCCCGCAGTCGCCAGATACGGGCCGCCCTCGGCGACGTCCTCGCCGAGCACGATCACGCGTTCGTCCTCGCGCATCGCGCGCGCGAGCGACGCAGCGATGGCCTCGACGAACGTGGTCTCGCTCACGGGGCGTACACCAGGGTGGCCGGTGTCTCCGGATCCGGGAACGGGCTGTCCCGGGCGAAGCGGACCGCGGCTTCGATTTCCGCTGCGGCCTCACGCTCGATCTCGGCCGTCGCGGCGTCATCGCCGAAGCTGTCGGTCAACCGCGCGATCGGGTCGTGCTCGCGCCACTCATCCTCGGCCGCGGCGTCGCGATACTTCTGCTGGTCGCCCTCGTAGTGACCGCGCCGGCGGTAGGTCAGGCACTCGAGCAGGAACGGTCCGCGTCCCTCGCGCGCATCGCGCAGGAACCGCCCGAACGCGTCATACACCGCGGGCACGTCGGAGCCACTCACGGTCTCCCGTTCAAAACCGTACGGCGCCACCACGTCGCTCACCCGCCCGATCGTCGAGTGCTCTTCCCGTGACGTGAACTCGGCGAAGCCGTTGTTCTCGCACACGAAGATCACGGGCAGGTTCCACAGCGTCGCGAGGTTGATCGTCTCGTTGAAGTGGCCCGCCTGTACCGCGCCGTCTCCGAAGAACACGACGGTGACACTCTCGGTGCCACCCAGGTGTTGCGCGAGCGCGCTGCCGAGCGCGAGCGGGAGGTTGCCGCCGACGACGCCGGTGGCGCCCATGAATCCGTGCTCCTTGTCGACCAGGTGCATCGACCCGCCGAGGCCTTTGCACACCCCGTCTGCGCGACCCATGAGCTCGGCCATGAGCGCGTCGATCGGCGCCCCCTTGGCGATCGCGTGTCCGTGCGCGCGATGCCCGCTGTAGACCGCGTCGTCGTCGCGCAGCTGCGCGCACACGCCCGCCGCCACGCCCTCGCCGCCGATGCTCAGGTGGATCAGACCGTGGACGACGAGCGTGCGCTTGAGCTGCGCGACCCGCTCCTCGAACAACCGGATCCGCCACATCGTGCGCAGCAGCGCTTGCGCGACGTGCCTGTCCATGGTTTCGCGCCGGGATTAGGCTGCGACGGGCGCCTCGCCCAGGACCTGGCGGACGCCGAGGGCGATCTTCTCCTCGTTGGGCAGGACGTAGGCCTCCATCGGCTCCGAGTAGGGCACGGTCACGTCGAGCGCGGTCACCTGCGCGATCGGCGCCTTCAGCGATCCGAACCCGTGCTCGGCGACCTCGGCCGCGATCACCGCCGAGGCGCCACCGTGCCGCGTTCCCTGGTCCGCGATCACCAGCCGCCCCGTTTTCTCGACCGACGCCAGGATCGTCGCGGTGTCGAGCGGATTGAGTGTGCGAGGGTCGATCACCTCGGCATTGATCCCTTCTTTGGCCAGCGTTTCAGCCGCTTGGAGTGCGCGCCCGACGGTCCAGCCGGTGGCGACGATCGTCACGTCGGACCCTTCGCGGCGGATCGCGGCCTCGCCGAACGGCACGACGTACTCGCCCTCGGGCACGTCGCCGTGCTCGAGCACCTGGAGGTAGTTGATTAGGTAGCAGACCGGATTGTCATCGCGGATCGACGCTGCCATCAGGCCCTTGGCATCGGCGGGGGTCGAGGGCAGCGCGATCTTCAGGCCCGGGAAGCCCATGAACATCCCGTAGATCGAGCCGGTGTGCTGGCCGGCCCAGCCCGCGGTGACCCCGTAGCCAGCCTTGAACACCGCCGGCACCTTGACCTGGCCGCCACTCATGTAGCGCAGGCGAGGCGCCTCGTTGACAACCTGGTTCATCGCCACCAGCATGAACTCGGCCATCAGCAACTCGACCACCGGGCGGTAGCCGGCGAGCGCGAGGCCCACGGCCATCCCGATCTCCGCCGTCTCCGAGATCGGCGACACCCGGACGCGCTCGCGTCCGAACGCCCGAACCAGCGGGTCCTCGTCGCTCGGCGCCACGTCCTGTCCGTAGAACACGACGGTCGGGTCGCGCTCCATTTCGACGCGGATCCCTTCCTGGACCGCCGCGATGTAAGGAATCTCTCGTGACATCGTCGTCTCCTCGGCGCTAGGCGTACACGTAGTCTTGGCGGGCGGCCGCTGCGCCGTCGGGGAATGGGCTGTCGAGGCCGAATTGCACGGCGGCGTCCATCTCTTCGGTGACTTCTTTGGCGATCTCGTCGGCCCGCGCGGGCTCGAGCACGCCCTGCTCGACCAGCCGCGCCCGGAAACGGGGGACCGGGTCGCCGCGGAGCGCGGCCTCGTACTCCTCGCGGTTGCCGAACGTGGTGATCGCCTCGTGCTCGGGGTAATGCAGCGGCACGCCGGGCGGGGCGATGATGTTGCCGTGGGCCGAGAGGCGGTAGACCTTCGACTCCACCAGGGTCGGCCCCTCGCCGGCGCGCGCCCGGTCGGACGCGGCGCCCACCGTCTCGTAGACGGCGACTGGATCGCCGCCGTCAACGGTGACGCCCGGCATGCTGTACGCCGCGGCCTTGACCGACAGCGGCTCGCCGTTGGCGGCGTTCGCGTCCTCCTGCTCGGAGCGCGTGGAGACGTTGTAGTTGTTGTTCTCCATGATGTAGACCACGGGGAGCTTCCACAGCGACGCGAGGTTCAGCGACTCGTGGAACGCACCCTGCTTGGAGGCGCCGTCGCCGAAGAACGACAGGACGACCTGCCCCTCCTTGCGCAACTGAGCGGCGAAAGCGACGCCGGTCGCCTGGGGGATGCCCTGCCCGACGATGCCGGACGTCCCGAGGAAGCCGCGTCCCGGGTCGACGAGGTGCATCGAGCCGCCATAGCCGCCGCACAGCCCGTCTTTGCGGCCGTAGATCTCGGCCATGATCGACTTGGTGTCGGTGCCGAGCGCGATCGGATAGCCGTGGCAGCGGTACGTCGCCATCAGCTGGTCGCCGGGCTTCATCGTCGCCAGCGACCCGACGATCGACGCCTCGGCGCCGTCGGCGAGGTGCGTGTGGCCCCGGATCACGCCCGGGTGCTCCTCGAAGGTTCGTTTGACGCGCTCCTCGAACTCCCGGATCCGGAGCATCTGGGTGAACATCCAGATGAGCCTGTCGTTGTCGAGCTGTTCCATCGTGTCTCCTCGCCTCCTCAGATCACGCCCGCGCGGAACTGGGCGGCGGTCGTCTCGTATGCGCGCTTGAACTCGTCCTCGATTGGCAGGTTGCGAAGCTCCTCCGAGAGGACTTCTACTCCCCACGGTCCGTCGTAGCCGACCGCCGTGAGCGCCTCGATGTAGCCGGGAATGTCGAACTCGCCCTCACCCGGCAGCCTGCGATGGTTGATGACCTCGTCGATCGGATCCTCCATGAACTCCACCGGCCCATCCGACAGCTCCACCCAGGCGAGGTATTCGCCGGGAATCCTGTGCAGTTCCTCGGGTGGGATCCGCAGTTTGCCCATGTGCCACGTGTCGATCGCGAGCCCTCCGTTGGGCCGGGCGGCCTCGGTCACGAGCCTGAGCCCGGCGTCGAGCGTGTGCACGTTGGGGTCGAACGGGATGATCTCGTACGCGATCCTGGCGTTGGTGTGCTGCGCCGCGTCGTCGCATAGCGCGGCGTACTCCTCGATCAGGCGGTCGAGCTCGCAGGGGGTCTCAGGGATGTTGCCGACCTTGATGTGATGGGCATCGAACGCGACGGCGGTCTCGAACAACTGCTTGCGCAGTCGGTCCGAGTCGGCGCGCGCCGGCTGTCCCTCGGGGACGAAGAACTCCCAGAGGAACTCGACCTCCATGTACTTCAGCCCCGCGTCGCGGAAGATCTTCGCCATCTCCGCGAGCGTGCGCGTCTCGAGCTGATGCGAGACGTCGGCGTGCCACAGCCCGAGCCCCTTGAAGCCGACCTTGGAGGCCTCGGCACATCGGTCACGCCAATCGAACAGGCTCCACTCGCGGCCGGTGTGGACTTCCACCGGACCGCTCACCGTCCAGTACAGAGCCATCAGCTCCGTATCGCCCATGATCACTCCTCTCGTGTGAGAGCGACGGTAGCGCCGGTGACTGGACAGCGTCCAGTCATCCAGCGCATCCCTTCTTGTCGATCAGCGCGTCAGGCGACTTCGCGCAGCCGGCCCGTCTCGACCTCGTAGACGAACCCGCGAACCGCGTCCTTGCGCGGGATGAACGGCGAGGCCTTGATCCGCGCGATCGATTGGCGGACGTCCGCGTCGAGATCCGGAAATGCCTCGGCCGCCCACTCCGGCCTGATCCCCGTGTCCTCCTCGATCGAGCGCTTGAAGTCGTCGTCGGTGAACGTCAGCATCCCGCACCCGGTGTGGTGGATCAGGATGATCTCCTCGGTCCCGAGCAACCGCTGGGAGATCGCGAGCGAGCGGATCGCGTCATCGGTCACGACGCCGCCGGCGTTCCGGATCACGTGCGCGTCGCCTTCCTCGAGACCGAGCGCGCCGTAGACGTTGAGGCGAGCGTCCATGCACGCCACGACCGCCGTCTTCTTCCCGGGCGGAAGCGGCAGATCCCCCTTGTTTCCGAACGAGGCGACGTACACGTCGTTGTTCGCAATCAGGTCGTCGGTCGAGCTCATCGGTCGGATCTCCTTGGCGTCGGGCGGGCGGTCAAACTATCAAAAGCCGATCGGGTTCTTGGAGATTTGGGCGCGGCTACGATCGGCGGCTGTGGTGACCCGGTCGCTGACGGCAATTGCGGTGGCGTTGGCGGCGGCGGTGTGCACGGGCTCGGCGGTCGCCCGGACCGTGGTAATCGGCCACTCGGTTCGCGGGCGGCGAATCGTCGCGATCGTGCGCGGACCGGACGACGCGCGCCGCAAGATCCTGGTCGTCGGCTGCATCCATGGCAACGAGTGCGCGGGTCTCAGGATCGTCTCCGCGCTCGAGCGGGCGCCGGTCGTCAAAGGCGTCGAGCTGTGGCTCGTCCCCAAGATGAACCCGGACGGCACCGCCGCCGACACGCGCCAGAACGCCGACGGCGTCGACCTGAACCGCAACTTCCCCTACCAGTGGCATCCGATTTCGGATCCGATCTACTACTCCGGGCGCCGTCCGGAGTCCGAGCCCGAGACCCGAGCCGCCGTCAACCTGATCCGGCGCGTCAAGCCCGCGGTGACGATCTGGTACCACCAGCACCAGGACCTGGTCGACATGGCGGGCGGCGACCGCGGCGTCGCCCGGCGCTACGCGCAGCTCGCACAGCTGCCGGCGACGTGCCTGCCGTTCCTCCCGGGCACAGCGCCGGCATGGTCGAACCGCTCGTTCCCGGGCACGACCGCGTTCGTGGTCGAGTTGCCGGCCGGGCCTGTCGGGACGGCGGCGCTGACCCACCACCTGCGCGCGGTCCGCGCGATGGAGCTCGGCCAGCGGTCCGGCTCGCGGACCAGCTGCGCGCCGTAGCGACGCCATTCTCAGCCGTAAAACGCCCGGAAGCTCCCCGCCCGACGTCCGCCTCCGGGACATAACAGCACGTGGGGGTGCTGATGTCCCGCGGGCGGGCGGGCAGGGGGGTGATTGCGGGCCTTGTGCGGGTGCGTTCAGGCGGCGAGCGGCTCGGGGACCGATGCCGGCGCCGGCGCGGTCAGCTCGTACGCGACCTCGTCGAACTGCCGTGTCTGGCGCCAGAACCGCCAGGTGAAGTCGGGCCAGATCGTGCTGTTGCGGCCGTTGCGGTCGATGTACCAGCTCGCGCAACCGCCGGTGTTCCAGACCGTGCCGTCGAGACGAGCCTGGACATGGTCGTTGTAGGCGTTGTACGCGTCGCGCCGGACCTCGATCCGCGTGGCGCCCCGGCGCTCCATCGCGTCGAGCGCGCCCATCACGTAGTTGAGCTGCGACTCGATCATGAACACGATCGAGTTGTGGCCGAGACCGGTGTTGGGGCCGACGAGCAGGAACAGGTTCGGGAAATCGGGCATCGACGCGCCACGGTAGGCCTGCGGGCTGCCGTTCCAGACGTCGGACAACCGCACACCGCCCCGGCCTCGGATCACCTCCGAGAACGCCGTCTCGGTGACATGGAAGCCGGTGGCGAAGATCACCGTATCGACCTCGTGCACGCTCCCGTCGGCAGCCACAACGCCATTCGACACAAACGACGTCACCCCGCTCGTGACGACCTCGACGTTCGGCTCGACAAGAGCCGGATACCACTTGTTCGAGGGCAGGATGCGCTTGCAACCGATCACGTAGTTCGGCGTGAGCTTGGCGCGCAACGCCTCGTCGGGTACCTGCTTGGCGAGGTGCCCCTCGGCCATCTTCTGGACGGTGTTCATCAGCTGGGGTCGGAAGACCAGCCCCGGCACGAGCAGCTCCCGGCTGAGATACACCATCGTGCGCACCGTCCGCTGCGCCGCCGGCGCGCGCCGGTACAGCCGCCGCTCGAACTCCGTGATCGGACGATCGCGATGGGGCACGACCCACGGCGCGGTCCGCTGAAAGATCGTCAGATGATTGACCAGCGGCTGAATCTGGGGAACGGTCTGGATCGCGGACGCGCCGGTGCCGACCACGGCGACGTTGCGCCCGGTCAAATCCTGCGAGTGGTCCCACCGAGCCGTATGAAAGGCAACGCCGTCGTAGTCGTCCATGCCGGGCAACGCAGGAACCGACGGCTCGCTGAGCGGTCCCGGCGCCCCGATCAGCACGTGTGCCGAGTAGCGGCCGTCCGGCGTGTCGATGCGCCAGACGCCGTCGTCGTCGTCCCACTCGGCGCGCCGCACCGGGCACGAGAAGCGGATGTGGTCGCGCACCCCGAATCGATCTGCGCATTCGCGCAGGTACTCGCGGATCTCTGGTTGCAGCGGGTACGTCCGACTCCACTCCGAGTTGGGAGCGAACGAGTAGCTGTACAGATGCGACGGGATATCGCACTGACACCCGGGGTAGGTGTTGGCCCACCAGGTACCGCCGACGTCCTCGTCGCGCTCGAACACGACGAAGTCCTCGATCCCGGATTGCTTCAGACGGATCGCCATCCCGAGCCCGCCGAACCCGGCGCCCACGATCGCCACGCGAACCCGTCGCTCGTCACCTGTCGTCATGTCGCCTCTCAACAGTATCGTAGAAACAGCTGTGTTCTTCAGTGTACGCTGATGTTCCCATGACCGCGCTCCCCGAAACCAGCATCCTCTCGGTTCTCCCTCGCGGGCGCCACGCCGCGCCCCGGCCGGTGGTGCGCGAAGCTCAGCGCGCTCGCATGCTCGCGGCGATGGTGCAGGCGGTCGCAGAGAAGGGGTACGCGCGGGTCGCGGTCGCCGATGTGATCGAACGCGCGGGCGTCTCGCGCAAGACGTTCTACGAGCAGTTCGCGAACAAGGACGAGTGCTTCCTCGCCGCCTACGACGCCACCGTCGACGAGCTGCTGGCCACGATCGACCGGGCGCTCGACGCGCTGGCGCCCGATTGGCTGGCGGCCCACCGCGCCGCGGTGCACGCCTACCTCGGGGCGCTCGCGGCGAGCCCGGAGTTCGCGAAGGCCTTCCTGGTCGAAGTGCTCGGCGCCGGCCCGGAGGCGCTGGACCGGCGCGCCGCCGTGCAGGACCGGTTTGCCGCGCAGCTCGAGGACGTCCACCGGCGGGCCCGCCAGGATATCCCGGAGATCCCCGAGGTCCCGCCCTACACGTTCCGGGCCGCGGTCGGCGCCGTCACCGAGCTCGTGACGGCGCACGTGCTCGAGCACGGCGCCGAGACGCTGCCCGAGATCGCCGACGCGGTTCTCGACGTCCAGCTTGCGCTGCTCGTCGGCCGCCAGGTAGCGCAGTCCCTCACGGCCGGGCCTGCCTGAGCTACCCCGCGATCTGGGTGAGCGCCGCCGCGAGCTCGTCGGGCCGCGACGCCCACACCGAGTGATCGGTGTCGATCTCGATCACTCGGTCGCAGCCGCCGGCCTCGAGCATCCGCCGCTGGAGCGCGGGGTTGATCGCCCGGTCCTGGAGACACATGACGTACGCACGCGGGAGCGCGGCGAAGGCATCCGCGCTTGGGCCACCGAGCGCGACCGGGTTCGTGAACGGCACCACCGGCTGCTGACCGCGGATCGAGGCGGCCCAGGCCGCCTGCTCGTCGTCGGCGCAGTGAGCCAACGCTTCGCGGACCGCCTCGGGTGGGAACGTCGCCACCGGCGGCTCCCCGTCGACCGCGAGGTTCGCCTGCACCGAGTCCCCCGCCCCCTCGGGTAGCTGCGTGATGTCGATCAGGCTCTGCCCGTCCTTCGGCAGGAACGCCGCGACGTACACCAGGCGAGCGATGTGCTCCGGGGAGCGCGCCGCCGCCTGCGTGATCACCATCCCGCCCATGCTGTGTCCGACGAGGATCGCCGGCGGGCCGTCCGCCAGCACCTCGCACACGCGCCGCGCGTAGCGATCGAGCGTGACCTCCGCGACCGGGGTCGGGTCGTCGCCCTGGCCCGGGAGGTCGATCGCCTCGACCGAGTGACCCGCGGCCTGCAGGCCCGGAGCCACCCGGTCCCAACAGGCCGCGCGTCCGAACGCCCCGTGCACCAACACGATCCTCGCCATCACCGGCCCTCCTTGATCATCAGCGTCAATCTTCGTGACAAGCCGCGCGATCCTACTTGGGGGCCGATCTGGCGCGGTCTAGACTCTCCGGCGCTCGTGGCGGTTGACGAGGCACGGAGCTGAAGAGAGGGAGTAGATGGCAACTACAGCGCCGAGGGCCGGGGCATTCCCCAGTCCCTACGAGATCGAGACCCCGCCCGGGTGCGAGGGCTGGGAGGAGATGTACCCCTACTACGCGCTCTTCGACGAACGGCGGCGCGAGATCGACGAGAACCGCTTCTGGTTCTGGAACTCGATGCACTTCCCGATGCCGATGCCGGCGTTCGACGTTATCTGCATCGACTCGCCGTACCAGGCGGTTGGGGCGTGGCAGAACCGCGTGTTCGCGGTGCCGCCCGCGATGGGGATCGACTACCGGTGCGTGAACGGCTACATCTATATATCGGGCAACCCGGTCACCGACCCGGCCAAGATCGCCGAGCGGGCCGAGTTCTTCCAGCAGCGTGCCGGCTACTACTTCGGCAACTGGACCGAGCTGTACGGCAAGTGGCGGGCGAAGATGGAGGCGCTGATCGGCGAGTTGGGCGAACTCCAGGTCCCCGACTTGCCCGAGTACGAGCCGGACGAAGTCGCATTCGGCGAGGACCGAAACACCGCGTTCTACGAGGTCCTCGATGCGTACCCGCGCGCGCTGCGGCTCGGTGACCTGATGTGGCAACACCACTTCGAGTTCCTGCTGCTCGGGTACGGCGCGTACGGGACGTTCGTCGAGTTCTGCAAAAGCCAGCTTCCCGACATCCCCGATCAGCACATCGCGCAGATGGTCGCCGGCATCGACGTGCTCCTGTTCCGGCCCGACGCCGAGCTGCGCCGCCTGGCCCGGCTGGCGATCGCGACCGGTGTGGACGAGGCGTTCCAGCAGGGCCGCACGCCACACGAGATCGACGCTGAACTGCAAAACAGCGACGCCGGCAAGAGCTGGCTCGACGAGCTCGAAAAGGTCAAGGACCCGTGGTTCAACATGGCCACCGGCGATGGCCTCTACCACTACTACCGCAGCTGGCTCGACGACCCGAGCATCCCGTACGCGTCCCTGATCGGTCACATCAGCGCGCTCAACGCGGGCGAGCAGATCGACCGCCCCACCGAAGAGATCCAGCGCGAGCGTGACCGTCTGGCCACCGAGTACGGCGCGCTGCTCGACGCGGAGTCGCGAAAGAGCTTCGACGACCTGCTCAACCTCTCGCGGACCGTGTTCCCGTATGTCGAGGAGCACAAGTTCTTCTGCGACTACTGGTTCCTGACGCGCTGGTGGAACAAGATCCGCGAGTTCGGCGCCCTGCTCGCGCGCAGCGGGTTCCTCGAGGACGCAGAGGACGTGTTCCAGCTCTCGCGCTACGAGGTCGCGAGCGGGCTCGACGAGCTCGTGCTGACCTGGGCGACGGGCGGCCTTCCGCTCGGCCCCAAGCACTGGCCGCCGATCGTCGCACGCCGCAAGGAGATCCTCAAGAAGCTCGGCGACTGGACGCCGCCGCCCGCGATCGGCGTGACTCCCGAGGCTGTCACCGACCCGATGACGATCATGTTGTGGGGAGTGACGACCGAGCGCGTGCAGGAGTGGGCGCGCCAGCAGGACGGCGGGTCGGTGTTGAACGGCGCGGCCGCGTCGCCCGGCGTGATCGAAGGCGTCGCTCGCGTGGTCCGGTCGGTCGACCAGATCGGCGACGTGCGCGACGGCGAGATCCTGGTGTGCGGTAGCACCTCGCCGGCGTGGGCGCCGATCTTCTCCAAGATCAAGGCGACGGTCACCGACGTCGGCGGCGTGATGTCCCACGCGGCGATCGTGGCGCGCGAATACGGGCTCCCGGCGGTCGTCGGCACCGGCCGCGCGACCGCAGCCATCCACACCGGGCAGACGATCAGGGTGGACGGCACCGAGGGGACGGTCACGTTGCTGTGACCGAGTACATCCGGCCGCTGGAGCAACTTTCCCGTAACGACGAGCCGAACTTCGGAGGCAAGAGCGCCAACCTTGGCGAGCTGCTGGCGGCCGATATCCCGGTGCCGCCGGGGTTCGCCATCTCGACGGAGGCCTTCCGCGCGTTCATCCACGATGCTGGGCTCGAGAAGAGGATCGGGAGCGCGCTGTCCGGTGTCTCGGCGGGGGATGTCGACGCGATCGGTCGCGCCTCGCGCGCGATCAGCGAAGCCATGCGCTTCGCGCCCATCCCCGCGGCGGTGCGCGAGCAGATCGGCGATTACTACGGTGAGTTGGGCGAGGACTCGCCTCCGGTCGCGGTCCGCTCGAGCGCCGTGGGAGAGGACAGCCAAGACGCGACCTTTGCCGGCCAGCAGGAGACGTACCTGTGGGTGCGCGGCACCGAGCACGTGTGCGACGCGATCCGCGACTGCTGGGTGAGCCTGTACAGCCCGCCGGCGATCAGCTATCGGGCGCGTCTACGGGACCGCGAGGCGCAGCCGGCGATGGGGGTCACGGTCCAGATCATGGTCGACGCCGAGGTCTCCGGCGTGATGTTCACGTGCAACCCGGTGAGTGGTGACCCGAGCATGGTCGCGATCAACTCCAGCTGGGGGCTCGGGCTGGCCGTGGTCGGCGGTGAGGTCACCCCGGACGACTTCCTCGTCAGCAAGGTCACCCGCGAGATCGTGCGTGAGCACATCCACCCCAAGCAAGTGCAGTACGTGCCGGATCCAGCGGGGATGGGCGCCATCCGCGTTTCGATCGACGGCGACCGCCGTGAGGCGCGCTCCCTCGAACCGGCGGATCTCGAGCGCCTGGTCGACGTCGCGCGGCGGATCGAGCGGTACTTCGGCTGCCATCAGGACATCGAATGGGCTCTGCCGCGCGGGGAGACCGAGCGCGTGCTCGTCGTTCAGACGCGGCCGGTGACCGCGGTGCCCAACAAGACCGAGAAGCCGAAGCCGGCGTCGGCGATGTCGCTGATCATGAGCACATTCGGCGCCGGACCGCCAAAGGACTGACGATGACGCTCAGCGACGAGGACGTCCGCGAGATCCTGCGGATCATCGACGAGTCGGACCTGACCGAGCTCCAGATACAGACCGACGGGTTCGCGCTGCACGTGGTCAAGGGCGAGCGCAAGCTCGCCGCGGCCACGCCGGCGGCGCCACCCCCGCAGTCCACGGCACCCGCGCCCGCCCCGGCTGCCGAGCCGCAGGACGGACTCGCCACGATCACCGCGCCGATGCTCGGAACGTTCTACCGTGCCGAGGCGCCCGGCAAGCCGCCGTTCGTGGAGGTCGGCGCGCGAGTCGAGCCCGACACGATCGTGTGCATCATCGAGGTCATGAAGATGATGAACTCAGTCACCGCGGGCGCCTCCGGAACGATCGTCCGGATCTTTGCCGAGAACGCCCAGCTTGTCGAATACGGCGAGCCGCTCTTCGAAATCGGGGCCGCGTGAAGCGGATCAAGCGCGTGTTCGTCGCCAACCGTGGCGAGATCGCGCTGCGGATCGTGAACGCCTGCGACGAGCTCGGGCTCGAGACCGTGGTGGGCACCTCGGACGCAGATCGCGACGGGCTGGCTGCGCGCCGCGCGGATCAGGCGGTCTGCATCGGTCCCGCTCCGGCATCCGAGAGCTACCTGCGCGACGACCTCGTCGTGCAGGCCGCGCTCGGTACCGGCTGCGATGCGATCCACCCCGGCTACGGCTTCCTGTCCGAGAGCCCGAAGCTCGCCACCCGGGCGAAAGAGAACGGCCTCGTCTTCATCGGGCCGCCCCCCGAGGTCATCGAGCTGAGCGGCGACAAGCTCCGCGCGCGCGAGGAGGCCGCCCGCGCCGGTGTGAAGGTCCTCCCCGGCACGGAAATCGCTCCCGGCGACGACGCATCAAAGGCGGCCGACGAAATCGGATACCCGTTGCTGGTCAAGGCGGCCGGTGGCGGTGGCGGCCGCGGGATCAAGCTGGCCAAGGACCGCGACGAGCTCGAGAGCCTCCTCAGCATCGCGCGCAGTGAGGCCGGCGCGGCGTTCGGGGATGAGCGCGTGTACCTCGAGCGGTTCGTCTCGCCCGCCCGCCACGTCGAGGTCCAGATCGCGGCCGACGAGGACGGCGAGGTCGTCCACCTCGGCGAGCGCGACTGCTCGGTGCAGCGCCGCTACCAGAAGGTGATCGAGGAGGCGCCCGCGCCAAACCTAGAGCCCGCGACTCGCAACGCGCTCACCGCGGAGGCCGTCGCCTTCGCCAGAGCGATCGGGTACCGCAACCTCGGCACGGTCGAGTTCGTCGTGGACGCCGACACCGGCGAGCACTTCTTCCTTGAGATCAACTGCCGCATCCAGGTCGAGCACCCGGTGACCGAGGCGGTCACCGGCCGGGACCTGGTCGCGCTGCAACTCCATATCGCCGACGGAGAACCACTCGACTTCACCCAGAACGACGTCACCTTCGACGGGCACGCGATCGAGTGTCGCCTGAACGCGGAGGACGTGGCGCGTGGATTCATGCCGACCCCCGGAACGCTGTCGCTGTTCTCGGTTCCCGACCTACGCCAGTTGCGCGTCGACACCGCGCTGTGCGCCGGCGGCACGATCCCGCCGTACTACGACTCGCTGATGGCCAAGCTGATCGCACATGCCGAGGGCCGCGACGCGACGATCGACGTGCTGCTCGAGGCGCTCGAGGACCTCGACGTCGAGGGCGTCGAGACCAACCGCGCGCTGCTGATCAGCGTGCTCGCGCACGACGACTTCCGCCGCGGCGCCGTCACCACCGAATGGCTCGAGCGGGCGATCGTATGAACGCGATCGGCATCGTCGACACCACGACCCGCGACGGCAACCAGAGCCTGTGGAGCGCCACCGGGCTGACCACGCCCGACGTGCTCGCGATCGCGCCGGCGATGGACCGGGTCGGGTACCACGCGCTCGACTTCACCTCGAGCACGCACATGGCGGTGTCGGTGCGGTTCCACCGCGAGGACCCGTGGGAGCGGTTGCGGCTGGTCAGCGAGGCGATGCCGAACACGCGGCTCAGCATGATCACGACCGGGATGCGGTTCATCTCCTGGGTGCCGGCCGATCAGGGCGTGATCGCGCTGTCGCTCCGGCTCGCGGTCCGCAACGGGCTTCGCCGGCTGCAGATCGCCGATCCATCGAACGACCCGGACCGCCTCAAACGCATCGCCGCACTCGCGCGGCACGAGGGCGTCGAGGAGGTCGTGATCGGGCTCACGTATTCGATCAGCCCGGTGCACACGCACCAGTACTACGCCAAGCGCGCCGCCGCGCTCGCGGACTGCGCGGACATGGACCGGCTCTATTTGAAGGATCCGGGCGGCCTGCTGACGGTCGACGCGGTCCGCGAGCTAGCGCCGCACTTCGCGAAGGCCGCCGGCGGGAGGACGATCGAGCTTCACAGCCATTGCACGATCGGGCTCGCGCCGTTGGTGTATCTCGAGGGCGTGAGGGCCGGCTTTCAGGTCGTGCACACCGCGAGCGGTCCTCTGTCGCGCGGCACCTCACAGCCGGAGGTCGTGAGCACGGCCCGAAACCTGGAGGCGATCGGGTACACGACCCGGCTCGACCTCGACGCCGAGAAGATCGTCTCAGACCACTTCCACGGGATCGCCAAAGCCAAGGGGCTCCCGCCCGGGGCTCCCCGCGAGTTCGACGCGGTGTACTACACCCACCAGCTCCCCGGCGGCATGGTCACGACGACGCGGCGAATGCTCGAGGAGCTCCGCCGACCCGAGCTGTTCGACCAAGTGCTCGAGGAGGTCACCCGCGTCCGGGCCGAGATGGGCTATCCGATCCTGGTCACGCCGGTATCGCAGTTCGTGGCCAGCCAGGCGGCCCGCAACGTGATCGACTCGGAGCGCTGGCTGAACGTCTCCGACGAGACGATCCGGTACTTCCTCGGCCACTACGGCGACCCGGCGGCGCCGGTCGACCCCGACATCGCCGCACGGGTCCTCGAACGCCCCCAGGCCAAGGCGCTCCGCGACCTCACCCCGATCACGCTCGACGGCGCGCGCGAGCGGCTCGGCCGTCGGATCTCCGAGGAGGAGCTGCTGCTCCGGCTGACGATGCCCGAGGAGCAGGTCGACGCGATGGTCGCCGCCCGCGGAAAGGCCCCGCCGGCACCGGCGGCGCGCCCCGGACGCAGCCCACTGGTCACGCTCCTCCAGGAGCTCGCACGCCGCCCCGCGATCACCGAACTCGAGCTCACCCAGAACGGTGGCGACGCGGTGGTGTGGCGCCGTGCTTGACGGCCTCAACAAGCTCGGCCTCGACGACGTGCGCGGGTTCGTGTTCGACGTCGACGGCACGCTCGCTCACCGCGGTCCCGATGGTCGTGCCGAGCCCCAGCCGGGTGCGGTCGAGGTGCTCGAGCGGATCCGCGCCTCGGGGCGGAAGCTCGTGCTGTTCACCAATGGCAGCCACATCCGCTCCGAGACGATGGCGCGCGGCCTGAGAGAGGACGGGCTGCCCATCGCCGACGACGAGATGCTGACGCCGGTCGACAGCGCGATCACTTACATACGCCGGCGCTACCCCGACCGCCCCGCCCTGCTGTTCGCCTCCGACGTGGTCCGCCGCCGGATGGCCGAGGCCGGAATCCACGAGGCCGAAGGCGAGGAGGCCGAGGTCGTGTTCGTCGCGCACGTCGACGATGCCGATATCCCGTCGATGGAGCGCGCGGCGCGCGCGGTCGAGCGGGGCGCGCCGCTTCTGACCGGGAGCTGGGCGCGGGGCTACGCCGGCTCAGGCGGGATCATCTTCAGCCGCGGGGCGATGGTGACCGCGGCGATCGCCAAGGTCACGGCGAAGCGGCCGAAAATCGTCGGGAAGCCCTCGCGCGCCGCGGTCGAGGAGATCCGCACGCGGCTCGGAATCCCCACCGATGAGATCGCGGTGATCGGCGACGACGTCGGCATGGACATCGCGCTCGGCCGCATTGGGGGCTCGCGCACCGTGCTCGTTCGCAGCGGCATCACCGGCGCCACGCCGCTCGACAAGCTCCCGGAGAGCCGGCGGCCCCACGCGGTCATCGACCACGTGGCCGATCTGCTCGACGTCCTCGGGTGATGCGGCCCGCACCGAGCCCCCGGCGAGCGGAGCTTTCGGGCCTTGTACATGGCACGGTGTGCGACCGTAATCTGAGAGGCTGAACGCATGGCCACGACCGAGCAGTTGCCACCCGCAGTCATCCTCGAGCAGGCCGGGCTGACCGTCGAGGCGCTGTACGACGATCTGACCGACCGCTGCACGCGTCCGGTGCGGCTCGATGACCTGCTGTACGACGCGGCAGAGCGGGTTCCGGGACTCGTCCCGACGCGCGCCGAGGTCGAACAGGAGCGCACCCGGAAGCTGGCGGACAAGCAGGGCGTCGAACTCGCCCAGGGGCTGCTGCTTGCCGAGATCCTCGCGATTACGCGCACCGGTCGCCATCTCGTCGAGTCGATGCTGTACCCGACGCAGCTCGCGCTCGATCATCTGAACGAGCTCCGCAGCAACGGCACGGTCGACCTCGGCCACGCCCGCGTCACCCGCCGGGGCCGAGCCGGAGTGCTCGAGCTCTGCAACCCCCGCCATCTGAACGCCGAGGACTCAGGCACGCTGACCGAGACCGAGGCCGCCGTCGACCTGGTCCTGCTCGATCCCGAGATCGAGGTCGGCGTGTTCCGCGGTGGCGTCGTCGACCACCCGCGCTACGCGGGCGAGCG
>DATJYY010000165.1:0-6732 GCA_035499395.1 Solirubrobacteraceae bacterium
GCCTCGCGCGCGGCGCGCCGCGCCAGCGGCGACGCCTTCGCACGGCCGTTCGCCTCGCGTTCGGCCGGCTTCGCCTCGCTCTCGGCCGTCTCCCCGATGCTCGCGATCACGCCGCCGATCGGCACGGTCTGGCCTTCCTCCGCCAGGATCCGCAGGACCCCGTCGGCTTCCGCGTCGAACGTGACCGTCGCCTTGTCGGTCTCGACGTCGGCGAGCGCCTCGCCCTTCGAGACGACCTCGCCGTCCTTCTTCAGCCAGCGGACGATCGTGCCCTCCTCCATCGAGTCCGACAGGCGCGGCATGACGATCTCGGCCACGTCAGCTCACCGCGATTCCTGCACGCTCACGAACCGCGGCGGCGATCGCGCCAGGACCCGGGATGAACGCGTCCTCAAGCGTCGGGCTGTAGGGAATCGGCAGCTCGTCGGTGGCGAGCAGCCACGCGTCGTCGAGGTCGTGCAGGCCGTGCTCAGCGACCTGCCCGAGCAGCCCGGAGGCCCATCCGCCGGTCCTCGGTCCCTCCTCGACCGCGAGCACGCGATTGGTCCGCGCCACCGACTCGAGCACGGTGTCGAGATCGAGCGGCCGGAGTGTCCGCAGGTCGACGACCTCGGCCCGGACGCCGTCAGCCGCGAGCTCGTCGGCGGCCTCGAGCGCGTCGGCCACGCCCTTGCCGGCAGAGACGATCGTGACGTCTGCGCCGGAGCGGGCGACCAGGGCCTTGCCGAGCGGGAGGACCTCATCACCCGCGGCCGGCGCCTCCCCTTTGACCGAATAGAGGCGTTTGTGCTCGAGGAAGATCACCGGGTTATCGTCGCGGATCGCGCCCTTCAGCAGACCCTTGGCCTCCGCCGGCGAGGACGGGAACGCGATCTTCAGCCCGGGGATCCCCTGGAACCATGTCGCGTGGGTCTGCGAGTGGATCGCGCCGAACCGTCCGCCGCCACCGACGGCCGAGCGGACGACGAGCGGCACGCTGCGCTGCTCGTTCGACAGGTACCAGTACTTGGCGGACTGGTTGACGAGCGAGTCCATCGCCAGCCCCATGAAGTCGCCGAACATGATCTCGATGATCGGGCGCAGGCCGGCGACGGCGGCGCCGAACGCCGCTCCAGACAGCGCGAGCTCGGAGATGGGCGTGTCGAACACGCGCGCTGAGCCGAACCGCTCCTGAATGCCGGGGGTGACCGCGAACACGCCGCCCTGCTCGGCGGCGACGTCCTCGCCGAACAACACGACGGACTCGTCGCGCTCCATCTCCTCGACGATCGCCTCGCGAATCGCCGCGCGGAACTCGAGCGTCATGGTGCGAACTCGGTGGCTCGGCCGCCGTCCGGATCCGGATAGGGGGCCGCGAGCGCGGCCTGCACCGCTCGATCCATCCGCGCGCGCGTCGCCTCCCGCACCTCGTCGATGTCCGACTCGGCGACCCCGAGCTCGACCAGGCGTGCCCGCGCGATCGTCAGCGGGTCGCGCGCCAGCCACCGCTCGACCTCCTCGGGCGGCCGGTACCGCGCCGGGTCCGACTTCGAATGGCCGTGGTGGCGGTACGTCTGGCACTCGAGCAGTGTGGGCCCCGCGCCCGAGTGCGCCTTTCCAACAGCCTCGAGCGCGGCCTCACGCACGGCCCACAGATCGTTGCCGTCGACGGTCCGAGCCGGGAGACCGTAGCCGGCAGCCCGCGCCGTGATGTCGCCGCCGGCGGTGACCGCGAGCATCGGCGTGAACTCGCCGTAGAAGTTGTTCTCGCACACGAACACGACCGGCAGCGAGAGCACCTTCGCGAAGTTCAGGCACTCGTGGAAGTACCCCTGGTTGGTGGCGCCGTCCCCGAACATCGCGACCGCCACCCGGCCCTGTCGCTTGGCGGCGAGTGCGGCACCGGTGGCGGCGGCGATGCTCCCGCCGACGATCCCGAAGCAGCCGACGAGCCCGTGCTCGACGTCGATCACATTCATCGATCCCGCCCGCCCGGCACAGACGCCGGTGGCGCGGCCGAGCATCTCTGCGATCAGCGCGTCCGGATCGGTGCCCTTGGCGAGCGCGTGGCCGTGGCCCCGGTAGGTCCCGGCGAGGTAGTCGCCGGGCTCGAGTGCCGAGCATACGCCGACGGGCACCGCCTCCTGGCCCGCGCACAGGTGCGTGGTACCGTGGACCTCGCCCTTGAGGAACAACTGCTGCATCTCGGTCTCGAACAACCGGATCAGCAGCATCAGCCCGTAGCGCTCGAGGTACGCCGCCGGCGCCTCGGTGTCGAGAGCGGTGCCCGCAGGGCCTGACGTCACGCCGCGCGCTCCAGCCCGTCCGACACCGGTGCGGCGTCGGGCGCGAGCTCGAGCGCCGAGGCCTTGGCCTGCAACTCGATGAGCGCGGCGAAGTCGACGTCGGTGTAACCGTTGCCGACGAGCGACTGCACGACCTGCTGGGCGGCCGAGGCGACCGGCATCGGCACGCCGAGCTCGCGCGCCGCCGCGTGGCCGAGATCGAAGTCCTTGAGCAGGAGCTCTGGCGTGAACGTCGGCGTGAAATCCAGGTTCACGTAGGCCGGCGTCTTATAGCGGGTGAAGGTCGAGCCCAGCACGCTGTTGTTCAGGAACTCCATCAGGTCGGCGCGCGATACACCGCCCTTCTCGGCGAGCACGAGGATCTCGGCGAGCGTCTGCGCGACGATCCCGAGCATCAGGTTGTGGCACACCTTGACCAGACGGGCGCGGTCCCCGTCGCCGCAGTGGGTGACGCCGCCGCCGGCCATGATCTCGAGGTAGGGCAGCGCAGCGCGATAGGCCTCCTCGGGTCCGGAGGTGACCATCGTCAGCCGCCCAGCCTTGACCACCTTGGGATTCCCGCTGACCGGAGCGGCCAGCAGTGCGGTCCCGCGCTTCGCGGCCTCGGCCCGCACGGCGGCGGACGCCTCAGCCGACACCGTCGTCGAGTCGACGACGACCGCCGGCGCGGGTCCCGCGGCCGAGAGCAGGCCTTCGGGCCCGGTGACGACCTGCTCGAAGTCGGCGGGCCCGGCGACGATCGTGAATACGATGTCGCGGTCGCCGAGATCGGCGGGGCGGTCGACGATGGTGGCGCCGAGCTTGGCGAGCGGCTCGGCCTTCGACCGGGTGCGGTTGTACACCGCGACGTCGCAGCCGGCGTCGAGCAGGCGGGTCGCGAGCGCGAGGCCCATCCGGCCCGCCCCCACCCAGCCCAGGCGCTTGTCGTTCAGGTCCGACATGCAATCGTTTGCAAGCGTATCGGACTGCTGCAAGCGGCGTCAACCCCGCCTATGCGACTGCGATTTCCGTTGATAGTCAGTGAAAATCGCATTCAGCCCGTTTCGCGCTCGGCTGCAAACGATTGTAGAATCGCGACCCGGATGGGACTCCCGACCTACGGAAACATGGGCGTGGACTGGGAGGAGCGGATCCGGTTCGACCGCCTGAGAACCGAACGGCTCGCACGGATAAAGCGACTGCTCGCGGAGTCATCGCTCGGAGCGCTCCTGTGCTTCGACATGACCAACATCCGCTACATCACCGCCACCCACATCGGCACCTGGGCACAGGACAAGCTGAACCGCTTCTGCCTGCTCCCCCAGCACGACGAGCCGATCATGTGGGACTTCGGCTCGGCGGCGCGCCACCACCAGCTGTACAACCCATGGCTCGCGGACGGCCGCTCGCGCGCCGGCATCTCGACGCTCCGCGGTGCGATGTCGCCCGAGTCCGGCCGTGCCGAGAGCGTGGCCCACAAGATCGCCACCGAGCTGGAGCAGCGCGGGATCCTGACCGAGCCGGTGGGGGTCGACGCGATCGAGCCGCCCGTCCTGTTCGCCTTGCAGAAAGCCGGCATCGATGTCGTCGACGGTCAGCAGCTGATGCAGCAGGCGCGCGTAATCAAGAACGTCGATGAGATCACGCTGCTGAACCAGGCGTGCGCGATGGTCGACGCCGCGTACGAGGAGCTGTACCGCGCGATGAAGCCCGGGATGCGCGAGAACGAGTGCGTCGGCCTGGTCAACAAGGTTCTCTACGACATGGGGTCGGAGTTCGTCGAGGGCGTCAACGCGATCTCGGGCGAGCGCTGCAACCCCCATCCCCACGTCTACACCGACCGGGCGCTACGTCCCGGCGATCCGGCGTACTTCGACATCCTCCACAGCTTCATGGGCTACCGGACGTGCTACTACCGCACGTTCGCGGTGGCGAGCGCGTCCAAGGCACTCGTCGACGCCTACAAGCGCTGCCGCTACTACCTCGACGCGGCAATCGAGCTGATCCGCCCCGGCGCCACGACCGCCGACGTCGTCAACGTCTGGCCGCGCGCGGAGGAGTTCGGCTTCCCCGATGAGGAGGCCGCATTCGCGCTCCAGTTCGGCCACGGAGTCGGGCTCTCCATCTGGGAGAAACCGATCTTCAGCCGGCTCGTGTCGCTCGACCATCCGGAGGAGATCCGCCAGGGGATGGTGTTCGCGCTCGAGACGTTCTGGCCCGCGAGCGACGGCTGGTCAGCGGCACGAATCGAGGAACAACTGGTCGTGACCGCCGACGGTTGTGAGGTGATCACCCGCTTCCCGGCCGAGGATCTTGTCATCGCCGGCAAGCCGTATTACACCGTCGGCGGGTCACTGCCGCTCGAGCGCGAGGTCACCTCGGAGCGGAACACCTCCCTCAATCACGATTCTCAGGAAGCGATCCCGGCCGCCGACCGCGGCGCGTCGCTCGCCCTCGATTAGACCGCCCCGCGAAGCTGCTCCAACATCCAGTCCGCGACGAGCGGCCGGTACCGGTACGGGATATTGCTGCACACGTGCATCCCCTGGTCGTAGAGGACGAACTCGGCGCTCGCGGCCTCCCGCGCCATCCGCTCGGTCTGCTCCCATGGGATGATCCGATCGAGCTTGCCGGTCGCGAACAGCGCCGGCTGGGTCACGCGCGACATGACGCCGGCCAGGTCGAGCTCGAGCGCGCGCGCCCGGCCGTCGTCGTCGTCGCGCGCGCCCGATTTGAACACGAACGTCTCGCGGCTTACCGGCGGCAGCCTGTCCCAAAGCTCGCCGAAGTTGTACGGGCCGCTGACGCCGGCGACCGCCCGGATCCGCGGCTCGAACGCCGCGGCCCGAGGCGCGTAGTAGCCGCCGAGGCTGACCCCGACCGCGCCGACGCGATCGAGGTCGAGGTCGAGGCGAGGGCCGAGAGCATCGAGCAGCGCCGCCACCGCGACCTCGTAGTCGGGACGAATCGCCAAGTCGAACCCGCTCTCCCCCTGTCCAGGCCCGTCCATCGACAGCGTCGCCATCCCGCGAACCAGGAACACGTTCTCCCAGTGGAAGAACTCCTCCTTGGTCGAGTCCAGGCCGGGGATGATCACAACGAGCGGCGGCCGCGCCGCACGGTCCGCGGGTCGGCGCAGATTCGCCGCCAGGAGGCCCGGGCCGAGGGGCGCCTCGATCCGCTCCGCGCTCGGGTCCAGGTGCGCGTGGGCGTGGCGGAGCGCCGCCACCGCGCGCTCGGTCGCGGCCCGGTGGCGGTCGCCGTCGAGGACCCACACGAACTTTCCGAAGTGCAGGCAGAGAGCGGCGCGCAGGTAAGCCTCGCCGGCGGTTCGCGCGCGCCCGGCAGCCTCTGCGTCGACCGCGAGCTCGATGTGCTCGTCGGCGACCGCGGTCCACGCGTCGAGCCAGTCGGCCCAGCGCTCCAGCCCGCGGGTGGCCCGCACAAAATCGTTGTAGTCGACGCCCATCGTCGTGAACCGAGGAGCCCAATGGTCGATCGCGCCTTGCACTCGGGCGTCGGGCATCAGCTCGCCGTTCCACTCGATACCGCGCCACCGAGGTACAGCGCGGCTATCTCCGGGTGCTCGAGGATCTCGCGGCCGGTCCCGGTGAGCCGCACGCGCCCGTTCTCGAGTACGAGGCCGCGCGCCGACAGCTTGAGCCCGGCCCTGGCGTTCTGCTCGACGAGCAGGATCGTCCGCCCCTGCTGGTTCATCAGCCGGATCATCTTGAAGACGGTCTTGCGAGTCGGCGGGTCGAGCCCGATCGACGGCTCGTCAAGCACGATCAGCGCTGGATCGAGCATCAGGCTTCGCGCCAGCTCGACGAGCCGCTGCTGACCGCCCGACAGGCTTCCGGCCTTGTCGTGCGCCCGCTCGCGCACGAGCGGGAACAGCTCCTCCACCTCGCCGAGCCGGCGCCGCACGACTCCCGCGTCGCGCACTGTGTACGCACCCATCTCCACGTTCTCGCGCACGGTCATCTCTCCGAACAGGCTGTGCGCCTGGGGGACCATCACGATCCCTTTGGCCAGGATCTGACGCGGCGCGAGCCCGACCAGCGAGTCGCCGCGGAACGCGATCGCTCCGCGGCGCGGGCGCAGGACGCCGCTGATCGTCGCGAGCAGCGTCGACTTGCCGGCGCCGTTGGGACCGACGATGCACATGATCTCGCGCTCGGCGACCGTGAACGAGACTGCTTTGAGGATGTCGCCGCCGCCGTAGCCGGCCGTCACGCCGTCGAGCGTGAGGATCACATTGCCCTCTGGAGCCGAGCCGTTCGGTCCGCTAGAAGTCATCGTCGTCGCCTCCGCCCAGATATGCGTCGAGCACGGCCGGGTTCGCGCGAACCTCGTCCGGGGTCCCCTTGACGAGCGTCCGCCCCTGATGCAGCACGGTGACCTCGTGGCACAGCCCCATCACGAACTCCATGTTGTGCTCGACGACCAGGAACGTCTTGCCGGCGCG
>DATJYY010000166.1:0-7688 GCA_035499395.1 Solirubrobacteraceae bacterium
CACGCTCGACCTGACGGCGGGTCACCTCATCAGTGGGGCGAGCCGGCTGGTCGCAGGGACGATGCAGTTCGTGCTCTTGACCTTGGGTATTGCCATTGGCGCACAGCTGGCCGGCATCGATGTCCACGGCGTCAGCACCGACACGCCGATCAACACGCTTGGAGCATGGGCGCCGTGGCTCGGCGCGCTCGTGTTTGGGGTCGGCTGCTACGTGCACTTCTCGGGGCCGCCGCGCAGCCTCGGCTGGCTGCTGCTCGTGCTGCTCACGGCATGGATCGGCGAGCAGCTCGGGGCAAAGCTTCTGTCTGGCGAGTTGGGCGCATTCGTCGGCGCGTTCGCGATGACCCCGGTTGCGGCGTGGGTCGAGGGACGTCCCTCAGGTCCACCTTCGCTCGCGACCCTCATGCCGGCGTTCTGGCTGCTCGTGCCGGGCTCCGTGGGCTTGATCGGCGTCGCACAGTTCTTCGGCTCGGACGACCCGGCGGGGCTGGGCAACATCGTCAACGCTCTGGTCACCTTCATTCTGATCGGATTGGGCATGTTCGTCGGCAACGCTCTGGTGCTGCACGTCCGCTCTCGCCGGGCAGTGGCCTACCCATCGCCCGCATGACGACGAGATAAAGCGGCCCTTCCAAGCCGGGGCTCTCTATAAGCACCGGCTGTGGGGGGCGGGCCGCCTCGATATCGGCCTTGGGCGGCGGCCGACCTAGCCTTGCTTGACCAAATGCTTTCCACCGCTGAGAAGAGAGGTTTCCATGTGTGCCAACTGCAGGACTGCCAAAGACTGCAACTGCACGGGCGGCTCCGCCTTCGCCACGTGTTCATGTGAGAGCGGCTATCCCTGTCCGGTTTGTAGCCACGAGCCAGCCATGAACGTGGGCGCTGACCAGGATCTCGTAGTGGAGATGCTCAGCCCCGACCTGCAGGTCGGACTCGAGTAAAGCGATCACTTCCCACCTGGTGAACCGCGCATGCCCTGGACTGCAGAAGACGTCGACAGACATCACAAGGGCTTGAGCGATGCCGAAAAGCGGTTGTGGATCGCCGTAGCCAACCAGCAGCTGGCCGAGCATGGCGATGAAGGCAGAGCCATCAGAGAAGCCAACGCAGTCGTGAACGGATACCGCGACGTACACGCGGCGGACCAGCTGCCCGAGTGACGGGATGCCGATCATGGACCAGATCGCTGAGCCCATCCGCAACAAGAACGTGGTCGCCGTAATCGCATTCCGCCAGAGCAACATCTACGCCACCGATGCGGTCCCGGGTGAGCGCCCAACGCGCATTGTGGCCACCGACCCCCGCGGGCGATTTCACAAGGTCGGGCATCATGCCGGGAATCCATCCGGGACCTACGAGGATGACAGTCTGGAGTACTGGCAGGCGATCACCGAGGCGGTGGCTCCCGCCGGTGCAATTCTCGTGTTCGGTCATGGCGGAGGCAAAGCCAACGCGTCGCATCACTGGGTGAGCTACGTCGAGAAGCACCGCCCAGACATCTCGGCCAAATTGGTCGCCGACGTCCGAATCGACATCGACCACATTGATGAACGACAACTGCTCCGCCTGGCACAGCGTTACTTCGGCGAGGCACCGCACCGCGACGGCCATGCCTGACGCACCGTTAAGAGCGACCGCTCGGCCGATCGCGCCACGGAAACCGGGGGGTGACCCCACGGCGCACACGGGTTACCCAGCGCGGAACGGCCAGGCCACGGCTGGCGTTTCGCGGCACCCTGCGGCACGGGTGCTGGCCCAGAAAAAGCGGGTCCTGGGGATGTTCAGCCTCGCGATGATCGATGTGGCGGCGGTGATCAGCCTACGGAATCTGCCGACGATCGCCGAGTACGGATGGGGATCGATCTTCATCTTCGCGCTGGCACTTCTGGGTTTCATGCTCCCGATCTCGTTTGCCGCGGCCGAGCTTGGCAGTGGGTGGCCCAAGGCCGGCGGTGTGTACACCTGGGTCAGGGAAGCGTTCGGCGAGACGCAGGGTTCGCTTGCCATCTGGGCCGATTGGGCCCAGTCCCTGGTCTGGTACCCGACTGTACTGGCCTTCATCGGCGCGGCGTTGGCCTATGTGATCGTGCCATCCTGGGCGAACAACAAGTGGTGGCTGTTCGCCGTGATGATGGTCGTCTTCTGGGCGACGACGCTGGCGAACTTCCTCGGCGCCCGAGACTCGGCTCGGATCAGTACATGGGGCTCGCTCGCCGGCTCGATCTTTCCCGGAGCCGTGCTGATCCTGCTCGGTCTCGGGTGGTTGCTCAGCGGCCGCTCGCTCGCGGCGCCGTATTCGGGCGCTCACTCGCTGGTGCCGAGCTTGAACCTCACGAACCTCGTCTTCTTCTCGGGCGTCCTGCTCGCCTTCTCCGGCATGGAGATGGCCGGCTTCTCGGCGGACTCGGCCCGGAACCCGAGCAAGGACATTCCGCGCGCGACACTGCTCGCCTGCGTCGTGCTCGTGGTTATCTACGTGCTCGGCACTCTCGCGATCGCGTTCGTCGTCCCGGCAAATCAGATCGACCTCCACGCGGGCGTGTTCCAGGCCTTCCAGGTCTTCTTCGACAAGTTCGGCGTCGGCTGGCTGCTGCGGCCGATGTCGCTCCTGGTTTTCGTCGGAGGGATCGCGCTGCTCAGCACCTGGATCGACGGACCGGCGAGGGGGTTCATGCGCGCCTCCGCGCAGGGTGACTACCCGAAGGTCTTCCAGCGCCACAACAACAAGCTGGCGCCGACGGGAGTCCTTCTCATCCAGGCCGGCATCGGCACGCTGTTCTCGCTGCTGTTCCTGTTCGAACCAACGATCTCGACGTCGTACTGGATCCTGTCCGCGCTTACCACGCAGCTGCTGGTGATCATGTATGTGCTGATGCTCGCCGCGTTGATCCGGCTGCGCTACACGCAGCCCGACACGCCGCGCCCCTACCAGATCCCGGGAGGCAAGCTTGGCGTGTGGCTCGTGGGCGGCTTCGGCATCACCGGGTGCTCGTTCGCGTTCTTCCTCGGTTTCGTTCCGCCGTCGCAGATCGCCACCGGGAATCACGCGCTCTACGTCTGCATGATGGTGCTGTTCACCGCCCTGCTGGCGATCCCCCCGTTCCTGTTCGCCCGTTTCCGCAAGCCCGGGTGGAAGGACGAGACATTCGTGAAGCAGATCGACGCCTGATGGAGCATTACGAGAACTACCCTGTCCTGGTAGCGCACCACGAGCTCGGCACCGGCTCGGTCATCGCCGCCGCGGTCGGCGAACTGGCCGCCGCGCTCGAGGCGCGCGGGCTGAGCGTCACGCTCGCCCGTTCCGCATCCGACGTCGACTTCGCGATCTCCCGCAACGCAGGCATCGGCGCTGCGCTGTTAGACCCAGACGTGTTCGACGGCGAGAGCGCGTTGCTCGGCGCCGTCGATCGTCTGCACCGGCGCAGCGACAAGATCCCGGTCCTGATGCTGGCTGACCGCGACGGCGTCGAGCAACTGACGCTCGGAGTCGCCGAGCACACCGAGGGCGCTTTCTGGCTGCAGGAAGACACGGCGTCGTTCGTGGCAGGTCGGGTCGAGCGGCTCGTCGTCGACTACACCGCGCAGCTCCTCTCGCCGTTCTTCGGTGCGCTGAAGCGCTACGTCGATGACTTCAACTGGGTTTGGTGCTGCCCTGGACACAACGGTGGAATGTTCTACCGCAAGACACCGCTCGGCCGGATCTTCTTCGATTTCGTGGGCGAGGACTTCTTGCGCGGCGATCTGTGTAACGCCTCGCCCGAGCTCGGATCGATCCTCCAGCACCAAGGCCCAGTGCTCGACGCGGAACGGCGCGCCGCGAGGATCTTCGGCGCGGAGCGGACCTACTTCGTTCTGAACGGCACGTCGACATCGAACAAGATGGTCACGATGAGCCTGCTGCAACCGGGCGATCTCGTCCTGTTCGACCGCAACTGTCACAAGTCGATGCACCATGGGGCGCTGATGCTCGCCGGGGCGATCCCGGTCTATCTCAATCCCACTCGAGACGCCAATGGCATCATCGGACCGATCGATTGGCAGTACCTCGACGAGGAATACATTCGCGATCAGATCCGTCGAAACCCACTGATTTCCGATCCCGAGGCCTGGCGGCGCGAGCGGCCGTTCCGCCTGGCGATCGTCACCAACACGACCTACGACGGCGTCTGCTACAACGCCCGCCTACTGTTCGAGAAGCTCGGTCACCTGTGTGACTACCTCGTTTATGACGAGGCGTGGATGGCCTACGCGAAGTTCCACCCCCTCTACGTCGATCGCTTCGGCATGGGCCTCACCGATCTCCGCCCGGACGACCCCGGTATCTACACTACCCAGTCGACGCACAAGTGCCTCGCCGGCATGTCCCAGGCCTCGCAGATCCACGTTCGAGACACTCACATCAAGGGACAGGCGCGCCACCTCGAGCACGATCGATTCAACGAGGTGTTCATGATGCACACCTCGACCTCCCCTCAGTACAACATGATCGCGTCACTCGACGTCGGGGCCGAGATCATGCGAGGGAGGCAGGGTTTTCTGCTCATGGACGACGCGGTGCGCGAGTCGATCGCGCTTCGCAAGCAGATCGAGCGGTACCGCGACGAGCTCAGCGCTCTCGGGACCACTTCGCGCAGGCAATGGTTCTTCGACATCTTCGGACCACACACCTTGACGATCACCCCGGAGCAGCTCGACGCGGCCCTTGCCGCACCCGAGCTCACCCCGGAGACCCGCGCGTCCATCGGGCGGGCAATCGCCGGTGGCGGCCTGTCCCGTGTCCGATGGAGCGAGGTCAACGACGACCTGCTGGCCAGCGTTCCCGAGTGCTGGATGTTCCACGAGGGCGACGACTGGCACGACCTGAACGGCCTCGTCCCCGGCTACATCATGCTCGACCCGACGAAATGCTCGATCACGACGCCTGGAATCCGTCAAGGGCGCGCGTTCGACGAATGGGGAATTCCGGCCGCGATTCCCGCCGCGATCTTGCGCTCCAAGGGGATCGTGAACGAAAAAACGAGCTTCTACACGATCCTGCTGCTCGTGACGGCCGCCATCGAGCGCGGCAAGTCCGCGACCGTACTGTCGGAGCTGCTAGAGATCAAACGCCTCTACGACGAGGCCGCCGCCTTGTCTGAGGTGCTGCCCGAGCTCGTGTCCTCACACCCGGAGCGTTACGGCGCGATGACCCTGACCGAGCTGTGCGACGAGATGCACCAGTTCCTGCGCGACCGCCACGCCGACGTTCTCCAGCGTGCCGCATATAACGCCGAGCACGAGCCCGAGCTGGTGCTGCCGCCCGCCCAAGGACACGTCCAGCTCCTCGGTGATGCGGTCGACCTGATTTCGCTTGATGAGCTCAGCGGGCGGATCGCGGCCACTTTGATCGTCGTGTACCCGCCCGGGATCGCCGTCATGGTCCCAGGCGAGCGCTTCACCGAAGGCTCGGCGGCAACCGCCTACCTGCGGCTGTTCGAGGAGAGCGACAACCTCTTCCCAGGCTTCGAGAGCGAGATGCAGGGGGTGTTCCCGCGCCGAGGCGACGACGGCCGAATCCGCTACTTCACCTATGTCGTGCGCGAAGAAGGGGCAAATGGCGGCACTGATACGCGAACGGGTACCAGCGGCAATGACCGGGCGGACTAGAGTTGTGAGGCTTGGCTCGGTTTGCCAGCGGACAGCTCCCGGTACCGGAGACGTGCGGCTGCCGTCATCCAGGCGGAGCTTGTCGCCGGCCGTCGACCAGCCCGCCGTCACCGTGAGGCACGTGTGTCGTCCGGTCGGGGATCGCGCGGGCGAGCTGCGCGCGGCTGCGAACGTTCAGCTTGAGAAAGATCTTGCGCAGGTGATACGCGACCGTGCTTGGGCTGATGAACAGCTGTGCGGCGATCTCCCGGTTTGAGGCGCCCTCGCTGGCGAGCAGGGCGATCCGTTCCTCGTGCGGGGTGAGCTCGTCACGTGTCTGCTCGGTTCTCTGACGAGGGTGCTCGCCGGTCGCGAGCAGCTCAATCCGCGCACGCCTGGCGAAAGCTTCGGCGCCCATCGAATAGAACATCTCATGCGCGGCCCTGAGTTGGTCGCGGGCGTCGCTTCGACGTTTTTGGCGCCGCAGCCATTCCCCGTACAAGAGGTGGGCGCGGGCGAGGTGGGGTGCGGTGTCGCATCGCTCAAGGTGCTCGATCGCCTCCATGTAGAAGCCCTCGGCGCGCGTGTCCTCTGCAAGCAACGCACGAGAGCGCGCGAGCAGGCCCAGCCCCAAGGCGGCGCCCCCCGCCAGCGCTCGATCCGATAGCCGATCGAGAGCCGCGGCAGCGGCCTGGTGGTTGCCACAGCGTGCTCCGGCCTCGACGATCTCAGGCAGGATCAACGTTCCCACGGCGAGCACATCCTCCTCGTATATGCCAAGCGCGGAGCTCAGCGCCGATTCATAGCTGCCGAGCCCCATCTCGAGCGTGGTGAGCGCCAGGTTGACAGAGCTGAGCCCTAAACCCGATCGGCGTTCCGCGTAGTCGCGCGTGGCCGCTGCGGCCGCTGCACGTGCGTCTGCCTCGCGGCCGCGCCAGGCGAGTGTCTGCAGGTCGGCCGACCTCGCCCGGCGGGTCATTCGCTCATCGCCTGTCGCGGCGGAGATCTCTTGACACTCTGCGTGACTCGCGTCGGCCGAGCGGAAGCGACCGGCCCGCACATCGTCAGCTCCTTGGAACGTCAGGGCCAGCGCCAGGGAGGTGAGCGCGCCCTGATCGCGCGCCAGCTTCACCCATCGATTTGCCAGCGAACGGTCCGCCTCGTCATCGAGCAACTCGGCCGCGGCGAAGCCGGCTAGCGCAAACCAACGCAGATCATCGGCACCGCCGAGCGCCTCGATCGCACGGCGGAAAAGCACAGCAGCTTCGCGCGAGCGGCCTTCAGCGCGGTGGGCGGATCCGTCGAGGAGAAGGTCGGCGATCGTCGCCCGAGACTCGGCGGGGAACGGCACATCTCGGGCGGCGTGCAGGACCTCGAGAACGCCCGCTCCGCTGGCAAACCGACCAGCGAAGGTCGCCGCCTGGAGCGCCTCAAGGAGCGTATCGCGGGTGAATCGGCTGTCGAGCGGCTCAAACGCGCGCGCCGCCTCGAGCAGAATTGCTGCACTTTCACCGAGGTGACCAGTTCCGAGGCGGATCGCGCCGTCCAGTCGCCCCGCCTTCGCGCGGGCCAGCGGGTCGCCGAGCTGAGGCTCGGCGTCTTTGAGCAGCGCCCGGGCGCCGGCCGGATCGCCGGCCATCAGCCTCGCGGTCGCCGCCGCGAGCTCTCGTTCAGCGCGGCATCGCGAGTCGGGTGTGAGCTCGGCCGCCCGACGGAGGAACGCGGCGTTGCTGGCCCAGCCACCGCGACCACGTGCTCGTTCGGCCGACCGTTCGAGCTCGGCCGCGACCTCCTCGTCAGGGCCCACTGCGGCCGACCCGAGGTGCCAGGCGCGGCGATCGGGATCGCGCTCAGGGTCGCAGGCTGCCGCAAGCGCCTGGTGCGCCCGACGCCGCGCTCGCCTCGTGGCGCCCTGGTAAACCGCTGAACGCACCAACGGGTGGCCGAACGTCACCCGCGGCGCGAACGTGATCAAGCGATCCAGCTCGGGGAGGCCCGCGGCCTCCCGACCGACCCCGAGGCTCGCGGCGGCGCGCCACAGCTGTTCAGGGTCGTCGTGCTGC
>DATJYY010000167.1:0-2629 GCA_035499395.1 Solirubrobacteraceae bacterium
CGCTTCACGGCTCGGGCCTTCTCGCCGGTCGGGTCTAAAGCCGACAAAAGGCCTATGATCCAAACCGTGCCGAGAGGAACCGCCGTGAACAAGAAGCCCCGCACCGTCGCCGTCGTCCGCGTGAGCGCCCAGGGCGACCGCCCCGGCGAGCATTTCCACTCCCCCGACGTGCAGCTCGACAGCGCCAAACGCTGGGCGCGCAAGCGCAGCGAGCGGTTCGTCACGCACTTCCCCGAGATCGACGTCTCGGGCAAGCGCCCGCTCGCCAAGCGCCCCGGGCTGCTCAAGGCGGTCGAGATGGTCGAGGCCGGTCAGGCCGATCACATCGTCGTGGCGTACTTCGACCGGCTCGTGCGGTCGCTGAAAGTGCAGCTCGAGGTGATCGAGCGCGTCGAGAAGGCCGGCGGCGAGATCTTCGCGCTGGACCACGGCAAGCTGACCAACGGCACCGCGGCCACGAGGCTGTCCACGAACATGATGGGCGCGGTGTTCCAGTACTTCGCCGAGGTCACGGGCGAGAAGGTCACGGCCGCGCAGGCCCGCGCGGTCGCGCGCGGTGTGCTGCCGAACTCGCGGGTCGTGCCAGGGTACGTCCGCGGCAAGGACGGCGTGCTCGAGACGGTCGACGAGTTCGTGCCCGTCGTCCGCAAGGTGTTCGAACGTCGCGACCGCGGCGCATCGCTGGTGGAGATCCAGGCGTTGCTGGCGGAGAATGGGATCGAGCGCGCGATCTCCGGCGTGGCGTCGATGCTGCGCTCGCGGATGTATCTGGGCGAGATCCACTTCGGCGAGCTGCACAACCTGAACGCCCACGAGCCGATCATCAAGGATCGCGCCCTGTTCGAGCGCGTGCAGCGGCGGACGCTCTCGCGCGGGCGCCAAGCCAAGTCCGAGCGGCTGCTGGCGCGCCTCGGTGTGCTGCGCTGCGGGACGTGCGGGTCGCGGATGGTGATCAACAGCTACAGCGGCAACTACCGCTGCGGCGATACGAGCGCGAACCCGTGCCAGCGACGAGCGGCGGTCAAAGCCGACCGCGTTGAGGAGATGGTGCTGGACGCGGTTCGGGCGTACTCGGCCACGGCCGACGCGCACGGACGCGCGTCGCGCAAGCAGCAGATCCGCGAGGCGGACGAGGCGATCGAACGCGCCAACGCGGATCTCGATGACACGATCCGGCAGCTCGGCGAGCTTGGATTGTTGGGCAGACCCGCGAGCCAGGAGACCTTGGAGAAGCTGACCAGGGCCCTCGATGACGCGCACACCGTCCGGGCCCGACTCGGCGATGGGGGCGAGAGCAATGTCATCGGTCCTGACGACATCGACAGGCTGCGCGAACCCGCGAAGCGGTCAGCGGCTTGGCGACGTCTGATCACCGACACCGTCGAGTCAGTTACAGTCGCGCCGGCGATGACGGCGGATGGGCGGCCCAGTCGCCTCTGGGACCCTCGCCGGATTGACATCAGGTTCCTGGGACAGCATCCATAAGGAAGCCGCCAGCAGCGGGCTTCTCGCGCTTCCGTCGACACCCTCCGGTCGTACGACTCGCACAGCTCTGCCGACCGTCGCGGAGTCGGACATCGTGGCCGGGCACGACTCCGCAAGCGAGCGAGAAGCAGCAGAGCAAGATCGGCGTCGCCGGCCGTGCGAGATTGGTCCGTCGGGGAGGCGCGACGCCGCGAATCCGCGGTCGTCTGTCAGCAGCCGCCGGTTGTGGGGATCACACAGTTCAGTGGTCGCCGGCAGTCACGGCCACGGGCGGTCGGCGCGACTATCGTAACCGTGGGCAAAGCGCGCGTCCGGTCGCCGTGCTCGTGACGATTCCTCTTGGGCTATTGCGAGCGCACCGCCGCCGGAGCCCGGGTGAATGCTTCGTAGGCAAGGCACTCGTCTTGCAGGTCGGGGCCGGCAGCTCGTGCGACCCGAAGCGGAAGCGGTGCCGACGCGTACGACTGGACCGTTACTTTCTGGCTTGCTGCTGACGTATTGGTCCGCGGCGGGTCCCTTGGCCGCTGGCGATGCGGAGGCGGGCGCGCCAGTGTTCGGGGTCGATCCGCGCTGGCTCGGTCTCGGCGATGAATCGCTCGAGCGCCGCGATGAAGAGCCCGGGCGCCTCGAGTTGCGGTACGTGGCCGACCCCCTCGAAGATTTCGAGGCGGCTGCCGACAATCGCTTCGTGCGCATTCTGCCCGTGTTGAGCCGGGATGATCGGATCGCGTGCGCCCCAGATGATTAGGACGGGCATGCCCTCGGCAAGGTAGAACCGGTCGCCGGCGTGGACGCGCTGGCCGCCAGTGCCGACGACGCCACGGAGCGTCGCGAGAAAGGCAGCCCGACGGTCGCGGTCCACGAGCGACGCGTACCCGCGTGCGACCTCTGCGACGTCGGTGCTGGGCCGCAACCCGACAGCTCCCAAGCCGCGCGCAACCTTGGTTCCGACGGTGTTCCCCAGTGCGGCGGTCGCGGCGATGAACCTGTCGGCGCCTGGCAGCGCCGCGGCCCGCAGGATCGCGCTCACCTCCGGACCAAGTCCGCCACTGGAAACGAGTACCAAGCGTTCGGTGAGCTCGGGGAACTGGTAGGCGAACTGCATCGCAACCCCACCGCCGAGTGAGTGCCCTACCAGCGTCGC
>DATJYY010000168.1:0-25081 GCA_035499395.1 Solirubrobacteraceae bacterium
CCTGCCCGCGATGAGCCGGGCCGAGGCGATCGAGGTCACGAGGATCCACAGCATCGCGGGGCTGCACGCCAGCGGGCTCGTCCAGGCGAGGCCTTTCCGCGCCCCGCATCACACGATCTCGCCGTCCGGGCTGGTCGGCGGGGGAGCGCCACCGAGGCCCGGCGAGGCGACCCTCGCCAACCACGGCGTGCTGTTTCTCGACGAGCTGGCCGAGTTCCAGCGGTCGACGCTCGACGCGCTCCGCCAGCCGCTCGAGGACGGATGCGTGACGATCGTGCGTGGCCAGCGAGCGCTCGTGTTCCCGACGCGGTTCATGCTGGTCGCGGCCACGAACCCGTGCCCGTGCGGGTTCGCCGGCGTGGGGGACCGGTGCCGGTGCGGCGAGGCCGACCTGCGGCGCCACAGCCGCCGGCTGAGCGGTCCGCTGCTAGACCGCATGGACCTGCTGATCAACGTCGAACGGCCCACCGAGCCCGAGTTGCGGGCCGCGCCGCAGACCTCCTCGGCGCGTGCCCGTGACCGCGTGGCCCACGCCCGCGAGCGGCAGCGATTCCGGCTGGCGGGGTCGGCCGCACGGTGCAACGCCGAGATGGACGCACGGCTCGTCCGGCGCCACATCCGGCTCGAGGAGGCTGCCGAGCAGGCGCTCGCCCAGGCCTACGCGGTCGGCGCGCTCAGCGCGCGCGGTCGCCATCGGGTCGTCCGGGTGGCCCAGACGATCGCCGACCTCGGAGGTCACGATCGCGTCACCCACACCGACCTGCTGACGGCGCTCGGCCTGCGTCAGCGCGGCGAGGCCGAGACGACCCTCGCGGCATGACCGAGCGGGCGTGCGACGCGTGTGTCGCTCGGTCGTGGCTTGTCGCCAGGCTCGCGGGACACCTCGAGCTGGCACGCGGCCGAATCGAGCAGGTGCTCGCGCTCGGGGTCTACGAACTCATCGCGGCGATCGGCGGGCGGGAAACGGCGCGGTTGGGGCGGGAGTTCGAGATGCTGGACGTCGACGAGGTGCGCTCCCGAGCGCTCGACGCCGGTCTTAAGGCAGTGTGCGGGTGCGATCCGGCTTACCCACCGGGACTGCGGGCGCTCGCCGCCCCGCCTGCGGTTCTATATGTCGTCGGCGGCGTGGTCGACCTTCTCGCCGGGGACTCGGTGGCCATCGTCGGTTCCCGCAGGGCGACTCCGTATGGGCTCGATATGGCGCGCTCGCTCGGACGCGACCTCGCCGTGGCGGGGTTGACGGTCGTAAGCGGGATGGCGCTCGGGATCGACTCGGCCGCGCATGCGGGTGCGCTCGAGGCTGGCGGGCCTACGATCGCGGTCCTTCCCGGGCAGGCCGACCGCCCGTATCCGCCGGGCAAGAGGGGGCTCTACCGGCGGATCGTCGGGGAGGGCGGCGCGGCCGTTTCCGAGCTCGGGCAGGGTCGCTCGGTCTGGCGGTGGATGTTCCCGGCGCGGAACCGGATCATCGCGGCCCTGGCCGCGATGACCGTGGTGGTCGAGGCCGGGGAGCGGTCGGGTTCGTTGGTCACGGCCCGGCTGGCGAGCGGCGTCGGCCGTCCGGTCGGAGCCGTGCCCGGGCGGGTGACGACGCCGCAAGCGAAAGGCTCGAACGGACTTCTCGCGGCCGGCGCCTGCGTCGTGCGCGGGCCGCAGGATGTCCTCGACCATCTGTTCGGCGTCGGCGAGCGGACCTTTCGGGAGCCGCGCCGCGAACCGCCCCGTGAGCTGCAACCGTTGCTGACAGCGATCGCCGAGGGCCGCGAGACGAAGGCGGCGCTCGCCCGCGCGGGTTTCGAGCCCGACGAGGGGCTCGCGGCCCTGGCGGCTCTGGAACTCGAAGGGTTCGTCCGGCGCGGGCCAGGCGGCCGGTACCGGGTCGCACCGTGAGGTGACTGCGATTTTCACTGATAGTCGACGAAAATCGCAGTCGCGTACGCTCGGAGTCGTGTTACCGAGAGTCCTTTCGATTGCCGGCTCGGACTCCGGCGCCGGCGCCGGCATCCAGGCCGACCTCAAGGCGTTCGCCGCCTGCGGCGTTCACGGCATGACCGCGATCACGGCGATCACCGCCCAGAACACCGTCGGGGTGACCGCCGTCCACGCGATCCCCCCCGACGTGATCCTCGCCCAGGTCCGCGCGGTCAGCGACGACATCGGGATCGACGCCGTCAAGATCGGGATGCTCGGCGATCGCCCCACGATTGAGGCCGTCGCCCAAGCCCTGCACGAGCTTCCGGACACGACGCCGGTGGTGATCGACCCGGTGATGGTGGCGGAGTCCGGGGCGGTGCTGCTTGCCCCCGAAGCCCGCGAGGCCCTCATAGATCTCCTGCTTCCGAGAGCGACCGTGCTCACCCCGAACGTACCCGAAGCAAGGACGCTGACCGGAGACGCCGAAGCCGAAGTCGACAGCCTCGCAAGACAGATTCATGCGCTCGGCCCGCAAGCAGTCGTCGTCACCGGCGGCCATCGCGAGCCCCTGACCGACGTGTTCTTCGACGGCCACCGACTGGTCGAGCTGGAAGGTGAGCGCCACCAGGACGGGGCCGCTCACGGCTCGGGCTGTACGCACTCCTCGGTGCTCGCGGCCCGTCTCGCGCACGGCGACGAGCCGCTCGAGGCCGCGCGCATAGCCCGCGCGCTCGCCTCTCGGGCGGTGGCGCAGGGGCTCCGCGAAATCGGCGGGGGACCCGGTCCCGTCGACGTTCTGGGGATTGCCTGCAAACCCGATGTTTGGGCAGTTTTGGTACCCACGGATACCTCGGGTGCCGACACGCTTTTGGCATAATCCTTATGTGCGGTTCCTGAGGATGAAGCCGGGGCATGGTGAGGTTCTGATCGCCGAGGGAGACGTCGAGCGCGCTGAGGACGAGCAACGCCTGATCGAGGAGTTCCGCCGCCAGCTGGATGCCGGGCTATGGGCCGCGGTGCCGGTTGCGGACAAGGGGGGACGCCGCGAGTCGATCATGGTCCGCTCGTTCGAGGACATTCCCTGGGACGCCGACCGCGTGATCTTCTTCCCGCGGGCAGCAGGCGGCAGGTAGGTCCGAAAGAGCCATGCTGCTGGCGCTTGCAGCGACCGCGCTCGTCGCTCTTGCGCTGTTATCGGACCTGATCGTCCCGCGGATCGACGAACTCTGGAGCCGGTACAAGGCGCGGCGTCAGCGCACCCCGACGTGGTCGTACGATCCCGGACGCGAACGCCGCGCCGAGGGGCGGGCGCGGGCGCTGCTGCGCTCCTGCGTCAACGAGGAAGAGTGGGCGATGTACCGCGACCTCGGCTTCCTCCGCGTGTGGGGCACGCTCGCCGATGGCCCGGATGACGCGGGCGGCACCGGTGGCGCGCCGTACGCGTACCTGATCTACCCGCACCGACCGATTCTCGCCTACCTGGCGCAGACCCACCGGCTCCTCAGCGAGTACTGCGTGACGTTCCCAGACGAGACCCGCCCGTATGGCAGCTCGCGCCTGCCCGACTCCGACGACGTGCTCGCCAAGTGGATGGCGCTCACCGGCGACGAGCGCCGGCTGATCACGACCGCCAACATGCACCTGCCGGGTCGCCAGCTCGACCCCGCCCAGGTACGGCGCGACCTGTGGCGGCTGTCGCAGTGGGAGCGGGCGCGAATGCGGCAGATCGCCGGCGGCGATGGCCCCGACCGGCCCGCCGACCGCCAGAGCGCGGCGTAGAACACGGCCGCACCCCAACGCCGGGTACAGTTCCGCGCCCCTGGGGTCCGTTGGGAAATAAATCGAGGTTTTGACGGCGTCTCGACGCCCCTGGCCCCACCGGCGCGCCCTCAAATACTCCCGGTATTATCGCGCGCGCCGGTGGCGCCAGGAACGCCCAGCCACTCGTCAATTCCCGCCGCTTATTTCGCAACGAACCCCATGGATCTCAAGCACAAGAGTCGCGCGCTCACTGAAGGACCCGAGCGCGCCGCCGCCCGCGCCCAGCTGAAGGGCATCGGCTACGACGACGAAGCGCTGAGCAAGCCGCTGATCGGCGTCGCCAACACGTGGATCGAGACGATGCCGTGCAACTTCCACCTGCGCGCGCTCGGCGCCAAGGTCAAGGAGGGGATCCGCGAGGCCGGCGGGACGCCGATGGAGTTCAACACGATCGCGATCTCGGATGGGATCACGATGGGCACCGAGGGGATGAAGGCGTCGCTGGTCAGCCGCGAGGTGATTGCCGACTCGATCGAGCTGGTCGCTTTCGCTCAGGCGTTCGATGCGGTGATCGCGATCAGCGCCTGCGACAAGACGATCCCCGCCACCGTGATGGCGCTGTGCCGCCTGAACCTGCCGAGCCTGATGCTCTACGGCGGCTCGATCTACCCCGGGCACTACAAGGGTCAGAGCATCACGATCCAGGAGGTGTTCGAAGCGATCGGCGCACACGCCGCTGGCCGGATCACCGACGAGGAACTGACCGCGATCGAGGAGGCTGCGTCCCCCGGCTCCGGTGCTTGCGGCGGCCAGTTCACCGCGAACACGATGGCGATGGCGTTCCAGGTGCTCGGGATCTCGCCGTTCTCATCGGGGGTTCCGGCCGAGGATCCTCACAAGGGGGACGTGGCCAAGGAGGCCGGCCGCCTCGTGATGGACGTGCTCGAGCGCGGCCAGACGCCGAGCGACATCATCACCCGCGAGGCGCTCGAGAACGCGATCGCCGCGATCGCCACAAGCGGTGGCTCGACCAACGGCGTGCTCCACCTGCTCGCGGTGGCCAAGGAGATGGGGGTCGAGCTCGACATCGACGACTTCGACCGGATCAGCGAGCGGACGCCGCTGCTGTGCGACCTGAAGCCGAGCGGCCGCTTCGTCGCTCCCGACCTGTACGCCGCCGGCGGCGTCCCGCTTGTGCTCAAGCGCCTGAGGCAAGCCGGCATCCTCCATGAGAGCGCCCAGACCGTGACCGGCAAGACCGTCGGCCAGCACGCTGAGGAGGCGACCGAGCAGGACGGCCAGGAGGTTGTGCGGCCGCTCGCGGACCCGCTCAAGACCACCGGAGGTCTCGTGATCCTCAAGGGCAACCTCGCCCCCGAGGGGTGTGTCGTCAAGGTTGCCGGCTACGAACGCCGTAAGCACACCGGTCCGGCGCGGGTGTTCGAGTCCGAAGAGGACGCGATGGCGGCCGTCCGGACCCAGGGGATCAAGCCCGGCGACGTGGTCGTGATCCGCAACGAGGGCCCGGCCGGCGGGCCCGGCATGCGTGAGATGCTCGCAGTCACGGCGGCGCTCGTCGGCGAAGGCCTCGGAGAGCACGTCGCCCTTCTGACCGACGGCCGTTTCTCCGGCGCAACCCGCGGGCTGATGGCCGGACACGTCGCGCCCGAATCCGTGAGAGGCGGCCCGATCGGGATCGTCCGCGACAGCGACGAGATCACGCTCGACGTCGACGCGCGTCGGCTCGACGTAAACCTCTCAGACGAGGAGATGGCCGCGCGCGCACAGGACTACAGGCCACCCGAGCGGCCGGCGCCGGCCGCCGCGCTCGCGAAGTACGCCCGGCTCGTGTCGAGCGCTTCGCTGGGTGCGGTCACCCGGTAGGGGCACGTGCGTGCACCCGGCCGGCCAGCGGCCGGGGGCCGGGGGCCAGCGGCCGGGGGCCGGGGGCCGGGGATGAAATCTCCGTTGCAGAAGTCTGAACAAAACGTCGCCCCAACAAAGACCCGACGGGACGGCCTGTACATTGTTGGCATGGGGTGGTCTTAGCTGGCACGAGCGCGAGCAACATATCTACGCCCTGAGCGAAGCCCGGCGAGGCCATCCAGAGAGCCGCGCCGGGCGTCCGCGGCGGGGCGTAGTTCGCGCAGGAGGCGGGGTCCATACGTGGCGCTTGGCGTCATCGTGATCCTGGTCGGCGCGGCGGCGGCGGTTGCGATTGCGCTGAAGAGCTCGAAGGCGACCCTCACCACCGATCCGACCGCGCTCGCGAAGGTTTCCCTGCCGCTCGGCGGCGGCACGATCGAGAGCGTGCGTGCCTACGGCGGGAAGACGAACTCGGCGATTCCCGTGCACGTGTCCGGCACCCAGATCTGGCCGAACGGGAAGATCCCGGCGCACGAGACGCTGTCGGTCCAGGTTGTCGTCAAGCGGCCGAGCGCGGTCGCATGGGTCACCGGCAAGACGCAGCACCTGAACCTGACGCTGACGACGCCGAGCGCCCACCTGAAGGCCCATTTCCTGACCGTCGCCTCGGGCCAGCCTCTGCAGCTGCAGTTCGCCGAGCCGGTGTCCACGGTGTCATCGGGCCCTGAGATGACCAGCCTGCGCCGGAAGGTGCTGGGCACGCCGCAATCGACGGTGACGCTCGCGCGCACCGCCGACGCCGGCACGGTGTACGTCGCCGCGGCGCCGCGCACGTGGGAGAGCTCGACGGCGGCGCTGGTCAGCTGGTTCCCCGCCGGCTCCGCGACAAGCGCGATCGCCTACCCGGCGCCCGGCTCCACGATCAAGGCGACGACGCCGATCACGCTCACGTTCAACAAGCCGGTCTCGAAGGCGCTCGGCGGCTCGTTGCCGCCTGTCTCGCCGACGTCGTCCGGTACCTGGCACAAGGTCGGTAGCCATTCGATCCAGTTCCAGCCCACCGGCTTCGGCTATGGGCTGGGCGCGCACGTCAGCATCGGATTGCCCAACGGGGTCCGCCTCGTCGGCGCCAAGCAGAGCGGCGACGCGTGGAGCGGCTGGACGGTTCCAGGCGGGACCACGGTGCGCCTCCAGCAGCTGCTGGCGGTGCTGGGGTATCTCCCGCTCCGCTTCCACTACGACGGCACGGGACCGGGTCCGAACACGGCCAACGAGCTGGCCGCCGCGATCAAGCCTCCGGCCGGCAAGTTCAGCTGGCGCTATCCGAACACGCCGAGCGCCCTCGTGAGCATGTGGGCGCCGGGAACGTTCGGCGAGATGACCAAGGCCGCGATCATGATGTTCGAGGACCAGCACGGCATGACCGCCGACGGCATTCCCGGACCCCAGGTCTGGAACGCGCTGATCACCGCAGCGGTGAAGGGCCAGAAGAACGCGTTCGGCTACACGTTCGTGCAGGTCAGCGAGAGCAGCCCCGAGAGCCAGTCGACGTGGCACAACGGCAAGACCGTCGTCTCCGGGCCTGTCAACACCGGCATCCCACAGGCCCCGACCGCGCAGGGCGTGTTCGCGGTGTTCGAGCACGCGCCGTCGGTGACGATGAGCGGGACCAACCCGGACGGGAGCCACTACAACGACCCCGGCGTCCCGTGGGTGAGCTACTTCAACGGCGGAGACGCCCTGCACGGCTTCCTCCGCGCCTCCTACGGCTCGGCCCAGAGCCTCGGTTGCGTCGAGATGCCGTACTCCGAGGCCCACGACGTGTACCAGTACACGCCGATCGGCACGCTGGTCGACGTCGCTTAGCGTCTGATTAGCAGGCACTACCGCGCTCGCGGCGAATACCGGGCGGCGATGCCGTCGCTGACCGAAACCTCGACCTGGACAGCGGCGCTCCAGGCGTTCGACGACGATCTCACGCGCCGGGCGGTGGCTTCAAAGACGCGCGAGGCCTACGCGAGCGACTGCCGCCACTTCGCGGCGTGGGCCCGCGAGCGCGACATCGATCCCACGGGCGTCGACGTGCGGACGCTGCGGCGCTACGCCGCCGCGCTGTCCGAGGGCGGCGCGGCTCCGGCGACGATCGCGCGCCGGCTGGCGGCGTTGCGAGGACTGTTCCGGACGCAGATGGAGCTCGGCACGCGCGAGGACAACCCGGCCGAGCTTCTCGGCTCCCCGAAGAAGGCGCAACGCCTGCCCCACGTGCTCAAGGCGGGGGAGATCGCGGCCCTGCTCGACTCGATCCCGGCCACGACCCCGCTCGAGCTCCGCGACCGGGCCTTATTCGAGCTCGCCTACGCTTGCGGCCTGCGAGCCGAGGAACTCGTGTCGCTCGATCTAGAGGCAATCGACTTCGACTCAGAGTCGGTACGGGTCGAAGGCAAAGGCGGAAAGACCAGGCTGGTCCCGGTCGGCGAGCACGCGCTCAGAGCGCTGGAGCGGTACCTGTCCCGCGGTCGCCCGACGCTCGCGGCCGACGGCGCCCAAGACCGCGCGCTGTTCGTTTCGAAGTCGGGACGGCGGCTGTCGACATCAGACATCCGACGCCGGCTGAACGGCTGGGCGAGGCGCGCGGTGGCCCGCTCACCGGCGCTGGCGCGGGCGCATCCGCACGCGCTTCGGCACTCGTTCGCGACCCATCTGCTCGACGGAGGCGCGGATCTGCGGGCGATCCAGGAACTCCTCGGCCATGCGACCATATCGACCACTCAGGTTTACACTCGCGTTGAGTCGGCCCGCCTACGTTCGACCTATTCGCGAGCTCATCCCCGCGCATAGCGGGCCAAACTCTTGGGGGAACTTGGAAACCAACGTCAAAGCGATCGAGCTACAGGATCTGTGGAGGCGCTTCAAGGCGACCGGCGATGAGCGCGCGCGGGAGCGTCTCGTGGTCGCCTACTCGCCGCTGGTCAAGTACGTCGCCGGACGGATGAGCTCCGGCCTGCCGGCCCACGTCGAGGAGTCCGATCTGATCTCGTACGGGCTGGGCGGCCTGATCTCCGCGATCCAGCGCTTTGACCTCTCCCGCGAGATCAAGTTCGAGACCTACGCGATCACCCGCATTCGCGGCGCGATCATCGACGAGCTGCGGACGCTCGATTGGGTGCCGCGGTCGGTCCGGGCCCGCGCCCGCGAGATCGAGCGCGCGAACATGAAGCTCGAGGCGCGGTTCCAGCGCGCCCCGACCGACGAGGAGATGGCGACCGAGCTGTCGCTGAGCGTCGAGGACTTCCAGGAGGCCCTGCTTCAGATCTCGAACTCGACGATCGTCGCGCTCGACGAGCTGTGGAGCGTGTCGGACTCGACGGGCGACGCTATTTCGCTGCTCGACACGCTCCCCGACCGCGGGGCGCCCGACCCCGAGCAGCTGATGGACCAGTCGGAGCTGCGCGACCGCATCGCGGACGCGATCGCGGCGCTGCCCGAGCGTGAGAAGCTGGTCGTCGCGCTGTACTACTACGAGAACCTGACCCTGCGCGAGATCGGCGAGGTCCTCGGGGTCACCGAGTCGCGGGTCTCGCAGCTGCACACCAAGGCGGTGCTGCGGCTGCGCTCGAAGCTGGCCGGCGAGCTGGATTAGGTGGGGCCGCCTGCGGCGGCATCCACGGGGCCGTTCCGCCGGGCGTCCTTGCCCGGCGGGCGGTATCGTCGGCTCCATAGGCTTCACAGGTCACCTAGGGAGAGGAGCACGGCATGCACAAGCCCGCGGATCGCATCCGCAACGTGGCGCTCGTCGGCCACCGCGGTAGTGGCAAGACCTCGCTGCACGAGGCGCTCTTGTTCGAGGCCGGCGCGATCAACCGGATGGGCTCGGTCGTCGACGGCACCACCACGTCCGACACCGACCCCGACGAGAAGGCCCGCCAGATGTCGATCACCGCGTCGATGGCCACGTTCGAGTGGCAGGAGCGGAAGGTCAACCTGATCGACACCCCTGGCGACTCGAGCTTCATCGCCGATGCTCTTGGCGCCCTGCGCGTGTGCGAGTCGGCGGTGTTCGTGATCAACGCGGTGATGGGCGTCGAGGTCCACGCCAGCCGGCTCTGGGCTCGCGCCGCCGAGCTCGACCTCGCGCGACTCGTGTTCGTCAACATGCTCGACCGCGAGCGCGCCGACTTCTTCCGCACGCTCGAGTCGCTGAAGTCCGCCTTCGGCCAGCACGTCGTGGCGACCGAGATCCCGATCGGCGCAGAGCACGAGGTCCGAGGCGTGATCGACCTGGTCGACATGAAAGCCTACGAGTACGACGGCGTCGCCCGCGAGAACTGCAAGGAGATCCCGATCCCGGCCGAGCTCCAGGCCCAGGCCGAGGAGTACCGCGAGAAGCTGATGGACGAGGTCGCCGAGAACTCCGACGCGCTGATGGAGCGCTACCTCGAGGGTGAGGAGATCTCCCACGAGGAGATCGTCACCGCGCTCAAGGACGGGACCAACCACGGCCACATCTTCCCGGTCACGTGCGGCGTAGCCACCCGCAACCTCGGCACGAACCGTCTGCTCGATGCGATCGTCGAAGACCTGCCTTCTCCGGTCAAGCACGGCGGCCTCGACGTCGGCGAGCTGACGCTCGAGCCGGTCGAAGACAAGGAGATGTTCGCGTACGTGTTCAAGACCCGCGCCGACCCGTTCGCCGGCCGCATCAACATCTTCCGGGTCTACCAGGGCGTGGTGAAGCAGGACTCCCAGGTGCTGAACACTCGGACGCACACCAAGGAACGGATCGGCCAGTTGCTCACGTTCGAGGGTCATCAGACCGGTCACGCCAACGACTTCGGCCCCGGCGACATCGGGGCGGTGGCGAAACTCAAGGAGACCAAGGCGGGCGACTGGCTGGCCTCGCGCGACGAGCCGATCGAGATGCCGAGCATCAAGCTGCCCGCGCCGGTGATGGCGTTCGCGGTCGAGCCGAAGAGCAAGGGCGACGAGGAGAAGGTTTTCACCGCGCTCCGCCGCCTGCAGGAGGAGGACCCGACGATCGACCTGCATCGCGACGACCAGACCGGCGAGCAGATCGTCGCCGGCCTCTCCCAGGTCCACGTCGAGGTGATCGTCGAGCGGCTGAAGTCCCGGTTCGGCGCCGAGGTCAATCTGAACCCGCCGCACGTGCCCTACCAGGAGACGATCCGCAAGCCCGCCAAGGCCCACGGGCGCCACAAGAAGCAAACGGGCGGCCGTGGTCAGTTCGGCGACTGCCACATCGAAATCGAGCCGCTCACGCCCGGCGAGGGGTTCGAGTTCGTCAACGCGATCAAGGGCGGCGTGATCCCGACCGGTTTCATCCCAGCGGTCGAGAAGGGAGTCCAGGACGCGATGCAGGCGGGCGTCGTGGCCGGCTATCCGGTCAAGGACGTGCGCGTGCGCCTGTACGACGGCTCCTACCACACGGTGGATTCGTCCGAGATGGCCTTCAGGCTGGCCGGCTCGCTGGCGATGAAGCAGGCGATGGAGCAGGCCGGGCCGGTGCTGCTCGAGCCGATCATGCTCGTCACGGTCGCCGCGCCCGAAGACGCCGTCGGCGACGTCATCGGCGACCTCAACTCGAGGCGTGGCCGGCCGCTCGGGATGGAGCCGGTCGGCGCCGGCATGACCGAGGTCAAGGCCGAGGTGCCGATGGCCGAGATGCTTTCCTACGCGCCGGATCTGCGCTCGATCACCGGCGGACAGGGCGAGTTCACGATGGAGTTCCTGCGCTACGAGGAGGTCCCAGGACACCTCGCGGGCAAGGTGGTCGAGGAAGCCAAGGCGGAGAAGGAGGCGGTCAAGGCGTAATAAACCGCCGCCGCCGTCTCGTTATATTCGTCTGTCTTCCCCGTGGCCACGACCAAGGACATCCGCCCGTCCACCGCGATCACCGTCTGCGACGTGTGCGGCCGCACGCTGCTCCGCGGAGAGCACGCCGAAATCTACATCGATGGCGGTGTTCGCCGGTCTGTGTGCGAGCTCTGCAAGTCGCGGGCGCTCCACGAGGGCTGGTTGCGCGAGGGAACCGCCCCCACGTACGACGACAACGAGGCGACGTCCGCGCGACGGGGGTCGGTGCTGAGCCGCCTGCGCCGGCGGCGCGAGCGCCCGGGCCAGCCTCCCGTCCCGACGGACGGCGATCCGGGGCTCGCGGAGGAGCCGAGCGCACCCCCGCCCGATCCCCGTCCGGCACCGCGCCGGCGCGAGCGGGTGACCACCCGAGAACCGCGACACGTCCGTGCCGTCCCGGTGGGTTCCGAGCAGAAGATCGCCTCCGCGATCGCGGTGTTCAACAACTCCGAGCACCGCCGGACCGTCGCCGGGGTGGCGAGGTCGCTCGGCGCTCCCGACGTCTCGATTCACCCGAATATGGAGCATTCGAGTCTGGTCGACATCGTCGCCTCGTGGGAGCTGTGCTGGTACCGGTACGAGGTCGACCTGTCCGACGAGGTCCCTGTCGTCCGCGTGGCGGCCCAGGGGTACGAGCTGGACGAGCTCACGCCGCAGGAACGCGAGTCGAACGCCTCCTACGACGAACACGGGGCCCTCGGGCCCGCGTGAAGCGCTGAGAGCGCCTGAGCACGTTTTCGGGCACTGGCCGCGTTCAGTGGGCGTAAACCACGCTGAGCGCGTTCGGTGGCCTCTGGACAAAGGTTCGATGTGAACGCCCCGATATGTCCTCTAGCATCAGGGACGTGATCTACTGCGTCGTCCCAGAGGCGCTCGCCGACGAGTTGCTGGACAAGCTCGAGAGCTATTACGCCAACGATCCCAACGTCGAGGTGATCGTCGACCGCCGCAAGACCTCGCGCCGGGGCCGGGCCTCGTCCGGAGGAGGCAATCGCGCGGTTCGCGATCGCCGGCGCCCGCGGGTCACCGGCGAGCTCCCAGAGCTGGCCACGGATTGAGCGTCCCCGCGCGGGGAGCACATTGAACGTTGTCGTGCACGTCGACGGCGGCGCTCGCGGCAACCCCGGCCCGGCCGCGATCGGTGTCGTGGTCTCTACGACAGACGGCGAGGTCCTCGACGAAGTCGCCGAGCGGATCGGGGTCGCCACCAACAACGTCGCCGAATATCGGGCGCTGCTGCGCGGTCTCGAGCGGGCCCGGGCGCTCGGAGCGCGTGAGGTCGAGATCGTCAACGACTCAGAGCTCGTAGCGCGCCAGGTCAACGGCGTCTACAAGGTCAAGAATGCGGCGATGAAGCCGCTGCACGCCCAGGCGACAGCGGCCCTGCGAGCGTTCGATCGCTGGCACGTCCGCAGCGTGCCGCGCGCTCAGAACGCCCGTGCGGACGAGCTGGTCAACGAGGCGCTCGACGCCGGCGACTGAGCTTGTGGTTTTCGGCGACACGCTCAGGGGTAAGCGCTAGCTGGTGAGCACGACCGAGGCGGCTGGACAGGCCAGACGGCTGATCGAGTACAAGCCCGGCCACCCCGTGATCAGCCTCTACATGGATCTCGACCCGGAGCGGTTCGCGACCCCACCGGCGCGAGACTCTCAGATCCGTTCGCTGGTCGACCAGGCGCGCCGCACGCTCGAAGCGCAGGACGGTCTCGGCCACGACGAACGCGTCGGGTTGAAGGCAGACATCCAGCACATCGACGAATTTCTGACTTCGACCCAGGCGCCGTTCAAGGGAGCGCGCGCGCTCGCCGTGTTCTGCTCGGGCCAGGTCGGCTTGTTCGAGGTTCTGCAGCTGTCCAGGCCGACCGAGGCCCGCGTCGTTATCGCGCCGACGCCGTTCGTCGAGCCGCTGGTGGCGGCGCTCGAAGCCCAGCGTTGGCTGATCGCGCTCGTCAGCCGACGGGACGGACGCGTGATCGAGGGTCCCGCGGACGGCCTCCGGGAGGAAGCCCGGCTCGACGAGTTCGTGCGCGGCCAGCACGATCAGGGCGGCTGGTCGCAGCCGAATTACGAGCGCAGCATCGAGAAGGACACCGACGATCACCTGCGCCGCGTCGCCGACGCGGTCAACCAGCGCTGGCGTGCCGCGCGCTTCCATCGCCTCGCGGTCGGCGGCCCGGCGGAGATCGTCCCGCGGTTCGAGGCGCTCCTGGCGGGCGATGTCCGCCCGCACGTGATTCCTGAGCGGGTCGCGGTCGACCTCTCGAGCGCCACCGAGGAGGAGATCCGGAGGGCCGTCGCCAAGCTCGTCGCCGAGGATGAGAAGCGCTCGGAGCGCGACGCGCTCAATCGGCTGGAGGCCGGGATCGGAAGCGGCGGGCGCGGTGCCGGAGGACTGTTCGACACGATTTCGGCGCTGAACGAGCGGCGGGTTCAGACGCTCCTGCTCGAGCCGGCAATGAACCGGCGCGGCGCCCGCTGCCCGACCTGCGGATTGCTGATGATCGACCCCGACGATCGCTGCCCCGCGGACGGCTCCGAGCTCGACGAGGTCGAGCATCTGCGGGAGGGTGCGATCGAGGCGGCGCTGGCGCAGGGTGCCGACGTGCTCGTCGTCCGCCACTACCCGGACCTCGGCCCGCTGCAGGGAATCGGCGCGCTGCTGCGGTTCTGAGACCGCATCCGGCTTCTGGCCCTGCGCGCTCCGCTCCTGAGTTCCGGGAGACCGCTCCGCGCGCGCCGGCATCTTCCGCGGGGCAGCATCCGGCTGCCCCTCTCTTGCCGCTACCCTAGCGACCGTGAACGATCCCCTGACCGAGCTGAGCGCGCGGCTCGAGGAGGCGGCCGAGCAGCTTCGCTCCCCCGACGTGGAAGTCGACGCCGCGCTCGCGTTGATCGAGGACTGTGCGCGGCTGGCCAGCGAGGCCAGCTCTCGAGTCGACGAGCAGACCCGGGCCGCGCTCGAGCCGCTGCCGGATCTCCCCGGTCAGCTGCCGCTGCCGGCGTCGTAGTGCTCTCGGTGACGAGCGGCCAGGAACTGGTGCCAGACCCGGCTCCGGTACAGGCCTACCCAGAGCATCTGCGGACGCAGGTCGAGCGCTACCTGCAATCGCTCCGGTTCGTGAGCGAGCCGGCCGCCGACGGCCTCGAGCAGGCGATGCGCTACTCGCTGCTGGCGGGCGGCAAGCGGATCCGGCCCGTCCTCGCGCTCGCGACCGCATCGGCGATCGGCCGGGACCCCGAGTGGGTGCTCCCGCTCGCGGTGGCGATCGAGCTGATCCACACGTATTCGCTGATCCACGACGACCTGCCCGCGATGGACGACGACGACCTGCGCCGAGGACGGCCCACCTGCCACGTCGCGTTCGGCGAGGACGTCGCGATCCTGGCCGGTGACGGGCTGTACGCGGAGGCGTTCGTGCTGCTCCTGGCCCGTCAGCAGGCGGAGCCGGAACGGTTGCTGGCGGCAGCGCGCGAACTCGCGGGCGCCACCGGCGCCCAGGGGATGGTCGCGGGCCAGTACATCGACGTGGCCGCGACGGCCCCCGACGGCGCCGACGGCCTGCGCCTGCTCCACGAGCTCAAGACGGGCCGGCTGATCGCCGCGAGCATCGAGTGCGTGCTCCTACTCGCCGGACTCGATCAACCTGAGAGAATTCACAGCTTCCACGGCTTTGCGAGGGAGCTGGGGATACTTTTTCAAATCGTGGATGACATTCTCGACGTGACCGGGACCGAGGAAACGCTGGGGAAACACCAAGGCAGCGACGAGCGATTGGGTAAACGTACGTATGTGAGCGAGTTCGGACTTGAGCGTGCGCGCGACCTCGCCGGCGAATCCCACCGTCGAGCTCTAGACCTGCTCGCGCAGGCCGCGCCCGCCGGTCCTGAGCTCGCGCAGATCACCGATTTCATCGCGACCCGATCCTTCTGATGACCCGACTGCTTGACGGCATCGACAAGCCACAGGACCTGCACGGCCTCGGCGACGAGGAGCTGCAGCAGATTGCCCAGGAGGTCCGCGAGCACATCATCGACACCGTTGGCGAGATCGGCGGGCATTTCGGCGCGAACCTGGGAGCGTGCGAGATCGCGGTCGCGCTCCACTCGATGCTCGATTCGCCGCGCGACAAGGTCCTGTGGGACGTGGGTCACCAGGCGTATCCGCACAAGATCCTGACCGGCCGCCGCGACCAGCTGCACACGATCCGCAAGTACCAGGGGCTCGCGCCGTTCTGCTCGATCGCCGAGTCCGAGCACGACATCATGGGCGCCGGGCACGCGTCGACCGCGATCGGCTACGCGGTCGGGATCAAGGAGGCAATGCGGCACGGCGCGGGCGAGGACGGCCACGTGGTCGCGGTCGTCGGCGACGGCGCGCTGACCGGCGGCGTCGCGTTCGAGGCCGTCCATCAGGCGGGCGGCGAGGGGACGCCGATCGTGGTCGTGCTCAACGACAACGGCATGTCGATCGCGCCCAACGTCGGGGCGATGTCGCGCCACTTCAACCGGGTGCGGCTCAACCCCAAGCTGTGGCGGGCGCGCGAGGGCCTCGAGGAGGGGCTGACGAAGCTTCCGGCCGGGATCGGCGCCGCGTTCGAGCGGTTCGGCCCGCACTTCAAGGAGTCGATCAAGGCGTTCTGGGCCCCCGGCCTGTGGTGGGAGGAGCTCGACTTCGTCTACATCGGCGTGATCGACGGCCACGACGTCCGCGCGGTCAGGCGCGCGCTGCGCGAGGCGCTGATCGCGCAGCGCCCGGTCGTGGTCCACTGTGCGACGGTCAAGGGCAAGGGGTTCGCGCCCTCGGAGGACGGCGGGCTGGAAGGTATGGAGAAATGGCACGCGGCCAAGCCGAAGTCGATCGCCAACGGCGTCCCGGCGACGGCGGCCAGCAAACCCGCCGGCGGTAAGCCGGCTCCGCCCCAGTACACCCAGGTGTTCGGGAATGCGCTCGTGCAGGAGTGCCAGCGCGACGAGCGCGTGATCGGGATCACGGCCGCGATGAACTCCGGGACCGGCCTCAACATTCTCCAGCGTGAGCTCCCCGATCGTTACTTCGACGTCGGGATCGCCGAGCAACAGGCGATCTTGTTTGCCGCCGGCCTCGCGCTCCAGGGCTGTAAGCCGGTCGCGGCGATCTACTCGACGTTCCTGCAGCGCGCGTACGACCAGATCGTCCACGACGTCTGCCTCCAGAGGCTGAACGTCGTGTTCGCGATGGACCGAGCCGGCCTCGTGGGCGACGACGGCCCCACTCATCATGGAGCGTTCGACATCGCGTACCTGCGCTGCCTGCCGAACATCGTGCTGGCCGCCCCGCGTGATGAGGCGATGCTCGTGCACATGCTGCACACGGCTTTGCTCTATGACGACGGGCCTTTTGCGCTTCGCTACCCGCGGGGCGAGGGCACCGGGGTGTCGCTGCCGGTCCGGCCCGAGCCGATTGAGATCGGGACCGGCGAGATTCTCCGCGAGGGCGAGCGGGTCGCGCTGCTCGGCTACGGCACGGGCGTCGGCAAGGCGCTCGAGGCCGCCGACATCCTTGCCGAGCACGGGCTGCCGGTGACCGTCGCCGACGCGCGCTTCGCCAAGCCGATCGACGTCGGCCTCGCGGCCCAGCTGGCCGCCGAGCATGAACTGCTCGTGACCGTCGAGGAAGGGGTCCTGGCCGGCGGATTCGGATCCGCGGTCTGGGAGAACCTGTCGGACGCCGGGCTAGCGCCGCGGATTCTGCGAGTGGGGCTGCCGGACCGGTACGTCACGCACGGCGCGCCCAAGCTCCTGCACGAGGAGGTCGGGTTCACCGGCGAGCGGATCGCGGAGCGGATCGAGGCCGCGGTCGCCGAATACAGCGGCGTTCCGACCGCCTGAAAGACGTCCACCAACGATTGAAACCCCTAGGGTCCAGACCCTAGGTTGCCGACAATGGGTTGGTGGCAACGCAGCAGCTTGATACCGGTATCGAGCCGCCGGACGCGGGCTCGGATCTGTTCATCTCGCGCCAGCCCGTCGTCGACGGGCAAATGCGGGTGACGGGCTACCGCGTGGCATACGCGACCGCGGACGGCTCGGAGCACGCCGAAGGCACCGCCGCCCGGCTGCTCGGCGACGTCCTGAGCGGCGTTGGCCTCGAGGAGCTCGTCGGCGAATCGCTCGCGCACCTGCCACTCTCGCGTGAGCTGCTGCTGGCGCTCGGGGTGCCTCCGGTCCGGCCCGACCGGGTGCTGTTGCGGATCGCCCACAACACCGCCCACGATTCCGAGGTCACCGGCGTCCTCGAAGCGCTCACCGGGCGCGGATATGCGCTGTCGCTTCACGGTCTTCAAGGACCCGACTTCGACGCCGCGCTGCTGGAGACGTTCGGCACCGTCGAGATCGAGCTTCGTGCCTGGTCGCCCGAGGACGCGGGGCAGGCGGTGTCGCGGATTCGTGCCGCTCGGGCGATGTCACTCGCGTCGGGGATTCATGACTACAACGAGTTTGAGCAGGCCAAGGGGCTCGGGTTCGAGCTGTTCTCGGGGCCCTTCTACGCTTCTCGCCACAAGGCGGCGGTGCGCAAGATCCCGGTCGGGGAGATGGGCACGCTGGTCGCGCTCGCCGCGCTGCAGGGACAGTCGGCGACGATCGAAGAACTAGAGCGAGTGATCGACCGGGACATCGGCCTGAGCGTGAAGCTGCTCCGCTATATCAACTCGGCCTACGTCGGCCTTCGCGGCAGCATCGGCTCGATCCGCCAGGCGGTGATGATGCTCGGGTCTCGCGGCGTGTCGCGGTGGGCGCTTCTCGTCGCCCTCACCGGCGGCCCGAACGCGCCGCGCGAACTGTCGGTGATGGGGCTGACCCGGGCGAGGATGTGCGAGCTGCTCGGCGCCGATCTGCGCGATGTCGCCGGCGATCAGCTGTTCACCGTCGGGCTGCTGTCGGTCGCCGACGCGCTGCTCGAGGTGCCGCTCGAGACGATCGTCGAGGAATTGCCGCTGGCCCACGAGGTCAGCGCGGCACTGCTCAGACGCGACGGGCCGGCGGGAGCCATTTTAAAGGCGGTCGTCAGCTATGAGCAGGGCGACTTTGATGTCGCGACCCTCCAGTCGCACACCCCGCGCATCGCCAGCTCGTACCGCGACGCGCTTGGCTGGGCGGTCGAGACCGTCTCCTCGCTGGCCGCCTGAGCGATCACGTACCGTTTCGCGTCAATGACGCGCGTTCGCATCGACACGCTGCTGTCCCAGCGGGGGATGTTCCCGTCGCGGTCCGCTGCGGCGGCGTCGGTGCTCGCCGGCGATGTGCTCGTGTTGCCGGACCGCCGCCGCGCCGAGAAGCCGGGCCAGCTCGTGGCCGACGATGTCGAGCTCGAGGTCGTCCAGGGTCCACCGTTCGTCTCGCGCGGTGGGGTCAAGCTGCGCAACGCGTTGGACGCGTTTGGTCTTGACGTGGCCGGTCGGAGCGCGCTGGATGTCGGCGCCTCGACCGGCGGGTTCACCGACTGCCTCCTTCAGGCGCGTGCCGCTCACGTGGTCGCGGTCGACGTCGCCTACGGCGAGCTTGCCTGGAGCCTGCGATCCGATCCGCGGGTGACGGTGCTCGAGCGATGTAACGCGCGTTCGATGTCTCGCGAGCAGCTTCCGTTCGCGCCGGACCTGATCGTGATCGACGTGTCGTTCATCTCGCTCGTGAAGGTGTTGCCGGCGGTTCTGGCGTGCGCGGCGGAGCGGTTCGACTGCCTGGCGCTGATCAAGCCGCAGTTCGAGGTCGGGCGGGGGTCGGTCGGCAAGGGCGGCGTCGTGCGGTCGGCCGAGGATCGGCGGGGCGCATTGGTGTCCGTGGCGGACGCCACGCGGAGGCTGGGGTATGCAGTGCTCGGGTTCGCGAGCTCGGGCCTGCCCGGCCCCAAGGGGAACCTCGAGACGTTTGTGTGGCTGGCCGAGGGGACCCGGGACCGGGCGGTCGCGGACCTCGAGGCGGCCGCTCGCGAGGTCGAGCCTTGAACCCGGTCCGGACGGCCACGGTGCTGACCCACCGCCGGCCGTCGGAAACGAAGCCGGCGATCGACGCGCTGATCGAGATCGCGCGCCGCGCCGGCGCGACGCTGTTCATCGACCCCGAGGAGACACGCAAGCACCGGCTCGAGCACGGTGACGGGCTCGAGGTGGACGTCGAGGGCCCGCTCGAGGTGGACATCTGCTTCGCGCTCGGGGGCGACGGCACGATCCTGACCGCGCTGCGCAAGTACGCCGGGACGGGCGTCGCGGTGTTTGCGGTCAACTTCGGCGAGATCGGGTTCCTGGCCACGGTCGATCGCGACGAGGCGTCGATGGGGTTCGAGCGGGCGTTCGCGGGTCAGTACGAGGTCCTGTCGCTGCCCGCGATCGCGCTGTCGGGCAGCGAGGGCGAGTGGCTCGCGATCAACGACGTCTCCATGCACCGCCAGCCGGGCAATCGGGTCGCCGATCTCTCGTATGCCGTCGGCGAGGATGAGATCGGGCGCGTCCGATGCGACGGCCTGGTCGTGGCCACGCCTGCGGGCTCGACGGGCTACAACCTGGCTAACGGGGGACCGGTGATGGCGTGGGGGGTGGCGGGCTTCGTGGTCTCGTTCATCGCCCCGCATTCGCTCACCGCGCGGGCGCTGGTGGTCGCGCCGGGCGACGTGCTGACCGTCATGAACCGCTCACGCGAGGAATCCGTCGACGTCACGGTCGACGGGCGTCCGGTGTGCACGCTCCAGCCTGCCGACGAGATCGAGGCGCATTTCGTCGACGGGCAGGGGAACCTCGCTCAGGTGCCGGGCGCGAACTTCTACCACCGCCTGCGGGAGAAGTTCGGCCGGCTGTCCTCGATGCGCTAGCGGGTGCTGGCACGCGCTCGGGAAGAAACTGCGTCCATGCCGTTAGGGGATCCCCTACCCAGGGGCGCGGCTATTCACGCGACCGATTGCAGTCCGAGTCCCAGCACCTCGGCCGTGTGGAGCGCGCGGCGGCCGGTGCCGGAAGCGATCTGCGTCCGGCACGAGAAGCCGTCCGCTACGAGCAGCACGTCGGCGTCCGCGCTCCGCACCGCGGGGAGCAGGAACTGCTCGCCGACCCGCATCGAGACGTCGTACTGCTCGCCGGCGTGATAGCCGAATGAGCCAGCCATGCCGCAGCAGCCGGCCTTGGTCATCTCGGCGTCGACGCCGGCGCGCCTCAGCAGGTCCGGCTGCGCCCCGATCACCGCTTTCTGGTGGCAGTGGCCGTGGACCAATGCCCGGCGGCCGAGCCGGGGCGGCTCCCAGTCAGGGGCGTAGCGGTCGAGCAGTTCGTCGAGCACGACGGTCTGGCTCACGAGCCGGCGGGCGTGCTCGTCGTGGGGCATCAGCTTGCGCAGTTCGTCGCGGAACACCGACGCGCAGCTCGGCTCGAGCACGAGCACGGGGACGCCGGCTTCGATCGGCTCGGACAGCGCTTCCAGGGTGCTTTTCAGGGTCCGCTTGGCGAGGCCGAGCATGCCGAAGTCGTATAGAGGTCGCCCGCAGCAGACATGTTTCTGCGGCACCTCGACCGAGAACCCCGCCGCCTCGAGCACGTCGACCGCGGCCTTGCCGGCGTGGGGCTCGAACAGATTCGTGAACGTGTCGGGCCACAGCACGACGCGCTTCGCGGTCGCGGCCGAAGCGGGCGGGGTTCGTTGGGCGAACCAGTCGCGGAAGGTCTGCCGGGCGAACCGCGGCGCGTCGCGTTCCTCGGCGATCCCGAGCATCCGCTTGCCGGCGGGGGCGAGCCCGGGGGCGTGGCTCAGCGCGTTGGCCAGCCGCGGCGTGCGGGCGGCCACTTGCCCCCACCACGGGAGCAGCCCGAGCATGTAGTGGTTGAGCGGTCGCCGGCGCCGCGCGTAGTAGTGGGCGAGGAACTCCGCCTTGTAGGTGGGGATGTCGACCTGAACCGGGCAGTCGCCGGTGCATCCCTTGCAGGACAGGCACAGATCGAGCGACTCCTTGACCGCGTCGTCGCGCCACCCGTCGGTGATCGGGTCGCCCTTGAGCATCTCGAACAGCAGGCGGGAGCGGCCCCGGGTCGAGTGGCGTTCCTCGCGTGTGACGTGGAAGCTCGGGCACATCGTCAGGCTGCCGAGGTTGCGGCACTTGGCCATCCCGAAGCACCGCTCGATCGCGGTCGCGAACGAGCCACCGTCGTCGGGGTAGGCGAAGTGGGTTTGCAGTTGCGGCGGCCGGTAGTCAGGGCCGAGGCGGAGACCCTCGTCGAGCTTGACGTCGCCGATCAGGCGGTTCGGGTTCATCTTCCAGTCCGGGTCCCAGATCCGCTTGAAGTCGTTGAACGCCTGCATGAGCTCGGGGCCGAACATCTTCGGCAGCAGCTCGGCGCGGCCGTGGCCCTCGCCGTACTCGCCCGCCAGCGACCCGCCGTAGGCGACGACGAGGTCGGCGCACTTCTCCATGAAGGACCGGAACGTTTTGACGCCGGCCGCGCTCTTCAGGTCGAAGTCCATCCGCGTGTGCACGCACCCCTGGCCGAAGTGGCCGTAGTAGACGCACCGATAACGGTGGTCGTCGAGGATCTGCTGGAAGTCGCGCAGGTAGGCGCCGAGCTTGTCCGGGTGTACGGCGGCGTCCTCCCAGTTGCCCTCGGCGTCCATGTAGCCCGGCGCGCGGCTGTCGCCGACCGCGCTTTCGCGGACTTTCCAAGCGCTGACGTTCTCGGTCTTGTCGAGGAGCACCCGGGTATCGACCTGTGGGCCGTCGGCGAGTGCCTCGACCGCGCGCCGGGCCTCTTCCGTCGCCGCCTCGGGGTCGTCTTGGCCGAACTCGACGTACAGCCACGCCCGGCCCTCGGGCAGTACCTGGCGCTCGGCGGCGAGCCGGCTCTTGGCGATCATGTTCTTGATCAGCTGGTCGTCGAACCCCTCGAGCCCGATCGGCTTGCACCGCTCGAGGATCACCGGCACGTGATCGGCCGCCTGGAACACGTCGGGGTAGCCGAACAGCACCGTGCGGCGGTGCTGCGGGCTTGGCACGAGGCGGACCGTCGCATGTAGCACGTTCGCGCACGTGCCCTCCGAGCCGACGAGCGCGCGGGCGACCTGGAAGCCGTTCTCGGGCAGCAGCTGATCGAGGTTGTAGCCGGACACGCGGCGGGGGATGTCGGGATATTCGGCGCGGACCCGGTCGGCGACCCGGTCTCTCAGGTCTCGGAGATCGGAGTAGATCTGGCCCTTCCGCCCGCCGGCCGAGATGATCCGTTCGAGCTCCTCGTCTGACGTCGCGCCGACCGTCATGCGCGTCCCGTCGTACAGCACCACGTCGAGCTCGATCACGTTGTCGCTCGTCTTGCCGGCCATCAGCGAGTGCGTGCCGCACGAGTTGTTTCCGAGCATGCCGCCGAACGTGCAGTACTCGTGGGTCGCCGGGTCCGGGCCGTACGTGAGGTGGAACTCCTCGGCGGCGTTGCGCAGCTGGTCGCAGATCACTCCCGGCTGGACCACCGCGCGCCTCGAGTCCGGATCGAGCTCGACGATCTGGTTGTAGTACTTCGAGTAGTCGAACACGACGGCAACGTTCGTCGTCTGGCCGCTCGGCGCGGTCCCCGTGCCGCGCGGGAGCACCGGCGCCCGGTACTCGCGGCAGATCGCGACGGCGGCGACCACGTCCTCGGGGCCGTTCGGGATCACGACGCCAATCGGCACCGCGCGGTAGATCGAGAAGTCGTTGGCGTACATCGCCCGCGTTCCGGCGTCGAACCGGACCTCGCCGGACACCGCCTGCTGGAGCGCGCGCTTCAGCCCCGAGACGTCTACGTCAGTTGGCCCCGTGGTGACGTGGCTCCGCCCGAGCTCGGACGCGCTGGTGGCCATCGCTCTCCTCCTCCTAGGTGGTGCTGGGCCGTTACCGTATCTCAGAGGCTCAGGTCGAGCGTGATCTCGGGGTCCGCCTCCTGGGCCGACAGCAGCGCGGCGATGAAGGCTGCGATCAGCAGGTCGCGCACGTCCTCGCGTGGAAGGTCGCCGTGCTGAGTCCAGTCGAGGATCGCGGCATCCATGTAGCCGAGCCAGCCGCTGATCGTGGTCCGAAGCGCAGGGCGGGGAGTGCCGCCGTCCGTCAGTCGCGCCATTGCGATGTCCATCGTCCGCTGCCTGAAGCCCTCGATTAGCTCGCGCGCTTCGGGAAGGGAGGCCGCGCTCTGCACGAGCTTCGACCACGCGCGCGCGTTCGCCTCGATCCACGCCAGATAGGAGTCGAGGCTGTTCGAGAGCTGCTCGATCGGCGTGCCCTCGCCGGCGGGCTCGATGAGATGCGCAAGCTCCGCCGCCTTTTCCGCCACGGCCTCCTTGAACAGATCGATCTTCGACGGGAAGTAGTGGTACAGCAGCGGCTTCGACACGCCGGCGGCCTGCGCGATGTCGCGCATCGAGATCTCCTCGTAGGCGTGTTCGGCGAACAGCGCCGCGCCGGCGTCGAGCAGCTGGCGCCGGCGCTCGTCGACGTTCAGGCGCGTGTATGCGGGCACGGGAGTCATTCGCGCTGCAGTTTATTTGACCGACGGTCAATAGGCCCGGGCGACAATAGCGTCGACTCGGTCGGCGCCGGGGTCGTCGACGGGTTCGCCGTCCTCGCGCACTAGGCAACGGACCGACACGCCGGCGTGGGCCAGGCGAGTCTCTCCGTCCTCCCCCACGGCTGGCCAGGGGAGGCGGGCGAAGCCGTCGCCGGCGAGCTCGCGTGCCTCGTCGAGCGATATCGCGGACCTCGTGCGCGTGTCGCGGAGCGTGGTCGCCTGCGTGAGCAGCTCGCTCTGATCCTCCTCGAGCATCCGCGGGACCTTCCCGAGCGCCCCCAGCGGGAGCGTGTCCTTCTCGGTGCGGGCACGTCGCGCGACCACCGCCTGGCCTGCGGCAATGTCGCGCGGACCGACCTCGATCCGAATCGGTACCCCGCGAAGCTCGTGGTCGATGATCCGGCGCCCCAGCGACACCTCGACCCGGTCGTCGAGCTCGACGCGGACGCCGAGCCGCTCGAGCTCCGCCACGACCGCGCTCGCGGTCTCGATCACGCCCTCGCCGGCGCGGGCGACGAGCACGACCACCTGGGTCGGAGCCAGGCGGGGCGGTATGCGCAGCCCGTGATCGTCGCCGTGGACCATGATCATCGCCCCCAACAGCCGTGTGGATGCGCCCCACGATGTCTGCCACACGTGGCGCAGCCGACCGTCACGATCGCTGAACTCGATCCCGAACGCGCGCGCGAAGTTCTGCCCGAGCTCATGCGATGTCCCCATCTGCAGGGCCTTGCCATCGCGCATCACGCCCTCGCACGACCAGGAGATCTCCGCGCCGGCGAACTTCTCCCGCTCGGTCTTGCGCCCGCGGAACACCGGGATCGCCAGCTCATCGATCATCGCGCCCGCGTACACATCGTCGAGGATCCTGAGCGCGTACGCGTGCGCCTCCTCGTGCGTCGCATGCGCCGTGTGCCCCTCCTGCCACAGAAACTCCGACGTCCGCAGAAACAACCTCGGGCGCAGCTCCCAGCGAACCACGTTCGCCCACTGGTTGATCAGCAGCGGCAGGTCGCGGTAGCTCGAGATCCATCGGGCAAACGAGGAGTTGACGATCGTCTCGCTGGTGGGCCGGACCACCGCCGGTTCCTCGAGTTCCTTGCCGCCGCCGTGGGTGACGACCGCCA
>DATJYY010000169.1:0-13913 GCA_035499395.1 Solirubrobacteraceae bacterium
TACAGACCGGAGAATGGCCCGCGCCGTCCACTGTGATCGATCTGTACGGGAGCTGGGCGGCGGCCGTCACCGACGCCTTCGGCGGGCCTGAACGCTTGGGCATCAATCGCGGTTGACATACGGGCGGGCGCGGGCGCTTCCGGTTAGCCGTCTGTGACATGGACCTGCTGAGGACGCCGGCAACGCTCCTGCGCAATCCACAGCGGGCGTCAAGCCAATGGCTGGCCGGCGTGGTTGCCGCCGACTTCGACGAACGTGAGCATTGATCCGATCATCGACGCCGGTCACCGCGATACAGGAACCGCTCGAATGGACCGAGTACGCGCTCCAACAGCACCCTCTGGCTAGGGGTGTAAACGCGCGCCATGTAGCCGCCTAGCAGTGGCGTGAGCGCGTGCGCCAGGCGTGGCTATCGGTGCGGCGACGAAGCAGCCACGCGAGACAGCGGGCACGCACCGCCCCGTTACGCCTGGAGGAGCAGCGTGCCGACGGCGCGCAACGTGACTGCTCTGTCGTAGATGGAGCAGCCCGTCCGGGTCCACTGCGCATGCTCGGAACTGTCGGATAGCCCCGGGCGCATTGCTGCGCCCGGGGCCTCCTAGGAACCGGACAGGCACCTTTCAGCGCATCCGGCTCGAGCAAGCCGTTGAGATCCGATGGCGCAACGCCGTACGATCCGCTCGCAAAACTGGAGCGTGTCGTCCGCGGGTCCGTTCGCCGCGGCGTTGGCCGCGGCGTCTAACTTGTCCGTTGGTTCCGGCATCGTCTTCTTCTTCTTCTTCTTCTCGCTGGCTCACCTGACCGCGTCAGCGCGCTTTCGCGCCGGACCACAGGGGTCCGTGTCCGGCCGGTCATGCGGGACGGCCAGCTGGAGGGACTGGCCATCGCGTCCCGGTTTCCCGTTGCGTTTCCGCCGCCGGCATTCGCTTCTCGCTCATCCGATGCCCGCCGAGGAGTTGGGCTCTCCTCACGGTCGGCTTACCGGACGTGCGATCACGTCCGGACCTCGACGGGGTCACCGCTTTCCGCACGTTCGAGCTGCGGCCGGGGTGGGTGCCTCCTATACCCCGAGGACGGCGGTGCTCCTCCCGGCCGAGGGACGTGCTCGGTCGGCGCCTGCCGCTCTTCCGCGGCGAGTCCTTCGACCCCGCTCCACCTTTCCATCCACGCAGGGCTATGAGTTACGAGGCATCAGTCGGAGGTTTAAGTTCTTCACCCGTCCGGCCTGCCCCTCGCCTGTAGCCCCCGGATGGATCGGGCGCCCTTGGGCTTCCCCTCGAGCTTCGCACCCCGCCGTTACCGGCGGCGCACGTCGAGGGCGGGGCCAGGTCGTTGAGCACAGACCCGGAACCACTCGATCACATCAGACCAATCCTCCAATCCGGTAGTTCACTCGTTTCGTGCGACCGGCGTCGCACCGTCCGTTGCAGGAGAGGCGACCGGCGATAGTGGTGCTGCCCGACTAATGTGCACGAGGCGCTGGGGACCTGTCGGGGCGGCGAACGACTGGCTTTCGGCGCTGGCGGCTGGGGACTACTCCGACTCCCGCCATTCCGCGCCCGGCAGGCCGAAATCTGGGTCAACATTTGCTTCAGCTTTGATGGCTTCGTCAGAATGACCACGCGTGCGCGGAGTTCAGTTTGCGGTTCAAGATCGGTGGCCTCTGGTGGGCCGCGATGCCGAGTTATCGGAGATCTTGGCGGCCCAAGCAGACCCGGAGTGCCCGGCGGTGGTGGTCAGCGCAGCCGCGGGATTGGGTAAATCGCGTCTTGCCCGCGAGGCCTGCGCCGCCGCCGAGCTGCACGGCACACCCACGCTCTGGGCCCAGGCAACCGCCAGCTCCGCGACGATTCCGTTGGGGGCATTTGCGGGACTCATCCCGGACGATGTCGGTTCCGACGATCGGCTCGACCTCGTCCGGCGCAGCAGCGTGGCATTGCGTGCCGCGGGGTCCGGCGGCACCGTGCTCCTCGCCGTCGATGACGCCCAACTCCTGGACCCAGCCTCAGCGATGGTCGTATTGCAGCTGGCGGGTACCCCGGATGTATTCGTGGTGGCCACGATTCGCACCGGCGAGACCCCGCCCGACGCCGTCGACGCGCTGTGGAAGGACGCCGGCGCGCGCCGGATCGAGCTTGCGCGGATCAGCGACGAGGCCGTTGCCGAGCTCGTCGAGGTCGGGCTAGGCGGCCCAGTCGAACAAGCGACGATGATCCAGATCGTCGACTCCTGCCGAGGCAATCCGCTGTACGCGCGAGAGTTGGTCATCGGTGCGATCGAGGATGGGCGCATGCGACGCGAGCACGGCCTGTGGCGGATCGAAGGGCGGCCCGCGGTGACGCCTTCGCTGACCGCTCTCATCAAACGACGCACCGGGGCGCTGCCGCCAAATCTGCGCGCCCCGCTCGAGCTGCTGGCGCTCGGCGAGCCGCTAGGAGTGCACGAGCTCGTGGGTCTGACCTCGTACGAAGCCGTGGAGGCCGCGGATGAACGGGGGCTGATTGCGATCGCCGGATCATCCGACGACGCGGGTGTCGGTCTCGCGCACCCACTCTACGGCGAGGTCGTGCAAGCCGAGATGTCAGTGCTCCGGGCGCGCGCACACCGTCTCCGCCTGGCGGAGACGATCCAGCGACGCGAACCGCTCTCCGCCGACGACGCACTGCGCGCTGCCCGCTGGTTGATCGATGCTGGCGCCGAAATCCCGGCGGAATTGATCCTCGACGCGGCCGACGCCGCGAACCTCGCCGGCGATCCCGCGCTCGGGGCCGAGCTGGCGAGCCGTGCCATCGACGCCGGCGCCGGCCTGCGCGCGGTACTGCTGCTCGCCCGCGCGCATGTCATCCGCAACCGCTTCGCTGAGGCGGACGCGGTGCTCGCGACGGCCGAAGCCTCGGCGCCCGGCGATCCGGAGATGCTGCAGTACTTCGTCCAGCGAACGCACGTGCTCTACTGGGGACTGCGGCAGACCGAGGAGGCGCAGACGTTTCTGAGGCGCGCCGAGACGTGGTCCGGAGATCCCGGCTGGCAGAGCCGGATGGAACCCTGGCGGATCGCGATGGTCGGGTTCGCCGAGGGCTTCGCCGGACAGCTGGCGCGAATCCGCGACGAGCTGGACAAACCGGATCTGGATCCGAGGACCCGGTACTCGATGGAGCAACTACTCATACGGGCGCTTATGGGGGCGGGCTGCGTGCGGGAGGCCGACGCTATCGCCCGGCGCCTGCGCCCGCGACCTCCGCTACGCAACAACATTGACGTGTACGCGCTCGTCGAGGCGTGCCTGGTCGGCGAGCAGAGCGGCGAGGACTGGCCCGGCCTGCAGGAGTACGCGAAGCTGACGCTGCGGGAGGCGGTGCGAGTCGGAGACCACGAGGCGGCCGGGCTCGGCGCGTTCGCTCTGGGCTCGCTCGAGTTCCACGCCGGACGCTATCGCGACGCGGAGCGCTGGCTGGCCGAGGCCGAGACCCAGCTAGGGCTGCAGGACACCTTCGAGGTGATCGCCTGCATCCATGCACTGCAGGTCGGGATCGCGTGCTTCACGGGCGATCCGGCTGCCGCGCAGGCCGCGCTGCAAAGGGCGCGTCGGCGCGCGACCGAACGCGAGGGTCGGCCGACGGAGCTGGTGTATCAGGCTTGTGCCGAGGGCTGGGCGGCGTGCGCCCAGAGCGCGGCGGCTGGCGTCGACGCCTTCATGGCGTGGGCCGACATGCAGCTCGATCCGAGTCCTCGGTGCCGGCTGCTACACGAGGCGCTGCGGGCCGGCGCGCGACCAGGGCCGATCGCCCGCGAGCTCAAAGAGCTGGCGAGCCGTTGTGACTCGCGGCTCATCGAGGCGCGAGCCGCTCACGCGGTCGCCCTCGCCGAGCGGGAGGGCGCCGCCCTGCTTCAAGCGGGAGAGGAACTGGCTGCGATCGGGTGTGCCGCCTCTGCCGTCGAGGCGATCGTCGCCGGCGCTCGGCAGTTCCTGAACGAGGGGCGGCTCGACTCCGCCCGGCGGGCGGCAGCCCGAGCTCGGGAGCTGCATCCACGCGATCAGGGGTGGGAGATGTCGGTTATCGACGGGCTCGAGGGCGTGGCGGTCGAGTTGACCGCCCGGGAGGCCCAGATCGCGACCTTAGCCGCCCACGGGCTCACTAATCAGCAGATCGCAGAACGGCTCGTGCTGTCGGTGCGCACGGTGGAGACTTACGTCTATCGGGCGATGCAGAAGCGGGGGGTTGACAACCGGCGCGAGCTCTGAGGCTGACCTCTGCTCACGCGCCAGCACACCCAGGCGCAGTGACCGTCTGGCGCCGGCAGGACGGCGGCGCGCCAGCAGCCGCAGACGCCGCCCGGCCACCCCGCCGGCGACTCGAGGCGGCGGGGGTCGTAGTCGAGCGCATCGCCGAGCGCCTTGGACAGCGCCTCCTTGCTCGACCAAAGGGAGATGAGATCCCGGTCGGTCCTCCATCGCCCGCTCGTCTCCTCGGCGGGCGTGGCGATCGCCTGCGAGAACTCGTCGGGGCAGGCGAGGACCCGCTCGATGTCGACGCCGATCGGCCCGGAGTGCCAGCCGATCAGCGCGTAGGGGTAGCAGTAGGAGCGCGACACCTCGCCGGCTCCTACTGCCGCCCCGAACGCCCTGGCCCGCGTCCTCAGCTCCGCTTCATCGAGTCCTTCGAGGCTGGCGTCGATGAGTGCGACGCGCGGAGCGTCGTGCGTGTCTATCTCGAGCCAGGTGCCCATGATCTACCTACAGCGCCACGACCGGCGTGCCGTGCCAGCGCGAGCCGGGCGGGAGCTCCTCGCCCCGGAGCACGACCGAGTGTCCGAATACCCGCGTGTCCGTGCCGACGTGCGTGTCCGGGAGGACGACTGCGGTCGGGCCGAGCGTCGCGCCCGGATCGAGCCGTGTCGGTCCGATCCGCAGCAAGCGGTCGTGGAACAGGTGGGTCATCAGGCACCCGCCGCGGTTCACTGCGGTGCCGTCGCGGAGGTTGATCATGTCGTGCTCGGTGACCGCGGTCGTCTCGCACCACACCCCGCGACCGATCTTGGAGCCCATCGCCCGCAGGTACATCGACATGATCGGCGTGCCGACTGCGAGGCGCAGCATCCGCTCGTCGGCGAGCTGCTCCTGGGCGGCGTTCATCATCTCGTCGCGCCAGACGAAGCTGCACCACAGGGGATGCTCGCTGCGGGTGTAGTGCCCGATCAGCGTCCACTTCATCACGACGGTGACCGCGGTGGCCACGAGTCCGCCGGCGATCAGCACGAACGGGGCCGCGAGGATCGCCACGGCGAGCCCGAAGTGGGCTGCGACCGTCGCCAGCGACATGATCTCGAACGCCTCGATCAGGAGCACGAGCGTGTTCGGCACGAGCAGCCGCAGGAGATCCATCACTCCGCGGGCCAGCTTGAGCCGTCGAGGTGGATTGACCGTACGGGCCGCATCCGTGGCATCGGGGACCCGGGGCAGTTCGAGCGCCGGGACGCCGAGCCACGACGTTCCGTCCTCCGGCCGACGTGGTGAGAGCGTCATCACCCCGAGCAGGCTGTCGTTGCCGAGCTGGGTTCCGCCGCGCAGGATCGAGCCCGGGCCGAGGAACGTGTGATCGCCGATCTCGATCGGCTCGACGGCGATCCACCCGTCGCGCGACCGCACGCCACAGAAGCCGATGTCGTCCGTGCACTGGCTGAGCTCGCCGAACGACACGAGCGGATTCAGGCCGGTCGTCACCGAGATCTCGGTGCCGCGGCCAACCTTCAGACCCATCAGTCGGAACCACGGACGGGTGTAGAGCGATGCGTACAGCGGGAATAGCAGCGTGCTCGAGCTCTGCTTGAGCTCCTCGCCGAACCACAGGGCCCACCCGATCGGCGCGTGCTCGTCATACCAGCCCGGCCGCACGAGCCGCCACACGAGGCGCAGCGCGAGCGCGATCAGGATCGCGGTCATCGGCACCGTGATCGCGGTGACGATCGCCGCCTCGAACACGATGTAGAGGAACGAGGACTGGAGCGTAGGCACCTCGCTGCCCAACAGGGCGAGCAGCCCAATCGCGGGAGCGAAGGCCGCGAGCTCGATCACCAGCTCGAGCACGATGCTCGCGCCGAACAGCCACGCCCATCCGCCGGCGCCGGACACCTTCGGGGGCTCGGCCGGCCAGTTGTCGCCGGCCGTGCCGGTGCGACGGGCGGGGGCGCCGCCCCAACGCTCGCCGGCGCGAACCTCGCCCGAGATCACGGTTCCGACCTCGATCTCGGCGCCGTCGCCGATCACCGCGCCAGGGTTGAGCAGCACGCGGGAGCCGATCCGGGCTCCGGCGCCGATCGTGATCTCGCCGACGACCAGCTCCTGCCCATCGATCCACCAGCCGCGCAGGTCGACGTTCGACTCGACGGTCGCGCCGTCACCGATGTGCAGCAGCGAGCCCGCGGGCGGTACCGTGGCCAGTCGCGCGCCCTCGCCGACGTCGGCGCCCACGAGGCGGGCGTAGCGATCCGCCCACGGCGTCCCGCCGAGACGGTTGAACCGCGTCACCTCGGCCAGCCGGTCGACAAACCACAACCGGGCTGCGAGAGACGAGTACCTCGAATACCGACCCGGTCGCAGGTTCCGCAACAGGACGCGGGTGCTGACGAGCTGCAGGACGATCCGCGCGGGCGGGCTGGCCAGCGCGACCCAGGCGGCGCCGAGCCAGAGCCAGCCGACATGCGGGGTGCCGATGTTGGCGAGGTCGCCGTAGGCGAGCGCGCCGAGCAGCCACGGCACTGACTGGACCGAGAACAGCACGAACACGCCGAGTAGCTGCATCAGACCGAGGCGGCGCATCGGCCCGGGCTCGAGCTCGAGCTCGGACGTGGTGTCGATCACGCCGATCGACTCAAGACGCGCCGACAGCTCGCGCAGGGTGCGGTGGTTGTAGATGTCGGCCACCGCGATCGCGGGATGCTCGGCCCGCAGAACCGAGACGAGCTTCGCCGCCGCGAGCGACGTCCCGCCGAGCGCGAAGAAGTCGCTGTCGGCCTCGATCGTCACCGGCCCCAGCTGCTCGCGCCAACGAATTGCGAGCTCACGCTCGGCCGCCGTGAGGTTGGCGTCACCTTCGCCCCCGGCGTCGGGGCTGGTCGGAGGCGGCCACGGCAGCGCCTTGCGATCGACCTTGCCCGAGGTCGCGACCGGGAGCTCGTCGAGCACCACGATAAGCGGCACCAGGCTGGCCGGCATCCGCTCGGCGGCCACAGCCCGAACGTCCTGGGCGTCGACGTCACCGGCTACGTAGCCGACGAGCAGCTTGTTGCCGGCGGCCGACTCGCGAACGACCGTGCACGCGCCGCGGACGCCTGCGACCGAGCTCAGCACGCCGTCGACCTCGCCGAGCTCGATCCGGCGGCCGCCGATCTTGACCTGGTGGTCACGGCGCCCGACGAACTCGAGCCCATGGTCGGTCTGGCGGACGATGTCGCCGGTCCGGTAGGCGCGGTCCCAACCCATCGCCGGCAGGCGCCGATAGCGCTCGGCGTCGAGCTCGGGCTTGAGATAGCGGCCGAGTGCGACGCCGCTGACGACGAGCTCCCCGGGCTCGCCGAGTGCAACCGGCTCACCGTCATCGTCGACGACCGCGAGCTCCCAGCCCCGCAAGGGCTGGCCGATCGTCACTGGCTCGCCGGGCATCAGCCGAATCGCAGTCGTAACGACCGTAGCCTCGGTCGGACCGTACGTGTTCCACAGCTCGCGGCCCTCGGCCAGACGCTCGACGAGGTGCTCGGGGCACGCCTCGCCGCCGAGGATCAGCAGCCGGACCGCGACGAGCGCGTCTTCGTCCCAGATGCCCGCGAGCGTTGGAACGGTCGAGATCACCGTGATCCTGTGCTCCTTCAGCCACGGCCCGAGCTCGACGCCGGAACGCACGAGCGACCGCGGGGCCGGCACGAGCGCTGCGCCATGCGCCCACGCGAGCCACATCTCCTCGCAGCTGGCGTCGAACGCGACGGACAGACCGGCGAGCACCCGATCCTCGGGCAGCACCGTCCACAGGTCGTTCTCGGCCCGGACGAACGCCGCCGCGGCCCGATGCGGCACGGCGACTCCCTTGGGGGCGCCGGTCGAGCCCGAGGTGAAGATGATCCACGCGTCATCGTCGGGGGTCGGACGCCCGACCCGGCCGCTCGTCGGGCCGCGCCACGTCAGCTCTAGCCCTTCGCCGACCGACACGCATACGTCGGCGTCGGCAAAGATCTGCTCGGCGCGGGCCGGGGGATCGTCCGCGTCCACCGGGACGTACGCCGCGCCCGCGGCCAACGCGCCGAGGATCGCCACGTACAGATCCGCCTTCCCACTCGGGACGCGGATCCCGACGCGGTCGCCAGGGCCTACCCCGCCGTCGCGCAGGCGATCGGCGAGCTCCTCTACTTCCTTCGCCAGCGCGTCATACGTGATGACCCCGCGCGGGGCGTCGACCGCGGGGCGATCTCCCCACTGGGCGACCGTCATCTCGAAGATGTCGAGAAGCGTGAGGTCGATGGCCGCCCCGGTGGCGCGACCAGGCGGGCCGTCAGGCGGCGTGACCGTTCGCCCGGTCACATGAGGGATGTCAATGATGCTCATGAGAGTCTCCTGTTCGGGTGCGCCCGCTGGGCGCGCCGTTTGATCTCTGGTCAGGAGCCTCCCGCAGGCGGGGCGCCCGGTCGTTCGTACCGGACTACGACACCTGACCGCGTGTCACTACGTACTGCGGTTACTCGCCGGCAGGCGGCGGGCAGACGTCGGCCACGTAACGATCGACGTCGGCCTCGGGGAGCCGGTGGGCGATCGCCACGCGATAGATGAGCAGGCTCCACGCCGCGCAGGCCACCAGCCCGCCGACGAGTCCTAGCGCGTCGTTGCCCCCGTGGTCGAGGACATGCTTGAAGATGCCGAGCCCACCGATGATCCCGCCGGAACCGAAGTCCCCGAAGTACGAGATCACGAGCAGCCCGACGAAGTACGGGACGATCCACGTCGCGGCGTCCCAGTCGAGCTTCGGGGCGGCCGGGTTCAGGTGAAGCCGGTACGAGATGGCGACGAGGACATAGCCGATCAGCATCGCGAGCATCAGCGTGGTCAGCGTCTGCCACCCGGACCAGTAAATGACCCAGGTGGCGAACACGAACGCCAGCGGAGCCAACAGACATGCGGCCGGCAGCCGGTATACGCGCGGCAGGTCGGGCTTTGACTTGCGAAGCGCGCCGAGCGCGAGCGGGGCGCCGGCATACATCAGCACCGACGAGCTCGTCGCGATCCCGACGAGCTTGCTCCAGCTGGGGAACGGCAGCAGGAACAGCACCCCGATGCCGGTCGCGAACAGGATTCCGAACACCGGCACGTGGGTGCGGTTGGTCTTCTCGAACTTGGCCGGGACGTAGCCGTTGCGCGACAGCGCGAAGCTGATCCGGGAGGTCGTCGTCGAGTAGATCAACCCACTGCCGAACGGGCAGATGACCGCGTCGAGTCGGAGGATGAATGCGAGCCAGGCCAGCCCGGCGATCTTGGTCACGGTGTAGAACGGGCCGGCGTTCAGTGCGACGATCGAGGGGTTGGAGTTCCCCGGGCCGAGGTTGGTCCACGTGTGCTGGGCGGCGAGGAGGCTGGGGCTGATCGACCCGATGAACACCACTTGGAGCAGGAAGTAGATGCCCGCGCCGATGAGGATCGACAGGATCACCGCGCGTGGCAGGTCGCGCTTGGGGTTGGCGGCCTCGCCGCCGAGCTGGACGGCCTGTTCGAAGCCGAGCAGCGCGAACACGATCCCTCCGGTGGGAATCGCGACGAGGATGCTCTTGGCCGCGGCGCCGCGTACGAAGAACCCGCCGCCGGCGGTGAAGTTGCCGGCGTGGAAGTGCGTCGCCGCCAGCACGAGGATCGTGAAGATCGGGATCAACACCTTCCACGTGGTGATCGCGTTGTTGGCCCGCGTCAGCCACCGGATCCCGACCAGGTTGAGCACCACGAACAGCGCCATCAGGATGACCGCGACGAGGATTCCGCCGCCGCTGAGCGTGCCGTTGGCGCGGTAGAAGCCGTGCGCCCAGTGGGCGGTTGAGAGGTACTGGATTACGGCGAGGACCTCGATCGGCGCCGTGGTCGCCGCCTGCAGGTACGACGCCCAGCCGAACGTCATCCCGGCCAGACTGCCGAATGCATAGTGGGGGAACCGACTGGTGCCGCCGCTCACCGGAAACAGCCCGCCGAGCTCGGCGTGCACGAGCGCGAGCAGGATCACGATCATCGACGCGATCACCCAGGCGACGAGCGCCGACGGTCCGGCGACGGTGGCCGCGATCAGGGCGCCGAACAGCCACCCCGATCCGATCAGCGAGCCCACCGACGTCCACAGCAGGCCGAAGAAACCGATGCGACGGTCGAGTCCTTCGGAGTCAACCGCCGTCCCCTGTGGGGCAAGCGGCGCCGCCACGGTCCGCGGTGGCGGGACGGCGGTCAGTTGAGGTGCGACGGCGGTGACGCTCATTGGAGGCTCCTGTTCACATGGTGCGCGGGCGTGCCGCTTGGTTTCTGCGAGGAGCCTTCCGCCGGCCGGCCGTCGGGTCGTCCGTACCCGCCTACGACACCTGCGTGCCCTCGATACGTACCGCCGCGTCAGTAGCGGCGAGCCCGAAGTGTCGTAGCGCGGTACGGACGGCACCGCCACGCGGCGGTGGGACCGTGGCGAGGACCGAAAACACCGCCTGCCTCGCAGGCGCCTCCATCGAACCGAACGGAGATCCAGATGTTCAACCACTCACGCTCACGTGTCTCGCCCTTCAAGCTGGCCGGCGTCGGCGTCATGGCGGCGACCGCGCTGGCCGCTGCGCCGCCGGCGCTCGCCGCGACGTCCGGCGGCGCCCCGGTCGCGCCGAACGCCGCCGCCGCGAAGGTGAGCGAGCCGTTCACAATCGGCCTCAGCTCGACCAAGGTGAAACCGGGTGCCAAGCTGACCATCTCCGGGCTGGCGTACGCCCGAGCCGGTCTGAACCTGACCGTCATGTCCAACGCGATCGCCTCGGGCCAGTTCGTCGCCGGCCTCCCGGCCGTCCAGACTCCGGCGCTCGTCGAGGGCATCTACCACACCACGGTGCGGATCGCACCTGCCACTGAGCCGGGCCTCTATTGGGTCTATCTGCGCTTCGACAACCGCCAAGTCGCCGTGACCCCTGTGCGCGTCGTCCCCGCCGGTTCGGCGAACGGCGGATCGACCCGCCTCGAGCGGTGCGCCGGAATCGGCTTCACCGTTCTGCACAACGACCGCGCCGGTAGCGCGCAGCTCCCGGCGGGCGCCTACACCGTCTCCAGCCCCAACATGGACTGCGGCACGGCATCGGCTGATTTCACCAGCTTCCTCGCCGGCGCCGGCAAGTCGATCGCCGGCTGGAACACGACCTCGCCGGGCGCCGGCCGTGCGACGTTTACCCAGCGCAGCAGCAAGCTGAGCTTCAGCGTCGCGAAGACCCGCTGAATCAAGCTCGTTTTTTCGGACACGCGGACCGATCGCGCCTTCGGGCGCGATCGGTTTTGCCCTATCCGGCTAGAGGTCGTGGCGGTGCTCGACGCCCCGCTTCTGCATCGCCCGGTAGACGTAGGTCTCTACGGTCCGGACCGACAGCACCAGCTGGTCGGCGATCTCCTGGTTGGTGAGCCCACGCGCGGCCAGCGTGGCGATCTGCGCCTCGCGACGAGTCAGCTCGACCGCCACGCCTCCGAGCCCGTCTATGACCGGTAGCTCCCACCCCTGGCCGGTCGGATGCAGATCGCGAGCTCGGGTCGCGGCCCGGCGCGCGGAGTCAAGTCGCCCCTCTTCCAGGAACCGCTGGGCGCCGGCGACGATCGCGTCTACCGCGGACGCGCCGTAGCCGATCGCGGCCAGCTCTTCGCCGGCCGTGAGCAGTGCCTCGCCGTCGTGCTCGGCGAGGGCGATCGCGTGAGCGGTGCGGGCGTCGATCAGCCGGCAGTCGCAGCGGTCGGAGAGCTCGCGCATCGCGGCGGCGAGGGGGCCGGGACGAGCGCCGGCCCGGAGCGCTTGGTGCAGGAGACGGGAACGATTGCTGGGATCCGTTTCGGTGTCAGCGTGTTGCAGAAAGACCTCAGCGCCAGCCGCTGCGTCTTGCGCCCGGGCTGCCCAGCCCTCGCCGCACGCCAGGTAGACCGACCGAACCGGCCGGGGCTCGCGCTGCGCCGCGCGCTTGCGCATGCTCGCCAGTGCCGTCCGTGCCCCGGCCGGATCCCCTGTGAAACAAGCGATTCCCACCTCCAGGGCCCGGATCAAGGTGACGGTGTCGAACGTGTCGTGATGCTCGAGCTGGACCTCGGCTTCGGCCAGCCACCGCTCGGCGTCCCGATAGCGCCCGCCATGGAACGCCAGCGAGCCCAACGTAGACGCCGCGAGCCCGGCGGCCTCCCGATCGCCCACGCCTGCCGCCTCCCGAAGGGTCCGGCGGAGGTATGCCCGGAGATCAAGCCAGTCCTCACCGCTCTCGTCACCGACTACGCAAGCGAGTAAGAACGCGTACGCGGTTCGACCCCAGCGCAGCGGTGGCCGCGGCCGGAGGCGCCGGGCGATGGCGTCGGCCTCCCGCAGCCGTCCCGCCTCCATGAGCGCCACCCCGAGCGAGAACTCCATCAGGTAGCGCTTGCGGTCGTCCAGGTCCGGTCTCCCGAGCTGCTTCCGGATCTCCGGCAATCGGTCGACGAAGCCCTCATTGAACCCGTCAATCAAGATCCGCTCGGGCTCGAACTTGGCCGGCCAGTCGGGGTCGGTTGACCAGCCCTCGGCACGCGCCAGGAACACGCGCGTTTCGTCTGCCCGTCGCAGGCCCCAGTAGAGGACGTGCAGTCGCTGGCCCACATACAGCTCCACTTCTGGGTCCTTCGAACCCGCCACGTCAGCAGCGGCGCGCGAGGCCTGGGGCTCGGCGGCGGCAAGCACGGCCTCCGCTTCGGCGAACCGATTAAGCATCGTGTGCGAACGCGCCAACAGCCGCACCGCGCGCAGACCACCGTCACCCTCAGCTGCGCGCTGGGCCAGCACCATGGCCAGCTCTGGATCGCCGATGCTGGCGGCGTCGGCGGCGTCGAGCAAAAGCTCGGGCGGGATTTCCGTTCCGGCATCCATAAGCCAACGGGCGGCGCGGAGCGCATCCTCCGGGGTGAGCGGCTCTCGCCGCTGAATCGTCTCCGCCAGACGCAGGCGATGCGCGCGCGCCCGCAACACCGGCATCTCGGCTCGGATCACATCTCCGTACAACGGATGCGCCAGCCCCACCTCGGCATCATCGGAGGCACCCGTGACGGCGAGCATACCCCGCTCCTCGCCGCCCTGGAGCGACTCAAACGACGTAAGGCCCGCCAGCTCGCCCACACGCAAAGGCTCGCCGAGCGCCAGCAACTCAAGCGGACGCAGCACTTCAGCTTCGAGCGTCCCGATACGTCGCTTGATCAATGCCCTTAGCGAAGGGCTCACCCCCGGCCTTCCCTCCATCCGCCAGAGGCCGCGGACCCGGCGCATCCTCCCGTCCTCTATCGCGCCGACCACAAGCTCGCGCGCATACAGCGGGTTACCGGCACACCCATCGACGATCTGACGCATCGTCGCATGCTCGACCGGGCCCTCCAGACCCGCCTCAACAAGCTGCACGATCGCGTCGTCGCTGATCCGCGCAAGCTCCATCCGACGCGCGCCGGCGTCCTTCCACAGGGAGTCGACCGCGTCCGGCGTCGCCTCACCGGTCCGAATCGTGGCCAAGACGAACACGTCCGGGGTCGCCGCCAGCTGCAGCACCACCGTCGCCGACATGGAGTCGAGAAGGTGCGCGTCATCTACTGCGAGCAGGACCGTTCCGCCCTCGGCCGCGGCCCGCACTGCCGCGCTGCTCTCACGGACCAGCGCCAACGGATC
>DATJYY010000170.1:0-50309 GCA_035499395.1 Solirubrobacteraceae bacterium
CTTCGAGCGGTCGTGCGTCCATCGGTTCTGCACCTTCCTTTCCGGGTTTGAGAGCGTCGCGACCCGCGGCGGAGCGAGGCAGCACGACTCAAAGTGAAGTCAGCTCGATAGCCTATAGCGTGGACGCCGGCGAATGCGAGCGTTCGGACTGCATTGACAGCGCAGGACGGTCGTTGCTAAGTTTTCCGACCTGAAGTTAGTTCGAATGAATGAGCAAGGCAGAGGAGAGCGCTAATGGCCGATTACGACGTCATCGTGTTGGGGACCGGAGCGGCTGGACTGACGGCGGCTGTGAGCGCGGCCGAGGCCGGCGCGAAGGTCGGCCTGTTCGAGAAGGGCGCGACGATCGGCGGCACGACCGTCTACTCGGGAGGAATGATCTGGGTTCCGGGCAACATGCACGAGCCGCCTGAGAAGGGCGACACGCGCGAGCAGGCTGCGGAGTACCTCAAGGCGCTCTCGAACGACACGATCACCGACGAGATGGCGGAGACCTACCTCGACGTCGGCCCCGAGATGGTGCGCTGGCTCGATGAGCGCACCCCGGTCAAGTTCCGCGCCGTCCCGGACTTCCCCGACTATCACCCCGAGCAGCGCGGCGGGCTTCCCCAGGGCGGCCGGTCACTCGAGACGGCGATCTACCCCTACGGCGAACTCGGCGAGTGGGGCCCGCGCGTACACATTTCCCCTTACTACCCGAGCTACCACCTCACGATCGGCGAGACCACGCTCGGCCAGGCGATCCCGGAGCCGCTCGACCCCGAGGAGATGCAGCGCCGCGCTGAGAACGACGAGCGCGGCATGGGATTGGCGCTCGGCGGCCGCCTGCTCAAGGCGTGTCTGGACCGCGGCGTCGAGCCGCAGACCGAGCATCGCGGCGTCGAGCTGATCATGGAGGACGGCGAGGTCGCGGGCGTCGTGTTCGAGACCCCCGAAGGACGCAAGGAGGTCCACGCACCGAACGTGGTTATCGCCACCGGCGGGTTTGAGCGCAACGCCGACCTCAAGCGGGCCTTCCTGCGCGGGCCGTGCACGCACACGGTCGCGGTCGAGACGAACGAGGGCGACGGCCTGAAGATGGCCATGCGCGTCGGCGCGATGCTCGGAAACATGCGCGAAGCGTGGTGGATGCCGATGATCGAGATGCCGACCGACATCGTCCCGACCGGCCAGCAGCTGCTGACCTACGAGCGGACGCTGCCTGGGGCGATCATGGTCAACCGGGCGGCCAAGCGCTTCACGAACGAGGCCGCCAACTACAACGCGTTCGGCGCCGCATTCCACGAGCAGGACACGATCATGGGCGTGTATCGCAACCTCCCGTGTTGGCTGATCTTCGACCAGCAGTGGCTCGACAAGTACGGCTTCGCCGGTGGCCTCGGCGGAACCGAGAAGGCGCGGACCGACTGGATCACATCCTCGGACACGATCAAGGGCCTGGGCGAGAAGCTCGGCATCGACGGCGACGTGCTCGAGCAGACCGTCGAGCGCTTCAACTCAGGCGCGCGTGACCTCCACGATCCGGACTTCAATCGCGGCTGGAGCGCCCAGGACCAGTGGTGGGGCGACCCGACGCTGCGCGACGGGACCGCACGGGCGTCGCTCGGGCCGGTCGAGAATCCCCCGTACTACGCGATCCAGGTGTTCAGTGGCGCGCTCGGCACCAAGGGCGGCCCGCTCACCGACACCCGCGCGCGCGTGCTCGATGTCGACGGCGATGTGATCCCGGGACTGTATGCCGCGGGCAACGCGATGGCCTCGCCGCTCGGCATGACCTACGGCGGCGCAGGCGGCACGCTCGGGCCGGCGATGGTGTTCGGCTTCCTCGCCGGGCGCGATATCGGCGACCGAGTTGCCGCGAGTAAGCCCGCAGCGCTCGCCGGCGCATGACCGAGCCGGCGAATCGGAATCCAGCTGAGCGCAAGACGAGAGAAAGGTAATCCCGCCATGGAATCGAGTGTAATCGCGGAGCGACACGGAGAAGAGGTCACGGGCTGTCCCGTAATGCACCACGACTTCTCCAGGACGCGTGAGATGGGTGCCTACTGGGCCCTGGCCAACGAGCTACGCGAGAGCTGTCCGTACTTCTACAACAAGTACTCAGGTGGCGGCTACTGGGTGTTCACGCGGCACGATGCCGTCAACGACATCTACAAAACCCCCGAGATCTTCTCGAGCGCTTCGATCACGCCGTGGGAGCCGGATCCGATCTACCGGTTCGTGCCGACCCAGGTCGACGCCCCGGACCACATCAAGTACCGGCGCATCCTGAACCCGTGGTTCTCGCCGAAGGCGATGGAGGCCGCGGCGCCCATGATCAGGGAGACCTGCCGGGGGTTCATCGAGCCGATCGTGCCCAAGGGCAAGTGCGACTTCTACGAGGCGTTCGCGCTCCGCTTCCCAACCGCGGCGTTTTTGACCGTGATCGGGGTGCCGACCTCCTACACCGATGTGTTCGTCGGCTGGGTCGACGCGTTCTTCGGCGGCTTCGGAGGTGACCCCGAGGGCGCCGCGGGAATGGCGACTGCACTCGGTGAGATGCGCGTGTTCTGGACCGAGCAGCTCGCCGACCGCCGCCGCGACGGCCATCGGGAGGGCGACCTGTTCTCGTACCTGCTTGACGCCAGGTTCGACGACGAGCCGCTCGACGACGAGGTCCTGCTCGACATGTGCACGGTGCTCACACTCGCCGGCCTCGACACGACGCGCGCAGAGCTCGCGTACATGTTCCACCACCTGGCCCTCCATCCCGAGCACCGCCAGCGGCTGATCGAGGACCCCGAGATCATCCCGCTCGCGGTGGAGGAGACTCTTCGTTACTACACGATCATCTTCGGTGACGGGCGCAAGGTCACCCGCGACGTCGAGTTCCACGGCGTGCAGCTGAAGAAGGGCGACATGGTGTACGGGCTCGTGTCGGGCGCCAACCGCGACCCGAGGCACTGGGAACAGGCCGACGAGTTCGTCATCGACCGCAAGCGCAACAACCACTTCGGGTTCGCGAGTGGTCCTCACCGCTGCCTCGGAATGCACCTCGCCCGGCGCGAGATGGCGATCGCCGTGGACGAGTGGCTCAAGGTCATCCCGGACTTCGAGCTCGACAGCGATGCGCAGCTGTTCGAGCGCGGCGGCGGCGCGATGATGTCGCTGAGCACGCTGCCGTTGCGCTGGGACGTGAACTCGTGAAGCTTTGCGTCAACGAAGCGTGCCAGGGGCACGGGCGGTGTTACACGCTCGCGCCGCAGCTGCTGTCGAGCGACGACGAGGGCTTCGTCACGATTCGCGGCGGCGACCCCATCGACGTTCCCGACGACCTGCGTGAGCTCGCCGAGGAAGTCGAGGGCACCTGCCCGGAAAGCGCGATCAGCCTGATCGACGCGTAGCGAGCTGCGACCAACGAGGTCTACGCCGTGGCCACGGGCGCGTCCAGCGCGCCCGGGTCGGCGGAGACCGCCGCGCGCAGTTCGTCGAACGCCGGCGGATCGGCGAGCGCCTGGCGGTAGAAACCGAGCCGCCTGGCTCCATTGATGGCGATCATCCCGACGAGACGCCCGCCCACTTCGCCGGCGTACACACGCCGGGATCCGTCGGGGGTGGACTCGAGCAGCTCCAGGCGGTCGGCTCGTCCGGGCAGGCCGAGCGATTGGATCTTGACGCCGTACTGGTCCGACCAGAAGTACGGCGGCGCGTCGTAAGGCCGGCGCTCCTGCGGTGACACGAGGGCATTGCGACCGGCGAGCTGCCCCTGCTCGGCGGCGACCGTCCAATGCTCGATGCGGATGGCTTCGTCGTCGGCCAGCGGATGCGGCCACGAGACGATGTCACCGGCCCCGAGGATGTCCGCGTCACCAGCAGCGGTAAGCGTGGCATCACAGGCAAGGCCCGGATTCAGCTCGAGACCGCTGGCCGCAAGCCACTCCGTGTTCGGGACCGCGCCGAGGCCGACAACCACGAGGTCGGCATCGACGCGCTCGCCCCCGGTGAGCTCGACTGCTTCGACGCGGCCGTCGCCAAGCAGCGCGGTGACCCCGGTGCCGAGGCGGAGATCGACGCCGTGGTCGCGGTGCAGCGCGGCGCACCAGCCGCCGAGCTCGGGACCGAGCGGCAGCATCGGCGCCGACGCGATGTCGATCAGGGTCACCTCGAGGCCGCGCTTGCGGGCGGTCTGGGCGACCTCGCAGCCGATGAATCCCGCACCCACGATCGCAACGCGGGGACCGTGGTCAAGGGCCTTCCGGAGCGCGAGCGAGTCCTCCAGCTCGCGCAGCACGTGCACACCGTCAAGCTCGGCACCAGCCCCCGGCCAGGGTCGCGGGCGCGAGCCGGTCGCCAGGATCAGCCGGTCGTAGGGGACCTGCTCGCCATCGGTCAGGATCACCCGCCGCCGATCGCGGTCGAGGCCCGCGGCGGCGACCCCGAGGCGCCACTCGGCATCGAGCGTGTCGCAGGGCAGACGGACCCGCTCGACCTCCTGCTCGCCGGCCAGCAGCTCCTTCGACAGCGGTGGCCGCGTGTAGGGGAGGTGCTGCTCGGCACCCACCATCATCAGCTCGCCGTTGAACCCGGCCTTACGCGCCGCCTGCGCGCTCCGCAGCCCGGCCAGCGATGCTCCGACGATGACAAGCCGGGATATGCTCACTGCAGGACCTCCATACCAGTTGCCAAACTGAAGTCAGTTCGGTACATTAGCGATGGATGACTTGTCCTGTCAACGCCCATGACCGATAGCTCCCCGTTTCGCGTTGCGATCATTGGCGCCGGACCCAGCGGGTTCTACGCGGCCGGCCAGCTGTTGGCCGTAGCCGAGCCGCGGTTCGCGGTCGACCTGTACGACCGCCTGCCGACCCCCTATGGCCTCGTCCGGTCCGGCGTGGCCCCTGACCATCCGAAGATCAAGTCGGTGACGCGAGCCTACGACAAGACCACCGCGCACGAGCGCTTTCGGTTCTTCGGTCACGTCGAGCTGGGTAGCGACGTCAGCCGCCACGAGCTGCTGGAGCACTATCACGTCGTGCTCTACACCCTGGGTACCTCGATCGACAAACGGTTGGGGATCCCTGGCGAGGACCTACGCGGCTCGCACGCCGCTACGGAGTTCGTGGCGTGGTACAACGGTCATCCCGACCACTCGGGGCTCGAGGTCGACCTGGGGGCCAAACAGGTGGCCGTGGTCGGCGCCGGCAACGTCGCCATCGACGTGGCGCGAATGCTGGCTCTGGCACCCGCCGAGCTGGCCGTGACCGACACGGCCGACCACGCGATCGAGGTCCTCGGCGCGAGTGGGATCGAAGAGATCACGATTCTCGCTCGCAGGGGCCCGCTGCAGGCTGCGTTCACCAATCCAGAGCTGCTCGAGATGGGCGAGCTCGAACGTGGCGACGTCGAGGTCGTGGGCGGAGAGTTGGATGAGCTGTCGGCGGTGGCGCTGCAGGAGGCGGACAAGACGCGCCGGCGCAACGTCGAGATCCTGCAGGACTATGCGGCACGCCCGAAGACCGGCAAGCCGATCGTTGTCCGCTTCCGTTTCCTCGCTTCCCCCGTCGAGCTACTCGGCGACTCGAACGGGCACGTCCGGGCGGTGAGAATCGAGAGAAACGCGATCGTCGCGCGGGAGGACGGTTCGCTCGCCGCTCGTGGCACAGGAGCGTTCGAGGAGGTACCCGCGCAGCTTGTGTTCCGTTCGATCGGCTACACGGGGGAGCCCGTTGGCGATGTCCCCTTCGATGAGCGCCGCGGTTTGATTCGCAACGAGGGGGGACGCGTAACGGATGCAGCAGGCACCTACCAGGTCGGCGAGTACGTGTCGGGCTGGATCAAGCGCGGCCCGTCAGGCGTGATCGGGACCAATAAGAAAGATTCTCAGGACACGGTCGACAAGATCCTCGCCGACGCGACCGCCGGGCGTCTCAATCGGCCCGCAGCGGACGACATCGAGTCGATGATCGAGACGCATTGCCCGCATGCCGTCACCTGGGACGGCTGGCAGGCGATCGACGCGATTGAGACCGCCGCCGGCGAGGCGTCGGCTCCCGGGCGACCGCGAGTCAAACTGACCGAATGGGCCGCGCTGCGCGACGCCGCCAGGGGACTCTCAACGCGCCGCTGATCGCCGACGGCTGCTGTGGCAACGCCCTTCGCCGCCGCCGGCCCATAGGATTCCGGCCCGTGATCCTCGCCAAGTTTGGGCTCGAAGGCCGAGTCGCGATCGTCACCGGCGCATCGTCCGGTCTCGGGGTCGCGTTCGCGAAGGGGCTCGCGGAGGCCGGCGCCAACGTCGCGCTCGCCGCTCGCCGTGAGGATCGGATGGCGGAAACCAAGCAGCTCGTCGAGGCCGCGGGGCGGCAGGCGATTACGGTGCGGACCGACGTCGCCGCCCCCGAGGACTGCGAACGGCTGGTGGGGCAGACGATGGAGGCGTTCGGCAAGGTCGACATCCTGGTCAACAACGCCGGCGTCGGCACCGCGGTCCCGGCGACGCGAGAGACGCCGGAGCAGTTCCGGGCGGTCATCGACGTCAACCTCAACGGGTGCTACTGGATGGCTCAGGCATGCGGACGGGTGATGCAGCCGGGAAGCTCGATCATCAACATCTCGAGCGTCCTCGGGCTCACCACGCTGGGCCTGCCCCAGGCCGCCTATTCGGCGAGCAAGGCCGGTCTGATCGGGCTCACGCGTGATCTGGCCCAGCAGTGGACGGGCCGCAAGGGGATTCGCGTCAACGCGATCGCGCCTGGGCTGTTCAGGTCCGAAATGACGGACGCGTACAACCAGGGTTACATGGAGAGTCAGATGCCCCGCGTTCTCGCCGGGAGGATTGGGGACCCCGAGGAGCTTGCCGCGACCGTGGTGTTCCTGGCCAGCGACGCAGCCGGTTACATCACCGGCATCACCGTCCCGGTCGACGGCGGCGTGGTGGCGACCTGAGTCTGAACCGGACGCGGGCGGGAGGCGTCTATCTCTTGCGGCTGTCGACCGCGCGCTGGAGCTGTGCCTTGTTCATGTTGGAGCGGCCGTCGATTCCCAACTCGCGCGCCTCGTTGTAAAGCTGGTCCCGGGTTCGTCCCTTGGCGCGGTTGGTCCCCGAGCGCAGGCCTCCGCGGCGGGAGGAGGAGATGTCGCGTGTCGAGGTGGACGAGCGTGACTGCGACTCCCCCGCGCGAGCCCGCTCCTTGTTGACCGTCCTGGCCGCGATCTCCTCGGCCCGGCGCTCGCCGGCTCCGCGGTCGAGCTGGCTCTCCTTGACATGCTCGTATTGACGGGCGCGTTTGGTTCCTTTCTTGACACCGCGTGGCGGCATGCTTGTCTCCTGTCGGTCGTGATTGTGAAATGCGTTGATCAGGCCACCGGCGAGTACGACATCGACTTGACGTGGTGACAGGTCGTGCCGGACCCGGAAGGCGTGATCCGAGTCGGCCGCGTGCACGTCGAAGGGCTCGCGCCCGCGGATCACGTCGTGCACGTCCTCGATGCGCAGAACGGTGTCCGGCTTGATCGCGTCGTGGTCGCCGGGATCGCAGAAGCGGAGTGGGAGGACGCCGAAGTTGACGAGGTTCTGGCCGTGGATCCGCGCGAACGACTTGGCGATTACGGCACGCAGCCCGAGGAAGGCGGGGATGAGCGCTCCGTGTTCGCGCGACGATCCCTGGCCGTAGTTGTCGCCGCCGACGATCACATGGCCACTGCTCTCGCGCAGCTTCATCGCGCGGTCGTAGGCGTCTTCGTCGACCTGGGCGAAATAGTGCTCGGCCAGCGCCGGGACGTTCGAGCGCAGGCTCAGAGCCGAGCCTGCGGGCATGATCTCGTCGGTCGAGACGCCGTCGTCGAGCACGAGCAGCACCGGCGCCTCGATCGTCTCGGGCAGAGGCTCGAGCCGGGGCAGCGGCTTGATGTTCGGACCGCGCCGCAGCTCTCGGTCCGGGTCGGGGTCGGGCTCGACCAGCATGCGAGTGTTCACGCGGGCTCGCTCCGGTGGCTCCGGCCGTGGGTACGCCATGTCCAGCGTACGCGGGTCCGTGACTGCTCCGGTCAGCACCGATGCCGCGGCGGTCTCGGGCGAGCACAGGTACACCTGATCGTCCTTGGTGCCAGACCGGCCCGGGAAGTTGCGCGGCATGGTTCGGAGCGAGGCCGTGCCGGAGGCCGGGGCTTGGCCGACGCCGATGCATCCCAGACAGCCGGCCTGGTTCAGCCGCGCGCCGGCGGCGACTAACACCGCGACGGCGCCGCTGTGAGCGAGCTCCTCGAGCGACTGCCGTGACGTCGGATTGACGTCGAAGGAGACCGCATCGCTGGCCTGGCGCCCGTGGACGATCGCCGCCGCCACCTCGAAGTCACGGAGGCCCGGGTTGGCCGATGAGCCGATCAGCACCTGTGAGATCTCGGTGCCCTCGACCTCGCTCACCGGCTTGACGTTGCCCGGGCTCGAGGGCAGTGCCACCAATGGGACGAGCGCAGACAGGTCGATCTCGTCCTCTACGTCATAACGGACGTCGTCATCGGTGGTGAGCTCGGTCCAGTCTTCTTCGCGCCCCTCGGAGGCGAGGAAGCGGCGGGTTTCCCCATCGGACGGGAACACCGTTGTCGTGGCCCCCAACTCGGCGCCCATGTTCGCGATCACATGGCGGTCCATCGCGCTCAGCCCCGCGACTCCCGGCCCGTGGTATTCGATGATCCGTCCGTAGCCGCCGTCGACGCCGTGCCTGCGCAACATCTCGAGGATCACATCCTTGGCGCTCACCCAATCGGGCAAGTCGCCTACCAGATGCACGCCCCAGACCTCGGGCATCATCACGTGATACGGCTCGCCGGCCATCGCCATCGCGACATCGAGGCCGCCGGTGCCGATCGCGAGCATCCCGAGCGATCCGGCGGCGCAGGTATGCGAGTCGGATCCGAGCAGTGTCTTGCCGGGCGCACCGAAGCGCTGCATGTGCACCGGGTGTGACACTCCGTTGCCGGGCTTTGAGAACCACAGGCCCCACTTGCGCGCCGCCGAACGCAGGAACAGGTGATCATCGGCGTTCCGGAAGTCCGTCTGCACGAGGTTGTGATCGACGTACTGCGCCGACAGCTCGGTCCTCACCTCCGGCACCCCGAGCGCCTCGAATTCGAGCATCACCATGGTCCCCGTCGCGTCCTGGGTCAACGTCTGATCGATCCGCAGCGCGATCTCCTCGCCCGCGGTCATGTCCCCGTCGAGCAGATGGGACTCGATCAGCCTGTGAGCGACGCTGCCATTCATCAGCACTCACATGGGGTCGGCACCGCGCCGCCGTTGAGGGCGAGCATCGATCTGCGCAGTAGTCGCGACACGTGCATTTGCGAGTATCCGACCCGCCGACTGATCTCGCGTTGTGTGAGCCCGTGTGCAAGGCGCAGGCCGAGCACCTGACGCTCGAGCTCGCTCAGTCCGGACCAGTTGTTCGCGAGCGCTTGTCGTTCTTCCGCCAGCTCGAACCCACCGTCCTCGCCGCCCAGCGTGTCGCCGACGGAGCCGCCTTCCTCGTCATCGGGTGCCGCGGGGGCATCGAGCGACGCCAGCTGGTAGTTACCGGCAGCGTCGATCGCCTCGACTGCCTGCTCGACGGTGCAGTCGAGCGCTCCGGCGAGCTCGAACAGCGTCGGGGAGCGAGCCAGCTCGCTCGACAACCGCTCGGCATGGCGGCTCACCGCCAGCGCTCGCTCCTGGAGATCGCGCGGCACGTGGACCGTCCATCCCTTGTCCCGAAAGTGACGCTTGAGCTCGCCCAGAATCGTCGGAGCGGCAAACGTCGTGAACTTCTTCCCGTGATCCGGATCGAACCGCTCGATCGCGTTCAGGAGGCCGATACTCGCGACCTGCACAAGGTCGTCGAGGGGCTCCCGGCTGTGGACGTATCGAATCGCCAGTTTCCGCGCGAACGGCATGAAGCGGTTAACCAGTTCCTCGCGACTGGCGGAGTCTCCCTCGCGAGAGTAGGCATCGAAAAGCTCCTCATCGGTTAGGCGCGCGACGTCGCGCGCCTCCATGATCGTGGCCTCCATCGGACCTCCATCTAGTGGACTGCGTGCATGCGCGAGGTCCGTGCGGGGGCCGCGGTGGAGTGCGTCCCAGGCGTCGTCCGACGCATTTCGTGCCGAACGCCGGTACGGTTCTGCCCGTACCAAGAACGGCTTCCCTAGTAGTCTCTCCGCGCCGGGACGGTTCCTAAACCGGCATGTACTGATGCGGACGGTCGTGTGTGCGCCGGCGCGCCGTCCACGATCGGCGTTCGAGATGTTCGTCCGCGAGTTGACTGCGCCGAATCCGCGTCTATACGCTCCGCCGGCGTCAGTCCATCCACTCTCGTTCCAATTGGAGGCACAACATGGCAGACAGCGTCTACCGCGTCACCGAGGTCATCGGGGTCAGCAGCGAGTCATGGGAGGCGGCCGCGCGCAATGCCGTCGAGACTGCGGCAAAGAGCGTGCGGGACCTCCGCGTGGCCGAGGTCATCCGCGAGGACGTGACGATCGAGAACGGAACGGTGGTCAGCTACCGAGTGCGTCTGGGCATCTCGTTCAAGTTTGAGACCGGCGACTGACGAGCGCCGCTAGCGTGACATCGCTCGCGCGATGACGAGGCGCTGGATCTCGTTCGTCCCCTCGTAGATCTGTGTGATCTTCGCATCGCGCATCATCCGCTCGAGCGGATACTCGTTGACGTACCCGTAGCCACCCAATACCTGGACCGCCTCGACCGTGACGCGCATCGCGTTGTCGGACGCGAACAGTTTCGCCATCGACGTGTACTTGCCGACCCCGGCGGTTCCGCGGTCGACGAGAGCGCATGCCTTGTACAGGAGCTCGCGCGCGGCCGCCGTTCCGGTCTCCATGTCCGCGAGCTTGAACTGGATGGCCTGGAGCTGGTTGATCGGCTTGCCGAATGCGATCCGCTCCTTCGCGTACTCGTTCGCATAGTCGGTCGCGCCCTGGGCGATCCCGACCGCCTGCGCCGCCGCGCCCAGGCGCGTTCGCTCGAGCGTTGCCAGGGCGATGCTGAGCCCCTTGCCCTCGGTCCCGATCAGATTCCCGCTCGGCACGCGAACGTCCTCAAGCACCGGCGAGCCCGTCGGCGATCCCTTGATCCCGAGCTTGTGCTCGACGTTGCCGATCGAGAAGCCCGGACGGTCGGCCTCGACCAGGAACGCCGAGCTCCGTCCCGCGTCGCGGTCGGTCTTCGCGAACACCACGTAGGTGTCGGCGATGCCGGCGTTGCTGATCCAGTTCTTGGCGCCGTTGAGGATCCAATCGTCGCCGTCACGGACCGCCGACGTACGCATCGCGGCCGGGTCAGAACCCGCCTCGGGCTCCGACAGCGCGAACGCCGGAGCGAGCTCGCCGCTGGCGAAGCGGGGGAGCCACTGGGCTTTCAGCTCGGGCGAGCCGAACAGCGAGATCGGCAGCGACCCGAGCTCCTGCAGCATCAGGATCAGCGCGCTGCTTGCGCACACCTTGGCGATCTCCTCGACGGCCACCTGCAGCATGAGCGTGCCGGTTCCGGTGCCCCCATATTCGGGCTCGAACGGGAGCGCGAGCACGTCGTGCTCGGCGAGCAGGCGGCGGACGTCCCACGGGTACTCGGCGGTGCGGTCGATCTCGGCGGCCCGTGGCGCAATCTGCTCCTGGGCCAGGCGGCGGACGAGGTCCCGGATCTCGAGCAGGTCCGGCGGGATGTCGTACAGATCCGTATGGCTGACGGTGTGGCTCATGGGGCGGAGCGTACCGGGATCGGCCTGGTAGACCTCGTGGCATGACGCTGCTGGCCGATGTGGTCGAGGCCTCGAGGCTCGTCGGCGAGACGAGCTCACGCTCCCGCAAGGTCGCGATCTTGGCTGAGCTCCTGTGCGCGCTCGACTCCGGCGAGGTTCCGGTCGTCGTCGGCTTCCTGTCCGGCGTCCCCCGTCAGGGCCGGGTCGGGGTCGGCTACCGGACGATCTACGCGGTCGAGCTGCGCCCGGCAGATGCCGCCTCGCTGACCGTGAGCGACGTTGACCGGGTAATCGATGAGATCGAGCGCGCCACCGGCGCCGGGTCGGTGGAGCGGCGGGCGGCGTTGCTCGCCGACCTGTTCGGCCGCGCTACCGCGCCGGAGGCCGCGTTTCTCAGACGGCTGTTCACCGGGGAGCTCAGACAGGGGGCCCTCGCCGGGGTGATGGCAGACGCGGTCGCGAAGGCCGCGGGCGTGCGCGGCGAGATCGCGCGCCGCGCGCTGATGCTTTCCGGCGATCTCTCGAGGATGGCCCGGATCGCGATGACCGATGGGGAGGAGGGACTCCGACAGGTCGGGTTCGAGATCTTCCGCCCGATCCTCCCGATGCTCGCGTCGACCGGCGCCGGCGTGACCGCGGCGATGTCGGGATTCGAGCGCTCGTCGGTCGAGTGGAAGCTCGATGGGATACGCATCCAGATCCACCGCCGCGACGACGAGGTGCGGATCTACACGCGCAACCTCAACGACATCACCGCGACGCTGCCGGGGATCGTCGAGGCGGCGCTGGGGTTGCCGGTTCGCCAGGCGGTGCTCGACGGCGAGGCGCTGTGGATGCGCGACGGAGGCCCGGCCGCGTTCCAGGACACGGTGTCCCAGATCGACAGCGATGCGCCGCCGGAGGGGATCGTGACGTTTCTGTTCGACCTCCTGCACCTCGACGGCGAGGACCTGCTCGATGCGCCCCTCGTCGAGCGCGCCTCACGGCTCGCTTCGGTCGCGCCGGGGCTCGTGATTCCGAGCGTGCTGACGACCGATCCCGGGGAGGGCGAGCGGGTCTTGGAGGCGTCGCTGAAGGCCGGGCATGAGGGGGTCGTGGTGAAGGACGCCGCGTCGCCGTACGCCGCCGGGCGGCGCGGTGGGGCGTGGCGCAAGGTCAAGCCGGTGCGCACCTACGACCTGGTCGTGCTCGGCGCCGAATGGGGCCATGGGCGCCGGCGAGGCTGGCTGTCGAACCTCCACCTCGGGGCTCGGGATCCCGCTTCGGGCGAGTTCGTGATGGTCGGAAAGACGTTCAAGGGGCTGACCGACGAGCTCCTGCGGTGGCAGACCGACGCGTTGCTCGAGCGCGAGGCGAGTCGCCGGGGGATCGCGGTGATGGTGCGCCCTGAGCTCGTCGTGGAGATCGCGCTCGACGGCGTCCAGTGCTCGACCCGGTACCAGGGTGGGCTCGCGCTCCGGTTCGCGCGCGTGAAGCGGTACCGGCCGGACAAGGACGCGTCCGAGGCCGACACGATTGACGAGCTGCGCGCGCTGCTGCCGGCGCGCGCGTGACCGTGCGACAACCCCGACAAGTGCGCACTCGGCCTCGTACGTCGCGCGAGTGAACCGCTACCCGTGCCAGAGCGGGACGAATGTGCATTCGGCTCCGCGGGGGTGGCGAGTGTCCACTTACCGGGGCGTCACTTCAGCTGCGAGATGTCGATCGCCTTCGCCGGCGCGGTCAGCGTCACCGGCTGGTTGAAGTGATCGAACACGAGCTGACCGCCATCCGAGCCGGTCTTCGATATCTCGATCGGGTACGGCTTGCCGGTGGTGGCGACGTAAAGGGTGCCGCCGTTGGTCGTGTCGTTGACCGCCACCACCTGCTGGCCCTGCACCGTCGTGGTCTTTCCCTTCACGAGCTTTCCGTGGCTCGAGAGAAGCTGGCTGAACAGCTTCTGCACATCGGTCAGCGTGGCGAGCGAGGACAGCTGGCCGGAGGCGGGCGCCTTCAGCCATTTGCCGCTGAGCAGCCCGGCCGCGGCGGAGCCGCCGAACTTGGTCCAGAACGCCGAGCTTCCGTTGATATAGACCTCGGGGCCAACGGCCACGATCTTGAAGCCGAGGCCGTTCTGAGACATCGAGCCCTTGCCGCCCTTGCCGTTGACGAGGTTCAGATCCAGCGTGACGTTCTGTCCGCTGCTGAGCACCTTGCCCGCCACGTGGACGGAATCGACGCTCCCGACGGCATGGGTCGCGGCGGCGACGATCTGGTCGGGGGATTTCGAGGTCACGCCGTTGGAGGCGCTGTCGCTGCTGCTCCCGCTGCTGCCGCCACACGACGCGAGCGCGAGGGCGACGAGGGCGGAGAGGGCGGCTGGGCCAAGGCGGCGTCGCATGTAAGGTGAGTACCGTACACGGTGACGAGTCGTGGCCGCCGCACCTCCCCGTGGCGGCGGATCGTGGCGCGGACGACGGGCTAGGCGGCGTCGAGGCTTGCCGCGATCACGATCGCGGCACGTTCGTGGGCGGCGTACGTGGCGCGCAGTGACGGCACGACGTCGTTCCCGTCGGCCCGCACCGGCGGAGGGTCGGCCACGAGCAGCGTGCGGACCTCCTGGCCGAGAGGCTCGCCGCCGACCGCGTCCGCGAGTGCGGCCAGGGCGTCGGCGCGGACCCGGGCACCCTCGACGAACGACGCGATCACGGTCTCCCGCGCCAGCGGCGCACGCCCGAACACGCGCGCGTGGAGCACCGCCGGGTTGACCGCGTGGGGGCGGATCAGGGCGCGGCGCTCGGCGACCGACATGCCGGCGGCGGCGGCCAGATAGTCGATCGCCTGGGTGACGCCCTGCGCATCGACCGGGAGCGAGGCCTGCAGGTCCAAGGGAAGCCTCGCCATCAGGCTCTCGTGCTCGGCGGCGGCGTCGGCCAACAGCGACTCGACGCGGCTACGGTGACTTCCCTCCATACGCCGGCCTTCAGGCATCGCCACGCCAGCCGAGGGCGCGGCGCCGGGCGCGCGACAGCTTGCTCACGACCAGATCGTAGGAGTCCTCGATCATGTCCCCGATCGCCTCCGGCGCCAGCGAGCCGTCGATGATCACGGTGTTCCAATGGCGCTTGTTCAGGTGGTATCCGGGAATCACCGCCGCGTGCGCCTCGCGCAACTGCTCCGCGAGCGCGGGCTCGCATTTGAGGCTGATCCGCAGCGGGGTGGCGTCGAGCCGCGACAGCGCGAACACCTTGCCGGCGACCTTGAACACGGAGTTCTCCGGGCCGAACGGAAACGTCTCCTCGGCTCCCGGAAACGAGAGGCAGCGAGCGCGCAGATCGGTCGGCTTCATCGCCGCACATGGTGCCTGGTCTGCGCGGCGATGAGCCGACCGGATCAGATGCGGCCCCGGCGGCCGGGGCTATGGAGCTTGCTTGTGGCGGCTCAGGCGGCGGCGAGCTCACGCTCGGCGCGAAGCCAGTTCCCGAGCTCGTCGGCGTTGCCCTGCTCGAGCGCGATGAAGTAGGCGCGCTCGGAGATCTCGGCATGTGTGGGCTCGTGGCTCCCGGGCATCGCCACGACCTTCGGCTTGGTCACGCGGGTACGCCGGCGGGCGGGCTTGGCGGGCTTCTCGGCCATGTAATTCCTCCTCGGTCTTTTCACAGGGGCTGGCATGCCATCCCCAACGGCATTCGGCAAGGAGTTCGACGCCGTGGTGCGCGGACCTTTTCGGCCCGCGGCGCTAATAGCCCATGTCGTTGGACGGCGAGGTCAGCGCGCCGGAGAGAAACACCAGCGCCCAGATGACGCTGGCCACGACGCTGATCGCGATGATCCAGCGTCCGTGGCGGGCGGTCGCTTTGCCCGGACGCGTCACGACCACTATCCCGAGGAACAAGCCGAGCAGCGGCAGCGCGAACGCCGTGATGTAGCCGAGCACCACGAGCCGCCCCGGCATCGGTCTGTGGACGTTCGCCGTGGCACCGTTGCTCGACACGTAGTCGCTGCTCCAGGGCTTGCCGTTCGGTGCGGGCGGTTTGGTGGCGCTCATCGCAGATCCTCCGTTCAGAGCGTAGAGGCAAGGCCGCCTTTGATAGAACCGCCGCGACCCCTTCCAGCTGAGGAGAAAAATGAAAGTGATCGGGGCCGGGCTCCCACGCACGGCGACGACAACGCAGGCAATCGCGTTCGAGCAGCTCGGCTTCGGGCAGTGCTACCACATGCGGAATCTGATGATGGACTTCGAAAAGGGCCTCACGATGTGGGAGTCCGCGGCTCGTGGCGAGCCCGACTGGAACGCGATCTTCGGCGACGCACAATCGACCGTCGACTGGCCCGGAGGGCGCTATTACAAGGAACTGCTCGAGTTCTATCCCGACTCGAAGGTTGTCCTGAGCGTGCGCGCGCCCGAGGGCTGGGTGCGGAGCATGCGTGAGACGATCTGGCCGATGTACTTCGGCGACTCCGTCATGCACCACATGTGTGCCGCGCGCGCTGACCTCGACCCGCTGTGGCGACGGTTCATGGACCTGATGATCTGTATGACGTGGGACGAGCACACCGGGGCGCTTGCTCCATCCGAGGCGACGTTCGACGACGACGGCCTGGCCGCGGCCATGGACCGCTGGAACGAGCGCGTCAAACGCGACGTGCCCGCCGACCGCCTGCTGGTCTGGGAGCCGCGCGAGGGGTGGGAGCCGCTGTGCGAGTTCCTCGAGGTGGCCGTGCCCAGCGAGCCGCTACCCAACGTCAACGACACCGCGGCATTCAAGGAAGGGATCCTCGGCGGTGCGATTGCGGTCGTCAACGAGTGGTGGGACCAGCGCGAGCGCCCGACCGCCGGCCTACACGGGGCCCCGGTCGAGTGACGGCGGTTAGGCCGCGTCGGCCCGGGGGCGGGTCGCGGCACTCAGCCGTTCGCCGGCGACCCGTCGTGCCGCCGCAAGCGGCGTGATCGAGTGCTGTTCCGCGGCGGAGAAGACCGCGTCGAGCGAGTCGGTGATCGCACCGACGCGCGCGACCGCGTCCTCCCGGGAGCAGCCCTCGAACTCCATCGCGCTCCCGTAGATCACCCCGCCGGCGTTGACCACGAAGTCCGGTGCCCACAGGATCCCGCGAGCGTGGAGGGCGTCCGCCACCCCGTCGTCCGCGAGCTGGTTGTTGGCGGGACCGGCGATCGCCGCGCACCTGAGCTCGGTGACCGACGCCGGGGTCAGGATCCCGCCGAGAGCCGCCGGTACCACCACGTCGGCGTCGGCGCGCAACGCGGCGTCGGTATCGGTCCACGTCGCGCCCAGCTCGTCGGCCAACTCGCGCTTGGAGGCGTCGATGTCGGTGACGAGCAGGTCCGCGCCGTCGGCTGCGAGCCGGCGGGCGACGCGTGAGCCGACCTGTCCGAGCCCGATGATGCTGATGCGGCGGCCGGAGACGTCCGCGGTACCGAGCGCCCGCGCGAGCGTCACCCCGATCGCGGCCCGAACGCCGACGGCGGTCGGCTCGGACGGCTCTCCGGAGCCGCCTTCGGACTCGGGGAGGCAGTAGGCGTAGCGCGTGCGCTCGCGGGCGATCAGCATGTCCTCGGCGGTCGTGCCCACGTCCTCCCCGACGCCGTAGCTTCCGCCGAACGCGTCGACGGCGTCGCCGAGGTCAAGCATCGCCGCCCGTCGCCGCTCCGCGGTGAGCTCGGAGCCAGGCGCCAGCGCGATCACGCTCTTACCGCCGCCGAGCGGTAGTCCGGCGAGCGCGCACTTGAGCGTCATCGCCTCGGACAGGCGTAGCGCGTCCTCGAGCCCGTCGCGCCAATCCTGGTAGCGCCACAGGCGACAGCCGCCGACCGCCTGACCCAGCGCCGTCGAATGGACCGCGACGATCACGGGCAGCGCCGAGCGCTCGCCGACCGTGATCGATACCCGTTCGTGCTCGAGCATCCGGACATCCTATGGGTCCGCGAACGCTAGGTTGAAGCGGCGCAAATGACCGATCCGTACGAACTGGAGCGATTCGTCTCCGCCCAGAATCGGGCGGGCACGTTCGAGACGGCCGTTGCCGAGCTTCGCGCCGGCCGCAAGCGCAGCCACTGGATGTGGTTCGTCTTCCCGCAGATTGCGGGACTCGGGCACAGCCCGATGTCACAGAGGTACGCGATCGCGTCGCTGGACGAGGCGCGAGCGTATCTCGCGCACCCGGTCCTCGGGCCCCGGCTGATCGAGTGCGCAACGATCGTGAACGCCCTCGAGGGACTCAGGGCGGAGGACATTTTCGGCGGTATCGACGCGCTCAAGCTGCGTTCATCGATGACGCTGTTCGCCTACGCGGACTCCGCCAACCCGATCTTCGGGCAGGTGCTCGAAGCGTATTTCGGTGGCATCCCGGATGGAGCGACCGAGCGCCTGCTCGGAGCCGAGCGCTGAGTAGCCGCATCCGCGGCGCGCAGTCGCCGGCGCAGCAGCGCATACGCGCCGAGGCCGCCTAGGCTCGGAACCCAGAACGCGATTGCGTGGTAGACGATCACCGCCGCCGTCGCCTGCGTCGCCGGCGCGCCGTACGCGATCAGCGTGCCGGCAAGTCCGCCTTCGAGCACGCCGAAGCCGCCCGGCACCGGAATCAGGTTCGCGAGGTAACCGATCAGGTAGCCGAGCACGAGTGGCGCCACGGGGAGTGGATGGCCGGTGGCGGCGAACGTGGCCCCAAGCGCCGCGATGTCGAAGCCGAGGTACCCGCCGGCGCCCAGGAGGCGCCAGCTCGGCGCCAGCAGGGACCGGCGGGCGCGCACGATCCCGCTCGCGAGGTCGACCAGCCAGGTCGGCCACCGCCGGCGTGGTGAGCGGCGCATCACCACCGGGATCGCGAGGACCGCGGCCGCGGCGGCCAGGCCGCCGGCGATCGGAACGCCGGCCCGGAGCAGGTCGTAGCCGCCGAACGGCTGGTACGCGATGAGCAGTGCGCCGCCACCGAAGAGTGCGGCCACGTTGACGGCACTGGTGAGAAAGAACAGCGCGCTCGAGCGATCGATGATGCTGCTCGTCGACATGCCGGTGCGTCGCAGCAGCCAGCCCCCGACCGCCAGCGCGCCGACGCCCCCGCCGGGAAGGAGGGCGCCGGACCCCTGCTCGGTTAGGGCCAGCTCCCGCGCAGCTCCGGGCGGCACCGCGTCGAAGAACAAACGAAAGATCACGACGAACCCCAGGCACGACCCGACCTCGAGCGCGATCGCGGCCAGCACCCACTCCGGGCGCAGGTGCGTGATGTCTTTGGCGACTCCTCGCAACGGCGGTACTGCAAGCACGAGCGACCCGATCGCGGCGCTCAGGATCACCGGTGCCACCAGCCGGCGGGCGATCCGGGCGGTGGTCGCGGAGGCTCGATCAGGTTTGGTGTCGAAGGTCATCGGGGGTTCCGTCTCTTTCGGACTGCTCGCTACTTAAGACGCGTGCCCGGTCCGAAACTCATCGATAGTGAGACGGTCCGCGGGGACCGAATGTGACACCGAAGCACGAAACGACCCGGGGTGAGGGAGAGGGAGACCCCGGGTCGTTCGTGGCCTGGCGCGCGGGCCCGGCGGCTGTGACTAGCTGCCGGCGGCGGCGGCGGGGAGGATCAAAGAGAGCCCGCCGACGGGCTGCCCGGTAGTGAACTCGTCCTGTCCGAGCAGTGCGTTCAGCGTGGAGGCGCCCTCGCTCGACAGGGTCGCCAGGAGACCGCCCAGGTCCAGTGTGCCGTTCGGCGTGGCGGCCTGCTCGAGCTGAGAGGTGTCGATGTCGAACAGCTTGAGCTCGGGCCCGCCGTTCAGCTGGAAGCTGAGCCCCGAGCCCTCAGTTCCGGTGCCGATCGTGAGCTCCGGATTGGTCAGCGTGGCCGACACGGTGCCGTTGCCGAGCTGCAGCCCGCCGCTGAGCGGAATCGTGCCGGTCAGCGTGCCGTGGTCGAAGCTGCCCCCCGCGGGCGACCCGTTCAGGGGGAACGTCACGCTGCTCCCGTCGGCGTCCGGGATCGAAGTCGTGCCGAGCGGCGCCGGGAGCCCACCCGATCCCGGCACGAGCGGCACCGTGGAGAGACCGACGGAATTGAGGAGCGACCGGAAGGCGGGGTCCAGCGCAAGGCCAACGCCCGACGAGGAGGTCGGGGTGACTCCGCCCGGACCGCTGCCCGGCGCCGGGGCGCCCGGCCCGGTGAGCGGCGTATTGCTCACCCTGACCGTGAACGAGCCGAACGCCTCGTTCGTCTTCAAGGCGGCCTTGTGAAGCGCCTTGTTGAGCTTGGTCGCTCCCGCCTTGGTGAGCTTTGCCGTCATCCCGCTCAGCGCCTCGGTCGTGCCGTTGTGCTTTACGCGAACCTTCCCGGTGACGGTGAACAGCTGCACCTTGTGGCCGGCCAGCTTGGCCGTCACGTGCCCGTTCCCCTTCGCCGGGCGGGTGAACGTGACCGACTTCAGAGCCGCGGAGCGCTTGCCGAGCACGACATGCAGCACGCCCTTCAGGTTGAGCGTCCCGGTCGCTTTGGCGAAGTTCCACTTCCCTGACCTGTCGGGCAGCGCGTACGTCGACTTGCGTCGAGTCGCCGGCCGCAGGACGCGAAGCGTCACGTGGTTGCTCGCGAACGAGCGTTTGGCTTTCGCCGACAGCGTCAGCGTGGCACCGTCCCCACTGTGAGAGGCGAGGGCGACGGTGTTGGTGCTGGCCGCAGCATCGGCTCCGACCGGCAGCATGATCGCGAGTACGGCCACGGCGAGCGCGGGTCGAGCGCGGCGAATAGACATGTACGGGCCCTTTCTTAGCTTGCAGCGACACGAGACGCGAGCGTCGGTGCTCGGCGGTCCGGGCCTGCAAGAGCCCAGCGCCCTCCGGGATGTGTGATTACAGCTCTACCACCCGTGCGGCCCTGCCTCCGCACCGGCCTTCTGTCTCGCACTCCCCATGCCCGTGGCCGGCAACCCCAAACGTGGGGCCGCCTACTGTGTACACCTTTGGACGGCCGGCATTGTGCATTTTGGATGATGCTGCCCGGGGTCGCCGCCGCTAGCCCGCGTGGCTGCGCCAGCGTGTCGAGCGGCGGTTTCCGGTCCGGCTGACTCGTCCCGCCTCCTCGAGTTGCTGGAGACGGCTGCGCACGACGGCGGCCGACACGCCGAACTGCTTGGCGATCGCGGAGGCCTGATCCTGTCCTTCCTTGAGAGCGTCGAACACCGCCTCAGCCGATGCCGTGCGGCTGCGGCGGGGGCGTCGGGCGGTTCGACTCGCGCTGGCGGTCCGTCGCGCGGTGGCTCGGCGGCTGGACGAGTTGGTCCCGTTGCTCGCGGATCGGTCGACGTTGCTCGAGCGCGCGTTACCGCGAAGCGCGGCGAGCGCACGTTCGTGAGCGTCGATTTCGCTCTTCAGCTCCGTGATCCGAGCCTCGAGCTTCTCTGCCAGGGCCTTGCTGTATTCCATGGGTCTCCTTGCCGGTGAGCTGGGCAGCGGAGAGTACCTATTCGTCTAGTGGACCTGTCCGCTAGCTCGCCGAGGCAGGCACACCGAGGCCCAGGCTCAACGGCACCGACGGGTCGCGTCCGTCGCGGGCCAGCCAGGGATACCGGTCGGTGTCGAGACCAGCGTAATCGGGATCGAGATAGATGAAACAGCGCTGGATCAGGAAGTCCCGGACCTCGAACACGTCGCACCAGCGGCCGGCATGGGTGACGCCCACGCGCCACTCGCCGTCCTGGTGCGCTCCGAAGCTCGTTCCCTCACAGGCGAACATGTCGGTCCCGGTCATGATCCAGTTGAAGTTCGCGTAGTCATGGACGATCCGCTCGAGCGTGGAGCCGACGTCGCCGAACATCCGTCCGATCGCGTCCTTGCCGGTGGCGAGTCCCCACTTCGGGAAGTGCACCTGCGCGTCCTCGGCGAACAGATCGAGAATGCTGCCGCCGGTCGACGTGGAGCCCCCGTTGTCGAACGCCTTCAGGTACTCGAGCGCGACGGACTTCCGCTGCTCATCGGTCATCGGCTGCTTGGAAATGGCCATCTCATCCTCCTCGCTCGGCTGATCTGGGCGCCCGCGGGCCAAGTCTCCCAAACGCTCCGCCGCCCAGCGTAGAATCGTCAGACGGTTGATCCGGGTGACCGTTCAGTTGGCAGGTGGGACAGAGAGTGGGACTGTCGAGTCATCTGAGGTTGGACACGCGACGAATTCTCGGCGACGCAGTCGTCTCGGTTCACGGCGATGTCGACCTGACCACGTTCGGGGCGGTCGAATCGGCGCTTGACGCAGCACGGGTCGGGGCCAGCGTGCTCGTCCTGGATCTGAGGGAGGTCGGGTTCATGGACACCTCGGGGTTGAGACTCGTCATCTCGGAGCAACAACGCGCCGCGGCGAACGGGTACCGTTTCGTGGTGGTCCCGGGGTCGGGCAAGGTCCAGCGGCTGTTCGAGATCGCGGGGTTCGCGGACGGCGATCTGCTGTTCGCCGACGCGCCCGCCGAAACTGCCGGCGAGTGACGGGTTGAGCGCGGCGCGCAAAGGGGACCGGTTCGAACTGCTCGCCGCCGCCGGCGAGGTGGCGGACGGCACCCTGCTGCTCGAAAACACCGTGGCGCGACTACTCGGCCTGGTCGTGCCGGCGTTCGCCGACGTGGCGACGCTCGACAGCATCTCCAGCGAAGGAGAGCTGCGGCGGCTCGGCTCGCGAGTCGACGCGCCGCGGCGACGCGAGGAGCTCGAGGCGGCGCTGCTTCGCCGGCGCCCACTGCCCGACGCGCCGGTCGGACTCCCGCGCGCGATCGTCAGCGCCGAGAGCCAGCTGCTCGCGAGCGTGACCGACGAGGAGCTGCGGATGATCGCGAGTAGCGACGAAGACTTCGAGCTGCTGCGCGCTCTCGAGCTGCGCTCGGCACTGTTCATGCCGTTGCGCGCGCGGGGGCGGACGGTCGGCGCTCTGGCGCTGGGCGTCGGCACCTCCGGCCGGAGTTACGACCAGGACGACCAGCTTTACGCCGAGATCCTGTCCGGGCATCTGGCGCTCGCGCTTGACAACGCCACGCTCGCCCAGACCGTGACCGGGCTCGAGCGGCGGCTCGAAGCAACGCTCACCAATCTCGCCGAGGCGGTGCTCGTCAGGGAGGGAGATGGGCGGATCGTGTTCGCAAACTCGGCGGCGGCGCGGCTCTTGCACCTGGGGTCGGCCGGGCAGGTGACCGCGGCTACGCCGCAAGAGCTGATGGAGCTCTACGACGTGTTCGACGAAGCCGGAGGCAGCCTGACCCTGGCGGACCTGCCCTCCTCGCACGCGGCTCGCGGCGAGGAAGCCGAACCGCTGCTCGTCCGCAATGTGAGCCGAGCCACCGGAGAGGAGCGGTGGCTGCTGCACAAGGCGACCCCCGTGTTCGACGCCGACGGCTCGCTGTCTTTGATCGTCAGCGTGGTCGAGGACCTCACCGACGTCAAGCGCGCCGAGCTTGCACAACGCCTGCTGGCCGGGGCCGGACACGAGCTCTCGTCCTCGCTCGATTACGCGCAGACACTTCAGCGGGTAGCGCAGCTCACGGTTCCCGGGCTGGCCGACTCGTGCGGATTCGTGATGCGCGGCGAGGGCGATGCTCTGCGTCAGGTTGCGATGGCGCCACCGACGGCCGGAAAGGACCCACACGCGCGTGAGCTCGAAGTCAGCGTGGCGGACGTGATCCGCTCCGGGCGAGCGCGGCTGACGGCGGAGTTGATCGTCGTTCCCCTCGCGATCGCGGATGGGCCCCCGATCGGGGCGCTCTCGTTGGCCATGTCTGACTCGCGCCGGACGTTCACTGAGAGTGACCCGGCGCTCGCCGCCGAGCTCGGACGGCGCGCCGCGATCGCGGTCGAGAACGCCCGGCTCTACAGCGAGCGCTCCGAGATCGCGACGACGCTTCAGCGAAGCCTGCTCCCGCCCGATCTTCCGCAGATCCCCGGCTTCCGGCTGGCCAGCCTGTACCGGGCCGCCGGCGAGCAGAACGACGTCGGCGGCGACTTCTACGACGCGTTCGAGGTGCCCGGAGGGTGGATGATCGTCGTCGGCGATGTCGCGGGCCGCGGCGCCGAGGCGGCCGCGCTCACCTCGCTGTCGCGGTACACGTTTCGCACGGCGGGTAAGCTCCTTGGCGATCCGATCGCGGCGCTCGAGCAGCTCAACGCCGCGCTGCGCGAGCGCCCGGGGCTGTCACTGGTCAGCATCTGCTGCGTGATGCTGCGCGCAGTCGGGGGCGATGCGACCGCCGACCTCGTGCTTGCCGGACATCCGCCCGCTTACCACGTGCACCGAGCGTCGTCCCTTCCGGTCGGGGTGTTCGCGCCGTTCCTGGGCGCGTATGAGCGCGGTGGGTGGGAGGCGACCACGATCAGACTCGAGCCCGGGGACCAGGTCGTGCTCTACACCGACGGGGTCATCGACACCGTCGGCCAGGCGGACCGGTTCGGCGAGGCGCGCCTCGCGCAGACGCTGGGCGACGCCGCCGGCGCTGCCGATGCGGTGCGGCGGATCGAGCAGGCGCTGGTCGAGTTCGCCCACGGGTCGCAGGTGGACGACACCGCGGTTATCGCCGTCGAGCGATTGCCCGACGAGCGCCCCGGAACCGGTGGCGCCACTCGTGGCGATGCGGTTAGAGTCGCAGACCACTAGAGAGAGGAGCCTTCCCATGATCGAGCCGTATCAGGCCGTCGGGCTGATCTCGACGATGCGCGGGATCCGCCGGCGCGAGGAGATCAGCTGGAACCTCGAGCACATCTCGCACATGGTCAAGGCCGCGTCCTGGCTCTCGAGCATGGACCTGCCGGTGAGGCTGATCTGCATCCCGGAGGGAGGGCTTCAGGGATTCACCGACGAGGTGCTCGACCTCGACCACGAGACGTATGCCCGGGAGTGCGCGATCGACATCCCGGGACCCGAGACCGACTACCTCGGGCGCCTCGCGCAGCAGTGGAACGCGTTCGTGATCGCCCAGGCCAAGGCCCGCCATCCCGAATTCCCGGGCCGCTTCTTCAACATCGGGTTCGTGATCGAGCCTGAGGACGGGAACGTGATCCTCAAGCACCACAAGCTCGTGCCGCTGTTGCCGGTCGAGCACTCGGTGACGCCTCACAACGTGTGGGATCGGTGGGTGGAGCTGTACGGACGCGAGCTCGACGCGTTCTATCCGGTCGCCGATACCGAGATCGGGCGAATCGGGATCATGATGGCCAATGAGGCCTCCTATCCGGAGAACGCTCGCGGACTAGCGATGAACGGCTGCGAGATCGCGTACCGCGGGCCCTACCCCGCGCCGGGCGTCATGAGCGGCATGTTCTCGGTCCAGAACCGCGCCCGGGCGCTGGACAACAACATGTACGTGATCGGGATGAACCTCGGCACCTACTACCTCGACAAGGATTCGACCGTGCCGATCGACACCTTCTCGGGCGGGTCGCAGATAGTCGACTACCGCGGCCAGGTGGTCACGGAGGTCCCGTACGGCGCGGGCTCGACCTGGATCGCGGGCACGATCGACGTTGAGGCGCTCCGGAACTTCCGGCAGACGGCGCAATGGGACAACTGGATGAAGGACCTCACGACCGAGCAGTACCAGCTCGTCTACGAGCAGCCGATCTATCCGAAGAACCTGTACCTCGACCGGCCGCCGTACACGCACGCGGAGTACCGGGAGCAGGTGACTCTCAAACAGGTTCAGCTCCTCCAGGAGCGGGGTGTGTGGGAGCGTTCGGGACGCCCCGCCCCGATCAGCGACTGAGCGGATGGCCGGCTGGGACGATGTGCGGCGGATCGCCCTTGCGCTGCCGGAGACGAGCGAGCGCCCGTCCCACGGCAACGTCTCCTGGCGAGTCCGCGACAAGCCGTTCGTGTGGGAGCGGCCGCTGCGCCAGGCCGACCTGCGCGCGCTCGGCGACACGGCGCCGGCCGGCCCGATCCTCGGCGCCCGGGTCGAGCACGTCGGCGCGAAGGAGGCGCTGCTCGCCGACGATTCCGGCGTCTACTTCACGACGCCGCATTTCGACGGGTATCCGGCGATCCTGGTCCGCCTCGACGCGATCGGGCTCGAGGACCTCGAGGAGGTGATCGTCGAGGCATGGCTGGTTCAGGCGCCGAAGCGCCTGGCCAGGGAATACGAGGCCGGCCCGCGGGGCTGACGCGGCGGACCGCGCCAACCCCGGGCCGGGGGCACACGTCTACGGCGCGGCGCAACTCTGCGCGTACGCGCAGTCGTTGAACGACTGGCCGTCCGAGGCGAGCGCGGACGGCGTGGCCTCGTTGACCACTCCCGGCGAGAGGAAGATCTGTGTCGGGTCTCCCTCGGCGATGGTGTGGGTGACGCCGCCGGCCGTGTACGTCGACGTCGGACCGAAGTGAGTGGTTCCGACGTTCGCCAGCGTCGTCTGGGCGACCAGCGTCGGGGCCTCGAGGATCCACTCGCCGGAAGATTCCGACGAGGCGTAATTGACGTCCTGGCTCCAGCTCCACTTGCCGGCGTCGCTCATCGAGATGCTCCAGGTGTTGCCTGACACCTGGCTGATGTTCACGGTGACGTTGTCGCCAGGCGTGACCGTGCAGTTAGGGTCGCCGGTGCAGTTCGTGATCTGCGTCTCGCTAGCCGGCAACAGCTCGTACCACGCGTAGTACTGATCGCCGAGCAGCGGATTGCTGGGAGTCGAATCTTCGGAGGTGCCGGCTTGGATCAGGTCACTGCTGCTGTAGCCGCCGATCCCGGTCCAGGTCGCGGCGAACCCCGGAGGTGCGAGGCCGGCGGTCGGCACGGTGAACGTCGACGACACCGCGGTGATGTTGGAGGTGCTTGGGGTCACGGCGTAGCCGGACCAGTTGAGGCTGTCGGCCGTCCCGCCGTGGCGCGGTAGGCGCTCGCTCTTGGTCTTCGGAATAAGGACGCCCAACCCGCGCTGCGCGTGGGTCCGGGCGGCGTGGGTCTTGGCGGCGGCGGCGCTCGCCCCCGTCAGCATCGCGACGAGGATGATCGCGGTCGTGAGTCCGCTCCCGGCGGCTCTGCGCATGAGTAGTCCTCCCGTATGGGTGCGGCGAGGGTGGTTCCCCTGCCCTGGATCGATTGCCGACCGTACTACCCCAATTCATCGCATGCGCCACCTGGAATTCGGTGAATCGCGGACTCGGTTTTCGGGCCCGAGGTCGTGCGTTTGTTATCATGAATGAGACCATTCGCGAATCTGGGAGGATGAGCATGTCCGATTCATCCACGTCCGGGACCGAGGGAGGGTCAGGCGCGCGGCGCCGCCGCCGGCGGGTCGGAATCCTCGCCGGTGGTTTCATCTTCGAGGCGATTCCACTCCTGCGAAGTGGCTACGGAATCGGCGGCAACGTCGTGGTCCGCTGCGGCAAGGGGCACCTGTTCACGACAATCTGGCTGCCGGGAGCGTCGGTCAAGTCGCTCCGGCTCGGACCGCGCAGGTTCCAGTACTGCCCCGTCGGGCACCATTGGTCGCTGGTGAAGCTGGTCAGGGAATCCGATCTGTCCGGGCGGCAGCTGCGCGCCGCGCGCAGCCGCAAGGACGTCCGGATCCCCTGAGCCGAAACCAGCTGCGCTAGACCTGCGCGGTCTGTCGGACGGGCGCGGCGTCGGCGGCCGGGGTGACCGACGGCGTCTCGGGCGCGGACGCGAGGCGCGCCGGTTCGGTGAGCGCGACGGGCGTCTCGCCGCTGATCGACTCCTTGAAGCCGCGCAGACCGGCGCCGAGCGAGCGGCCCATCTCCGGCAGGCGCTTGGCTCCGAACACGAGCAGCAGGAGCACGAGCAGGAACGCGATGTGAACTGGATTGTCGAGGCCCATCATGACTTGCTCCGATCGGTTGGTTGCACTGGTCTCCTGTACGCGTGCGGGCGCGATCCGGATCACTCACACACTCGCCACGATCACCGCTCGGGTCGTGGGCACCCGGCTCCCGCCCGACGGCTCGACAGTCACGAGCACCCGAGTGATGCCGGTGAGCTTCCCCGGCACCCCGAGGACGGCCGTTCCCCGTGAGGTGACCGCAAACAGCGTGCTCGGCGCCGGCGCGCGGCTTCCGCGCTGCAGCCACAGCTCATAAACGCGACCGGGCGGGGCCGGCGGGAGGTGGTCGACGGCCAACGTGCCGTGGCCGTCGGCGATTCGCAGCTGCGCGTGGCCGACGCTGGCGGAGAGCACACGGGTCGTCGGCCCGGCCGAGCGGGCCGCGATCACAACCGCGAGCAGGACCGCGAGCGCGAGCGCGGCGCCGACCGCCGATCGCGGGAGTGCGAGCCTCGCGCGGGGTGTCCACGCGGGCCGCCTGGACAGGCGAGTTCGTACGACCGAGGCGTTGGGCGGTTCCGAGCGGACGGCATTCATCACCCGACGTCGAAGCGCGGGGCTGACCTCGTGGCGAGGCGCCGACTCCGGCAGGACGTCGAGCACCCGCGCCAGCGCCTCCACCTCGTCCCGGCACACCGCGCAGCTCTCCAGGTGGTGGGCGAACGCGCGCGCTTCGGCCGGCTCGAGCGCGCCGAGGACGTACGGCGCCGAGTCGTTGCCGCAGTCGCGGCCGCGCGCCGCCGGGCCGGGGACGGTCATGGCACCACTCCGGCGGGCTCGCCCAGCGCGATTCTCAGCTTGCTGAGCGCGAGCCGCATACGGCCCTTGACCGTCCCCGCCGGCAGTCCAAGCGCCTGCGCGATCTGCGCGTGCGAGAAGCCGCCGAAGTACGCGAGCTCGATCACCTGGCGCTGGTCCGGCGGCAGGCGGTCGAGCGCGCTACGCACGAGCCGGGCGTCGCTGCGGCGCTCAACCTCCTCATCGGTGCGCTCGCGCGCGGGGAGAACCTCGCTGATCCAGTCGTCGGCCACGTCGTGCTTCGCGCTCGACAGCTCACGCCGGAAGGCGTCAATCGCGCGGTTGTGAACGACCCTGAGCACCCACGACCTGACGCTGCCGCGCCTTGAGTCGTACCGGGCGGCGCTGCGCCACAGCGACATGAACGCCTCCTGCACGATCTCCTCGGCGAGCGCACAGCGCCCGCACATCCGGTACGCGAGCGAGAAGGCCGGCGCGGCGTGCCGGTCGAAGATCACCTCGAACGCCCGGGCATGGCCGTCGTGGACGAGTGTCATCAGCTCCTCGTCGGCGAGCGCCCGCAGGTTGGATGAGAAGAAGCGGCGAGGTTGACGAAGCACGCCAACCCCTTACGGCTCGCGCGGCGATCCGGATCACCGCCTCGCGTGAAACGAATGATCCGACTCGGTCACGCGCGCGTACACAGTCCCGAAATGTTGAGCGCGATCCGCAGGGCCTCCCGGTCGGTCGGCCACGATGACGAGCTGAGCCTCGTCGGGCATCTCGACGAACTACGCACTCGGCTGATCGTGTCGCTCGCCGTGATCGGGGTCGCGTTCGCCTTCTGCTTCTGGCAGAACGGCCGGCTCCTGCGCATCATCGACCGGCCACTCGCCCACCAGACGCAGGCGCAGGTTCGCGCCGGTTACGGGCCGCTCGGCGCCACGTACACGGTCGCACGCAGCGCCCGCGACGTCGCGATCCAGTTGAACGCGGTCGTCGGGGTGCTCGACGCGCCGAGTGAACATCACACGTTCGCCGCCCGGACCGCGCTCGAGAACGTCTCCAGCAGCCTGCACCGCGACATCGGGCGGCTGTCCGTCCCACCCGAGGGCGACAAGCCGGTGACGCTCGGGATCGGCGAGCCGTTCACGACGACGGTGACGGTTTCGCTCGTGTTTGCGCTGATCCTGGCCCTGCCGTTTGTGCTGTATCAGGCGTACGCGTTCCTGATGCCCGCGCTCCATCCCCACGAACGCCGGCACATCCGCCCGCTGGTGGTCTCGATTCCGTTCCTGTTCGTCGCCGGCGTTCTGTTCGGCTATTTCGTCGTCCTTCCGGCCGCGGTGCACTTCTTCCAGAACTTCAACAGCGACCAGTTCAACGTCCTAGTGCAGGCGAGCCAGTACTACAAGTTCGCCGCAACCACGCTGCTGGCGTTGGGACTGCTGTTCCAGGTGCCGGTCGGGATCGTGGCGATCACCCGCGCCGGACTCGTCACGCCCCAGCGGCTGCGCAAGAACCGGCGCTACGCGGTCCTTGCCTGCGGGGCGGTCGCTGCCTTCCTGCCCGGCGACGTGATCACCCTGCTGCTCGAGACCGTGCCGCTGTATCTCCTGTTTGAGCTCGGTGTCCTGGTCGCCTCGTTTGGTCACAAGAATTTCACACCGGCATAGTGATCCAGTTGACGGGCGCGTGCGAATTGTCGGTGATAGTCAAACACCAATGACCGGAGGGCCAGTCATGAGTGACAGTACAAGGCGTGGATTCGTCAAGAACTCGGCCGCCGCAGCGGCCGGCATGACCGTCGTCGGCGCGCTCGTAGCCGAGCAGGCTGACGCGAAGGCCGCGGCGAAGTCGGGCCCGGTTGTCGCCTACATCCGCGATCCTCGAACGGGCGAGATCTCGGTGATGTCCGGCGAGCGTGAGGTCAAGCTGCACGATCGCAAGATCGCCGCCCGGATCGCCCGCGCGGCGAACTGAGGTAACCGTGTCATCCCACCGCGAAGCCCCGGCGATCAGCCGCGATCCCGTCGCCGATAACACGGACCTGTACGCGTTCGTCTCCCCCGACGACCCCGGCACGGTCACGATCATCTCCAACTATCTGCCGCTGGAGGTGCCGTACGGGGGTCCGAACTTCTTCGAGTTCGGTCCCGACGTTCGCTACCGCATCAACATCGACAACGATGGCGATGGCGACGCGAACATCATCTACGAGTTCGCGTTCGAGACCCAGGTCGCAAACCCGAACTCGTTCCTCTACAACAGCGGTCCGATCCTGACGATCGACAGCGCCAACTGGAACCGCAAGCAGTTCTACTCGGTCACCCGTATCAGCCGCGGACGGCGGCAGGTACTGGGCTCCGGCCTGGCCTGTCCGCCGTGCAACATCGGTCCGCTCTCGACCCCGGACTACGACATGCTGGCCTCGGCGGCTGTTCACAGCCTCCCCGGGGGTCGGACCGTGTTCGCGGGGCAGCGGGCCGAGGGCTTCTACGTCGATCTCGGCTCGATCTTCGACCTCGGGAATCTGCGGCCGTTCCAGAACCTGCACGCCACGTTCGGGCTCGGGTCGCTGTCGGCGGCCGCCGGCGTCAACGGGACCGATAACTTCAGCGTGCGCTCGATCGCGCTGAAGGTCCCGAAGTCGGACCTGACCCGTCACGGCACGACGCCGACCAACGCCTCCTCCCAGGATTCGGTGGTCGGTGTGTGGGCCTCGGCCAGCCGACAGGCGGCGACCGTGCGCGAGCCGTGGTCGGAATACGTGCATGAGGCCGGCGAGTGGATGCAGGTGTCCCGCCTCGGCAATCCGCTGTTCAACGAGGTCCTCGTAGGGATGGGGTTCAAGGACCGGTGGAACGCCCTCCCGCCGTCCGCGGACCAGCGGTTCGCCGGCGGCGTGCAGCACCCGGAGCTCGCGACGCTCCTGCCGGTTCTGTACCCGGGCGTGTTCCCGAACCTCGCCAAGCTCACGGCACCTCGCGCCGATCTGGTCGCGATCCTGCTGACCGGGATCCCGGCGGGGATCGTGCCGGGCTTCCAGAACTTCACCGGAAGCACCCTCGCCGACATGCTGCGGCTGAACATGGCGATCCCGCCGTCGTCGAGCGCCAACATCCTCGGCTTGATCGGCGGCGATCCGGCCGGATTCCCGAACGGACGGCGCGTTTTCGACGACGTCGTGACGGTCGAGCTGCGGGCGATCGCGGGCGTCACGTACCCGCTCGTCAACAAGAGCTATACGCCCGACCCCGCGGCCAACCTGGTCACGGACGGGCTCACGCCCGCGAGCGTCAACGTTCCGTTCCTGAACTCGTTCCCGTATCTCGGGATCCCGCAGAGCGGCTATCACACCGCTCCGCTCGGGACGGTGTAAGTGATGACCACTGCACAGCACACGGTGCTCGAGCACGGAACGCTCGAGCCCGCGGCGGGATGCGCGAGCGTTGCGCTCGACATCGGTGCGGGATCGGGAGCGCTGATCCTGTACCCGGGTGAGCGCTTCCGCGGCCGTGAGATCGAGATCAGCTCGCTCGGAGCCGGGCACGGACACCGCGTCCACACCGGCGTGCACGAGCGCACCACCCACGCGCGGTCACGGCTGACCGCGATCTTCGGCAGCCTCCCAGCCGGCGAGTACGTCGTCTGGGAGGACGCCGACACGGCGGGACCCGTTGTGACCGTGCCGGATGGGGCGGTCGCGGAGGTCGCGCTCCGATGACCGGGAAGCTGAACCCGAGCGAGTGGCGGGCGGTCGCCGGAATGGCCGGGGTGGTGGTCGGGCTGCATGTGATCGGGTTCTTCATCCTGATCGTGCTCGTCGCTCCGCACCACTATCACCTGGGCCCCACCGGAGGGTTCAGCATCGGGCTGGGGCTGACCGCCTACACGCTAGGCCTTCGCCATGCATTCGACGCCGATCACATCTCGGCGATCGACAACACCACGCGCAAGCTCATGGCCGAGCGCAAGCGCCCGCTGAGCGTCGGCTTCTGGTTCTCGCTCGGGCACTCGACGATCGTGTTCGCGTTGTCGTTCCTGTTCGCGATCGGCATCCGCGCGGTCAGCGGCCAGGTCGAGCAGGGCAGCTCGACGCTGCACAGCGTCACCAACTGGGTCGGGACCAGCGTGTCGGGCACGTTCCTGTACGTGATCGCCGCCCTCAACGTTGTGATCCTGATCGGGATCGTGAGGATGTCGCGCGAGCTGCGCAGGGGAACCTTCGACGAATCGCAGCTCGAACAGCAGCTCGACTCGCGTGGGCTGATGAGCCGGTTGCTCGGGCGGTTCACCAGGACCGTCACGAAGTCCTGGCACATGTATCCGATCGGCGTGCTGTTCGGCCTTGGGTTCGACACCGCCAGCGAGGTCGCGCTGCTGTTCCTCGCGGCGGGCGCGGCGGGCGCCGGGCTGCCCTTCTACGCGATCCTGTGCCTGCCGATTCTGTTCGCCGCGGGGATGAGCCTGCTCGACACGATTGACGGGTCGTTCATGAACTTCGCCTATGGCTGGTCGTTCTCGAAGCCGGTTCGCAAGCTCTACTACAACATCACGATCACCGGTCTGTCGGTGATGATCGCGCTCGTGATCGGAACGGTCGAGCTCGCGGGGCTGTTCTCACAGGAGCTCGGGGCGCAGGGCTCGTTCTGGAGATGGGTGCAGAACATCAACATCAACGAGCTCGGCCTGGTGATCGTCGGGATGTTCGTCGCGACCTGGGCGATCGCGCTGTCGGTATGGCACTTCGGCCACATCGAGGAGCGCTGGACCCCGCGCGCTCCGGATCGGGCCGTCTGAGTCCCCGGATCCGCCTGTCTGACATTTGTCATGTCGAACTGGTGAGGTTCGGCTCTACCGGGGCATTGGCGTGCATGTCACCGTGGAGGCATGACAACACATGACACTTCCGGTGGAGCCATCGTCCTCTCTCACCTCTCCAAGTCGTATGCCGATGTCCGCGCCGTTCGGTCGGTCGACCTGACGATCGCGCCGGGGGAGACCGTCGCGCTGCTCGGGCCGAACGGCGCCGGCAAGACGACCACGATCGACATGGTGCTCGGACTGACCCGGCCCGACTCCGGCAGCGTGTCGCTGTTCGGGATGTCGCCGACCGAGGCGGCCGCCGCGGGCGTGGTCGGCGGGATGCTCCAGACGGGGTCGCTGGTCGACTACCTGAGCGTCCGCGAGCTCGTCACGATGGTCGCGTCGCTGTACCCGCGCCCGCTAGACGTCGACGACGCGCTTGCGCTCAGCGGGTGCTCGGACTTCGCCGATCGCCGGACCAGGAAGCTTTCCGGGGGCCAGGCCCAGCGGGTGCGATTCGCGATCGCGCTGGTCGCCGACCCGGACCTGTTGCTGCTCGACGAGCCGACCGCGGCGCTCGACGTCGAGGCGCGGCGCGACTTCTGGGCGTCGATGCGGGCGGTGGCCGCCACCGGCAAGACCGTCGTGTTCGCGACGCACTACCTCGAGGAGGCCGATGCGTTCGCCGACCGGATCGTGCTGTTGGCACACGGCAGCGTGGTCGCCGACGGACCTCCCGGGGAGATCAAGGCCCGCGTCGGCGGCCGGACGATCCGGGTGACCCTTCCGGACGCGGATCTCGATGCGCTGCGCGCACTCCCGGGCGTGATCGGTGCCGAGCGGCGTGGCGACGCCGTGATCCTCACGTGCTCCGAGGCGGAGACCGCGCTGCGCCGGCTGCTCGCCGGGTTCCCGTCGGCGGCGGACATCGAGGTGCGGGGCGCCGGTCTCGAGGAGGCATTCCTCGCCCTCACCGCTGAGAACAACTAATCCCTGGAGGTACCACCGATGCACCCCACCTACCTGCGCTACGAGTTGCTCCGGAACGTCCGCAACTGGCGGTTCATCCTGTTCTCGCTCGCGTATCCCGTCGTCCTGTATTTCGTCGTCACCTCGCCCCAGCGGCACGCCACGTTCGACGGAGTCGCGTTCCCCTTGTACTTCATGGCCGGCATGGCCGCCGTGGGCACGATGATCGCCGTGATCTCGACGGGAGCGCGAATCTCGATCGACCGCTCGGTCGGGTGGACGCGGCAGCTGCGTCTGACGCCTCTCACCTCCGCCGAGCACCTCGGTGCCAGGGTCGTCTGCGGCTTCCTGATGGCGCTGCTGGTGATCGTGCTCGTTTCGCTGTCCGGCACCGCACTCGGCGTCAGCCTGTCGGCGGGCGCCTGGCTTACGATGATCGGCCTGATGCTGGTCGGCCTGATCCCGCTGACCATCCTCGGGATCCTGCTCGGCCACCTCGTCACCCCGGACTCGCTGGCCCCCGCCGCGGGCGGGACGGTCATGCTGCTGGCGGTGCTCGGCGGCGCTTACGGGTTTCTGGTTGCGCAATCGGGCCCGGTGTTCGACGTGATCAAGGCACTCCCGTCGTACTGGCTCGTGCAGGCGGGTAAGACGGCGCTCGCCGGCGGAGGCTGGCCGGCGGAGGCGTGGATCGTGATCGCCGTCTGGACCGCCGTGCTCATCCCGCTCGCGGCGTTCGTGTACCGGCGCGACACGAGCCGGGTCTGAGGGACCGTGCGGGCTCGCTAGATTGGATAGCAGTGGACGCCGAGGTCGAGCCGGAAGGGCGTTGGGTCACAAGCCAGCGCCGGTGGACACAAGGGTGGCGCCGGTTCGTGCTGCCCACCGCCTTTCTCGTCTACCTGCTGTACGTCGCTCAGTCGGTGGCGGACAACAACGAGGGTGCCGCCGCGATCGTCGGCTACGCGATCCTCCTCGCGTTCGCCCTCGCCTACCTTTTGTTCATCGCATGGGGGCCGCGTGCCGGCTCGGCTCGATTCTGGATTCTGTACGGAATCTGCTTCGCTCTGTTCATCGCAGAGGTGCCGTTCGCTCGCGCGGCCGCGTTCGTCATGTGCCTGTACATCACGGCGCTGACGGTGACTCGCATCGGTGCCCGCGCGGTGCCGATCGTGCTCGCGCTGGCGGTCGCAGCGCTGGTCGTGCCGAGCGTGGTCCCTTCGTGGCACGACGACCTCGGGACTACCTGGGGGACCGTCACACCGGTGGCGATCCCGGTGGTCGCGTTGGTGTCCTTCGCAGTCGTCCAGGTGTTCGAGAGCAACCGCGAGCTCGCGGAGGCGCGGGCTGAGCTCGCACGCCTGGCGGCCGAGAACGAGCGCATCCGGATCGCCCGCGACCTGCACGACCTGCTCGGCCACTCGCTGACGACGATCACGGTCAAGGCCGGGCTGGCGCGCCAGCTCGGCCACGCCGATCCGGTGCGCTCGCAGCAGGAGATCGCCGAGGTCGAGGATCTGGCGAGACGTTCGCTCGCCGACGTGCGCGCCGCGGTGGCCAACTACCGCGACGTGACCCTTGCCGGCGAGCTCGCGACCGGGCGCGAGCTGCTGCGGGCCGCCGGCGTCGACGCCGACCTTCCGCGTGCCGTCGATGGCGTCGATCCCTCGCATCAAGAGCTGTTCGGCTGGGTCGTGCGCGAGGGGCTCACCAACGTCGTCCGCCACGCCCACGCCAGCTCGTGCTCGGTGCGGCTGTGGCCGGGCTGCGTCGAGATCGTCGACGATGGCGTCGGCGCGAACGGCGGGGCGGGGCTGGGGAGCGGTCTGGCGGGACTGCGCGAACGGGTCGCCGCGGCCGGCGGCATCGTCGACGCCGGGCCGGTTCAGCCGAAGGGATGGCGGTTACGGGTGTCGCTGACCCCGGAGGCTGTCGCGTGACGATCCGTCTGCTGCTCGCCGACGACCAGGAGCTGATCCGCAGCGCGTTTGCGGTGCTGCTCGAGCTCAACGACGACTTCGAGGTGGTGGCGGCGGTCGGGCGCGGCGACGAGGTGGTTGCCGCCGCCAAGGCCAACCGCCCGGACGTCGCGCTCCTCGACATCGAGATGCCGGGGATCGACGGCCTCGCCGCGGCCGGCGTGCTCGGCCAGGAGGTGCCGGAATGCCGGTCACTGATCCTCACCACATTCGGGCGCCCGGGATACCTGCGGCGAGCGATGGAGGCCGGCGCCTGGGGGTTCGTGGTCAAGGACTCGCCGCCGGAGCAGCTCGCCGATGCGATCCGGCGTGTGGCCGCCGGCGAGCGCGTCGTCGATCCGGTGCTCGCCGCGGACACGCTTCGCGACGGGACCTCGCCGCTGACGGCCCGCGAGCGCGACGTGCTGATCGCGGCTCGCCCTGGAAGCACGGTGTCGGAGATCGCCGGGAAGCTGTTCCTGTCCGAGGGGACCGTTCGCAACTACCTGTCGGCGGCGATCGCCAAGACCGGGACCCGCAATCGGGTGGAGGCGGTCAGGACCGCCGATGAACGGGGCTGGCTGTAGCGGTCTAAGCACCACACCATCCAAACCACGGGAGTCATCATGGGCCAGATCCTGGTACACGAGTTCATCAGTCTCGACGGCGTGTTCGAAGCGCCGAGATGGACGATGGAATACGGCTTCGCTCCGAAGATGGGTGAAGCCATCGGCGGGATCATGGGGGGGTGCAAGGCGATCTTGCTCGGGCGCCAGACGTTCGAGGAGTTCGCGCCGGCCTGGTCGGGCCGCAGCGCGGATCAGGATCCCGGCGCTCCGTTCATGAACGACACGCCGAAGTACGTCGTCTCGGCGACACTCGAGACCGCCGACTGGCGCAACTCGACCATCCTCGGTAGGTACAGCGCGGACGCGATCCGCGGCCTCAAGGACGAGGTCGACGGCGGCATCTACGTGAGCGGCAGCGGGACGCTCGTGCGGGCTATGCTCGATGACGGCCTCATCGACGAGCTCAACCTGTTCGTGTACCCCGTAGCGCTCGGCACGGGCGCGCGTCTGTTCGGGGACAACGAGGTGAAATTCAACCTTGCGCAGTCACATAGTTACGACAACGGGGTGATTCACCTCGCGTACAGGCCGGCTTCGTAGCGGGTTACAGCTCAGCGCGGACGAGAGCGGCGCCCGCGCTGAGCGACCGCAACTTGGCGAAGGCACGATCCCGCGCCAGGTACTTCATGCCGCAGTCGGGAGCGGGGACGATCCGAGCGGCGGGCACGTGGGCTAGCGCCGCCCGGATCCGGTCGGCCACCTGCTCGGGGGTCTCGACCGCGTCGTCGCCGAGGTCGAGCACGCCGAGCACCACGACCTTCGGGCTGAGCTCGGACAGCTGACCGAGGTCGAGCTGCGGCTGCGCGGCCTCGATCGAGATCTGCTGGGCGACGCTTTCGCTTAGCTCTCCGAGGAAGTCGTAGCGGTTTCGGTCCTTGGCGCCGACGAGCGCGGCGTACCCGAAGCAGAGGTGCACGACGGTCGTGACCGACAGCCCGTCGAGCGCGCGGTCGATCGCCGCCACGGCGATCCGCCGAGCGGCGTCGGGATCGTTGCGGAGCCACGGCTCGTCGAGCTGGATCACGTCGGCGCCGGCGTTCTGCAGCGCCAGCGCCTCCTGGTTGACCGCGGCGGCGAGGTCCATCACGAGCTCGTCGGGATCGTCGTAGGCCTCGTTGCTCGCCTGCTGGGCCATCGTGAACGGGCCAGGCAGCGTGATCTTGGTCGTACGGTCGGTGTGGGCGCGCAGGAACTCGATGTCGCCGACCTCGACCGGGCCCCGCCACCGGACCGCGCCGATGACGCGGGGCACGACCCTGGCCTCCCCGCCACTCGTGCGGATCGTCGCGGGATTGTCCGCATCGATGCCGTCAAGCGCGGTGGCGAACCGGTTCGAGTAGCTCTCGCGACGCATCTCGCCGTCTGTGATCGTGTCGATTCCAGCGCGCTCCATGTCCCGGATCGCCACCACGGTGGCGTCGTCCTGGGCCTCGCGCAAGTAGGGCTCGGGGATCCGCCAGGCCTGGCTGACCCGCACGCGCGGCACCGAATGCGAGCCGAGCGCTTCGCGGTCGATCAGCCACTCCGGCTGGGGGTAGCTTCCGACGACGGTGGTTGACAGTGGCGGCGGGGACACGGTCGGCCCGACGATAACCGAGAATCTAGGCATGAGCATGGCCGACCAGGAACCCGCTCGCGTCGCGGTCGTCACCGGCGCCGGCTCGGGTATCGGGCGGGCGATCTCCTTGCGGCTGGCCGGCGCGGGTTACCGCGTCGCGCTCGCGGGCCGGCGGGCGGAGACGTTGCAGGACACCCTCTCGGCGCTACCCGCCGATTCGGAATCGTTCGCGGTGGCGACCGACGTGACGGACCCCGTGAGCGTCGCGGCGCTGTTCGACGCGGTCGTTCGGCGAGCGGACCGGGTCGACGTGCTGGTCAACAACGCGGGCGTGTTCGGTCCCGCCGCCCCGATCGAGGACTATCCCTACGACGGCTGGGCGGCGGCGGTGCAGACCAACCTGACCGGCGCGTTCCTGTGCGCGCAGGCTGCGTTCCGGCAGATGATCCGACAGCGCCCGAGCGGAGGGCGGATCGTCAACAACGGGTCGCTGTCGGCGCACGTCCCACGGCCGAACGCGGTCGCCTACACGGCGACCAAGCACGGCATAACCGGGCTGACAAAGGCGCTCGCGCTCGAGGGCCGGCGACACGGGATCGCCTGCGGACAGATCGACATCGGCAACGCCGCGACCGAGATGACCCGGCAAATCGAGGCGGGAGCGCTGCAGGCGGACGGTTCGGTCGCGGCCGAGCCGACAATGTCGGCCGACGCGGTCGCCGACGCGGTGGTGTACATGGTCGAGCTCCCGCTGAGCGCAAACGTCCTGTCGATGACCGTGATGGCGTCCGGCATGCCCTATGTCGGTCGTGGCTGACCCGTTCCTGAAGGCGGTCGAGCTCCTGCCCCCGCGGGACGAGGCGCCACGGGCGGGCTATCCGTGGACGCTTCCGGCGATCGCGCCGCTCGCCAAAGGGCTCGCGCTGCATCCGAGCGTGACCTACCTGATCGGCGAGAACGGAAGTGGCAAGTCGACCTTGCTCGAGGCGATCGCGGTCGCCGCCGGGATGAACCCGGAAGGGGGATCCTCGAGCTTCGCGTTCGCGACGCGCGCGTCGCATTCGCAGCTGTCGGGCGCGGTCCGGCTGGTCCGCAGTGGCAGGCGGCCGCGGACCGACTTCTTCCTGCGGGCCGAGAGCTTGTTCAACGCCGCGACCTACCTGGAACAGCTGAAGGACGACTCCGGGCTCGGAGGCAATGCGCTCGGCCCCTATGGCGGCCGGTCGCTGCACGAGCAGTCACACGGAGAGTCGTTCCTGGCGGTCATGATCAACCGGTTCGGGCCTGATGGCCTGTACCTGCTCGACGAGCCCGAGGCCGCGCTCTCGACCCAGAACTGCCTCACGGCGCTGCGCCGCATCCACGAGCTCGTGAAGGACGGCTCACAGCTGATCATCGCCACCCACTCGCCGATCATCCTCGCATACCCCGAATCGACGATCTATCACTGCAGCGAGCGGGGCCTCGAGCCGGTCGGCTACGAGGAGGCGGAGCCCGTACGCCTCACCCAGAGCTTCCTCGAGGCCCGCGATCGCTTCCTGACGGAGCTGCTGCGCGACTGAACCAGCGATTCCTCCGGCGGGCCCAGCCGCTTACGGACGGGCCTCGAGCACGAGGTTGAACGGCGTCTCGGTGGCGCGCCGGAAGCGCGTGAACCCGCCGGCGGTCACGACCTCGCGCAACCGAGCCTCGCCGGCTTGGGCGCCGAGCGCCAAGCCGACCTCCTGGTCGCGCGAGGCGGGCGTGCAGACCAGCGTCGAGGCGCCGTAGAACACCCGGCCGACCGGGTTTAGGTTTTCCTCGAGCCGGTCGCCGGCATACGGCTCGACGATGAGCCACGTACCGTCGGGTGCGAGCGTGTCGAGCACATGGCCGGCTGCGCCGATCGGGTCTCCCATGTCGTGCAGGCAGTCGAACATCGCCACGAGGTCGTATCCGTTCCCCGGGTACTGCTTGGCCGGGGCGGTCTCGAAGCTCACGCGACCGTTGAGCTTCGCTTCGGCGGCCGCCTGCTGGGCGTGCTCGATCGACGCCTTGTGGTAGTCGAACCCGACGAACTCCGACCGGGGAAATGCCTCGGCCATCAGGATCGTCGACGCTCCGTGGCCGCAGCCCACGTCCGCGACCCGCGCGCCTGCCTCCAGCTTCGCCTGGACCCCGTCGAGCGACGGGATCCACGATGAGATCAGGTTGGCCGCGTAGCCCGGGCGGAAGAACCGCTCGGTCCCCGTGAACAGATCGTGGTGATGCTGATGCCAGCCCACACCGCGGCCGGTCTCGAACGCCTGCGCGATCTTCTCCTCGTCCTTGATCGCCGCGGTCGCGACCTGGAACGCACCCGGCACGAACGCCGGGCTGCCTTCCTGCGCGAGCGCGAACGACTGCTCCGGCGATAGCGAGAACGTCGCCAGCCGAGCGTCGTAACTCACGTACCCGCCGGCGGCCTGGTTGGACAGCCACTCGCGAACGTATCGCGAATCGGTCCCGGTCCGCTCCGCGAGCTCCTCCGCGGTGACCGGGTCGCCGTCGGCCATCGCCCGGTAGAGCCCGAGCCGATCGCCGATCACAACGAGCGCGGCGGACACCGCGGCGCCGAGGTCTCCGACGAAGCGCCCCATGAACTCATCGAGCTTGGCCTGGTCGATCGCTTGAGTTGTGGTCGCCATGACTCAGGCCTCGTCCCAGGCCTGGACGACGGTCTGGCCGCAGATCAGGCCCCCGTCGAGCTCGATCACGGTCGCGCACAGCACGTTTGTGCCGTCCGGGTAGCGGCAGGCCACGCTGAAGGCGGCTCCGTGATCGTCGCTCACCGTGTGGCGAACCTTGTGGGTCATGTCGCGGCTGTACGTGTCCCTCAGCCAGTCCTCGATCTCCTGGCGCGTACGGAGCACCCGGGGCGAGCCGGGCTGGGAGATCTTGTCCGTGATCGTGACGACCGCGTCCGGGCCGTACATCGACAGCTGGGTCGACGCGTCGCGCTCCTCGGCCGCCCGGGTGAAGCGGTCGAGATCGAATGAGGTGATGGTGCTCATGGCTTCCTCCTTTGTCGTTGTCCGTGCCATGTGATCCGGCAGGCTCCCGGCCGGCCGTGTGGGCGACGTCAAAACAGCGTCAAAGCGCGCGATAGGCTTGACGCGTGCTCCGCGCACGCCTGCTTGGGGCGCTCGAGGTCGAGCTCGACGGGGCGGTGATCGACTCATCCGCTTCACAGCGCCCGTGGGCGGTGTTCGCGTACGTCGCGCTTGCCTCGCGTCCGGTGCCGCGCGGAGAGCTCGCCGCGCTGTTCTGGCCTGACGTGCTCGACCAGAGCGCGCGCGCAAGCCTGCGCAGCGCGTTGTGGGCGCTCCGCCGACGGCTGGGCGACGCGCTCGTCGTCGAGGGCGAGCAGGTCGGGCTGCCCGACGAACCCGGGGCATGGGTCGATGTCCGCGAGTTCGAGCGGCTGGCGGCGGGCGATCCCGAGGCGGCGCTTGTCCTGTGTCAGCGCGGGGATCTGCTCGAGGGGCTCGAGGACGACTGGGCGATCGCCGCTCGCGACCGGCACCGGGCGCGGGTGATCGAGCTGCTCGAGGAGCTTGCGCTCGCGGCCGAGAAGCGCGGCGCAGTCCGCGAGGCGGTCGAGTTCACGCGCCGGCAGGTGGACCGTGACCGGTTCGACGAGGAGGCCCACCGGCGCCTGATCGAGCGGCTCGACGGATCCGGCGATCGCGCCGGCGCGATGCGCACCTACCGTACGCTGGCCGAGCGCCTGCGGCGCGAGCTCGGCGTGGCGCCGTCGGCGCAGACGCGCGATCTGGTGCAGCGGCTGCGCGCGGCGACCCCGCCGCACCCGCTCACCGGCGTACCGGCGCCGTCGCCCGGATCGCCCAGATTGCTCGGCCGCGAGCGGGAGCTCGCGGAACTCGAAGCAACGTGGGCGGCGGTGTGCGCCGGCTCCGGCGGTGCGGCCGTGGTCCGCGGCGAGGCGGGAATCGGCAAGACGCGCCTGGCCGGCGAGCTGCGCTCGAGGGCGCGCGCGTCGGGGGGATTGACCGCCACGTCCGCGGCGCTCGACCTAGGCGGCGTTGCGCCGCTCAGCCTATGGGCCGAGCTGATCCGTGAGCTGCTGCCTGCGCTCGCGGCGCCCGGAGCGGAGGTGGGCTGGCCGGACGATCTCGCGGTGCTCACGGCGGAGCTGCCCGCACACTTCGCGCGCGCCGGCGCGCCGAGCGCCTCGATGCCGCCCGACCTCCTGCGCACCCGGTTGTTCGAGGCGGTCGTGGCGTTGCTGGATGCCGCCGCCCGCCAGGCACCGGTGCTGCTCGTGCTCGAGGACGTCCACACCGCCGACGGGCCGAGCCTCGAGCTGGCGGGCTACGCCGCCCGCCGCGTCGCCGGACTCAGGGTGATGATGTTGATCACACGGCGTGAGCAGCCTTCGAGCGCCGATGCGGATCGTCTGGAGCACGCCCTGCGCTCACGCGACCTGCTGGCATGCGAGCTCGACCTCGGGCCCCTGGCCCCGGCGGCGGTGGCTGGCCTGGCGCGCCATGCGGCCCGCCTGAGCGATGCCGAAGTCGAACGAGTGGTCGAGCGCTCCGAAGGCAACGCCTTGCTCGCGGTGGAGACAGCGCGGGCGCTTGGGCGCGGGCTCCAGGACATAGCGCCGAGCCTGCGCGGATCGGTCAGGGCCACGCTTGGTCCGATGCCCGAGGCGGGCCGCCGCCTCGTCGAGATCGCTGCGGTCGCAGCGCGTCCAATTGAGGCGGTCGAGCTCGGCCGGCTTCCCCTGGAGGATCCGGAGGACGCGGCCACCGTGGCGCTCGAATCGGGGCTGATGGCGGCTGCCGGCGACGGCGTCGCCTTCAGGCACGCGCTGCTCCGCGATGCGGTCTACAAGGAGATCGCAGAGCCTCGCCGGCGTGGGCTGCATCAGCGGTGGGCGCACGTACTTCTCGCATGCGAGCAGGCGGGCGCGATCCCGCGTCCGGCCGAGGTCGCGCGCCACTTGCGCATCGCCGGCGCCGGCGTCGAGGCAGTGCCACAGCTGCTGCGGGCAGCCGCTGACGCCAGAAGCGTCGGCGCACTCGAGGAGGCGGTGGCCTTCGTCGAGGAGGCGCTGGGGATCGCGCCCGACCGGGCGGAGCTGTGGCTCGAGCTTGCCGAGCTCGAGGCCTGGCGCGGCCGCCGCGATCAAGCCGAGGAAGCGTTTCAGCGTGCATTCGCTTTGCTCGCGCCGGGCGAGCCGCTGGCTCTCGCCCGCGCGCGGCTTCAGCATGTACGGGCTAACCACGGCCCGATCTGCTCCCCGCGTGTCGCACGCGAGAGCGCCCGCACCGCGCTCGAGCTGATCGAGCAGGCCGGCCTGGAGGCTAGCGAGGAGGAGGGCGAGGCTCTTGCAGCATGCGCGTGGTGCGAGGCCGTGGCCGGGAGTGTCGCGGACGCCGAACGCCTGCTGGAACGACTGAGCGCCGAACCCCACGCGAGCGGTGACTGGCGCGTCTATGACATCGCCCACGCGCGGGCGCTTGTGCTCATGCGGCGTGGCCGATTCATCGAGTCCTACGGCCCGTCGATCGCCGCCGGCGCTGCCAGCGAACGGATCGGCCGGCCGGACCTCGCGTACGGCGCCTGGATCAACGCGGCGGGGGCGGCGACCGCGGCCGGCGAGTACGAGCGCGCACTCGAGTTCCTCGATCGCGGGACGGCGGCGGTGCCACCGCACGGGCTGAAGGGGATCGAGGCCGATGTGCTGGCCGCGAAGGCGTTCGTTCTGCGGGGTTTGGGACGGCTCGACGATGCGCGCCGGGCAGCGGAGGCCGAGCAAGCGGTGGCAGAGCAGCTCGGTCAGCCGGACCTGCTGGCCAAGGCCAGGCACGATCTTGGCCTGGTGGCGCTCGATTCGGGCAAGTGGGAGCCGGCGGCCCAGCTGCTGGGTGCGTCGCTAGTCGACGAAGCACCGATCAGCCGACCGGTGACTCGGATCGCGTTGGCCGAGGCGCTGGCTCGCGGCGGGCACCCGGAGCAGGCGACCGACGAGCTTCGGGCGGCGGTTCTCGAGCCGGTCCGCCCGAGCGACTTTCCCGCGACCCTCGTACCGAGGCTCGCCCGCGTCCAGGGCCTCGTCGCACGCGCGCGCGGCGACGATGACGAGGCGGTGCGCCGCCTCGAGGAGTCGGTCCGCGGCTGGGAGCGGCTCCTCGTCGCGAACTTACGGGCCGAAAGTCTCGCGGGCGTCCTGGCGGATCTAGGGCGGCCCGTGGTGGGCCTGGTCGAGCCCGAGCGCGAACTCGCCCGGGCGCGCGCCGATCTTCAAGCGATCAGAGAGGGGAGCATCCGTGCCGTCGTTCCATGACACCGCGACCTCGTCCGCGCCGCCCGAGGAGGTCTGGAAGCTGTTGTACGACCCGTCGCGGTTTCCGGACTGGTGGGCGGGCATCGGCACCGTCGACGTGCAGGACGAGGGCCAGTACACCATGTACCCCGAGGGGTACCCCGACTTCCCGATGGCGCAGCTGCTCGAGACCCGCCGGGACCAGCAGCGCGTGACGGTCTCCTGCCTGGTGTCCGACCTGCGCTTCGAATGGCGCTTGGCGCCGGAGGGCGACGGCACGCTGATCACGGTCGACGTCGAGATCCCCGAAGCCGAGGCCGACCGCCTGGAGACCCAGCGTGAGATCATCAGCGCCTCGATGCGCCGTCTGGCGGAGCGGGCGGTGGACACCTAAACGGATGAGAGGAGACGAATGATGACGACGAGCGTGCGGACTCCCCGGGAGGTCTTCCAACACCACGCCGAGGTGCTGATCGCCGGGGATCTCGAAGGCATCGTGGCCGACTACAGCGACGACGCGGTGTTCATCACGCCCGATGGAGTGCTCCACGGGAAGGACGGCGTCCGTCAAGGATTCACGAAGCTGCTCTCGGACCTCCCGAGCGCCGAATGGGACGTCCCCACGCAGATATTCGAGGGCGACGTGCTGTTCATCGAATGGAATGCGGTGTCCGAGAAGACCAGGGCCGACGACGGCATCGACACGTTCGTGTTCCGGGACGGCATGATCCGCGTCCAGACCGTTCGTTACACGTTGCAGAACAAGTGACCGCGTTCTAGCAGTCCGCTTCGAGCCTCGCGAGGACGGTGCCGGCCGGGAACGTGTCGCCCTTCGGCACGACGATCTCGGCGATCGTGCCCGCGGCCGGCGCCAGCACCTGAAACGAGGTCTTGATCACGACCGCGTCGGCCACCGGTTGATCGGCGGCGACGCGGTCGTTCTTCTCGACTAGCCAGCCCTCGAGCAGTCCCTCGACGCCGTCGTCGACGTCGACGAAGACCTCCTCCGGCGGCCGGATGTCGATCACTTCACCAGGTCGCGGACGGCGGACGCGATGCCGTCGACCTGCGGGATCACCCGGCGCTCGAGCGGCCGGCTGTAGGGGATCGGCACGTCGGGCACGGCCAGGCGCTTGACCGGAGCCTTCATCGTGAGGCTGTCCAGCCGCTCGGCCACGATCGCGCAGATCTCCCCGCTCAGCCCGAAGCTGCGGTAGTCCTCGTCGGCGATCAGCAGCCGCCCGGTCTTCGCCACCGACGCGGCGACTGCGTCCCGATCGAGCGGGACGAGCGTACGCAGGTCGAGCACCTCGACGCTGATCCCCTCGGCCTCCAACTCCTCGGCTGCGACGAGCGCCTTCTGCACCATCTGGCTGAGGCTGACGATCGTGACGTCATCGCCGTGGCGAACGACCGCGGCCTGGCCGAACGGGATTGTGTACTCGTCGCCGGGCACGGCGTTCGTCGAGCCCTCGAAGTAGGACATCCACGGCAGACCCATGATCCCCTTGTGGAAGAAGAACATCACCGGATTGTCGTCGCGGATCGCCTCGATCATCAGCCCCTTGGCGTCGTACGCGTTCGACGGCACCACCACCTTCAGTCCCGGCATGTGCGCGAACGTGCCGTACAGGCATTGCGAGTGCTGCGCCGCGTCGCTGTAGCCGCCGCCGATTGCGGTCGTGATCACCACGGGGAGCCGAACGTTGCCGTCGGACATGTACGTGTTCTTCGCGAGGTGGTTGTAGATCTGGTCCATGCAGACCCCGAAGAAGTCCACGAACATCAGCTCCGCGATCGGCCGCAGGCCCTGCGCTGCGGCGCCGACCGCGGCGCCGATGAAGCCGGCCTCGCTGATCGGCGTGTCCATGATCCGCTCGGGACCGAACCGGTCGAGCAGCCCGCTGGTGGCGCTGAAGATGCCCCCGTAGCTGCCGACGTCCTCGCCCATCACGAACACGCGCTCGTCCCGCTCCATCTCCTGGCCGATCGCCTCGGAGATCGCCTGGGCCATCGTCAGCGTGCGTTCCTTGGTCGCAACCGCCATGTTCTCTCCTCCTCTAGACGAAGACGTGCTCGAGCGCCTCGGCCGGGTCCGGCGGCGGGCTCTCGCGCGCAAACTCGTAGGCTGCGGTCACGCGCTTGTCCGCGCGCGCCTTGATCTTCTCCTCCCGGGCGTCGTCGAGCACGCCCCGCTCACGCATCGCCGCCGCCAGCCCGGCGATCGGGTCGTGACCGCGCAGCTCGTCGGCCTCGCCCTTGGGCCGATACACCTCCGCGTCGCCCTGGAAGTGGCCGAGGTAGCGATCGGTCTGCACCTCGATCAGCGTCGGCCCGCCGCCCCGGCGCGCCCGGTCGATCGCCTCGCCGGTGGCGGCGAACACCTGGACCGCGTCGTTGTGTTCGACCGACACGCCCGGCATGCCGTAGGACGCGGCGCGATCGGCATTCGACGCGATCGCCGTCGACTTTTCCTTCGGGACCGAGATCGCCCAGCGGTTGTCCTCGCAGATGAATACCGCCGGCAGGTTCCACAGCCCGGCGAGGTTGAGCGCCTCGTGGAAGGTCCCCTGGTTGGCGGCGCCCTCGCCGAAGAACGCCACCGCGACCGAGTCCTGGCCGAGCTTCTTGTAAGCGAGCGCGGCGCCCGTGGCCGGCGGCAGACTGGCCCCCTCGATCCCGCTGCACGAGAAGTTCCGCTCCGGATCGAACAGGTGCATGTGACCGCCCTTGCCGCGGCTGAGGCCGGTCGCCTTGCCGAATATCTCCGCGGCGAGCTTGTCGAGCGGGACGCCTTTGGCGATCGCGAAGTGGTGGGGCCGGTGGGTGCCGACGACGGTGTCGTCGTCGCGCAGGTGGGCACAGGTGCCGACAGCGACGGGCTCCTGGCCGGCCGCCAGGTGCATCTCCCCGGGGACGGGGCCGCCGGCGATGTCGAAGGCGAGTCCGTGCTGGATGTCCGGGGGCAGCTTTCCCTCGAGATAGACGTTCACCATCCTCTCCTCGAAGTCGCGGATGACGAGCATCGTCTCGTACATCCAGAGGAGCTGATCTTCGTGCGGGTCCACGGCGCGATCCTCCTAGCTTCCGATGACCGGGCGAGTCTATGCCGGTGGATGGCGCAGGTCCAGACGGTCGGGGCGGATGCGTCCGAGTGCACGAGACGGGTAGGGGGACGGCACGAGCGTTCAACCGAGAGGGGGACCGAGGACATTTCCTCCGGCCGCCGCGGCGGGCTGCGCTCGGGAACCAGCCGGGCCAAGGGTCGTACGCGCGATCAGCTCTACAACGAAGCCAGGCAGCTCGGGATCGAGGGACGATCGACGATGAACAAGGAGCAGCTGCAGCGCGCGGTCGATCGCCGCAGGTAGATTCGCGCCGCCGGGAGCGGGTATCAGCCCGGTGTGATCGCGCCGGACGCCAGAATGCAGCCGGGGGCATACATCACCGACGGGGTCGATCTGTACGAGGTCACCGGCCTGCAGCGGGCGCCGGACATGATGGGCGTCTCGACCGTGCGCATCCTCGTCGAGAACTGCCGCGACCTCCGGCGCCTCGAGTTCCTCTCCGACAAGATCCGGTCCTCGTTCGAACTGGTCAAGGCCGCGCCCGTCTGCGACTGCCCGGATGTCGTCGAGGACATCGCCTGGGACGCCGACCTGGCCGCCTAGGCCGGGATCAGGATTCCTCGCCCCTGGAGCCGCCCGCCGTCGAGGTCGGCCATCGCGTCGTTGATCGCATCCAGCGGGTAGGTGCTCGTGTGGAGCGTCACCTGGCCCTGCGCGGTCAGCGTCATCAGCTCCTCGAGGTCGGTGTAGGTGCCGACGAGGTTGCCGATGAACGAGATCTCGCGAGAGATCACGTCGATCGTCGGGATGTTGATGTTCTCGCCGTAGCCGATCACGTAGTAGAAGCCGCCGTCGCGGACCATCGCGATTCCGTCCTCGATCGCTCCCTTCTCGCCGACGAAGTCGATGATCGCCTCGGCGCCGAGTCCGTCGGTCATCTCCCTGACCGTGTCGACGTGCTTCGAGCCCTCGACCTTGACGGTGTGATCGGCTCCCAGCTCGCCCGCCAGCGCCAGCGCCTTCTCCGAGCGGTCGATCACGATGATCTCAGCCGAGGTCATCGCCTTCAGGCACTGGATGCCGATGTGGCCGAGGCCGCCCGCGCCGATCACGATCGCGTAGGTGCCGGGGTCGAGCACCGGGACCGCCTTCTTGACGGCGTGGATCGCGGTCAGCCCGGCGTCGGCCAGGGCCGCGATGTCCTTGGGCTCGAGGCCGGGGGCGAGCTTGACGACCGAGCGGGCCGAGGTCTGGAGGAACTGCGCGAAGCCGCCGTCGCGGTTGATCCCCGGGAACGAGCCGCTCAGGCAGTGCATGTCATCGCCGCGCCGGCACGGTGAGCACAGCCCGCAGGCGATGAACGGGTGAACGATCACGGTGTCACCGACGGCGACGTTCGTCACCCCCGAACCGACCTCGTGGACCCAGCCGGCGTTCTCGTGACCAGGGGTGTAAGGCAGCGCGACCTGAGACTTCTCGGCCCACTGACCCTCCTGGATGTGCAGGTCGGTCCGGCACAGCCCAGCGGCGCCCATCCGCACGATCACGTCCAGCGGCCCGGTGATCTTGGGCTCGTCGATCTCGTCGAGCTTCAGCGGCTCTTGATAGGCGTGCAGCCTCGCGGCCTTCATCGCAAAACCTCCTCAGGATCGTCGATCGCCACGCCGTGGCGTACTTGGAGAAGCGAACGGCAGATGCCGCCGTTGACCTCGAGGCTCATCCGCACGAGCCGGGCCGTGCGCAGCCAGCGCTCGATGTCGGCCGGGGCGAGCGGTCGACCATCGGGGAGCACGAATGCCGGGGCCTGTGGATGGTCCGAGAGGCCCAGGTGCCGGCGGAGCTCGACGCACCTTTGCGCGTCGGGGACGTCGTTCGGCAGGTCCTCGAGGCGGTATGCCGCGACCTCCTCGGACGTGGCCCCGTTTGCCAGCAGCGACTCGCACAGCCGCGACTCCCGCGCGACCAGCGCCTTGCGCAGGAACAACTCGCGGAGCGCGGCCAGGTCGTCGTCGACGCACTCACCCGGGAACGCCCCGGTGAAGCCGTCGCCACGCCCGATCGCGGCGTTGATCTCCGCGCCCGTGTAGTGGTCCTCGAGCGTGACCGTCACCTCGCGGACCTCGGGCAGCCGGCCCACGACCCTGCGTGCGTCGGCTGCCATCAGGAACGCGAAGTTCGGCGCGCACTGCGGCGTCGGCAACCGCAGGACGACCTCGACGTCGCCGTCGTCGCTGACCTCGCACGAGCACACGAACCCGAGCCTGGTGATCGGCTCATCGAGCTCGGGGTCGTAGACCTCGGCGAGCGCGTCGATCACGCGCTCTTTGACCACGTCAGGCGGACTCGACGAGCTGGGCGTCGTCCTTCGCCGCCGCGGTGCCGCCGTTTTGCAGCTGCAGCTCGGCCGGAACCTCGATGTCGTACAGCTTCGCCGCGTTCAGCCCCATGATCTTCTTCTTGCTGTCGGTCGTGGGGTGCGGGTAGTCCGAGTACTCCTCGGTGTCGGGCATCGTCCAGTCGATGAACCCCTCGACCTGCCACTTCGGCTCCCAGATGCCGTAGTCCGAGCCGAACAGCATCTTGTCCTCGCCGACCCAGAACAGGAGCTCCCCCATCACCTTGTTGAAGAACCGCGGGCGGGCGTGCATCAGGCCCCCGATCACCACCGCCAGGCCCGCGTACACGTTCGGCTCCTGCGTGGCCATGAAGCAGAAGTCCTCGATCCGCGGCAGCCCCACGTGCTCGACGATGAAGTTGAGCTCGGG
>DATJYY010000171.1:0-5497 GCA_035499395.1 Solirubrobacteraceae bacterium
GCCGCGAACCTCGACGTGGTCGCCGAGGCCGCGGACGGCCGCGAGGTGCTCGCGGCTGTTGACCTGCACCGGCCCGACGTGGTCCTGATGGACATCCGCATGCCGCAGCTCGACGGCATCGCGGCCACCCGGCTGCTGGCCGCGCAGCCTGACCCGCCCGCAGTAGTGGTCCTCACGACGTTCGACGCCGACGAGCTCGTCCTACGCGCGCTGCAGGCCGGAGCAGCCGGCTTCCTCCTGAAGGACACCCCGCCGGCGGAAATCGTCCGCGCGATCGAGCTCGTCCACGCCGGCGACGGGATGCTCTCCCCCGCGGTCACGCGACGGCTCATCTCCCTCGTGGCCGGCGACTCCGACGCGGCCGCCCGCACCGACCACGCCCGCGACCGCCTGGCCACGCTCACCCCACGCGAGCACGACGTCGCCCTCGCCGTCGGCCGCGGCCACGCCAACGCCGAGATCGCCGCGGAGCTGCACCTCTCCGTCGCCACGGTCAAGGCCCACGTCTCCCGCCTCCTCGACAAGCTCGAGGTCGACAACCGCGTCCAGATCGCCCTGCTCGTGCAAGACGCGGGCGAGCACTAGCCAGATGAACCGCCGACGCTTGGCGAGTGGATCGTGTCGAGGAGTGCGAAGCCGCACTATCGCAATGGCGTATGCGAGCGTTTCCAGCGGCGAGCGGGAAACGCCCGCTGCGGACGAGCAGCAGCTGTCTCCCTTGACGCCCCCCTTTCCGTAGGAGCAGCAGCGTCCAGCACAGCGGTGTTGGCTAGACCTCCTTCCCCCGCGCCACGCAACTTCGACTGGCCCGGCGCCGCGTCTCGCATTGCGCGGCCAGCAGGGAGCTCGAGGCGGCCCCGCGGGTCGTCTCGCCTCGCGGTCTTGCTGGTGGCGAATCGGGACTTGCACGACGGATCGTCGCGTCCTGCATTCGTTCCGGCGCGCGACGCCGAGCGTCTTGAGGCTCCGGCGGGCGCTTTGACGACGATGGGCCGCCGAGCGGTGCTGACGGTATCGCGAAGGTGGTGGCACGGCCACCGACCGCCAGCGTCTGGTGCGTCGGCGCATCGCGGGTTGTTGGAGGTGGGGAATCCGACCGCGCCCGACGACGTCGTCGAAGTGAGTTGGGCGGCTGAAGAGGCTCGTTGAGTTGACGGCCCAATGGTGCGTCCGGTCAGGTGGGTTGGTGTTGCGTCGTGACTCTGCGCCGCCGCGGGCTCGCGAGGTGTTCGCTCAGCAAGCGGCGTGCTCGGGCTTCGTTCAGGCGCTGCCCGAGGGTGGCGTAGCCGACGATGGCTTCTCGGAGTGACTGGGTCGCGTCGTGCTTGTCGCCGGCGGCGGCGAGCACCGCGCCTCGCGCCTCCGCGGCCGCCGGGGCCCACGGCCCGCCGTTCCAGCGTCCGGCGGTCACCTCCACTCGCGCAAGGAATTCGTGAGCACGGGCGATTTCCCCGGCCTGAGCGCACGCGGTTGCGCCTGCGAGGTAGTAGTCCATGGGACAGAACAGGCATTGGGGGGTTTGGTCCAGCAAGGCTTCGGCGCGGTCGACCAGCGCCAGAGCCTCGGCAGGGTCTTCGGGGAGGCGTAGGAGGGGGCCGTGAACGATGAACAGGAGATGACCAGCCAGGGCTGACGCGTGCGCGAGCGTGAGCGCCTCGTTGAGCTGGTCGCGCGACGCGGTACGCTCGTCCAGGTAAATGAGCGCCTCGCCCAGGCGCGTGCGGGCGAGGGCTTCGCCACCGATCGCGCCCGCCTCGCGGCTCAGCGCGGCGGCTTGGAGCAGATGCGCGCGTGCCGCGTGGGGATCGCCGGTCAGGAGCTCGATCTCGCCGAGCAGGGTAGTGCCGAAGGCCTCGCCGCGCAGGGCGCCGCCGGCGTGCGCGTGCTCGCGGAGGGCGCTCGCGAACTCGGCGAGACGAGCGTACGGATCACCGGCATGCAAGACATACTCGGTGACGCAGGTGTAAATGTCGAACACGCGACCGGCGAGCTCGGGCACGTGCCAGACCTCCGCAAGCTGCCATTCGGTGTGGCGCTCCCACTCGCCGCCGGCGTGCGCGATCAGCGCCTGGAGGTCAGCGAGCTCTGCGCGTTCGGTTTCCGCTTCGTGGATCAACGGCGCGGCCTGTTCAGCCTGCCGGCGCGCTTCGTCGAGATCACCGGCGTACCAGGCGACGATCCCGCGCGCGACGGCGAGCCGGGCCTGTTGCTCGGCACTGCTCGTGGTGAGGTCACGCAGCGTTTCCGATCCGGCGGTTGGGTCGCCGGCGGCGGTGAGCGCGCGGGCTTGTTTAATCCGCAGATCGGTCAGGCGATCGGGGGGGGCCAGGTCGGCGGCGGCAACAAACGTCCGGGCGGCGCGGCGGTCGCCGGCGGCGTAGCGCAAGTCGCCAAGCAACTCCAGCAGTTCGCCCCGCTCCTCAGCGAGCGCGTGTCCGAGGGCCTGCTCGGCCCACCGCTGACCGTCACGGTAGGCGCCGACCGCGGCAGCGCGTTGCGCCGCCGCTCGGAGCAACGGCACGGCCTCGCCGCCGCGGCCGGCTGCGAGCAGGTGGTAGGCGACGCGTTCGGGAGCGCCGCCGCTGTCGCGAAGGTGCGCCGCTGCCCGCAGGTGCGCGTCGATGAGTCGTTTGGTATCGAGCTGCCGGCGGCCAGCGTCTCGGAGCAGTGGGTGGCGGAAATGAAGTCCGGACGTGTCGCGCTCGAGCACGCCTCGGCGCAGCGCGGCGGCGACAGCTGCTTCAGCGCTCGCCTCATCGACGCCGGCGACCACTGCCAGGTCAGTGACGGAGAAGCGATCCTGTAGAGCGGCGGCGAACAAAACGATCGGCCGCGCCTCCTCAGGCAGGCGCCCGAGGCGGGCGTCGAGAATCTCATTGACATGCGCTGGGACGCGGAAATCGCCCGCGTCGACCGACGCGGCGATTTCTTCGGCGAAGAAGGGATTACCCGCCGCGGCGGCCGCGATCGCCTTGAGCGTCCCTGCTCCGAGCGGCCGGCCCGCGGCGCGCTCGGCGATACAGGTCAGCGCAGTAGGCGCCAGGGGGCGCAGGACGAGCTCAACGCCGGCGCGCTGCTCCCGCAGGCTGGCGCGCACGCGCGCCAGCTCCGGACCGGCCTCGCCGTGGCGTGCCGCCAGCACGATCAGCACCGGCGCCTGGCGAGCCGCACGGCACAGGTAGTGGGCCAGGAGCAGCGTCGCCACATCGGCGGAGTGCAAATCCTCCAGCGCCACGAGCACACCACCCTCGCCCGCGGCGGCATCGATGAGCTGCCAGACAGCGGCCAGCACCTGATGGCGTTCGACTTCCCCGGGCGAGCCGTCCTCGCCGGCCGGCGCGGAGGGACCGAGCAGCGCGAGGACGCGCCGCGTGGAGTCGCCCAGAGACTCCAGCAGGTCCGGGCGAGCCGCCACCAGCGGGTTGATCGCCTCGATGATCGGCCCATACGGTGGATGGCCGTCCTCCTCCCGGCCGGCGCCACGCAGTGTATGCCAGCCGCGTGCCTGCGCATCCTCGAGCACGGCATCGACGAGCCGCGTCTTCCCCATCCCGGCGTCCCCGAGAACCACCAGAGCGCCCCCACCCTTGCGTTCGGTCGCGTCGAGTGCCCGCCGTGCAACGGCCAGCTCGCCGTCCCGGCCGAGCATCGGCGGGCTCGACCGAGTCGTCGCGTGCACCGGATCCCCGCGCGACACATCGCGGTACAGCGACAAGCTCTCCTCCGACGGCGTCAGGCCGAGGAGGGCCAGTGCCTTGCGCAGGCGCCGGAATTGCCGGACGACCGCCGCACGATCACCGGCCGCGGCACGCTCGCGCATCAAAGCGCGAGTGGCCTCTTCGTCGGCCGGGTCGGCACGTAGCAGCTCCGCCCAGCGGCCCTGGCGCCGCAGCGCCACAGTGCGAAGCTCGACGAGCCGCTCGCGGTGCTCGACCGTCCACTCCTCATAGCGGTCCTCAGGCAGCAGCTCCGCCGCCTCCCCGTCCCAGCCGCCGTCCGTTCCGAGCTGCTCGACGTCGGTCTCGACGTGGTGCTCGGGGGCGAGGGCCACCACGCCGTGCCGCACCACGATCGCTCCCGGCCAACCGAGCGCTTTACGGGCGTAGTACGCCGCCTTGTGGAGATTCGCGACACCAGCCTTGGCGCCCAGTTGTGGCCACAGCGCCTCGACGACCTGATCGCGCGTCAGCTGGTGCCCCGGCGAAAGCGCGAGCAGCTTGACCAGATCCTCGGCGCGACGGTGCCCCCACGCCGGCGCGGCCACTGGCTGCGCGTCCACCGCGACCTCGAACCGGCCCAGCAGCCGGACATCCAAGCGTCGCATCGGCCAAAGCATCCCACGCAGCACGCCTCGCAGTAAGACGCCGGTGCCGGCGACCGGCAGGGAAGAATTCGGGAAGCGCTCCTTCCTTACGGTGCCTGCACACCGGCCGACTCCATCTCGGCCAACCCCACCACAAAGGAGCTGACCATGCAGGTCACCCACACCATCAACGGCGTCGACGTCGACCGCCTCTACGGGACGATCGACCACATCAGTGCCGACCCAACGCTGGCGCGGTTTCAATTCCGCGCGCGCAACCGGTGGCTCGACGGCGGTCACAGTCGCACCACGATCAAGGAGTTCTACGGCGCCGGCCAAGAGGACACCAGCCGGACCGAGCCGTTCGTCGTCGACGCCGACGAGCCGCCGGTGCTCCTCGGCCAGAACCAGGCCCCCAACACGGTCGAGTATGTGCTCCATGCCCTCGCGGCGTGCCTGTCGGGCACGATCGTCTACCACGCCGCCGCCCGCGGTATCGCGCTCGACGGCCTGGAGGCCACGATTGAGGGTGACGTGGACCTGCGCGGCTTTCTCGGTCTCGACGAGGCAGTTCGTCCCGGATTCGAGAACATCCGAGTCGCCTTCAAGGCAAGCGGAGACTTCGACGACGATCAGCTCGCCGAGCTCGCCAGCCTCGTCCGCTACTCGCCTGTCCGGGACATCGTCAGCAATCCCGTCCCCGTGGCGATCGACGTAGCCCGCGCCTGACCCTCCGTGCGATGTCCGCGCCGACCTTCCACCGGTGCGGACATCGCGCCCTGCCGTCCAGCGCACCATCGCGGCAGAGGTACCCCGTCCAACCTAACGCGAACGACCATGCCATCTCCTGTCATTCCCAGGGTTGCGCCGAGAGGAAGTCGGATGACCACCGCATCAGTCCGCCGGGCCCCCGCGCCGTGGCCGGAGCCGAGCGCCCCACGCGACGGAATCCTCCGGCATGACGAGTCGCTTCGACTATGGCGGCGGTGATGATGACCATCACGGAGATCGCGGGCTTCGTCGGCGCCGGGCTGGCCGCGGTGGCCTACGTGCCGCAGATTTCGCGTCTCAGAAGGACCCGCTGCTCAGCTGGCATCAGCCAGCTGGCCTTCGGGATATGGCTGCTGGCGTCCCTCCTGACCACGGCACGCGCCGTCACGATTCACGCTGGCGTGTTCATCATGCTCGGCGTGA
>DATJYY010000172.1:0-15546 GCA_035499395.1 Solirubrobacteraceae bacterium
GATCGCCGCTGTGCTGCGCTCCGCGCGCCACGATCTCTACGGCGATTCAGCGGATGATGCACATGAGGACGAGCTCGACGCCGACGCCGATCGCCTTCCGGAGCTGCTGACGCGCGTGCTGGTTGACCCGAACTTGTATACGGACCTGCGCATGCGCCTTCACCGAGAGATACGCGCACTGATGCACGGCCCCGACGGCTGGCTCGACTAAAGCGAGCGGGCCTTATACCGGGGCGACAACCGTCGTGGGACCTGCGACTACGCCTTGTGCTCGCAGGCGTCCGATCTCGGCGTCGCTCAGGCCGAGCACGCCAGCCAAGACCTCGTCGGTGTGCTCCCCGAGCAGCGGCGCACGAGCCGGGCGCAGACGCTCCGCGCCCGTGAAGGCAAGGGGCGAGCCGGGCATCAAGTAGGTCCCGATGCCGGGCTGGTCGATTTCGGCGAACATCGGATTCGCCACCGAGCAGCGCGGGTCCCGCTCGACCAGTTCCGTGAAGGTCTGGTAGGGGCCCCATGACACGCCGTGCTGGTCGAAGGTGTCGCGCAGCTCCTCCAGCGTGTGTGAGAGGACCCACGGCTTGAGCGTCGCGCCAAGCAGCTCGCGCGCGGCGAAGCGTCCGCCTTCCTCGTCGAGGTCGACGTCCATCAGGCGTGCGATGGCGTCGAAGGACTCCTGGAGGCGGGTGGCGGCTACCAGGCTCCGCCACTGCCGCAGGGTCAAGGCGACGATCATCACCCGGTGGCCGTCCTTGGTGCTGAAATCCCGTCCGAAGGCGCCATACAGGTAATTGCCGTCTTTCACGCGCTCGTGGTGGTTAATCTGCACCTCGGCGATCTTTCCTAGGTTGCCGACCATCCAGAACGCCGTGTCTGACAGCGCGATCTGCACGTACTGTCCGGCGCCGGTTCGAGCGCGCGCGCGTTCGGCCGCCAGCAGACCGGTGGTCGCGAGCGCACCGGTGATCGCGTCCCATGCGGGAAGCAGATGGTTGAACGGGACCGACAGGTGGCGGGGGCCGGTCGCCCACGGAAACCCCGTAGCCGGATTGACCGTGTAGTCGACTGCCGACGTACCGTCGTAGTTGCCGACGATGTTGACCATGATGAGGTCGGGACGCCGTCCGGTCAGCCGGTCGTAGTCAAGAAAACCGCGAGCGGGAAAGTTCGTCAGGAACAGCCCGGCGTCGGGACCGGGAGCCGTGATCAAGGTCGCCACCAGCTCGCGTCCAGCCTCGCTGCCGAGATCGATCTGGATTGACCGCTTGCCCTTGTTGAGCCCGGCCCAGAACAGGCTGCGCCCGTCGGCCGTCACCGGCCAGCGCCCACGGTCGAGGCCGCCGCCGATCGGGTCGAAGCGGATCACCTCAGCGCCGAGCTGTGCCAGTGTCATCCCGCCCAACGGGGCCGCGACGAACGCGGAGCCCTCCACAATCCGCAGGCCGTCAAGTATGCCGGGCATCACGCCACCACCGCCACGAAGCTCCAGTCGAGCACGAGCCCGGCGTCCGCTCCGGCCCGAACGCTGCTCACGCGCGCGCGGAATTCAACCAGCCCCCCCGGCGAGCTGTTGACCACGCCCAGCTCGGTGCGCAGGACATCTCCCTCGAACACCGGGGCGATGTGCTCGCAACTCCGCCAGGCGACGATCGTCGCGATCGCTGGGATCGCGCGCGTGGCGTGAGCCGCCGCGACCGAGATCGTATGACCTCCGTAGACGAGGCGGCGGCCGTGCAGGCTAAGAGTCGCATCGGTGTGAGCCGTGGCAACATTTAGTGTCAATCGCGCGAGCTCGGGCGCGCCGGTAACCGTCTCGCCGGCTTCGACCATGAACGTCTGGCCCGGCTCGAGCGCGTCGTGATATGGGCCTGGCACCGCCGCGCGTAACCGGTCCAGACGCCAGTTGCCAGGTGTCGCGTCGACAAGCCGGGCCTGGTCGAGTTCCCGCGGAATCTCGGCGAAGTCATCGGCGTGCCCCGTGTCCACCTCAGGATCGCGTAGCGGAATCATCGGACAGCGCCAGAAGTCGAGCACTGGTTCACCGTGCCCGTCGGTCGTCCGCACGCGCATCGCCACGAGCCCTGAGGCCTGGGCTCCGTCGCGGCGTCGGTTCTGTTTGAGCCCGACGATCTCGGTCCGGGTGCGTAGCGTCTCCCCCACGAACACAGGACGTGCCAACACCAGACCGCGATAAAAGAGGTTGCCGCGGACGCGCTGAGAAGGTCCGGTCGACTGGCCTATCGCGACGTCGCACACGAGGTTGGGATGAACAAGCGGCGAATCGCGCCCCGTCACCGCTCGACACAGCGCGTCGTCAAGGGCGAGCCGCAACCGATCGCCGACCAGCGCCTGATGCACCGCCGCATGTCCCGATGTCACCGTCAGTCCGGGGGCGTCGTCGAAGATCTGGCCACGGTCAAAGTCCTCGAACCACGGGCCCCCGACCATGACCGGCCGGGGCGCCAACCGGCTCATCGCCGCACGCCTTCAACGCCGGCCGCGCGGCCGCGCGCGACCACCCGCGCGGCGAGCTTCCGGCTTGCCTCGTCGATCATCTCGCCGTCCAGCGCGACCGCACCGCGTCCGTGGGCGGCGTCGAGCGCGTCGAGGACCGTCTGCGCCCGAGCAACCTCTTCCGTCGTGGGTGTGAACACCATGTTTATGACCGTCAGCTGGTCCGGGTGCACGGCCCATTTGCCGTCGAACCCAAGCGAACGGACGTGCTCGGCGCGCATTTGCAAGCCGACATCATCCCGGATATCCAGGTACGGCCCGTCGATCGCGTGCAGCCCCGCGGCGCGCGCCGCTACGAGCAGCGTCTCCTGTGCATACAGCCAGCTCTCGGGAGACAGGGCGCGTAGGTCGCGGCCCAACGACGCGGCCAGATCCGCGTAGCCCAGGATCAGGGTGTCGAGCCGCGGCGACGCAGCTGCGATCTCCACCGCGTGGACAAGTCCGGCGGCGGTCTCGATCAGGGCTTGTAGCCGCACCTGCACCGCGCGTTCTCCCGCGGCCTCGAGCACCCGCTGTACCTGCAGGATGTCTCGCGCGCGCTCAACCTTCGGCACGACCAACGAGTCGAGCCTCGTGCCGCAGCGGCGGACGAGCTCCTCGACGTCGCGTTCCCCCCACGGGCCAGCAAGCGGATTAACACGCACCGCCATGAGAGCGGTCTCGTGGCGGTCCCGGGCCAGAAAGCCCGCAACGAGATCGCGAGCCTCCTCCTTCGCCTCGGCGACAACCGCGTCCTCAAGATCGATCACGATTTCGTCCGCCGGGAACCGAAGCGCCTTCTCAAGCATGCGCGACGACGAGCCCGGAACGGATAATGCAGAGCGGCGAGCCCGCGGCTCGTCTTTCGAGTGCAGCCAGTCGTTCCTGTTCACGATGACCTTTTAGACGTCGGTCGCGGCGCGGCCATCCGGAATTGTCCGCGAGTCGCCGTCTGTCGTCTACTGACGGACCCGTGACGGGCGGGCGTCTCGCGTCGATCATGAACGCGAGACCGTCTAATCCGCCGACAGCATTGGAGAATGGCCCGCGCCGTCCACCGTCATCGATCTGTACGGGAGCTGGGCGGCGGCCGTCGCCGACACCTTCGGCGGCGCCTGAACGCCTGGGCGTCACTGCCGTCGGCATACGGATGCGCGCTTGCGCTCGGCGGTCTGTTAACAGGACCGCTGCACGACGGTCAGGCTATCGGTGCGACGATGAAGCAGCCACGCACGACAGCGACAACGCGCGGCCCCGTTACGCCTGATGCGATCGTCCGAGCCGCGTTGCTGCTTCCGCTCACAACAAGTCGTGCTGGCGGCCGGGGGGTCGCGCTGGTGGCCGCGGGCGAAAGTAGCAGCGCCACCATGACGTCTGGCTGTTTGCTTGGTGATCCGCGGCGCGGGCTGGGCTGCTTGCTCGCGGTCCGGCCGTGCGCGTGAGCAAGCCCATCGCGCGCTCGGGTGCCCGGTCAAGGGTTTGTGTGTGCCGAGAGATGCAGGAACCCGGGGAGTTCTGGTTGGCCCGGGTTATTGCGGCACGCTGTGCAACATTGGAGCGGGCTTGCCGTTGTCTGTTGCGAGAGTGGGATGAGCGGCGGAGGTGATCGCCGCGGTCGAGTGCGACGTCCGGAGCTGCCCCGCCGTCATTGTCTGGTCCACCGATCGCGGGCGCTGTCTCGCGGGAGGCCTCTTCCTTGGTGGAGTTGCTGGGCGTAGAGTGGCGCGATGGTCTGCGATGTGGTCGGGCGCGAGCGCGAGCTCGCGGCCGTGGGGGCTTTTCTGGATCGCGTTGAGCGTGGGCCGCACGCGCTTGTTATCTCGGGCGAGCCGGGGATCGGGAAGACTGTTCTGTGGGACGCATGCGTGGCTTTGGGCGCGAAGCGCGGCCACCGTGTCCTCACGCAGAGGAGTGCCGAGGCCGAGGCGGCGTTCTCGTTTGCTGCGTTGTCTGACCTATTCGGTCCGCTGTTCGACGGCCTCTCGTCGTCGCTTGCCGGCCCTCGCCGGCGGGCGCTGGGTGTCGCGCTGCTGCTCGCGGAGCCGGGCGAGGAGCGCCCGGATGCTCTTGCGATCGGGTTGGCGGTGCTCGACGCGCTGCGGGGATTGGCGGCCGGGGGGGCGGTGGTGGTCGCGTTGGACGACGTGCAGTGGCTCGATTCCGCGTCGGCGGCCGTGCTCGAGGTCGCGTTCCGGCGGCTTCGGGACGAGCGCGTCGGCCTGCTCGTGACTGTTCGTAGCGATTTTGGTGGGGCGCTTGAGTTGGAGCGCATGCTTCCCGAGGGGCGAGTTGAGCGCCGCGGGCTCGGGCCGCTCAGCGCGGCCGGAGTGCACCGCCTCCTCAAGGACCGGTTGGGGTTGGAGGTGACCCGCCCTGAGCTCGCGCGACTGCACGCGTCCTCTTCGGGCAATCCGTTCTTCGCGCTCGAACTGGGCCGTGAGCTGCTTGACACGGGGACGAGGCCGGCCGCCGGGCGGGTGCCGCGGGTGCCGAAGAGCCTCGGCGAAATCCTCGGCGGTCGCCTGGGCCGTCTGCCCGCTGAGACGCTGGAGGTGTTGGTGCACGTGGCGGCGCTCGCTCGGCCTACGGCCGAGGTGGTAGCGGCGAGCTGTGGCAATCGCGACCGCGTCCTGGCGGCTCTCGAGGTTGCGCTGCGCGAAGGGGTTGTCGAGCAGGATGACGCGCGTCTGAGGTTTGTGCACCCGTTGCTCGCTTCGGTGTGCTATGGGCAGGCCCCGGTTTGGAAGCGGCGCGCCGCTCACCGGGTCTTGGCGAGCGCCGTCGCGGACCCTGAGGAACGGGCGCGGCACCTCGCGCTGGCGGCGGACGGTCCGGACCCGGAGGCGGCGAGCGAGCTCGAGTCGGCCGCCGGCCTGGCCGCCGCCCGCGGAGCGACCACGGCGGCCGCGGAGCTGTCCGAGCTCGCGGCCGAGCTGACCGGCGAGGAGGCGGCGCTCAGGCGCAGGCGGCTGCTGGCGGCGGCGCGGTTCCACCGTCTCGCGGGGAGCTCCGACGCCGCGATTGCGCTGCTCGACGGACTGCTCCCGCAGGCGGCTGCGGGTGGCGAGCGGGCCGACGTTCTGTTCGAGCTCGCGTTGAACTATCTGGCCGGCGCCCCCGCCGCGATTGCGTTCTGCAACGACGCGCTGGTCGAGGCGGGTGCGGACGACATTCGCGCGACCGCGATCTTGAGCCTGCGGTCGCTGTACCAGATTCTCGGGTCGGACATTCCCGCGGCCGTTTCGGATGCGCGGGCGGCGCTGGCGGGGTCCGAGCGGACCGCCGAGCCGCAGCAGATCGCGACGGCGATCGCGCGGTTGGGGCACGCGGAGCAGTACGCCGCCGAGATCACACCGGGCGTGCTCGAGCGCGGCGTCGAGATCGAGCGGCAGCTCGAGGCCGGGCTGCAGGCACTCGACAGCCCGCGGTTCTTCCTGGCCCGGCAGCAGTTGCTCGCGGGCGAGACCGAGCAGGCCTGCGTGGGCTTCGGGGAGCTCGAGGTGGAGGCCGCAGCGCGCGGCGATGAGTTCAGCCGGATGCTCGCTCTGTGGCACCTGTCATGGGCTGAATGGGGCGCCGGCCGCCTGCCAGCCGCGCTCGCGGCCGCGGACCGTGCGCAGGAGGCCGGCGGGCAGATCGATATATGGCACGAGCGCGCGTGGGTCGGGAGGGTCAGGGCGCTGGTCGAGGCCGACCTCGGGCTGCTCGATGAGGCGCGGATGTCCGCCGGCCAGGGCATTGGGCTCGCTGAGGAACTCGCGTTGTTCACGCTGCTCAGCCGCAGCGTCCTCGGCCGCGTCGAGCTGGCCTCGGGCGACCTCGAGGCGGCCGGGGTCCACCTTCGCGACCTGCCCGACCAACTCCTCGCCGCCGGCGTGGTCGATCCGGCGCTGCCGCACTGGGCCGACGTTTTCGAGACCCTCATCGGCCTGGGCGAGCTCGATCGCGCCCGCGCGCATATCGAGTCGCACGAGCGGCGAGCACATGCCGTCGGGAGCCCCTGGGCCGCCGCCGTCGGCGCGCGTGGCCGGGGTCTCCTCGCCGCCGCCGACCGCGACTTCGCCACGGCGCTCGCCGCGCTCGATGCCTCGCTGCGTCACCTCGACGGCCTGCAGCTGCCGCTCGAGCGCGCACGCACCCTCCTGTGCCTCGGCATCGCCCGCCGGCAGGCGCAGCAGAAGCGAGCCGCCCGCGAGGCGCTCGACCTGGCGCTCGCGATCTTCGAGGAGCTGGGCGCGCCGGCATGGGCCGAGAAGACCAGGGCCGAGCGCCGCAGGATCAGCGGCCGTCCGTCGGCGGCAGACGAGCTGACGCAAACAGAGGCGCGCGTCGCCTCGCTCGCCGCCCGGGGCCGCTCGAACAAGGAGATCGCGGCCGAGCTGTTCATGGGTGTGAGCACCGTCGAGATGCACCTGTCGCGCGTGTACCGCAAGCTCGGAATCCGCTCGCGAAGCGGACTGGCGGCGCGGCTGGCGACGACCAGGGATCGGGCGGCCCAAAGCTAGGGGTTTCCCGGTTTCGCACTCCCGCGCCGCGCGGGAACATCGGCGACGTGGCCTACGACCGGCCATCGCCAGCCTCAAGCTCAACCCAAAGGAGTCATCCATGAGACGCGCACTGCTCGTCCTCCTGCTCGTCCCCGCGTGCGGCCTTGCCCTGACCTCGGCGGCAAGCGCCCACGCCGTCGTTCACGTGTCCGGCGCGGACCTCGGACCGGACGCCGGCACGACGTCCTGTCACCCGATCAACCCTGCCGGCTCGCTGCTCAGCTGCGACACCCCCGATTTCGCCACCAGCTACAGCGGTGACCTGACAGGCACCATCAGCACCGACTTCAGATGGGTCATCAACTGCAGCTCGAGCGTCATCGCCGGTCAAGGTGCCGAGACGTTCACCGGCTCGGTCGCACGCGTGGGATCCGGCACGCTCAGGTGGGAGACGAGGTTCCACGCCGCCTTCGACTGCAGCACCCAAACCCTGTCGAACCTACACGGCACCGGGACCATCTTGTCCGGTACCGCGGCGCTGGCCGGACTGCGCGGCACGCTGATCTTCACCGACCAGAAGTACTCTGGAATCCTGGTCAGACGCCGGTGCTCGCCGTGAGCACCGGCACAAGCATCACGTCCGACGACCGCCCGCGTGACGCTGCTCCTCACTCTGTCCAGAAAGGATTCGCTGCGTGTCCTCGGCGTCAACGAAGTCCTCGGCATCAAAGACGTCCTCGGAGATGCAGACCCAAGCGCCTCCGACATCACGCACGGATCTAACAACGGTAACCCGGCGCAGTAACAGCACCTCGTCAACTCGACTCACAGGAGTATCCACATGTCTCTCCATCACGATCCCGACGACTGTCCGGAATCGGGAGTCCGTTGCGAGACCATCCGCCCCGCACACACAGCTGACACTACAGCGAAGGGGACCACGTCAATGCGCGCAGCCCCTCACATACGCGTGACAGTGGCGAAGCGCGCAAGGCTCATCTGCTGCCTTTGGCTCGCAGCGCTGGGGGTCGCAGCGGCGGGCTGCGGTGCCGCAGCCGCCGGCGGTAGCAGCGGCGCCCGGCAAACGGATCGCGTTCCGTCGCTTTCTCGACCAGGCGCAGACGGAGAGCGCTCTGTTTACGGTGAAGACGGACGGTTCGGGGGAGCAGCAACTCACTCACCCACCACCTGGCACCACGGACGACCAGCCGGACTGGTCTCCCGACGGCAAGCTGATCGCGTTCGAGCGCTGCAGCGACGCGGCCGGATGCCAGGCCTTCACCGTCCCGGCCAGCGGCGGACCGCCGCACCGGGTGCACGTGCAATGCCACCTCGGAGCGGCTTGTGATGTCTCAGCGCCGGCGTGGATGCCGGACGGCCGGCTCGTGGTGGTGCGGGCTCAGGGCCGTGAGCGCATCAACGGCGGCGTACATCAGATCCAGCAATCTTCGCTCGAGCTGCTCGATCTCGGCCGAGGAACGCAGCGCACCATCCTCAAGCGCACGCATTGGGCGGGCGATATCGAGGCCCCCGCGATCTCGGCCGACGGGCACACCATCGTCTACGCGCACGCCAACTCCTGGCTGACCGCGCCCGCTGGCGGCGCATCCCTCTACACCGTCCGGATCGACGGCTCAGCCAACCGCCGGATCACCCCCTGGAGGCTCGGCGGCGGCGACCATCCCACCTTCTCACCGGGCGGCGGCATCCTGTTCCGCTCATACGAATACCAGGAAACTCCCCATTCGCAATTCATGACTGTCGAACCGGATGGAACCGGGCTCAGGCAGCTCACCCACTTCCCGGATGGCACGATGGTGCTCTCAGCCTCCTATTCGGGTGACGGCGATGGATTGTGTACGCCCGCGGAGGGACCGGCGGGAACGCGGGCCTGTACGGGATGCGCGCAGACGGCGTCGGCAGCCGCCCGCTGATCCGCACCAGTGCATGGGACAGCGCGCCAGACTGGGAGCCCGGAACGTGACAACCAAGCCAACGACGACAGGAGCAGCCCTCCCAGGCGTCGGCTCGTCAGGGACCTACAACCCAGCAATCGCTTGGTCCGGAATGTCGACCCTGATCGGTCAGACATACCGAAGCCGCACTGACTCAGTCAAGCCGAGCTCTACGAGGTTCCTCCTTCTCCGAGCAGCGGCGCGGGCCAGCCGGTTGTCTGCTCGATTCCAGCTAACCCCCGCTGCCGAGTTGGACGGACACAACCTGTCGTCGCGGCGCGGGTGGCCTGCCGTTGGACGAGCTGTATCGGCAGTTGTTCAACCCGCAGCTGTACTTGCTGGCCTACGGGCGCATCTACTCCAACAAGGGAGCGATAACGCCTGGACCCGACGCAGAGACCGCGGACGGGATGACGCTGGGCAAGATCGAGCGCATCAACGACGCGTCGCGCCACGAGCGCTACCGGTTAAAGCCTGTCAGGCGCCTCTACATCCCAAAGAAGGATGGGAAGCAGCGGCCGCTTGGTCTGCCGCTGGTCGCGCGACGCGAGCGCGTCCTTGAGGATCCGCCGGGTGGCGTGCCGAACGCGCGCCTGCCCCGCGACAGAATCGGCGATCAACTCGCCGGTCCGGCGCAGCAAATGCGCTGCACACGTTTGATGCCTGGCATTGGCGAACCGGCGGTACGGCGCCCAGCCATCGCGCTCTAACACGCCCGAGAACTTCTCGCCGAGGATCTCCACAGCCTGCTCGTACCCGCGGCCACGGGCGATCAGATAAACGGTCAGATCCTCGCCGGCGAACCTCCACAGCCACGCCTTCTGCCCGTTGATTCGCCAACCGGTCTCATCCGGCGCGACCGCCCGGCTTGAGCGGGCCCCTTCGACCACCGCCTCAGACGTCGGCTCCAGAACTCGCGCTTGGCGGGCGATTGCCTGCACCACGCCACCGGGTGTGATCTGGATTCCGAAGCGGGCCAGCGCCTTGGCGGTCTTCTGCGGCGAGAGCCCCAGCTCTTTGTTGAGCTCGGTCGCGAGCGCGACGGCGCGCGGACCGAGCATGCAGCTGGCCGCGCCCAGCGCGTCGGAGGTCTGATAGGGATGACGGCCCTGATGGCGACGCCCGCAGCAGCTGCACTTGCCAACGTGCACAGCGAACCGACGACGAACCCGCTTGGGCTCGGGCAGCTCGTCCTGATACCGGAACTCGATCCGCTCCTCCACGATCTCCCCACCGCACTCGCACCGATCCACAAGCGGCGCATCGAACTCCTCATCGACCTCCACCGGCGGCTGACGATGACCATGCCGTCCGTGCTGCTCGCCAGAACGACGACCCGGCCGACCAGGACTCCCGGAAGGCTCCCCGCGCGAGAACGGCGCCGCCTGACGCTTGGCCGCACGCCGCGCCTCCACCAACTCGCTCTCCAACTTCACGATCCGCGCCCGCAGCCGCTCGTTCTCCTCCGCAAGCCGTGCAGCCTCATCCCACAACAACTCGTTCCCAACCGCCAACTCCGAGCACCGCGCCATCAAACGCGCCAGCTCATCCGCCGGCTCAGCCGGCAGCACCTCGACATCTGACACGGTGACGGCAACCACCGCCACCCAGTTCGCTGCGGCCACATAACCCCTGCTCAGCCCGCTAAGTCAATACAGCTGGGGTACGGCTAGCAACGGCTCCTGAAGATTTCGACGGGTTGCCGATCGACCGGCGAGCTCGGAAGCAGCGCCGGCGGGTCCGCTCAGCGGCCATCTGTACGAAATCTGTACGCGTTTGACACCGATCTGTACGGCCCTATCACGCGGGCGGATCTACGCTGAGAACGTAAGCGGTGACGGCTCCCAGAAGTCGTTGCGGAATGCGATGCGGTCACGGGAGCACGCCCTTTTCTTAGGAGTGTCAGATGCCGGATACGGTAGATCCACATCGCGCTAAGCGCTACTCGACCCCTCCTGAGTCGATCCCAGATTGCGGATCCGACCGCCGAGCGAACTCGTTGCAGCTCCGGCTCCGTACCAGCGTTCATCGTGCGAGACTCACGCGCGCCCTTGCCGAAGGTGTGGAGCCGGGTGCGAGCGACGAGCTTGCGCTGCGTGCGCGACAGTTGACCAGCGAGCGCAATCGCAGGGCGCTCGCGGGCGCTCTGCGTCGGTCGATCGCCGACGCGCACCTGCCGGCGAGGACGCGTGCCCGAGTGTCGATCATCGATCGCCGTGGGGTGCTCAACGCAGAGGGTTCGATCGCAACGATCATCGAGCGCCTTCGTAGCCCCCGGCCGGTCCGGGCGAAGGGAATGGCGATGCTCGAACGGATACTGACGAACGCTGATGGCAGCCCGCTCTACAACCGGAGCGAGCCCGGAGCGCTTCGGCAGATGATCCGCGATGCGACCGCCGCATTGGACAGGCAGCCGGCGGGTCCACACGAGTTCGCACTGCCCGTGTAGGTCGTGATCGCCTGCACCGCCAACCACACCTCAACATTGTCGGGCGGGAGAGAGTAGACGCTCGCTCGACATCCCCAGGAGAGTCAGTCGAGCATGGCTCAACATAGTTTCTCCAGCCCCTACGGCAACCCGATCCGCCCGGGCTGGTCGCTGCTCCTTCCGTCATGGGCCACGGCTCCGAATTTCCCGCGGCCGCACCGTCACTTGAAGGCCCGACCCGTCCGCTTGCGGTCCGGGGCGGCGTTTCGTCGTGCTCAAGGGGCCGGGACGCCACCTGTGACGTGGCGTCCCTGGAGGTGATCGCCGTGGAAGGTGCTTCGTTGGCATTGCAGATCCGTCGCCTGGATCGCGGCTTACGACTGCGCGTCCGGGTCAGGCAGCGGGTTCTCGACTGCGAGATCGCCGCTGGGCTTCGGCTTGATTCCGATGCCGCGCGTGCGCTGAGGGCACAGCAGTTGACGCGCGCGCAAGAGCGGCGCCGCGTGCCGGCGTGCATTCGGAACATCCTCGGGACGGCCGACGAGCGGCACGCTAAACCTGCGGCGAATCTAACCGTGATTGACGCCCAGGTGCTCGCAGCCTGGCATGACCTAGTAGTGCTCATCGACGCCCTGCGCGGCGAGGGAGCTGTGTCCGCTCGCGGAGTCGCTCTCGCTCGGCAGCTCATCCATTCCGGCGGGAGTCCGCTGTTGAGTGTGCAAGCGACGCTCACGGTGGCACAGGCGGTGTCGGAGACGATCGCAGCGCTCTAGCCGTTTCGGCCCGAGAGTTCACGCGCCAGATCCGAGGCGCTACGATCCGTCTCGGTGAGCCGGGAAGGCTGGTCGGCGCAGTGAAACCGCTGCCCGCATGTCGCAGTTGAAACCTCAGCTTCCCGTGATCTCGCTCGTTGCGTTGCGCTCCGATTGGCGGCGTGAGGCGCTGCGGACGAACCTGTGGCTGGTGCCGACGATCGAGGTCGTCGCGGCCGTCGCGCTGTACTTCGTCACGCACGCGCTCGACAACGCGGCCTTTAGCGGCGGCATCACGCTTCCTTCCTGGATGGTGTTCGGCACCGCCGACGCGGCGCGTCAGATCCTGACGACGCTGGCGGCGGCGGTGATCACTGTGGTCGGGATCGTGTTCTCGATCACGATCGTGACGCTCACGCTCGCCTCAACGCAGTTCGGGCCGAGGATGCTCCGCAACTTCATCCGCGATCGCGGCACGCAGTTCACACTGGGGACGTTCGTCGCGACCTTTGTGTACGCGACGCTGGTGCTGATCTCGATCGGACCAGCGGCTCAGGGAAGGGACTTCGTCCCGCACCTCTCGATCACGATCGCGGTGGGGCTGGTCACCGTCTCGATGGCCGTGCTCATCTACTTCATCCACCACATCGCGATGTCGATTCAGCTGCCGCAGGTCATCGCCAGCATCGCGAGAGACTTGTCGCGGGCGATCGAAGCCGAGTCGTCTGACGACGCCGTGGCGTTGGAGACGGGCCCGTCGGTGTCGGAGCTTCTGCGGCGGATGGATGATGCGGGCGGCATCGTTCCGGCGCCGGCGAGCGGATACCTGCAGTTCGTCCAGCACGAAACCCTAATCGGGCTTGCGGCCGAGAAGGGTGCGGTGATTCGGCTGCTGTACCGGCCGGGGCACTTCGTCATCGGTGGCCGCCCCCTGGCCATCGTCTGGCCTCCGGGCGCGGCTCCACGCGTGAGTCGGGCGCTGCGAACTGCGCACGTCACCGGCTCTAGTCGGACGTTGGCGCAGGATCTCGCGTTCGCCGTTGATCAGCTCGTCGAGATCGCGATAAGGGCGCTGTCCCCTGCGGTCAACGACACGTTCACCGCGCTCACGTGCATCGACTGGCTTGGCGATGGTCTGTGCAAGATCACGGCGCGCTGGCGGCCACTCCGCGTCCACCGGGATAGCCACGGATATGTGCGCGTTATCACTGCGCAGGTCAGCTACGAGAGGTTGGTCGAGCGGTCGTTCGAAAAGATCCGCCAGTCGGGTCGGGGGATGCCGGCGGTATTGATCCGACAGCTTGAGGCGCTCACCAAGATTGTCGATCAGACCGCGGACTCGGGCCGGCGTGAGCTCCTGCTAGGGCAGGCCGCCATGGTCCTTCGCGCGAGCGACGAGTCTGTTCCTGAACCAGTCGACCGCGCCGATGTGCAGATGGCGTACGAACAGGTCCTTGCCGCGGTCGGATCGGAACGGGGTTTGGCTGACTGGCCGCGATCAGACGAACCGCGCGGGTCGCTGCCTCATCCCGCCGCCTCCTCTTCGTCGTCGAGCACGGACGGGACAGAGCTCCACCAGCTGGGCGCCGAGCTGGCGTCACACAGCGCGGCGAGCGCCCCGGCGAGGTCCGCGGCGCGGCCCTCGTTATTGCAGCCGACCTCAGAAACCAGCCAGTCGCCGGGAGCGACGCGGTAGATATGCAGCCCACGTCCGCAGATTGGCGCACCAACGATCCATTCGCCGGGCCTAGTCACCTCGACGACGAGGGGTTGATGATCGGCGGGTTGTCTTGGCTGCGGAGAGGTGGCTGACATGAGTGCTTCCGCGCCGACCAGGCTTCCCGGCTGGGCCAGGGTGAATCTACCAACCCGACCCGGTCGCGACGGCGCGGTGCACCGGGATTCGTTGCGCAGCATGGTCATTGGTGCGAGTTCGATGCGTCTGCGCGGGCGTCCGTCGCTTGGCACTGGCCTACTCGCCATCGTGGCGCTGGTTGCCCTCTGCACCGGTCTGCTCTATCCGCTCAAGCATCTGACCGCGGTCAGCTCGCTAGGGGTGGTGTACCTGATGGGGGTTGTCGTGGTATCGGCGTTCTGGGGCGTGTGGCTCGGGATCGCGACCTCCGTCCTAAGCGCGGCGGCATTCAACTTCTTCCACCTGCCGCCGGTCGGCCGGTTCACGATCGCCGACAGCCGGAACTGGATCGCGCTTGCAGCCTTCTTCGTCGCGGCGGTGGCCGCCAGTTACGTGAGTGAACTCGCCCGCGTGCGGGCAGCCGAGGCCGACCGCCGGCGCGCGGAGGCCGATCTCATGGCTGAGATCGCTCAGCTATTGCTCGCGCGTGCGGGAGTAGCCGAGGCGCTGGCCCTGATCGGGCGGCACGTGGCGGTCGTGTTCGAACTTGCGTGGGCGAGCATCGTGCTCGAGGAGGCGCACGGTGACCAGCGCCGCCAGGCAATCCCCTTCCATGCAGGCGAACATCGATTCGGGACACTGCTCGTCCCAGCGGATCTGCCTACGGACGTGACTAGTCGACTGCGCGAGCGGGTGGTGCCCGCCGTCGGCGCAGTGCTCGAGCTTGCGCTCGAGCGGGAACGACTGGTGAGGGAGACGGTGCGGACGGAGGGCCTGCGCCGTAGCGAGGCGGTCAAGACGGCGGTTCTGCGGGCCGTGTCGCACGATCTCCGTTCCCCGGTCACGGCGATGCTGGCGGCCGGCGCCGCAGTTCGCTCGGCGAGTCTGACGCCAGCGGAGCGCGATGAGCTGGGCGGGGTGGTCGTCGAGGAGGGCACTCGGCTGGCGAGGTTGATCGACGATCTCCTTGATCTGTCGAGAATCGAGGCGCAGGCCGCGGCTCCGAACCTGGCTGAGTGCTCGGTGGACGAAGTTATCGACGCAGCGCTTGCTGCTCAGCCTCGGGAGGCGGAGTTTCGCGTGCGAATCGATTCTGGGGTTGCGCCGGTGCGGGCGGACTTCAGGCAGGTCGAACGTGCGCTGGCGAACTTGTTGGAGAACGCAACCCGCTACTCGGGTGGCGAGCCGGTGATCGTCCGCGCGCTCTCGGTCGTCGACCGCACCATCATCCGGGTGATCGATCGCGGGCCGGGAATCCCGCGGACCGAGTGCGAGCGAATCTTCGAGCCGTTTTATCGCTCCCGGGAGGCAAATGGCGATGGGCACACGGGCTCGGGCCTCGGGCTGGCGATCGCGAAGGGGTTCGTCGAGGCGAGCGGCGGGAGAATCTGGGTCGAGTCGACCGTGGGACACGGGAGCGTGTTCGTGGTCGACTTGCCTGCCATCGGCACGGAGCAATGGCCGTGAGCGCGGCCGCGAACTCAAGACGGGTTCTGGCGGTCGATGACGAGCCGCAGATCCTCCGCGCGCTGAAGGCGACGCTGCGTGGCGAGGGCTATGAGGTCCTCACGGCCGGCAC
>DATJYY010000173.1:0-36276 GCA_035499395.1 Solirubrobacteraceae bacterium
CCCGGCGTGAACGGGAACACCGACGCGACCACCTGGACGCCGAGCACGAGCAGCGCGTTCCGGACCGACCCCCCGATGTGGAACGCATCGAGCAGCGCCCAGTAGGCCGCGAACCGGGCGATCCAGCTCGCGAACTGCCAGCTGGCCATGTCTCGACGGTACCGGCGCCAGTCGCGCAGGATCGTGAATCCCTGCCGGATCCGCTGCCAGAACGCCTTCACCCGCGCCGAAAGGAGCGCGAAGGCTACGAGGAAGGCCACCCCGAGGAGCGTCAGAAGGAACAGCGTAAACCGCATGTTCGAGGCGAAGAAGCTGATGTCGAACGCGGGGAGCTTCGAGAAGTCCGGCGGCTTGGGGAACACCCCCTGCGTGAACGCGAAGCACATCACGAGCAGGCCCATGAACCAGTCGAAGATCACCCCGGTCCACAGCGCCGAGGCGACCGTCGGGTAGCTCGCGTTGTCAATCGCAACCCGAGTCAGGTACAGCTGCGCGAGGCTCCCGCCCCCGAGTGGGAAGACGTTGTTGATCGCGTAGCCGACCATGTACGCGCCCCAGACGTCCCGCCAGCGAAACCGCTCGTCCGGGTACGCCGCCCGCAGCGCGTTGAACAGCGCGCGTGAGCGGAGCAGGAGGTACACCGCGAAGAGCGCCAGCCCGAGCAACAGCGCGAGCCAGTCGAGGCTCGTGAGCTGGGACAGGAACGTTCCGGCCGAGTCGATCAGGTGATCGACAGTCGAGCCGACCGAGGCGTGGTGCTGTGCCCCCGCCGCCGTCGTCGCCGCTGCCGCGAGCGCTGGCATGCACCCCATTAAAGAGCCCGGGGGACCCAGATCCATCTGGGCCCCCCGGAGAGTCAGGGAAGTGGGGGCGCAGTTCCCTGACCGACAGGGGCGAGTTTCCCCGTCCCAAGACCACTCTAAACCTAAATTTTCCTCGCAGGCCGCTCCACCACGCGAATCTTGCCGCTAAGCGTACCATTCCCGCCCCCGGCCGAAATCAAACGTGGAGGGCCGCCGGGGTTGATTTACAACCGCAATTTCCGCGCTCGATGGACAGTCCGCGGTCGCGATCGGGCGCGGTCGGCCTCCCTGCGCACGGCGCGGTCGGCGTCTCTGCGCAGGGCGCGGTCAGCGTCCCTGCGCAGGGCGCGGTCAGCGTCCCTGCGCGCCCGGTCCGGTGAAGAACTCCTCACCGGCCCTGACCGTGCCGGCCGCCTCGGCCTCATGGCGCAGCGTCCGGTCGGCCTCGCCGCTCCATGCGCCGATCGCGAGCATCTCCCGGTCGGCGTCCATCGGGCTGCCCCCCAGGTCATTGTTGACGACCCGTGCGCACTTGCGCCCCTCGGCGATCGCGGTGACGATCAGCGACTGACCGATCCGTGCGTCGCCACAGGCGTACACGCTCTTGGTCGACGTCCGGTAGGTCTGCTCGGTGCGGATGTTGCCGCGCTTGTCGATCTCGAGGTCGAGCTGCTCGATCGGGCCGGCGCGCTCCGGGCCCTCGAACCCGATGGCGATCAGCACGAGATCGGCCTCGAGCACGAACTCGCTGCCGGGCACCGGCGTCAGGTCACGGGAGGAGGTGCCGGTGACCTTGCGCGCGTACACGTGACTGACGTGACCGTCGCGTCCGCCGAACCCGGTCACCTCGGTACCCCACCGCCGCTTACCACCCTCGTCGAGCGCGTACGTGGACAGCGTGCGCTTGGGCGGCAGTGGCCACGGGTGGCGGGCGTCCCGTCCGCTGTCGGGCAGCGCCTGGTAGACGTCGAGCAGGACCACGGCCGCGGCGCCCTCGCGGTGCGAGTTCGAGATGCAGTCCATCCCGGTGTCACCGCCACCGACCACGATCACCTTCTTGCCCGCAGCGGTGATCTCGGTCCCGGGCTCCGGGGCGCGCGACGGGCGCCCCTCCTCGGCGGCCACCCACCGGTTGCGCTGGTACAGGTAGTCCATCGCGAAGTGGATTCCGTTCAGGCTGCGCCCCGGGGCGTCGAGGTCGCGGTGCACGCGCGAGCCGGTGGAGACGACGACGGCGTCGTGCCGGTCCTTGATCTCCTGCGAGGTGACCGTCCGACCCACCTCGGTGTCGTACACGAACTCGATCCCCTCCTTCGCGAGGATCGCCACCCGCCGGTCGATCACCTGCTTCTCGAGCTTGGCGTCGGGGACGCCGAACCGCATCATCCCGCCGGGTCCCTCGTCGCGCTCGAATACGGTCACGGTGTGCCCGCACCGGTTTAGCTCGTCTGCGACGGCGAGGCCGGCCGGGCCTGACCCGATCACCGCGACTGTCTTGCCGGTCCGCCGCGGGGGTGGGCTCGGGACGATCCAGCCCTCGTCGAACGCGCGCTCCGCAATCGCCAGCTCGATCTGCTCGATCGTCACCGGGTCGTCGTTGATCGCGAGCACGCACGCCGACTCGCACGGGGCCGGACAGATGCGCCCCGTGAACTCGGGGAAGTTGTTGGTGGCGTGGAGCTGATCGATCGCCTCGCGCCACTTGCCGCGGTAGACGAGATCGTTCCAGTCGGGGATGAGGTTGCCGAGCGGACACCCCTCATGACAGAACGGGATGCCGCAGTCCATACAGCGAGCGCCCTGCTTTTGCAGCTCGCCCTCGGGCTGGAGCCCGAAGTACTGCTTGTAGTCGTGCACGCGCTGCTCCGGGTCTCGCTTCTCGAAGCCGACCCGGTGGATCTTGAGGAAAGCGCCGAGCTCCCCCATTACCGCGAGACCGCCGTCTCGCGCTCGGCTTGTTCGGCGAGCGCGCGTTTGTAGTCGCGCGGCATCACCTTGATCATCCGCTCCGCGGCGCCGCGCTCCCACGACGCGAGCACGTTCCGGGCGACGATCGACCCCGTCCGCGCGGCATGCTCGGAGATCAGCTCCCGCACCTCGGCCTCGTCCTCCTCGGAAAGTTCCTCGAGATCGACGAGCTCAGGGTTGCAGCGTCCCCCGAACCGCCGGTCGACGTCGTACACGTACGCGATGCCGCCGCTCATTCCGGCGCCGAAGTTACGGCCCGTGCGACCGAGCACGACCACGCGTCCGCCGGTCATGTACTCGCATCCGTGGTCGCCCACGCCCTCGACTACTGCCCACGCCCCCGAGTTGCGGACCGCGAACCGCTCGCCCGCCAGCCCCCGGAAGAACGCCCGGCCGGCGGTGGCGCCGTACAGAACGGTGTTCCCGACGATCATGTTCTCCTCGGCGCGGAAGTTGTGCTTCTCGGGCGGGCGCACCGACACGACCCCGCCGGACAGGCCCTTGCCGGCGTAGTCGTTGGTCTCGCCGCGCAGCGAGAACGTGACCCCGGGCGCGAGCCACGCGCCGAAGCTCTGCCCCGCGGACCCGCTGAATGCGATCTCGATCGTTCCGTGAGGCAAGCCGACGGCGCCGTGCTTACGCGCGATCTCGCCAGACAGGATGCCACCGACGGTCCGGTTGACATTCCGCACCGGAATCGGGCCAAGCTTGACCTTCTCGCCGCGTTCGAGCGCCGGCGTACATCGGCGCAGGAGCTCCCAGTCGAGCGCGTCGTCGAGCACGGGCTGCTGGGCGCGCGTCCGGCGTCGGGCGGTCTCGGGCGGGAGATCTGGGCTCTCCAGAACCAGGGACAGGTCGACCCGGCTCGCCTTCCAGTGGTCGATCGCCCGGTCCATGTCGAGCAGGTCGGTCCGCCCGATCATGTCCTCGATTCGGCGGATCCCGAGCGAGGCCATGATCTCGCGGAGTTCCTCGGCCACGAGCATCACGTAGTTGACGACCTGCTCGGGCGTGCCGCGGAAGCGCTTGCGCAACTCGGGATCTTGGGTGGCGATCCCGACCGGACAGGTGTTCAGGTGACAGACGCGCATCATGATGCAGCCCATCGCGATCAGCGGCGCGGTCGAGAACCCGAACTCGTCGGCGCCCAGCAGCGCCGCCACGGCCACGTCGCGACCGGTCCGCATGCCACCGTCGACCTCGACCGTGATGCGCGTGCGCAGATCGTTCAGGAGCAGCGTCTGCTGGGTCTCGGCCAGCCCGATCTCCCACGGCACCCCGGCCCCCTGGACCGAGGACTGGGGCGAGGCGCCGGTGCCGCCGTCGTGGCCCGCGATCGTGACGTGGTCGGCGTTGGCCTTTGCCACGCCGGCCGCGACGGTCCCCACGCCGACCTCTGAGACCAGCTTCACCGACACCGATCCGGTCGGGTTTGCGCACCTCAGGTCGTAGATCAGCTGCTTGAGGTCCTCGATCGAGTAGATGTCGTGGTGAGGAGGCGGTGAGATCAGCCCGACGCCCGGCGTCGAGTTGCGCAGCCACGCGATGTAGTCGTCGACCTTGTGGCCGGGGAGCTGCCCGCCCTCGCCGGGCTTGGCACCCTGAGCCATTTTGATCTGGATCTGGTCGGCGTTGACGAGATAATCGACGGTGACGCCGAACCGGCCCGAGGCGACTTGCTTGATCGCCGACCGGCGCAGGTCCCCGTTGTCGTCGGGCTGATAGCGCGAGGCGTCCTCTCCACCTTCGCCGGTGTTCGAGCGCGCCCCGATGCGGTTCATTGCGATTGCGAGCATCTCGTGCGCCTCGCGCCCGAGGGCGCCCAACGACATCGCCCCCGTTGTGAACCGCTTGACGATTGACGTGGCCGGCTCGACCTCGTCAAGCGGCACCGGCTCCTCGGCCGCCCTCAGCGTCATCAGGCCACGCAGCAATCCGCGGCGAACCGATTCCTCGTTGGCCAGCCGCGCGTACTCCGCGTACGTGCTCCGCGGGTCGCCGTTCCGCCCCTGGACGGCATGCTGGAGGTTCGCAATCGTGTCGGGGTTCCAGACGTGGAGCTCGCCGTTCCGCCGCCACTGGAGCACGCCGCCGACCGGGAGCACCTCGCGGTCGGTGCGTGGATAGGCGCGGAAGTGGCGCTCGATCGCCTCCTGGGCGAGCTGCTCGAGCCCGACGCCGCCGATCCGCGACGCCGTGCCCGTGAAGTGCTTGTCGATCAGCGCCCGCTCGAGGCCCACCGCCTCGAAGATCTGCGCGCCGCAGTAGGACTGGATCGTCGAGATCCCCATCTTCGAGATCGTCTTCAGAAGGCCCTTGCCGATCGCCTTGACGATCCGCATCTCGGCCTCCTCGCGCCCGAGGTCCTCGGGGAGCAGCGAGCGGTCGGCGAGCTCGTCGAGCGACTCGAACATCACGTACGGGTTGATCGCCGCGGCCCCGTAGCCGATCAGCGTGGCCATGTGGTGAATGTCGCGCGGCTCGCCTGACTCGATCACGAGCCCGGTGCGCAGGCGTGTCCCGCGCCGGACCAGGTGGTGATGGACGGCGGCAACCGCGAGCAGCGACGGCATCGCGACCCGCTCCGCGCCGAGATTGCGGTCGGAGAGGATCAGGATGTTGGCACCGTTGTCGACGTACCGGGCGGCCTCCTCGCACAGCGCCTCGAGCCTCCTGTCCATGCCCTCGTGCCCCTGCTCGATCGGCCACGTGATGTCGAGCGTGGCGGCGTCGAAGATCTCGTGCGACACCTGGCGGAGCTTCTCGAGCTCGTGGTTGCGGAGGATCGGCTGGTCCATCACGAGCTGGTGGGCCTGCTCGGGGTTCTCGCTCAGGAGGTTGACCTCGGCGCCGACCCCGGCCTGCAGCGACATCACGACGTTCTCGCGGATCGGGTCGATCGGCGGGTTCGTGACCTGCGCGAACAGCTGCTTGAAGTACGCGAACAGCGGTGGCTGGCGATCGGACATGACCGCCAGCGCGGCATCGTTGCCCATGCTCGCCACCGGTTCCTCGGCCTTCGTCGCCATCGGCGCGATGATCATCCGCAGGTCCTCCTGCGAGTAGCCGAACGCGAGCTGCTTGGAGCGCAGCGGCTCGATCCTCGGGGTCCGCGGGTCGCGCTCTGGGAGGTCGTCGATGTGGACGACCGAGCGCTCGTACCACTCGCCGTAGGGCCGTTTCCGGGCGACGCGACGCTTGACTTCCTCGTCCTCGATGATCTTGCCCTCGTCGAGGTCGAGCAGGAACACCTTGCCGGGGGCCAGGCGGCCCTTGCGCTGCACGTGCTCCGGCGCCACCGTCATCACCCCGGTCTCGGACGCCAGCACGACGTACCCCTCGGTGTCCTGGATCCAGCGGCCGGGGCGCAGGCCGTTGCGGTCGAGCACCGCGCCGGCGACGCGGCCGTCGGTGAACACCACCGCGGCGGGTCCGTCCCACGGCTCCATCAGGCAGGAGTGGAAGTCGTAGAAGCCCTTGACGTCCGGATCGAGGTCCTTGCGGGTCCGGTAGGCCTCGGGCACCATCATCATCACCGCGTGGGGAATGCTTCGCCCGCTCAGCACGAGCAGCTCGAGCACGTTGTCGAAGATCGCCGAGTCCGATCCGCCCTCGCGGACGACCGGGATCACCTTCTCGAGGTCGTCGCCGAACAGATCGGAGGCGAGCTGCGACTCGCGGGCCCGCATCCAGTTGACGTTGCCGCGCAGCGTGTTGACCTCGCCGTTATGGGCGATCATGCGGTACGGGTGCGCAAGCTCCCAGCTCGGGAACGTGTTGGTCGAGAAGCGCGAGTGCACCAGCGCCAGCCGCGACGCGACGCGCGGGTCCCGCAGATCCGTGAAGTACCGCGGAAGCTGCGGCGCCGTCAGCATCCCCTTGTAGATCATCGTCCGGCTGCTGAAGCTGGGGATCGCGAGGTCGCGACCGGCCGCGCGCTCGATCACGCGGCGGATCACGTACAGCTTGCGTTCGAACGCGTCCTGGTCTGAGATCTTGTCCGAGGCCGCGATCAGTACCTGTCGGATCACCGGCGCCGACAGCTGGGCCGTCTCCCCGACGTGGCGCTCGTCGATCGGCACGTCGCGCCACCAGATCGCGCGCTGCCCCTCGGCCTCGATCGTGTCCTCGATCAGCCGCTCGAGCACGACGCGCCGCTCTGGGTCCTGCGGCAGGTAGCAGACGCCGACCCCATAGCGGCCGGGCGGCGGCAGCTCGACGCCGGCGACCGCGGCCCTCAGGAAGCCGTCGGGGATCTGGAGGAGGATCCCGGCGCCATCGCCCGTGTTCGGGTCCGCGCCCTCAGCCCCGCGGTGCTCCAGATTCTCGAGTGCGTCGAGCGCCTTCTCCACGACCGCATGGCTCGCCTCACCCCACAGCTTCGCGACCAGCGCGATGCCACAGCCATCGTGCTCGTTGGCGGGGTCGTAGAGGCCAGTGGCCCCTGGCGGAGCGATGCGTCGGTACATGGAGGAGAGTTGGAACGAAACACAGACAGCTGCAGACTCGACGCCGAAGGGTACCAATGGGTGTTAGCAACCCGTTACGGTGTTGTGTTCAGCCGCACGAATCCCCTGGAAATCGAACACTCCGCCCCGGTTTATCGGGCGGTGCCGGGCCCTTGACCCGCCGGCACCTGCCCCTCCCTGGACCGGAGCCCTTCGCTTACGTCTTAGCCTTCGCCTTGCTTCGGGACTTGCTCCCGGAGCCGTCCTCAGATTTCGAAGTTTGCCGACGCCGCGGCTTCGGCGCGTCCTCGTCGCCGCTGCGCACGGCGGCCAGGCTAGCCTCGAGCGCGGCCATCAGATCGGGTGCCGCGGCGGGCTCCTCGGTCTCCGGCTGGACCGCGATCTCCTCGCCGGCAGCCTTGCGCTCGATCAGATCGAGGACCCGCTCGCGGTATTCGTCGTGGAACTTCGACGGCTCGAACGCCGTCGACAGCGACTCGATCAGCTGCTCGGCCATCTTCAGCTCGCGGTCGGTCGCGGGCGCATCCTCCACCGCCTCGAGCTCATCGAGCCGGTCGGGAGAGAGCACCTCGTCGCCCCACAGCATCGTGGTCAGCGCCAGCGCGTCACCGGTCGGCCGTAGCGCCGCCAACTGCTGCTTGGAGCGCAGCACGACCCTCCCGATCCCGACCTTGCCCGCCTCGCGCATCGCGTCCAGCAGCAGGCGGTAGGCCTTGGCGCCACCGGCGGTCGGCGCGAGGTAGTAGTTGTGGTCGTAATAGATCGGGTCGATGTCGGCCTGGTCGACGAACTCCTCGATGTCGATCGTGCGCGTCGCCTTGGGATCGAGCGAGTCGAGCTCCTCGTCCGTGATGACCACATATCGGTCTGGCGTGACCTCGTAGCCCTTGACGATTTCCTCGTACGGGACCTCCTCGTCGGTCGTCGGATCTACGCGCTTCTGCCGGATGCGAGCACCGGTCTTGCTCGACAGCTGGTTGAAGCGAACGGTCTTCGGCGAGGTGGCGCTGTACAGCTTCACGGGCACGTTGACGAGCCCGAAGCTGATTGCGCCTGACCAGATTGCGCGAGCCATACAGAGACTTGTATAGCGAACGTCGGCTGGGATCAAGCGCTGATCGCGCTATTGCCGCCACCATCTCACGAGATGCCGCCCCAGCGCGTTTCATCTCCGGTGCACCTCCCCCCCTTCCAAACGCTGCTCGACACCCATGGGCACGACGTCCACCGCTTCCTGGTGGCGACGGTCGGACGGGTCGACGCGGACGACTGCTACCAGGAGACGTGGGTCGCGGCGCTGCGGGCCTACCCGAGGCTGCGCGATGCCACGAACCTGCGGTCGTGGATCTTCACGGTCGCCTATCGCAAGGCGATCGACCACATCCGGACCCGCCGACGGGCCGCCGTCCCGGTCGGCGAGGTCCCGGACATCCCCGTGGACGCCGCCCTCTCGGTGCCTGACGACGGATTGTGGGAGCGCGTCCGTGCGCTGCCCGACAAACAGCGGACCGCGCTCGCCCTCCGCTATCTGGCCGACGCCGGCTACGAGGAGATCGCCGGGGTCATGAACACGAGCCAGGACGCCGCGCGCCGCAACGTCCACGAAGCCCTCAAGCGACTGCGAACGGAGTACCAGACATGAACATCGAACTCGATCTCAGACGGGGCGCCGAATCGGCGACGCCGGACCTACCCGACATCGGCGAGGCCGCGGCGGCGGCCGGGCTGCTCGACGTCGCCTACGCGACCACCGACTCGCCGCTTGGGACGCTGCTGCTAGCCACCACACCGCGCGGGCTGGTCCGGCTGGCCTACGTCGACTACGAGAACGAGGACGAGGTTCTCGAGCAGCTCGCGACCAGAGTCTCGCCGCGGGTCCTCCGCGCTGCGCGCCGCGTCGACGACCCGCGCCGAGAGCTCGATGAGTACTTCGCCGGCCGGCGCCGGCAGTTCGAGCTCCCGGTCGACTGGCAGCTGACTCGCGGCTTCGCCCGGCGGGTGCTCGAGGCGACGGCGCGGATTCCGTACGGCGGGATCGCGACCTACAAGGACGTGGCGACGGAGGCCGGCAACGCCCGCGCCTACCGGGCCGCGGGCAACGCGCTCGGGTCGAACCCGATCCCGATCGTCGTCCCCTGCCACCGCATCCTGCACTCGGGCGGCGGCCTCGGCGGCTACACCGGCGGGCTCGAGCGCAAGCGAGTGCTGCTGGGGGTCGAGGGCTACAGCGGGTTGAAGCAGCCGTAGATCACGAACAGCGGGTTCACGACCTGCTTGCCGTTCGCGTCCTTCATCGTCTGCTGGCCCACGAACGTCGGCGGCGACTCGGCCTTGTAGCACCCGTTGGACTGAAGGCTCACGTCATACGTGACCGGCGTCTGATTGAACGGTTGAGCGCCCGGCTGGGGGATGAACACGTCGAGCGTGCAGATCCAGTCGCCAGGCCCCTTCGGGGTGCTGGCGCGCCGGCTGCAGTTCGTGAGCACATTGAGCTTCGCCCCCGGCGCCACCACCCGGCCCAGCTCTCGCTGCTGGAGCAGCGTCAGGTTGTTGAAGGTCGGCTCGAGGCTCGCCTTGAGCTTCGTGGCGGTGTCGCCGGCAGGCCCCCAGTTGCTCGCGATCGCCAGGAACGCGACGAGCGCGGCTGAACCCACCGCCACGCGAATGGGCACGACCCAGCCCGGCCGGCGACTGACGGGCGCGCCCGCGTAGTCGCGCCGGCGGATGAGCAGCCACGAGCCGCTCAGGGAGGCCGCGATCCAGATCAGGCTGACGATGCACGCGACCACGAGTGGCCCGAAGTACGGGTGCGCCGTGAACAGCGCGTACCAATCCTGGAAGGCGGAGGACGCAAGCAGGAGGTGGAGCCACACGCCTGATCCGACCAGAAGGAGGAGCTGCATGACGAGGTCGATGAGCGCCGGGCCGACGACGCCGACGATGCCATTACGGGTCGCGACCGAGAGCAGGACGGCAAGGCTCGTGAACGCGAGCAGCGGCAGCAGGTTGAGTAGCCACGCGACGAGAACCAGCCCAAGGCTGTGACCCGGCGACAGGGCGCGGCCGCTCAGATCGACGACCGACCCGTCGCCGACGAGCAGCAGCCCGGCGACCAGGCTCGAGACGGCGAGCAGCACGAGCAGCCCGGCCGAGAACGTCATCGCGGCGAGCACCTTGCCGGCGAACAGGTCCCTCCGTGTCGAGGACCTCGTCAGCACCATCTTCCACGTGCCGTAGCGGTCCTCGGAGGCGAAGATGTCGCCGGCGAGGACCCCGGCGAGCACCGGGAACCCCCACGCGCCGCAGAACGAGAGCACGACCAGCGACAGCGCAAAGCCCGATTGGTGCACCCACACACCGAACAGCGTGTCGGCGGGGCTGCCGGTCTGGATCTTGAGCACCGCGGCGAACGCGAACGGCCCGACGATGCAGATCAGCGCGAGCAGCCGCGTGGAGAGCTGGTTGGAGAGCTTGCGGCGCTCGGTCCGGTACACGTGCCGGACACCGGCGCGCCGACGGGCGCTCGGCTCCGGGATCGCCTCGCTGGGCCGGAGAGCGTGAGTCGCGCTCATGACTCCGCCAGCGCCGCCTCGATCAGTTCCGTCAGCGCGGCCGGGTCGAGTTCGACATCGCTGGTGAGCGCGAAGAACATCGATTCGAGCGGGCTGACGACCAGCTCGAGCCGTCGGACGGCGACGTCCGCGCGGCCGAGGTCTAGCACGTAGGCGTCGACCCGACCCTGCACCGCGAGCCGGAGCTCACCGGTGGGCGACGTCGTTGCGTGCACGTTCGAGTGCTGGTCGGCGATCTCGAGCGCGCGCGGGTCGTCGCTGGTCGCGAGCCGGTACGCCGACCCCGGCGCCTGGTCGCGGAGCTGCTGAGCGCTGCCGTTCCAGACAACCCTTCCGAGGCGCAGCACCGTGAAGGAGTCGCACACGTTCTCGAGGTCGCCGATCAGGTGGCTCGAGAGCAGTACCGCGGTCCCGTCGGCGGCGAGCCTGCGGACGAGGCGGCCCATGTCGCGGGCTCCGGCCGGGTCCAGGCCGCTGGTCGGCTCGTCCAGCAGCAGCAGCCGCGGGGACCTGAGCAGCGCGGCGGCGATCCCCAGGCGCTGGCGCATCCCGGTCGAATACCCGCTGACTCGATCGCCGCCGCGGGCGCCCAGACCGACCTGCTCGAGCACCTCGTCGACGCGGCCGGCGTCGGCGCCGCCGTCAAGCTCGGCGTACAGCTCCAGGTTGACGCGCCCGGGCAGGTACGGGTAGAACGTCGGCTCCTCGACGAACCCGCCGACGCCGTCCAGGTTGATCGTGTCCGAGGCGCCGAGCGGCCGCTCGAACAGCTCGACGTCACCCTCGTCGGGCGCGACCAGGCCGAACAGCAGGCGCAACAGCGTTGTCTTGCCGGCGCCGTTGGGTCCGAGCAATCCGCGCACTTCGCCCTCTTCGACGACGAGGTCCACCCGGTCCACCGCGACCGTCGTCTCGAACCGCTTGACGAGGCCGCTTGCACGTACGGCTGCCACGGCCCGTCACTATACGGCGGCGCTTTTTCCGCTATTTCCGTCGGGTAGCACCTCGACAGTGGATCTGCTCCGTCCCATCCGAGTTTTTGACCGCTATCAGCAGCGGCATCCGGCGTGGGCGATTCCGATGGCGGTGGTCAGGAAGTTCGGCAACGATCAGGCCGGCAGCCTCGCCGCGCTGGTCGCGTACTACGCGTTCTTCTCGATCTTCCCGCTGCTGCTGGTGTTCACGACGATCCTCGCATTCGTGCTCCAGGGCAATAAGCACCTGTACGACGACGTGACGAGATCGGTGCTCGCCCAGTTCCCGGTCGTCGGGGACCAGTTGCAGGCGCAGGCGTTGACGGGCAAGGTCACCGCCCTGGTCCTCGGCCTCCTCACCTCCCTGTGGGGCGGCCTGGGCGTCACGGTCGCGGCGCAGAACGCGTTCGCGAAGATCTGGGCGGTTCCGTTCAAGGACCGGCCAGACTTCTTTCGCTCGCGCCTGCGCGGGCTGCTGCTGCTCATGGTCCTGGGCCTGCTGTTCGTGCTGTCTGCGGTCATCACCGGGCTGGTGACCACGACGTTTCACGGCACTTTCGTCAAGATCGCGGGATACGCGATCACGCTCGCGGTCAACTTCGGGTTTTACGTCGCCGCATTCCGGTTCCTCACCGCGCCTACGGTCCCGACTCGCCAGCTCTGGCTCGGCGCGGCTGTCGCCGCGGTGTTCCTGACGATCCTCCAGCTCGTCGGCGCGATCTACATCGAGCACGTAGTCAAGCGCGCCAGCAACACCTACGGCACGTTCGCGACCGTGATCGGGCTGCTCGTCTGGCTGCACCTGATCGCGCAGCTGACGATGTACGCGGCCGAGATCAACACGGTCGTCGTGCGCCGGCTATGGCCGCGGAGCCTGCTCGGGCCGCCGGAGTCACCCGCCGACCGCAAGACGCTGACCGCGCTCGCCAAGATGGAGGAGCGGCACCCGGAGGAATCGGTCGAGGTCCGCTTTGAGGATTACTAGAACAGGCGGTCCGAGGCCTCGCGCCGGGTCATCTCGAGCGGCCACGAACACAGTCCGCCCTCGGCCGGGCAGCCGTCGCACACTGCCCGGTGAGGCACGTCCGTCACCCTGAAGTCCCGCTCGATCACGCCGCGCGCGAGCGCGGTCAGCCGGGCCTCGAGCTCCGGGACCTGATCGCGCGTGAACGTCGCCACCGCGGGCCGGTTCGGCAACTCGAGGAACGTGTGGACGACCTCGACCTCGCTCGCTCCGGCGCGCAGCGCCGCGAGCGCGTACACGAGGCGCTGGGTTCCGTAGGAGCCGTCCGCGAGTGCCTGCGGGTCGGCGCCCTCGAGGCGATCGGTCTTGTAGTCGACGACGAGCGTCCGGCCGCCCGGCTCGCGAGCGATCACGTCGAACACGCCCCCGATCAGCACGCCTCCGAGCAGGAACCGGAAGCCTGCCTCGCGGCGGACTGCAGTGGCGCGCCCGAGCCGCCGGCACAGGTCGCCGGCGGCGAATCGCTCCACGAGCTCGGCGGCCTGCGCCGTGTCGTCGGGCGTCGGCGGGGTCGCGAGCCCCGACCGCTCGGAGGCCTCGGCGATCATCGCGTCGGTGGGGCGCCGCGGCCGCCGGAAGTCGAGCCGCTCGAGCAGCGCGTGAACGAGCGTGCCGCGGTCGAGCGCGGTCAGTCCAACCGGGCTCTCACGCGGTTGGTCTTGCCCCGGGAGCGCCGGCAGGCGGAGCACGCGCTCGGCGTAGAACCGGTAGCCACATCGCTGGTAGGCCGCGAGCGACGAGTAGCTGAGCGCCGCCACTGGGGGCCCCGGCGGCGCCGACGGCGGCGCCGGCGACGCGGGACGCGCCGGCTCGACCAAGTGAACGGACGGGGCGAGGTCCGGCGCACGCTGCGGCCGCTCGATGTCCTCGGGACGAACGAACGTCACGTCGACCTCGACATCCTCGAGCCGCTCGATCGCAGGTCCGATCCACGCGATCGGTCCGCCCCCGCCGCCGTTCCCTTCGAGCTCCGGCCACTTCTCGAGCCGGGCCGCGCCGCTCAAGATCAGGCGTTCGCGAGCACGCGTCATCGCCACGTAGAACAGCCGCCGCTCCTCGCGGGACTCGGCCTCGTACCGCTCGTCGCCGAGCGCCTTGTAGTCGAGTGCCGATTCGCGCCGCCCGGTGCCGGGCTCGGCCAGCCGCATCCCGAAGCGATCGTCTCGCCCTATCCGGAGCAGGTCGGCCCGCCACCGGGGCCCGCGGCCGAGGTCGGCGACGCACACCACGTCGAACTCGAGTCCTTTCGCGCGATGGATCGTCATCAGCCGGACCGCATCGAGCGCCTCGCCCTCGACTGGCGCCTCGCTCTCGCGCGCCTCCCCGGAACCGGCGCCGAACGCGCCGCCGGCCCGCCGCGCCACGAGCTCGAGGAACCCGCGCAGGTCGGGCCCGTGCGGCGCCTCGTGCTCTCGCGCGAGCCGCATCAACTTGCGGACGTTGGCGAGGCGCCGCGGGCCACCCGGCATCGCGAGCACGGCCAGGTCGTAGCCGGTCCGTTCGAGTACGCGGTCGATCAGCTCCTCGACGCTCGCGCGAGGGACCGCCTCCCGCTCGATGGCGAACCAGTCGGCGAACCGGCCCAGTAAATCCCTATCCAAAATCCCAAGCCGGTCGAACGCGCCGTCCGGCTCTCGGAGGATCGACCAGGGGTCGCGGCCGCGGTCGCGGGCGGTGGCGGCGAGCACCACCAGAGCGTCGGCAGAGACGCCGACGAGCGGTGAGGCGAGCACCGTGTACAGCGCCTCCTCGGCGCGCGGGTTGGCGAGCGCGGCCAGGTAGCCGGCCATGTCGATCACCTGCGGATGCGCCCAGTAGCCGCGGCCGCCGATCAGGTAGGTCGGGATCCCGCGCTCCTCGAGCGCGCGCTCGTACACGCGCAGGTCGGTGGTGGCGCGCGTCAGCAGCACGACGTCGCGGGCGGCGGTCCCATCCGCAAGTAGCCGGCCGACCCGCTCGGCGAGCGCCCGCGCCTCGGCTACGCGCCACGGCGCGCCGAGTCCCTCCACCGTCCAGTCCGCGCCCTTGTCCGCCACGAGCAGCTCCGTCAAGGGCCCGCTCTCCGCGGCCGGAGGGCGACCCGCCTGCAGCGGCCGGAACTGGTCCCCGAGCTCGGCCTCGAACACGCCGTTGATCACCGCCAGGATGTCCGGGCGCGAGCGGAAGTTCGTGTCGAGCGTCGCCCGGGCCCCAACCGCGGCGAGCCGCTCGCCGAGCCGTTCGAACAGCTCGACGTCGGCGTGGCGGAAGCCGTAGATCGACTGCTGGGCGTCGCCGACCGTGAACAGGTTCCCGTTCGCGATCATCTCGATCAGCTCGAGCTGCACCTGATTCGTGTCCTGCAGCTCGTCGACCATGATCCGCTGGAAGCGGGCCCGGTAGCGCTCGCGAAGCGCCGTGTCGGTCCGGAGCAGCTCGCGGCACTCGAGCTCGAGGTCCTCGAAGTCGAGTCCCGACAGCTCGCGCTTGGCGTTTGCGTACCGCTCGCCGAACAGACGCAGCAGTCGGTCGAGCAGCTCGTGGGCGCGGGCGGCCCGGCGGTGCTCGACGCCGGCTCTGAAGGCGGCGAGGGCCACGGTGTATCGCTCGCACGTGTCGGTCGACAGCGCGGCGCCGTTGCCGCCGGGGAGCCCCACGCCCCACAGGTCCCCGGGCCATGGGTCCTCGGTCGCGATCACCTCGGGGACGCGCTCGAGGCGCTCGATCGCCTGGAGCACCTTCGCGCCGGGCTGGTCGATCGCGGCAAGCTCAGCCAGCGCCGCGGTCGCCGCCCGCTCGAGCACGCCGCGTGAGGGCTCGAGGTCGGGCGCGGGAGGCAACGCCGGGAGTCGTGGACGGCGCTCACCGCGCGAGCGAAGCTCGTCGTGGACCTGGATGATCGCGCTGCGCAGCGCGCCCGCGCCGTAGGCGGCGATCAGATCGATCGCGTGCGGCCACCGACGGGCGAGCTCCTCGAGCGCGTCGTCGAAGGCGGCGTCCGCGATCCGCTCGGCGTCGGGCGCGTCGAGGACGACAAACGCCGGGTCGAGGCCGGCGGCGAGCGCGTGCGCGCGCAGCACCCGCGCGCAGAACCCGTGGATGGTCGAGATGAACGCACCTTCGGTCGCCCGGGCCGCGTCGTCGGCGCCGAGCTCGCGCAGCCGGCGGCGGATCCGGTCGCGCATCTCGGCGGCGGCCTTCTCCGTGAACGTGATCGTGAGGATCGCGCCGACGTCGATCCCGTCCTCGAGCACCGAGCGGGCGAACCGCTCGACCAGGACCGAAGTCTTGCCGCTGCCGGCGCTCGCGTCGAGCAGCAGGTCGCCCTGGCGGCGCTCGATTGCGAGGAGCTGCTCATCGGTGAACGACTGTTCCTCCACCATGGCCTCAAGCACGGCAGATCCCTGGGTACCGGCACCCGTCGCGCGAGCAGGTGGTCGGGCAGGGCTCGAGCTCTCCCTCGCGCAGCCGCTCGGCGAGCGCCACCGCACGCATCCGCGCGTCCTCGAGCACGTCGTCGAGCTCCTCCGGGTCGCGGGCGTCGTTGGCGACGACCGAGCGGCCGACATCCGCACCGTCGAGGAACACCCCGCGCGGGCGCAGATCGCCGCCGCCGAGTGGCTGGTAGAAGCCGGCGACCGGTTGCAGACCGAGCAGCTCGCGAACGACGAGCATGTACAGCGCGACCTGAAGCCGGCGATCGAGCGCCCACCGGGCGCCCTGGTACTCGGGGCGCGAGCCTCCGGATTTGTAATCCCTCACGATCGCGCGGCCCTCGACGTCGGCGTCGACGCGATCGACGATCCCGCGGACTTTGACGTCGTCACCGATTTGTAACGGTGGCAGCGACTCGGGGTCCTCGTCGAAGCCAAAGCGGAGCTCGAGGCCGTAGGGCTGCAAATCGAGCCCGTCGCGCGCCTCGTGGGCCAGGTACCGGCTCAGGTCGGCTTTCACTCCGCGGGTCGCGGCGGCGCGGACTGCGGCGCCCGCCCCCAGCGAGATCGAGTGCGGCTGCTCCTCGATGACTTGGTCGAGGATGTCGAGCGCTCTCGGAAGAGAGTCGCGCGTCACCGGGCCGCCGAGCCTCCGGAGGACCTGCTCGACCACGCTGTGTATGTAGCCCCCGCGCACGAGCGGATCGGGATCGGGCTCGAGCGCCTGTGGCTGGAGCTCGCGCTCGATCAGCCACCGCGCCGGACAGTCGCCATAGCTCTCGAGCGCGCCCGCCGAGAGGATGCGTCGGTGGCGGACGTAGGCGAGCGCGATCTCGGACAGCGACCCGATCGGAGAGGGGACGTCGCCGGCGAGCGGCGCGGCGGCGGCCGCACGGCTGCGGGCGAGCTCGCGGTCGCTGGGCGCCTCGTCGGGCGGCCACACGACGTCGGCGAGCATCCGCCTGCGGCGGCGGCCGGTCCAGGTCTCGTCGAGCAGTTCTGACACGTCGGCGAGGAAGGGCGAGGGCAGCGCCAGGTTCCCGTCCTCGTCGGAGCTGCGGTAGCTGAGAACGACTCGCTCGGTCGCTCTCGAGACGCTCATGTAGAGGAGGTAGCGCTCGCGCCCGAGCGCATCCTCGCGCGGGCGCAGCCGTAGTCCGCTGCATATCGCGAGCTCGCGCCTGAGCTCGTCGGACAGGAACGGCTCGGGCGCGGCAGCGAGCGGGAACTCGCCTTCGGTGAGCCCGCATACCAGAACCGCGCGGAAGCGCCTGGCGCGGATCGCGAGCGGGTCGGTGACGAGCACGGCTCCCGGAGCCGGAAGCTCTCGGTTGGGGACCTCGATCCGCTCGAGCAATTCGATCAGCTCGTGGGCGGTCGGCCTCTCGCCAAGGTCGTTCAGCTCGGTCAAGGCGCGGGAGAGGCTTGCCAGCGCACGGGCGTCGAGCTCCTCGGCGGGTTCGAGCACTGACGCTTGGCCCTGATGCGGCGCCGCCAGTAGCCGCCGCGCCTGGGCGACGAGCTCGGCCGCTGGATCGTCGGCTGCGCGAAGTTTTTCGATCTCCGGGAGGTCGGAGCCGAGCCTCTGGCGGGCCGCCCGCATGGTCCTCAAACTCTTGCGGCGTACCTCAGCCTCGAGCCGATCCACCGTCTCCGGACGCTCGGAGCTTCCGGGCGAGCGCAGGTACACGAGCAGGTCGCTTGCCCGCCCGGGTCCGTCGTCGAGGAGCGAGCAGCGGGCGAGGGCGAGCAGCGAACGTCCCAGGGCGGTGTGGCGCAGAGCGGTCTCTCGGTCGACCGTCATGGCGATCCCGAACTGGTGGAAGACCCGCTCGATCAGCGGCGCCACCGGTCCGAGCGAGCGGTAGACGATCGCGATCTCCTCGCCGGGGACGCCCTCGCGAAGGAGGTCGAGCACCTCAGCGGCCGCGAGCTCGGCCTCGGCCCGCTCCCCTCCGGCCTCGCGGAGCGCAACCGCCCGGCCGGGGTCGATCCGCTCGGGCTCCGGCTCGAACAGTGCCCGCTCCAGGTGGTGCAGCGCGGTCCTCGAATCGGGGTCGTAGTGCTCGGCGGACGCGGGCAACTCGATCACGCGCTCGGCCAGTGGCCGGAGCTCCTCGACGACCTCCGCCCGGGCCGTGAGCGCTAGGCGCCCCGCCTCATAGGTCAGCGAGACCGTGACGTCCGCACCGACGACCCGCGCCAGGGTCTCGATCGCATCCCGCTCGAGCGGGTGAAGATCGTCGAACCCGTAGAAGAACACGGGGTCGGATCCCCACCGGAAGGGCTCCGAGCGGAGCGTGTCGAGCGCCCGCCAGGCGTACAGCTCGGAGTCGACCGAGTCCAGCTTTTCGAGCGCGGACGCGTACGCCTGGTAGATCGCAGCAACGTCTCGCGCGTATGCGTCCCGCCGCGGGTCCTCTTGCGCCCAGGCGCGCATCGCCGCGGCGAATCGCTGGGGTGTGACCAGAGAGCGCTCGAGCTCGGCGATCAAGTCGCCCGCCGCGTTCGCGAACCCGTTGGTGTCCGCGGCGTCGCGGAGCGCGCGAAGTTCCATCTGTTCGAGCGCGCGCTCGAGGACCTTTTCGCGCTGAAGCTTCGTTAGGCGGCGAGCGCTGTACCCGGCGCGCGAGGCGATCTCGAACATGAGCCCGGAGAAGGTCAGCACCGACCCGAGCACGTTGCCGGCCCCCGCGAGCTCTCGGGAGTAGTGGTCCGCATCGGGCCGCTTGGGAACGACCAGGATCGCGCCGCGGGCCGACTCGGCCGCGAACGCGCCGAGCACCTCCCCGGCCTTGGCCGAGTTCGCGGGTCCCAGTACGAGCGTGAGGGGCACGTCCCCCATGGTGGCGCGCGGGGTGGACGGGGTGAATTTCGCGGCCTTCGGCGCTCTTAACTCCGATGCGACTGAGATTTTCAATGACTGTCAGCGAAAATCGCAGTCGGCTCCGATGATCGACCGGTTGATCGCGGAGCTGGCGGACCGGCAGCACGGGGTGGTGGCGGTGTGGCAGCTGTTGGAGCTCGGGCTGGGCCGCGGCGGCATTCAGTACCGGGTGTCCATCGGTCGGCTGCACCGCATCCACCACGGCGTCTACGCCGTCGGCCACCGGAAGCTGACCCGCCAGGGGCACAGGATGGCGGCCGTCCTCGCCTACGGCCCCGACGCGGTCCTCTCCCACCGGTCGGCGGCCGCGCACTGGGGCATCGGCCAAGCCTCGTACAGGTTCGACGTGACGACGCCGCAGAGCAAGCGGAGCCGCAAGACGATCCGGGCCCACACGTCAAGGCTCGACCCGGAGGACCGCAGCATCCACGACGGCATCCCGATCACATCCGTCGCCCGCACGATCCTCGACCTGGCCGCGCAGCTCTCCAAAGAATCTCTGACCCACCTGGTCGAGGAGGCAGACCGGAAACAGCGGTTCGACCTCCAGGCCATCGACCGCGCCATCGCCCGGAGGCCGAACGCCACCGGCGTCGCCCGCCTCAAAGCCGTCCTGGCCGCGTACCGCGGCACCGCCGACACCCGCTCACGCCTCGAGCGCCAATTCCGGGCGCTGATCCACCGCACAGGCCTCCCCGAGCCGCAGTTCAACGTCCTGCTCGCGGGCCTCACGGTCGACGTCTACTGGCCCCAGTGGAAGCTGGTCGTCGAGCTCGACGGCGAGCCGTACCACAACAACCCAGACGCGTTCGAGTCCGACCGGATCCGCGACGCGACCCTCCAGAAGCACGACATCCGCGTCCTGCGCGTCACCGGCGACCGACTCGACCACGCGCCGGGAGCGGTGCTCGCCGACGTCCTGGCGCTCCGCAGAACCGGCGCGGATCCGCGCTGAATGGATCCGCGCTGAACGAGATATGGACCGGATCCGCGCTGAACGAGATATGGACCGGGGGACGGGCGTCACACCCGGTTCGAGGTCACGCAGAAGGGGCTAGGCCGCCTCGGGTTGCTCGGCGACCTCAGTCGTCGCCCCGGCGGCCGCCTCGGTTTCCTCGGCCTCCGGCGGCTTGGCGCCCTCCTTGGCCCACGGCTCATCGAACTCGACCCGCCACTTGCCCTCGTCGGTCTGCTGTAGCGCCAGCCGGGCGCGGAACGACTTGCCCGACCGTCCCTTGAACCCGGTGACGGGCTTCTCCGTCCGCCCGGTCTTGATCAGCTCGCGGGCGACCGCCACCGGCAAGGTCTTACCGGCCTTCGATTTCCAGATGACGAACCCGCAGCCCGGGTCCTCGCGCGACCAGCACGAGTAGCCCTTGCGGTTCTCGACGATGTCGTGTCCGCACACCGGGCACGGACCGAGGTTCGCCCGGGGAATCCGGACGTCTTTCAGATTCCGGTCGAGCTCGCCGACGGTGTCCTCGGTAAACCGGACGATGTCTCCCATAAAGGCCTCGCGCGAGTCCGCCCCGGTCTCGATCAGCGCCAGCCGCCGCTCCCAGTCGCCCGTCAATCCCGGCGACGTCAAGGCGTGCTCGCCGAGCAGCCGGATCACGTTCAACCCCTTCTCGGACACCACAAGCGCCCGGCCGTCGCGCTCGACATAACCGACCTGGATCAGGCGCTCGATGATCGCCGCCCGGGTCGCCGGCGTGCCGATCCCGGACTCCTTCATCGCCTCGCGCAGCTCCTCGTCGTCGACGAGCTTGCCGGCGGTCTCCATCGCGCCGAGCAGCGAGTTGTCGTTGTAACGCGCCGGCGGCTTGGTCAGCTTCTCCTCGGACCCGATGTCGGTGACGTCGACCGTCTCCCCAGGCACGAGCTTGGGGAGCTGCTGTTCGCGACCCTCGTCGTCGTCGGAGGCATCCGAATCGGGCATCTCGCCGTACACGGCGCGCCACCCGGCCACGAGCAGGACCTTTCCACGCGTTCGGAACACGTGCTCGGCGACGGTCGTCTCGACCCGGGTGTTCTCGAACACCGCCTCGGGATGGAAGATCGCGAGGAAGCGCCGCACTACCAGGTCGTAGATGCGACGGTCGTCGTCGCTCATCTTGTCCACTGGATGGCGCTCGGCGCGGGTCGGGATGATCGCGTGGTGGTCGGTCACCTTGGCGTCGTTGACCACGCGCCCAAGCGGAAGCACGTCAAGACCCAGCACGTACTCCGAGGCTCGAGCGTACTCGGGCTGACCCCCCAAGAGACGGGCGATCGGCTTGATCTCCGGGATCATGTCGCCGGTCAAGAACCGCGAGTTCGTCCTGGGGTAGGTCAGTGCCTTGTGCTCCTCGTACAGCCGCTGCGCCGCCGCCAAAGTGCGGCGGGCGGTAAAGCCGTAACGCCGGTTCGCGTGGCGCTGCAACGAGGTCAGGTCGTACAGAAGCTCCGGGCGCTCCTTGCGCTCCGACTTCTCGAGCTTCGTGATCTCGCCGACACCGCCCCGGCACGCCTCGACGATCGCCAAAGCCTCGTCCGCAGTCGCCACCCGCGGGTTCGCGCCGGCGTGGTAACGGCCCTCATAAACACGTGGCCGGTCCTCAACCGGATCGAACACCGCGTCCACGAGCCAGTACGGCTCGGGAACGAAGTCGCGGATCTCCTGCTCGCGCCGCGCCAGGATCGCCAGGGTCGGCGTCTGCACCCGGCCCAACGACACCGCGCCGTCAAACGACGACCGCAGCCGGATCGTCGCGGCCCGCGTCGCGTTCATCCCGACGATCCAGTCCGCCTCCGAGCGCGACCGTGCGGCCGCTTCGAGCGTGGCGAGGTCGGCCCCCGGCCGCAGATCGCCAAACGCGCCGCGAATAGCGTCCTTGGTCATCGAATTCAGCCACAGCCGCTGCACGGGCTTCTTCGATCCGGCTTTCTCGTACAGGTAGGCGAAGATCAGCTCGCCCTCGCGGCCGGCGTCACACGCGTTGACGACGCGATCGACGTCGTCGCGGTCGAGCAACCGCTTGACCACGTTCATCTGCTTCTTGGAACGCTCGTCGCGGACGACCAGCTTGAAGCGGTCGGGGACGATCGGCAGATCGGCCATGCGCCACTTCTTGAAGCGGTCGTCGTACTCGTCGGGATCGGCCAGCTGGACCAGGTGCCCGACGGCCCAGGTGACGATGTGCTCGGGACCCTCTAGGTAGCCCTCGTGCTTTGTGAACGCGCCCGGAAGGACCGCGACGAGGTCGCGCCCGACCGACGGCTTCTCGGCGATGACCAGAGTCAAGCTCATGAGTTCGCGAGGGTAGCGCCCCCGTCAACCGTCAACCTAGGCTTGGCGCTTTTCTTGGAGCTCGGCGACCTTCCGCGCCACCGCGCCCAGCCCGAGCTCGGACGCAGACCGCCCCGCCGCGGCGATCAACTCCTGAGAGCGCCGTCCCGGCCCGAGCGCCCGCGCGTAGTCGACCTGCGTCCGGGCCAGGCACGCCGGCGCGCCGAGCGCGGCGTTTGCCGCCAGCGCATGCTCGAAATGCTGCGAGGCGAGATCCGCCCGACCCATCGTCGCCGCCAGCTTGCCGAGGAAGCTCGCGGCCGAGCCGAGGCACACCGCGGCAAACCCGATCACGACGTTGGCGTCCGCGTACGGCTCGAGCTTCGCATACAGGAGCGCGGCACGATCACCGTCCCGCACATCGGCGCACACGTCGCTCAAGAGCACCATCGCGATCAGCCAGTCCAGGTCCCGAGGGATGTCGTCGAAACCGCGCACAGCCAGCCGCGAGAACTCCTCGCGCGCTTCGGCCACGCGACCGTCCTCGCACAAGAGCGTCGCCAGCGCCGCCCGCCACGCCGGGCGATCCGGGTTGTCCTCGACGAGCTGTCGCACGGCCTGCTCTAGCTCCCCCATCCTCCCCTGCTCGCGCCGGATCCCGAGCACCTGGATCGCGTAGTACTGCGACACGGTCACGGCCTCCGCCGGCGCGCCCGCGGCGAGCGCCTCGGCGGCCAGCTTGTCCGCGATCGTGAGCGACCCCGCCAGCAGCGCCCGCATCGCGCGCCACAGGATCGAGTTCCACTCGAACAGCGGCTGGCGCAGCCGCTGGGCGCCGGCCTCGAACGCCTCTATCTGGGCGTCGACGGCATCGTGATCGCCGCGCTCGAGCAGGTCGACTACGAGCCACGCGTGCGCCTGCAGCTGCAGCTCGAGGTTCCCGATTTGGCGCGCCAGCGTGAGCATCTCGGTCGACATCTCGACTCGCTCGGCGAGGTGGGGCGCGTCCCACAGCACCCGGCGCCGCGCGGAGCACGCGTATGCGAGCGCCTCCGGGTCGCCCAGCTCCGAAGCGATCGCCATCGCCTCGTCGCTCAAAGCCGGCATCCGGTCGCGCTCGGTCGAGTAGTAGACGGCCCCGCACAGGCACTCGAGCAGGCGCACCCGGACCAGCGACCGCTCGGGCTGGAGCTCGAGCGCTCGCTCGATCATCGCGATCAGCTCGGTGTCGACCACGCCCGGCGGCTGCACGTACCGGCGCGACGCGCCGATCGCCGCGCGGGCCAGCGCTGCACCGTCGCCGAGCCGCTCGGCCAGGGCGGCCGCCTCGCGAAATGCGGAGGACCCGAGCGCCCGCTCGCCGCCCCGGACGCGCGCCTCGCCGAGGCGCAGCAGCAGCTCGCACCGGCGCTCGGATGCCTCGGGCTGGAAGCGGCCCTGCACGTCGAGCGCACGGGCGTAGTGCTCGGCCGCCTCCTCGTGAGCGAGCATCGTGGTCGCCTGCTCGCCCGCGCGGAGCGCGTACGTGATCGCCTTCTCGGCGTCGTCGGGGTCGGCTCCGCGGGTGAAGTGGTAGGCGAGCTCGGGCATGTAGCGCTCCTGCCTGCGCCCCTGCGTGGCCTCGATCGCGTCCCCCACCCGCTTGTGGATCCGCGCCCGCCGCGGCGCCGACATGCTCTCGTACAGCGTCTCCCGGATCAGCGCATGCGAAAACTGGTAGCTCCCGGGCTTCTCATCGGACTCGACGAGCAGCTCCGCGCCGAGCGCCTCGTCGAGCGCGGCCAGGAACTCCTCCTCGCCGAGCACCACCACACTCTCGAGCAGCGCCGCGTCCACATCGCGTCCGATGACCGCCGCGACGCGGAGCAGCTCGGCCGCCGGCGCCTCGAGCCGGCCGAGCCGGAACGCGATCACCTGCTTGACGCCCTCGGGCAGCCCGAACCGCTGGAGCTCCGACGCGCTCGCGCTGCCGACCTGCACGCCGGCCTCGATCAGGTGGCGGATGATCTCCTCGACGAAGAACGGATTGCCTTCGGTCTCCTCGTATAGGGCGTGCGCGAAGGCGCGCGCCGGACTCACCCCGCCTCGCATTCGAGCGAGTTCCGCGGTCTCGGACTCACTGAGCCCGCGAATGTCGAGCTGCGACGCGAGCCGATCACGCAGCAGCTCGTTCAGCGCGTTCGTGAACGTGTCCCCGCGCTCAGCGGACCGGTACGCGCCGATTATCAACAGCCGCGCCGGGCCGGTCGCGCGGGCCAGGTGCCGCAGCAACAGGAGCGTCGGCCGGTCCGCCCACTGGAGATCGTCTAGCACGAGCAACACCGGCGCGGATCGGGACAACTCGGTCAGCAGCCCGACGACCGCCTCGAACAGGCGGTAGCGCTCGGTGTCAGGCTCGTCCTGTGGCGGTGGCGGGAGATCGGGCGCGCGCCGGCGGAGTTCCGGGATCAACCGGGCGAGCTCTGAGCCGTACTCGCGGGTGCTCGCACGCAGGTCGCCCAGTAGCGCGTTCAGAGCCCAGTGCCGGAGCGCCTCGAGGAACGGCTGGTAGGGGACGACGGTCTCGCGTGGAGACCGCCCCGCGATCACGATGGCCCCCGCGTCGTGGACGCGGCGCGCCAGCTCGGCCGTCAGCGTGGTCTTGCCGATCCCGGCGTCGCCGGCGAGCATCACGATCCGCCCGGCGTCGCCGGCGAGCATCGCGATCCGCCCGGTGGCGCCGTCGCCGCACACGGACTCCCACAGCTCCATGAGATCTGCGAGCTCCTGCTCGCGCCCGACGAGCGGTCCCTGGGCGCGTTGGCGCAACTCCGACGGCAGTGGGATCGCGGACGGACCAAGACCCGCAACCGGCGACCCGCCCGGCTCGACCCCGCGCTCGAGCGGCCGCAGCAGCCGCTCGTGCGCCGCGATCGCCTCGGGCGACGGGTTCGTCCCGAGCTCGTCGCGCAGCAGCGTCCGCAGTCCGTCGAACACCCGCAACGCCTCGGCCACGTTGCCGCGCGCGCTGAGCGCCTCCATCAGCAGCACGTAGCCGGACTCGCGGTACGGCTCGGTCTCGATCAGGGTCCTGGCCGCACGCTCGGCCGACTGGAGCTGCGTGCCGCCCATCAACAGGCCGGCGCGCCCGATCACCTCGAGCGCCTGCTGGCGAACGTCCTCGAGCTCGCGGCGCGGCGCCTCGAGCCACGTCGCCTGAGCCCCGGGGAGCAGACCGCGGCTCGCGATGTTCAGCGGCACCTGCGCGAGCGCCCACGCGCGGCGGGCGTCGCTCCGCTCGAGCGCGTCAAGCGCGCGCGCCACCTCGGCGGCCGCCGCCTCGACGTCGATCCACACGGGCTCGGGCAGCGTCAGGATCAGCTCGTCGCGGCCGGCGAGCGCCGAGGCTCCGAGCGAGGAGCGCAGTCGCGACAGGAGCGTCCGCAGCGCAGCGTCCTGGGAGACCGGCGCCTGGTTCGGCCAGACCGCGTCGATCAGCTCGTCGCGGCCGACGTGGCGGGCGCGATTGAGTACCAGGTAGGCGAGCAGCAGCGGGACCTGTCTGCCCCGCAGCCGCTCGGAAAGCTGCACGCCGTCGATCTCCACGGACAACCGTCCACAGAGCTGGATCCGAGTCATCTCGAGGGCGCGCTCTGCTTGCGGCAACGTTCTGGAAACGTATCGACAACGCCAAAGTTGCATCGTGCCGGCGCAGTGAGCACCGAGGTTCCACGCAACGACGCCCTCGGCGGGGCGCAACTAGCGATGACCGGTGAGCCAGTTGACGACGGCCTCACGACCAGAATCGACGGAAGGCACAGGCGGATCGCCTACTGCGAGTGCGGGGCGCTACTCGCAGGCGACGACGAGCAAGAGCTCTTCTCAGCGGCTCAACGTCATCTCGCACATCACCATCCACAGCTCCTGGGGGCGCTGGGGCCTGGGATGGTTAGTCAAATGGCCGAGGACGTCGGGGGGCAGGAGACCTTAGGGGCCCCCGGGGGCATGCACCTAAGGGCGGGCGGTGTGCAGACCACCGCCCGCCCGAAGGCGCGCTAGCCCGCGCAGGGTTGAGTCGAGACCGCGTGCGTGCGCCCCGCGGACTTGGCGAGTTGCTCGGACACGAGCGCGTTCGGGACCGCAAAGCCGCCCTGGCCGCTCGTCGAGCCGGTGATCGCCGCGAACACGGTCGCGACCACCTGTCCCGCCCGGTCGATCATCGGACCGCCCGAGTTGCCCGGCCGGACCCGCCCGCGGAGCGCGGTGATGCTGCGCGTCACCGGTCCGTTGCCGTACGCGTCCTCGGTGTTCACGGTCTCGGTCTGGCCGATCCGGCCTGGCTCGACGTCGAAGTTGCCGTCGAGGGGATAGCCGAGAATCGCCGCCGCGGTGCCCGATTTGGGATTGTTGGCGAGCTTCAGCGGCGGCGCGTTCAGTCCGCTCACATGCAGCACCGCGATGTCGTCGCGGGGGTCGAAGTCGATCACGTCGGCATTAAGCCCCGGCGGGTTCCCTCCGACCTGGACGGTCGTGTCGGTCTCGCCGGCGACGACGTGCGCGTTGGTCACCACCACGCCGGGGGCCGCCACCCAGCCGCTTCCCTCGATGCCGAGCCCGCACGCGGTGCCGAGAACCTTCACCACGCTCGCGCCGGCCCCCCGGACACCGCGCGCGCCGAGGATGCCCCGGTTCGGCGCCGCCACGTCCGCCTCGGGCCCGCGGACCGACGGGATCGGGTCGACCCGCGCCAGCGCGTGCAGGAACGGCCCCGATGGGGGCAGCAGCTGGTTGAGCTCCTGCAGGATCGCCGAGCGCTGGATGTCGCTGCGGAGCACCGGCGAGCCCGCCGACTGGAGCGCGACCGCACCGACGATCCAAGCGATTCCGAGCGCCACCGAGGCGGTCAGGATCGCGCCGAACACCCCATCGACCATGCGCAGTCCAGGCAGCCGCAGGAACACCCGGACACGCGCCCCGAGCCCCTGCAGGCCGCTCGCGAGCACGGCGCCGGCCAGCAGCGCGCCGACGAGCCCGAACAGCGGCGCGTATTCCGAGTGCGAGCCGCCGGGCAACACGAGCGGCCCGAGGTGACTCCCGAGGAATGCACCGACACCGAAGCCGACCAGCGACAGGGCGCCGACGATGAACCCCTGCGCGTACCCATATAGCGCGAGAAGCACAGTGAACGCCACGATTAGCCAGTCGACTTTCGTCATCGCTGGGAGGTTATTCCGAGCGTTGCCCTACCGTTTCACCTGAGGTGGCACAAGGGGTATTGAGAGGTGGCGTGACGGAGAGGGGTCCGAGGACCCGTCGCCGGCGCCGCCGATGGCAGCGACGATTACGTTTGCTCGTTCCGATCGCGGTGATCGCGGCGATCGCGGTCGGAGTCGTGCTCGTGTTGCGCGCGGCCTCCGCCCGCTCGGAGCGGCACCTGGTCACCAACTACGTGCAGGCGTGGGCAGGCGGTGACTTCAGCCGTATGTACTCGCTGCTGGACACGGCCTCCACAAACACGACGCCCGAGGCCAAATTCGCTTCGGCGTACCGCCACGACGAGATGACCGCGACGACGCTCAAGCTCGTAGCCGAGCACATCGGCCACAAGCGCAACAACGTGATCCCCGTGCAGATGCTCGTGGTCACGAAGCTGTTCGGAGCACTCCACGAGACGCTCGAAGTGCCGCTCACCGGCAGCGGCTCGAGCGCCACCGTGCACTTCACGAGCAGCCTCCTGTTTCCGGGCCTGCAAGGGCACGAGCGACTCGGCCGGCATATGGCGCTCCCGCCCAGGGCGACCCTGTTCGCCGCCGACGGTACGCCGCTCGCCCAGGGTCCGGATCGCACCTCGCCGATCCCCAGCGTCGCATCCCAGATCACCGGCGTCCTCGGTCCGATCCCGGCGGCCGACGCGGCCACGTACGCGGCCGAGGGCTACCCGGCCGGCGCCCACGTTGGCCTCGACGGTCTCGAGCGTGCGTTCCAGACCCAGCTCGCCGGCACCCCGGGCGGCGTGCTGCTGGCCGGCAAGCGCGTGCTGGCGCGGACGGTCCCGAAGCAGGGGCAAAACGTCACGACCACGATCGTGCCCTCGCTCGAGACCGCCGCGGTCACGGCGCTCGGCGGCAACTACGGCGGGATCGCGGCGATGGACCCGCGGACCGGTGCGCTGCTCGCGCTCGCCGGGGTCGCGTTCTCCGCCGCCCAGCCCCCGGGGTCGACGATGAAGATCATCACCTCGACCGCCGCGCTCGCCGCCGGGATCGCCAAGCTGAGCACGGTCTTTCCATACAGCACACAGGCGATCCTCGACGGCTACACGCTGCATAACGCCAACGGGGAGGACTGCGGCGGCACGCTTCTGAACTCGTTCGCGGTGTCCTGCAACTCGGTCTTCGCACCGCTCGGCGCGAAGGTCGGCGGGCATCGGCTGCTGGCGATGGCCGAGAAGTTCGGGTTCAACCAGGCTCCGACGATCCCGGGCGCGTCCGAGAGCACGATCCCGCCCGCGAGCCTGGGCAGCGACCTTGAAGTGGGTTCCTCGGCAATCGGCCAGGGCCAGGTCCTGGCCACCCCGCTTGAGATGACCGACGTCGGCGCGACGATCGCGATGGGGGGCCGCCGCCCACAGCCGACGCTCGCGGCCCATCAGCCACCGAAGTTCGTCCGAGTCACGAGCGGCCACGTTGCCGGCCAGGTGCAGCAGATGATGGAGGCCGTGGTCGAATACGGGACGGGCACCGCGGCCGCGATCCCCGGCGTCACGGTCGCCGGCAAGACCGGCACCGCCGAGCTCGCCAACACCACCAACTCCACCGGCCAGAGTGTCACCAACGCCAACCAGCTGACCGACGCGTGGTTCGTCGGCTACGCGCCTGTCGGGCACCCGCGGATCGTCGTCGGCGCGCTGTTCCCGAACCAGGGCGCCGGGGGCCAGACGGCCGCCCCGGCGGTGCGCCAGGTGCTGGTCGCGGGCCTAGAAGGTCACTGATTACAGGTCGAGCGAAATCGACGCCGGGTGGCCGCTCGGCGGAATGATGTGCAGCGTCAGTGGCCGATCCGAGTACACGGAGGTGGGCAGCTTGAACAGCACCAGCCCGCCCTGGGTCGGGCCGAAGCTCGCGGTCGTGTTCGGCTCTGGCTCGATCGCCGTCGGTGCCAGCACCTGCGAGGTCCATGCGTACCCGTTGAGCTCCGCGTCGAGCCTGACCGGGTAGTAGGTGTCGCCGTTGGTGTCGGAGATCTTGAAGTTGTCCGATGTGGGGTGATACTGGTCCGTCTGGTTCTTGGCCCACAGGAACACTCCGTACCAGAGCTCGTCGGGGGTCAGGTGGCCCTGCCCGGTCGGGAGGCCGGCCAGGTACTGACGGTCCTCCACCGCGTACTGGTTCAGCTGCCGCGACACCTGAAGCTGGTAGGTGATCGGGCCGGCGTCGACGTAAACGCCGTCGTTCTCGGCGCTCGTCGGCCGCGACGTCTGGCCGCACGCTCCGACTCCCACGGCGAGTGCCAGCGCGCAGACGAGAATGCAGAACCGGCGGGCGCTCACGGGGCCGGAAGTGTAATGGCGCCGCCGCACGAGCGGTCAGCGGCCGGCGATCGAGGCTCGCTTGCCCCGACCGCGGTCCTCCTCGAGGATCGTTCGCAGCCGGCGGATCGCCTTGGCGGTCTGCCGGCGGGTCCAGCGGTTGCCGCCGAGCGCCTCCATGAGCTTGTCCGACGGCATCACAGGAAGCGTCTCGAGCGTGTACTCGAGCCTCGTGCTGTTGGCCGGACCGGGCTGCAACGTGTATGTGCCGACCATCCGAATCCTGTTGTACTTGCCCCCCCGACCCCGCCCGACGATCCGGAACGGCGCCTCGATCTCGGCGAACGTGATGTCCGCCCATGAGAAGCGGGCGAACGGAGCCTTGATCCGGAACCGTGCGCCGGCACCGGTGCCGTAGGAGTCCTCACGCGTCAAGCGCCAGTCGACCAGGTAGTGGTCGGTGAACTCGGGGTGGTTGGCGATGTCCGCGAGGTACTCGAACACCTCCTCGCGGGGCTTCGAGATCGTCGAGGACACGGTGAACGGCTCCACCGCCCGGATTCTAATTTCGGGGCGGGGTGAAGGGCGTCGCCGCCCTACGCGGCCCTGTGGTCCGTGAGCCTCATCGTGTGACCGAACTCAGGCCCGTGCACGATGCGCGAATCCCGCGGCGGGTCGCGCTCGAGCGCGCGGCACAACTCGCAGAACACCGCGCCATGTCCGTCTACGTACACCGTCTCCCCCACCAGCGGGGTCCTGTGGCACCCGCCGCAACGCTCCTGGCCGGCATCCCGGCGCCCCACGCCTTCCCTCAAGATCGCGAGCTCGAGCTTCCCGCTACCGCTGTCAGATGGCTGCACAGCGGGGGTTTTCGTCGCTTTTCGGGGGGTTCCTGCCGGCCTCATATTTACGTTTGGATAAACGCTCGAGAGGCCCTCCGTCATCCGTCCAGAGGCTTCGCAGCCGCTTTGACTCGGGGGCTATCATGGGTCCACGGACTTGTCCAACCCGGCGAGTCCGCACGTATACGACTCAAAAGGCGGCCGCTTAATGAAAGCTTGGATGTCGGGCAATGTCGCGGGGACCGGAACCTTTCGATGCACGGATTGCGACTACCCCGTGTCGCTCGACGCGGTCGACGAGCTGCCGACCTGCCCCAACTGCGGCGGGACCGAGTTCGTCCGGGCTTCTCTATTCACGACCGCGCAGACGAGCGTGCTCGAAGTCACGGCCGAGGACGACGACCAGGGCTGGCTCGATGAGATCCGTGACTCGCTCGGCGAGCCGGGCCAGTACCTCGCGTACCGCACCGACGGCGAGAGCAGGGTCGCGTATGCGCTCCAGCGTGAGTGGACCCGGATCGGCCGCAGCCTCGCCGCAGACATCCGCTTCGACGACCCGACGGTGTCGCGCCGCCATGCGCTGATTGTGCGCCAGCCGGACGGCCTGCGCGTCCTCGACGACCGTAGCCTCAACGGCGTGTTCGTGAACGGCGAGCGCGTCGAGTGGAGCACGCTGGCCGACGGCGACGAGATCGTGATCGGGCGCCATCACCTGCATTTCGTCGATGTCCCGGTGGTATCGGGGATGCGCTACAGCCACGCCTCGGACCACGCCGCGGGCGCCAACCAGACCGGCTGACCGCGACGGCGAGGTTATGACGACCGGCGGCCTGGCCGCTGGCCTATAGTGGCGCGGGCGATGGCGGCGATCGTTTCCGTTCTCTCACAAAAGGGGGGCACCGGCAAGACCACGGCGGCGCGGACCCTCACCGACGTGTTTCGTCGGGTCGGTTTGCGCGTGCTCGCGGTCGACCTCGACCCGCAGGGCAACCTGTCGGACTACCTCGACGTCGACCCCGACGCCGCGCCGACGATCGGCGACGTCCTCGCCGGCCGCGCCAAGGCGCGCCAGGCCGTGCACGACGGGATCATCCCCGCGAACCTCGGGCTCGCGGAGGCCGAGCTGGCGCTTGGCGGCAAGATGGGCCGCGAGCTCGCGCTCAAGAAGGCGCTGCGCGAGCTCCGCGACGACTACGACCTGATCATGATCGATTGCCCGCCGGCGCTCGGCCTGCTCACGGTCAACGCGCTCGTCGCCTCCGACCACGCCCTGATCTCGGCCGAGGCGCAGTACTTCGCGCTCCAGGGCGTCGAGCAGGCGCTCGAGGTGATCGAGCTCGCGCGCGACAACCTCAATCCCGATCTCGAGTGGCTCGGGGTCGTTCTGAACATCGTCGACATGCGAACCCGGCACTCGCGCGAGGCCTTCGACTCGCTGCGCCAGCACTTCGGCGAGAAGCTGCTCGACACCACCATCCGGGCCTCGATCGCGTACGCCGAGTCGGCCGAGCGGGCCGTGTCGATTCTCGACTACAGGCCCGATCTCGCGGCTGACTATCTGGCGGTCGCCGAGGAGCTGCTCAAGCGGCTCGGGCTCGATGGGCCCCGCCGGCGCGTCGCGGCGATGACGAACGCCGCCGGCGTTTCTTAGGGGCCGCCTGCGGCGGCATCCGTGGGACCGTGCGGCCGGGCATCCATGCCCGGCCGGGGGAACGCGATCAGGCCCGCCGGGCACGGATGCCCGGCGGAACGGCCCCATGGATGCCGAGCGCAGCGAGGCCCAAAATCAAACAGACCGCTGGTACGACTGGAAGGCGCGCGTCGCGAACGCCACCGACAGCGCCAGCAGCGCCACCAGGAACCCGGCGCGAGCGGCGATTAGACCCCAGTCGGCGTTGGCCGATACCGCCGAGCGGCCCGCCACGACCGCCCAGTTGACCGGGTTGAAGTCGGCTACGTGCTGCATCCATCCCGGGATCAGGTTCACGGCGAGGAATGTCGCGGACAGGAACGTAAGCGGCAGGACGATGAACTGCACGGCCCCGATCAGTGCCTCCTCCTGGCGCATGATCAACCCGAAGCCGTTCGACAGCGCACCGAACGTCGCGCCGAGCAGCGCCGAGATCGCGAACAACGCGGCGACGCCGCCGACCCCACCCGGGAACGAGGCCCCGACGATCAGCGCGAGCGCGACGATGATCAGCGACTGGATCACCACCACCACGGCCTCCTTGAGGATGCGGCCGGCGATCAGCGCCTCGCGGCGGACCGGCGAAACCAGGAAGCGCGCGGTCACGCCCCGGTTGATGTCTTCGATCAGCGCCATCCCGCTCCACGCGGAGCTGAACATTGCGGTCATCACGACCACGCCAGGGGCGAGGAACGCGATGTACGAGTGGCCGTGAAAGCCCGGGATCTCAATCACCTTCTTGAACAAGGCGCCGAACAGCAGCAGCCAGATCACCGGCTGCACGAGCGTCACCGCCACGAACCACGGCTGCCGCCACAGCTCGCGCAGATGGCGGAGCGTCATGTACAGCGTGTGCCGGATCAATGTCATCGGGTTGCCTCCGTTTCTGCCGCGTCGAACGTGCGGCCCGTGTACTTGAGATAGACGTCGTCGAGCGACGGTCGCGCGACGCGGACCGAAGACACCTCGACTCCAGCGGACTCGAGCGCCTGGAGCACCACCGGCACCGCCCGGCCACCGTCGTCGGCGCGGGCGCGGAGCGTGCGCCCGTCGACCGTGACCTCGCGGACGGCGGGCAACGCTGCCAAGGCGCCGCTGACGGTGCCGTTGTACTCGCGCTCGAGGTCGACGTGGATCGCGTCGCCGCGCAACTCGCGCTTGAGCTCGTCGGGAGTTCCCTGAGCTACCACCTTGCCGCGGTCGACGATCGCGATCCGCTCCGCGAGCTGGTCGGCCTCCTCGAGGTAATGCGTGGTCAGCAGCACGCTCTTGCCCTTCTCGTCGGCCAGCCGACCGATCTCCGCCCACATGTCGGCGCGGACTTCGGGATCGAGTCCGGTGGTCGGCTCGTCGAGAAACAGCACCGCCGGGTCGTGGACGAGCGCCATCGCGATGTCGAGACGCCGCTGCATCCCGCCCGAGTAGCCCCGCGCGATCCGGTCGGCCGCGTCCGCGAGCCCGAATCGCTCGAGCAGTTCCTGAGCGCGGTCCTCGACCGCCCGTCCGCGGATCCCGTGGATCTGGCCCTGCAGGCGCAGGTTCTCGCGCCCGGTGGCCTGGATGTCGACGGACGAGCCCTGGGAGACGACACCGATCAACCGGCGCACGGCGTCGGGATTCGCGACCACGTCGAGCCTCCCGACGAGCGCCCTGCCCGCATCGGGCGTGGCGAGCGTCGTGAGGATCTTGACCGCAGTCGACTTGCCCGCGCCGTTGGGTCCGAGCAGCGCGAATACGCTGCCGGGTGCCACCTCGAACGACAACCCGTCGAGCGCCGTCACGCCCTTCGGGTAAGACTTCACAAGGCCTTCGGCCTCAATTGCAAACTCCATACCTGCTTTACCTCCAGGCTAAGATTCGCTTTACGATGCGAGTATCTTAGTAGCTAAGAGATTTAGATGTCAAGAGAACTTTCGCCAGAGCGCTTACAGCTGTACGCCGAACTCGGCGACGAGGTGCGGGCCAACCAGCGGGCGACGGACGCCGTCGACGAGCTGCTGGCCGAGGCGCTGGGGATCAATCGCACCGACGCGCGGTGCATGGACATCCTGGATCAGCACGGCCGCATGAGCGCTGGGGATCTGGCGCAGGAGAGCCGGCTCACCACGGGTGCGATCACCGCCGTGATCGACCGGCTGGAACGGGCCGGGATAGCCCGTCGGGTCCCTGACCCCTCCGACCGCCGAAGGGTGCTCGTCGAGCCGACCGAGAAGGCCCTCGAATTCGCGAACGAGCTGATGGTCGAGCCGATGAGGAACCTGTACATGCCGATGGCCGAGCGCTACAGCGATGAGGACCTTCGGCTGATTCTCGACTTCACCCGTCGCGGGCGCGAGCTCCAGGAGCGCCACGCGGAGTGGCTGCGCGCACGGCTTAGGGGCCTCGAGGATCAGAGCTCGCGCACGTCCGCGCCCTGAGGCTCGAACCGCACCCGCATCACGGTCGCCCATCCGTCGCTCTCGCGGCGTAGCGCGTCGACGACCGCTCCGGTCTGGTCGTAGCGGCACCACACGAGCACCGTTGGGCCGGCTCCCGAGATCGTCGCGCCGAGGGCGCCCAGACTTGGCGCGTGCTCGAGCAGTTCGGCCGACCGCGGGTACAGGTGGGCGCGATGGGGCTGGTGCAGCCGGTCGTGGAGCCCGGCGGAGATCAGATCCCAGTTGGCATTCGCGAGGCCCAGGGTCAGCATCGCGGCGTGGGAGATGTTGAATACCGCGGCGTCGATCGGGACGGTTTCGGGTAACGCCTCGCGCGCCTCCGCCGTCGGAGGTCCCTCGTCGGGGACGACGATCACCGCCTCGAGCCCCATCGGCGGCTCGAAGCGATGCGCCTGCGCCCCGTTGCAGATCACGAAGCCGCCCTCGAGCGCCGCGCCGACGTTGTCCGGATGGCCCTCCAGCTCGGCGGCGAGCTCGAAGATGTCCGCGTCGAGCTCGAACACGTGGTCGGCGGCGATGAGGCCCGCCACCACGGCCGCCGCACTCGAGCCGAGCCCCCCGCTCAGCGGGATGTCCGACGTGATCCGGAACTCGAACCCATCGGCGGAGTGCAGCCGCTCGAACGCCCTGACCACGAGGTTGTCGCGGTCGCGCGGAACGTCGAGGTCGGTGTCCACCGCGAACGTTCCGGTTTCGACCACCTCGAGCTCGAGATGGAGCGAGAGCGCCGCCGCGAGCACGTCGAACCCTGGACCCAGGTTCGCCGACGTGGCGGGGACGCGCACCAGGCGCCGGCGTGCGAGCGTCACCCGAGTACCGCGCGTTCGATCGCGCCGAGCTCCGGGTCGCACGGGACGACCGCGCCGGCGTGCTCGAGCGCGGTCTGCGGGTCCTTGAGGCCGTGGCCGGTCAGCACGCACACCACCCGGCGTACCCCCTCGCCGGCACCGTGCGTGAGCAGCCCGGCGACGCTCGCGGCCGACGCAGGCTCGCAGAACACACCCTCGTTGGCGGCCAGGAACCGGTACGCCATCAGGATTTCGGCGTCTGTGACCGCCTTGACCGCGCCACCGCTGGCGGTCATCGCGTTCATCGCCTCCTCCCACCGGGCCGGGTTGCCAATCCGGATCGCGCTCGCGATCGTCTCGGGGTGCTCAACCGGCCTGCCGAGCACGAGCGGCGCCGCGCCGGCCGCCTGGAATCCGCACATCCGGGGTCGCCGGCCGTCCTCCTGGAATCCCTTCCAGTACGCGGTGATGTTGCCGGCGTTCCCGACCGGGATGCACAGCGCGTCGAGCTCGCCGGCGAGCTGCTCGCCGATCTCGAACGCGGCCGTCTTCTGCCCCTCGATCCTGAACTCGTTGACGGAGTTCACGAGCGAGATCGGGTGGCGGCTGGCCAGCTCGCGGACGAGCTTCAAG